>CAZUZS010000052.1:0-37368 GCA_964624795.1 uncultured Calditrichaceae bacterium
TCGATGAGCAATATCTGGTTCATCTGCTTTGTGGGTAAAGTCCCGGTGCTGTCCACATCGCAGGTATCGAGCTGAACCTTTCCTTTTACCAGCCTGATCTGTGCCGAATCTAAGTCGTAATCGTACAAAAAATAGTAAACTTTAAAAATTCCGGTGCAGGCGCTATCTTTTTCCAAAAACTGGAAACTGTAAAATCCGCTGGAGTCGGTGCCAGTGCCTATATTAAGGCTGTCTATATAAACCAGGCAGTTGCTATGCTCGTTCTGGTTTTCCAGAACTACCCGCCCTGATATATGATTGCTGTAGGTTGGCTGCTGCACCGGTGAGACGGGAGGTGAAGCGCTCTCAAGGGGAGACATATCCTTTTCGCAAGATATCATCAATAAACCGAATAAACAGAAAATCCGAATAAATTGTCGTTGCTTCATAGATATTCTTTAATAAATTTTTTTTGATATTCAAGCCTATGGCATATTCGGGCTCCTTCGTGGATTGGTGATGCCATCCACGTTCACGCAGCTTCCGTTGGTTGTGGTAAAAATACCATCTCCAATCTCATCAACGGGATTTCCCAGCGAGATGTTAACTGAATCCATGCCCGATTGTGTCTCAACCGCTATGTAATTTCCATTTAAAAATCCAGCACCTGTAACTGCCCAGCTATCTATACCAACATAGAAATCATTATTGGTAATTTCAGGATTTGACTGGCTCTCATTTATAAAATCGTGTGGTACTGCGCACCCGATACAAATCGTGAATGTATTTGGTGATTCAAAGATGCAATATTCTATTACAGGTGATGAATTATTCAAACACTCTAAAATAGTTGCACCTGTTTCCAAACTATAAGAATGAGGTGGAAAGACACAATGCCGGAAAGCCGGCGAGGAATTATCACATAGAATCGCATGGTCATAATCAGGATCGGGGGGATAAATATAAAATCCGGCATATTTTTCAAATGTGCAGTATTCCAGACGGGTTTCACTGGAACAGGAATCAAAATACACTCCACGCCATAGATATTTATAACCAATAAAATTAGGGTCAGGCTCCGCTGTAAATTTGATGGAATCATCCTCCGTCCCCACCGCTAAAAATGTGCCCTTGACAATTAATTGTTTGGCGGTGTAAAAGGCAAGGGTTACCCCCGGTTCAACCGAGAGGGTATCGCCGCGATCAACAGTGTATGTATCCGTAAAAATATACGGGCTGTTCTCAACGATCAGATCGTACGGTTTATATTGCGCCAGCAGGTTCAGCAGAAAATCTCTCTCCTGCAGTCCGTAAGAAATTTGAACCGCCTGTGAATCCGGATGAAAATGGGCTGCCCGAATTATGATAGTATCGCTGCCGGTTTCAATATTTTCAAAACGGTAAACGCCCTGGCTGTCAGTGGTATCCGAAACCTGGTTCCGGACCAAGATGACCACCGCTCCGCTAACAGGCGATTTCCGGTGCTTTTCCACGACCTTGCCAGTGATGACTGGTGTTGCAGGAACTTCCCTCGAAATCGGAGTCAGATCCTTTTCGCAGGATAACCATATCAGATTAAATGCAATTAAAGCTGCTATAAATTGTTTTGGTTTCATATTTATGGTTCCTTTGTAAAGTTTGTATCATACAAAACATCATGCCAAATACAAATTGTAATAGATGTGAGTCGGAGCCGTCCGATCTTTTATTGAAATGATCCTTTGCATTCGTTTTGTCTGAATAGCGGCCAATCTATATCTATCAGCTAAAAGATAAACTGATCTCTAACCATCATGGTATTAAAACACGACCCTGTTTTTCCATTGATTTGTTATTCTTTTGCCAACGCACCTAAAGAGATAAAAAAATCGGCTCAATAGAGATTTTAAATTCAGGCAGAAGATTGTTCAGCACAAAAGCCATTTCTTTACATTATGCCATCGCCGCAACACTGCTTAAAACAATGTGATCTTTTTCTCTCAGTATTTGAAATATAACCTTACAAACTGATTTTGTCAAGTATGAATGGGGCGAAAACGAAAATGGCCGGGATTTTCTCGAATACCCTGTCAAAATATTATCATCGATGCTTCTTTCCCTGCAACTCTTTAGTACTGCAAGCAACCTGCAAATATATTTGACTGTTTAGAAAGAAGGGTCGAAATTATCTGGAATATAGAATCATCCTATATGTGATTAAAAAAAGGGCTGCCCCTGCGATGAGACAGCCCCATTTATTGTTCGATTCATCAGTTTATCATTTAACCAGCATAATTTTTCTTACCGACCGCTGGGTGCCGGCTTTCAAAACCACGAAATACATACCGGAGCCGGCCATTCGCCCGGTGTCGCTGCGCCCATCCCATCTGACTTCCGCAGCGCCGGCCGGAATATTTTCATCCAGCAGTGTCCGTACTTTTTGCCCGGTTATATTGTAGATGTCAAGTTGCGCCGGGCCGGCTTTTGCTGTCTGGAATTGAATGGTAGTCGAAGGATTGAATGGATTGGGATAATTTCCGGCGATTCCAAAACCGCTTGCCAGCGGCGCATTCTCTTCGCCGTTGACCACAGTAGCCGGCGACAGCAACACATCATCAATATACCACCCCTCCCCTTCGCTGGCGGCATCGCTGCCAAAAACAAAGCGTATTTTGGCCTGCCCACTGGTATTGGTCAAATTCACATGATAGACCTGCCATTCCTGGGAAGCGCCGGAGAAAACCAGTGTTCCCGCCTGGAAGGGACTCGCCGGATTGCTGATGATCTGGTGTGTATAGCCCTCGACAGGTGTTAATTGCCAGTAGTTCACACCATCATAGGTAATTTCAACCAACCCGCCGTCATAAGCCATTCCGGGGGTGGTGCTGGCCTCCATATCGTACCAAGTCGCAAATTCCAGCGTCATGTCGCCGGTAAGTTCGATCCAGGGGCTTTCAAGGGCAGCATACAGACTTGAAGCATACGTGCCGCTGCTGCCTGCCTGACCCAATTTATAGGACTGATGTCCGCCACTGGTAAAATTGCGAGCCGATGAAACTGTCCACTGGTCGCCGTAGCCGGAAGTTACCGGGTAATGCGACCACACCCAGTCGTCGGATTCCATATCGGAATAGAATCCGGGGTAATCGCCAATAGTCATCACATAAGCTGTTGTTTTATTGAAATCGTTATTATGCATCTCAACTGTAAAACGGGCATAGGAAGGATCGGAGGCGGTTGAACTTACCTCAATTTCAAAAGCATTTTTCAGGATAATTCCGCCGGAAGAGACAACTGAAACGGTCTTCTGCGAGTCGATTAGAGTAACATACGGCTGAGCGCAGGACAGTGAAATCGACACATCGTGGGCGTCCACCCCAATATTTTCCAGTTCCAGTGTAAGCCACACATGTTCGCCCGGGTCCAGATCGCTTCCATTGTCCCCCAACGAATCGTTTACTGTGATTCCGCCAAAATCAAGCAGCGGAATGGGATAGGTCACATAGAAATCGGCATAGGCACCGTTTCCGGGATCGGAAATGTTCATCGCCGCTACCAGCGTTTCCTGGTCGTCGTAGTCGTGGCTGTTGGGAGTGGTGAGCCCATTAAAAGAGGTATTGTTTGTGTTCCCCGGAAAGGGATCGCCCTGATCGCCGGAGTTGCCGCCGCTGTTCAACTGGAAATAGCCGTCAGCCTGCTCCAGGTCCACTTTGCGATGCCAATCGTTTGTATTGTTCGGCGCATTCTCATCGACATGCCAGAGCAGCAGCCCCTCGCCCGGCACATAGGTATCGAACCCGGTCCGTTTTCGATATTCCGCAAGAAAATATTGCGAACTCACATCCCCGTTGGTCCACAAGCGGTAGGCAGTCGAATCGCCTTCGATGGGAGGCACAAAAACATTTGCACTGTCTGAGGTAAGACGAATTGGTTTCGCCCAGCCCAGTCGTGATTTGCACCAGACATCGAAGTGAACAGGAGTCGCACCGCCCAACCCGGGAGGGCCTCCCCATGAGCCGCCCGACATCACCGACCAGTACCCAACGCCCGAGGAGGAGTAATCCGTATCGTAAAGATCGGGAAGACCCAGCACGTGGCCGAACTCGTGAGCAAACACCCCCATAGTGGTCAGGTGGTTGCCCTGCGTTTCCGGCTCCATCGAGTAACGCTGAATCCACACGCCGTCCCGCCGCTGGGGAGAAATGGACCAGGCATGGGAATGAATATCGTTGTTAGAGCCGGTCGTTTCACGACCCGGACCGGCATGGACGACAAACAGCGCGTCCACATAACCGTCGCCATCATTATCGAACTGCGAAAAATCCACCAGTGAATCGGCTGCTTCAACGGCATCCTCAGTGAGTTTCTGGGCATTTTGAGGATAATTGCCGAAACCTGCCTGGCCGTTAGTGTAGTAGGAATACAACTGCGGCATACGCAGCCACACGGTGATGACACCGGTAATCCCCACTTTTTGATTTGAATTTTCCAGGTAATAATCGTTCATGCTTCCTGTGGCGTAAGTACCGGTGGAAAACAGCAATTCGTTGAACGCCGCCTCCCCATGATTTACAGTATCCGCTACGTTGTCCGAAAAATCAACCAGAATAATGAGTCCATTTATCATGGAGGTGGATTTGCCTTGCGTAATCTTAGACAGGTCAAGCGGGGTTCCGGCAGGAGCATCCAATCCGCGTTTCTGCGCGTCCTGGTATTCATGAACGATGCTGTTCATTTTCCCCTCGGAAAATAACCGGGATTTTACTTTCGGTTGGAAATCGACGCCATATCCGCTGAGCGGGAGTAATAACAACACGATAAGTGCAGCCTGTAAAAACAATTTCATTCTTTTCCTCCTGTAATTCTCTGGTCATGCATCTTAGGTACAACTGCCCGAAATACTGCAGTAAATCTTGCCTCCAAATTCTATTGCATGTTACCAGCCGTCATCTCACTAATCCAAATTATTGTCATTTGAGATTAGTAAGGCTAATTCAGATACCTGAAGAAAATTCGATAAATGATCGGCAAGGCACGAGAAGCCGGAAGAATCATCCCTGAAGCCGGGGCAAGATGCTATCCATCTAAACAAGCAAAAGTACCTCTTTTGTTCGAATGAATATAAAGCAAGCGGTCAATCTGACAAAACGTTTATTTTAAAAGCAGCGCCTTGCTGCTCAATGTCATTTCGCCCGTGGAAACGTGATAAAAATATATACCGGAAGGCAGCGCGCCGGCATTCCAGGAAAGACTGTGGGAGCCGGCGTTCTGCCAGCCGGAAAAAAGCGACTGTACCTTCTGACCAGCGGCATTGAATATTTCAACCGTGACATTCCCTGGATTCCGCAGCGAATAACGGATTTTGGTGACCGCATTGAACGGATTTGGGAAATTCGGCTGCAACGTAAACTCCGCCGAAACAGCTACCTCACCTTCCGGAGGAAGCGCAGTCGGCTGCAGGATTTCCTGCATGACTTCGCCGGTCGCCCGCTCCGGATCAACTCCCAATAAATTACACGCTGTCACTGTCATGTCCGGAATCCGTCGTGCCTGAGCGGATGCATAATTCTGCTTGATATCCGGGCCCATGGCCAGGAACATGATATGCCGGCAACCCGGACAGCCGTCGCCATGCCCGCTGAATCCGCCATGCTGGTCATCGTGACGACCGTGATCGTTGGTCACAAACATGTTAGTGCTGTTCCGGTAAAACGGATCGGCCTGCACCTGGTTCCACAGTACGCCCACAATGCTGTCGGCAGTTTGAATAGCCCGGGTGTAGTCGTCCCAATTGCCGCTGTGCCCGGCGCCGTCCACATCGGCTAAATACACCCACAGAAATTTGGGATGATACGTATTCATCACCCACTGCGCCTGCGTCGCCACCTGTGAATCATTGCCTCCCTGGCTGTGGTAGCGCGGCCAGTAGTTCGGCCCATACTGCGAATCGAAACTGGGAAGCCACAAACTTGTAAGATACTTCAGAACGTAAAAACACTGATTTTCCGGCATATTTTTCTGCTTGCGGTAATATTCGAAAATGCTCGGTCTTGTGGAATACTGCGTGGAGTTCCCGTTATAGACGGTATCCACCACGCCGGTCCAGGTGCCGCACCACAAGGCCGGAATGGCCCGGGCAGTCCAGGTAAGCGAATCGTTGTAGAAGGTGTTAATGCGGGTTCCCTGCTGCGACAGGTTCCACATCACCGGCACGTAGGTATGGCTGGCATCTCCGAAGGTTTCGCTGTAGCGAGCGCCGTCAATAATCACGATCAGCATCTTGTCGGAAGCATAAATTCCGCCGGCTAAAAACAGGACACATACAGCCACCATGAGTGCAGAATTAAAACGGTTTATCTGATTTGCGAGATGCCTAAGGAACAAGGATTTCATAGTCAAAGAGATAAATTTCATTAGTGCCTCCATCGGTAAGAAAACTATTCAAACGACCGGAGTGCAAGAATACATTCCTGTTCATGCCTTCGGAACGCTTTTTCAAACATAAAGAGAATTTGGGTGCAAAACTACATCTAAATAATTAGCAGGCCCTTTACGGCAACTGCTGCGTCGAAGTCACCTGGCAAATCATTCCTGAGCTTCTGATAAGTGCAACTTCGCCTCATTGACAGCTCCCATAGCCAGCGACTTCCCGACTTTCCGGATGCATATTTCCTCGCACATATTTCGAAAAACCGTTTATTCCGGGTCGATCTCAATCTATATTTGATTTTCGCTTTCTTTTATCTTTAGAACCTTGAATTCGGAAACAAGTGGAGGTAATCGCGGTGGAAAACAGGTCATTTGAAATCCTTCTCGGGGCCGGAATTTCCCTCCTCGTGCTCGGCGCCTTTTTTTCGCTGGCAATTCTCCAGATCGGTGGCGTCATGCTGCTAATCCCGACTGCCCGGATTGTCTTCGTCAAATTGCGGCAAAGAAGAATTGAACTCGTGGATACCATTCTCTTACTATTTTTTATTTCAGGGGCGATCGCTATTTTGATTTCTCCTGAATCTCGGAGATCCCTGCCCGTTCTCATGCGCCACCTCATATTGTTAACGCTCATCGGCGTCTCATTTTATTTCCGAACCCGGGAACGGCGCGAATTGAAACACCTGGCGCTGATCATTACCATGGGGGCATTTCTTGCTTCAGCCGCCGGACTTTTTCATGCTGCGCAGGGAATTGTTGCCCGCACATACGGATTTTATGGCGGCTACTACACCTTGGCGAGTCTGCTGGCGTTTGCCATTCCCATCTCTGCCGGCTTGATGCTTTCCCGCTCCGCGAATCAAATATTTTTGGGCATTGCGCTGGTTTTACAATTTGCAGCGTTATGGTTTACTTACACCCGAAGCGCTTTTTTGGCAGTGATTGTCAGCATCGGATTTGGCTCTCTTTTTTTTATTTACCGCCTGAAATTCAGACTGAACAAGCAGGACGTGATCCCTGTTGCGGTGCCGGTGCTGCTAACAATCCTGCTTATTGTGATGATGTTTACATCAGGCAGTTCCCGAATTAATCCCGTTTCGGCCATCTCGCAGGAGGATAGCAGCAAAGCCGATATGACCAGCGGACGATCCGAAATCATCAGTGATGCGATTCGCATTGAAAGAAACAATTTTAACGCCGGAAAATGGGAAAAATTGGTACTGGGTAACGGGCTGAGAAGCCGGGTGCTCCTTGTCGACAGCCCGTTTCGCAGTTGGGAATCGGACTATCTGGAAGCGCTGATGAACCAGGGGATCGTGGGATTTGCGCTGATGATTTTTCTTTACACGCTTTTCTTCTTCCGAATAAAAAAGGCGCTGCAGCGCCCCGCAGGTGAGAGTTATCCTTTATTCTGGGGATTTGCCTTGAGCGGCATCGGATACGCGGTCATGTCTTTTTTTACCTTGCAAGTAACCAGTCTTTCCGGCGTGGCGCTTTTCGTTATTTTATTCGCAGCATTGGACTGGATAACCCAAAATCAGACACAAACGAAAATCTGATTCAGCATAAAAGGCTATGAATGATACGCAATGGTCCTCTTCCGCAGCGCAACATGGAATATTCTTGTTGAATGGAAATTAATTTCCAAAAAGTATTAACTACTCAGTTCATCGCTCTTGTCAATTCCAGTCATAAAGGATAGTCACACGAAATTTTGACAATCTGAAAACTTTCAGGGTTACAAACGCTCGTTCCAGTGGCCGGATGAAGCTTGATCGGACATGGATATTGGCGACATCCCCCCCTTCGAAGAGGGGATACTAAAAGGTTACTGAACAAGAATTTGGAATAGTCGATGGAATAACATAATAGTTGCAACAATCAAAAATCCCGGCATCCACAAGGAGCCGGGATTTTACATTATTGAGTGAAAAAAGAGCTATTTTTCTTGCTGGTAGTGCGTGATGGCATCTTTAACCGCATGCCAGGACAAAGTTGCACACTTGATCCGCACCGGGAATTTCTGTACCCCTTTCAGCGCCATCAGGTCGCCGTGCTCGTCCAGTACGTCGGCTTCTTTTTCGCCGCGCATAATTTCCAGCACATCGGCAATTATCTTTTTCGCCTCAGTCAGCGTTTTCCCTTTTATCTCGTCGGTCATCATCGATGCCGAGGCCATGCTGATGGCGCAGCCGCCACCGCTGAATTTTACGTCGGTGATTTTCCCATGTTCATCAACTTCCAGCATCAATTTGATATGATCGCCGCACACCGGGTTGTCGCGCTCAACGGAATAACACTCCGGCTTTCCTTCCCCAAAATTGTGCGGGTGTTTATAATGATCCAGAATTATTTCCTGGTAAAGATCTTCAAATTCCATCGCCAAAAAACTCCTTCGCTTTATAAAGGCTTTCTACAAACCTGTCTACTTCTTCATAAGTGTTATAAAAGTAGAAACTCGCCCGGGTCGTCGCCGGCACACCCAGTTTGCGCATCACCGGCTGGGCACAATGGTGTCCGGCCCTGACCGCAATTCCGTCGTTATCCAGAAATTGTGCCATGTCGTGCGGGTGGATGTTCCCGAGGTAAAAGGAGATTACCCCTCCCCTTTCCGGCGCTTCGCCAAAAATTCGCACGCCCTCCACTTCACGCATTTTGGAAAGCGCATAAGTAGTAATCTTCTGCTCGTAGTGCGTAATATTCTCCATCCCAATAGCAGACAGATATTCCACCGCGGCGGCCAATCCAATCGCACCGGAGATATCCGGCGTTCCCGCTTCAAATTTATGTGGGATTTCATTCCAGGTAGCACGATCCAGCCACACTGAGCTGATCATTTCTCCTCCGCCCTGGTAGGGATCCATTGCTTCCAGCAGCTCCGCTTTGCCATACAGACCGCCAATTCCGGTGGGTCCGCACATTTTGTGTCCGGAAAACGCCAGGAAATCGCAATCCAGTTCCTGAACATTCATCGGCAGGTGTGGCACACTCTGCGCACCGTCCAGCAACACGGGAATTCCGCGCCGGTGTGCTTTCTGGATCAGGCCGCGCACCTGGTTGATAGTGCCAAACACATTAGACATGTGAACGATGGAAACCAGCCGCGTTTTTTCATTCAACAATTCATCAATGCTTGAAAAATCCAGCGTGCCGTCCCCGGTGAAAGGGATAAAGCGCAGCCGGGCACCTTTTTCCTTTGCCAATATTTGCCAGGGAACCAGGTTGCTGTGATGCTCCATTTCGCTCAACAGGATTTCGTCACCCGCCTGAATATATTTTCTGCCCCAACCTGCAGCGACCAGGTTGATTGCTTCGGTTGTTCCCCGCGTAAACACAATTTCGTGCGCGCTGGGCGCGTTGAGAAATTGCGCAATCTTCTTCCGGCTGTTTTCATAAGCAAATGTTGCACGTTCTCCCAATTTATGAATAGCACGGTGCACATTGGCATTCTGGTGCTCGTAATAATTTGTCAGGGCATCCATCACCTGGCGGGGTTTCTGGGTAGTTGCCGCGTTGTCAAAATAAACCAGTGGTTTTCCCGGTCCCTTTTCAGCGGCAAATACCTCTTCCAAAATGGGAAAATCTTTCCTGATTCTCTGTATATCAAGCTCTGTCCGTTTTGAACTCTTTTTTACTTCTGTTTCAAGCAATGCATCTTGCATGTTATTCCTCAAAAATTAAGCTTCAACCTGCAGATAAATACTTCCGTTTTCCACCTTTACCGGATAGGAACGCACCGGAACAACCGCCGGCAAACTAAGGTTCCGGCCGGTTCTGATGTCGAATTGTGCGCCGTGCAACGGGCATTCGATAATGTCCTCATCTATTTCTCCCTCCGATAAAGATGATTCTGCATGGGAACATGTGTCATCAATTGCATAGAACCCATCTTCTAACCGGAATACCGCTATCGGGTTCCCATCATAAACGTAAACACGAACTTCATCTGTAAATTCATTTTCCTCATCAACCTTTACCCAATTTGCCATCTTTTCCGCCATCTCCATGTGGTCGATTAATTTTCGCCCAATTGAATTATTTTCATTATTCCGCTGCCACGCTGAACTTACCGTGTCGCCATCTTGTTCTGCATATGACCACCCGCCATTTGCTGCTGTAAATCCTTCACCGTTATTTGGCTAAAAAAGTTGTGTAGCTCTCTTTGAATAATCTTCATCGGGCTCTTGATATTGCAATGATTCGACTGCGAACAAAGTTCGTTCTCATCATGCTCCACACAATTCACAATTCTCATGGGACCTTCAATGGCGCTCACAACCCCGTTCAGGCTCATCTGGTCGATGGGCCGATCCAGTAAATACCCCCCTTTTACTCCCTGGACCGAGCGAATAAAGCCGGTGCGTGCAAGGCGCTGCAGCACTTTTCCGGTCAGTTCCTGCGGTATATTATATTCCAGTGAAAGCTCTTTGGCGGTAGTCAGCTCGCCGGTGCTTTTCCGTGAAATATGCAGCAAGGAAATAAAAGCGTATTCAACTTTTTTGCTAAATCTTAACATATCATAAATCCGACACAATCAGTCCCATTTCGCGAAAATATAAATGTTTAAATATGGATGGGCAACCACAAAATACTTTTCCGGAAAAATCGGAATAACAGAGAACAATCCGCTTGGTTGGAAAGTATGCCATGCCCTCTGAGCCTTGTTTAAGCATCGCTCGGACTCATCGATCGTTATCTTAATCCTACTCCTACTCCAGCTATGCTGATTTGCCGCTGGTGTTTGGTTTTGATTACCCTCGGGCCGGAAACAAGATAATGGAGGAACAATTCCACAAAGGACAGGTAAACATTAATGAATCCAAAAAAGACATGCAGTGAAAAAATGAAGAGCAAAATTATTGATTTCAATCTTGACTTTTTTGTATAAATGAATTAAACTTACGCCGTCAAAAGTTAAACCGGGGATAAAATTTATGACCGATGAGCAGCAAACAATAGAAAAAATTACCCAGGGCGAGTATAAATACGGCTTCGTCACAGACATTGACATGGATTCGGCGCCGAAAGGACTGAATGAGGATATTATACGTTTCATATCGGCAAAAAAGAAGGAACCGGAGTTCATGCTCCGGTGGAGGTTGAAAGCGTTTCGTCGCTGGGAAAAAATGAAGGAACCGCGTTGGGCAAATGTAACGTTTCCCCCAATCGATTACCAGGATGCCATTTACTACGCCGCGCCAAGACGGAAGGCAGGCCCGAAAAGCCTGGATGAGGTAGATCCCAAGTTGCGGGAAACATTCGAAAAATTGGGCATTCCACTGGATGAGCAGAAAAAATTAACCGGTGTGGCGGTAGATGCGGTGATGGACAGTGTTTCGGTAGCGACAACCTTTCGCAAAGAGCTGGAAGAATTGGGCATCATTTTTTGCTCCATGTCCGAGGCAATTTTGAATCATCCCGACCTGGTTCAGAAGTATCTGGGATCGGTTGTGCCGCCGGGCGACAACTATTTTGCAGCACTGAACTCCGCTGTTTTCAGCGACGGCTCTTTCGCCTACGTGCCGAAAGGCGTGCGCTGCCCGATGGAGCTTTCTACGTATTTCCGTATCAATGCAGCAAATACCGGCCAATTCGAAAGAACCCTGCTTATCGCGGAAGAAGGTGCTTACGTCAGTTACCTGGAAGGCTGCACGGCGCCGATTCGTGACGAACACCAACTTCATGCAGCGGTGGTTGAGTTGGTCGCGCATAAAGACGCCCAGATAAAATATTCTACGGTGCAGAACTGGTATCCGGGTGACGAGAACGGGAAGGGCGGCATCTACAATTTTGTGACCAAACGCGGCTTGTGCGAGGGCGAAAATTCCAAAATTTCATGGACGCAGGTCGAGACCGGCTCCGCTATCACCTGGAAATACCCCAGCGTCGTCCTCATGGGAGATAATTCGGAAGGTGAATTTTACTCGGTGGCCCTGACCAATAATTACCAGCAGGCAGACACCGGCACCAAAATGACCCATGTGGGAAAAAATACGCGCAGCCGCATCGTTTCCAAGGGAATTTCGGCCGGCAAGAGCAACAATTCCTACCGGGGTCTGGTGAAGGTTTACGAGACCGCGGAAAATGCGCGCAATTTCTCGCAGTGCGATTCGCTGCTAATCGGGGACAAATGCGGCGCGCATACCTTCCCCTATCTTGAGATCAAAAATAAAACCGCGAAGGTTGAGCACGAGGCTACGACCTCGAAAATCGGGGAAGATCAGATCTTCTACCTGAACCAGCGGGGAATCTCGACCGAAGACGCAGTGGCGCTGGTGGTTAACGGCTACTGCAAAGAGGTTTTCCGGGAGTTGCCGATGGAGTTTGCGGTGGAAGCACAGAAGCTGCTGGAGATCAGCCTGGAGGGGAGTGTTGGGTAAAATCCGGTTCAGCTTAAATTTCGAACACCGGCATCCGGCCGGTTATTGAACCGCCTAATTATTGGGAAACATGAATTTGGAGATTTATTTGCAAATTTTCACGCAAAGGCGCAAAGACGCCAGGATGTATAAACTATGGAATTGGTATTTAACAGTTGGTTTTAAGGAAAGCATTCGGTCGATCTTGACAGATCATGTAAATCTGGACTTTGCGACTTGGCGGCTTTGCGAGATAAATAATTCGACTCATAACGCAATAAAATGAAACATAACATCTAAAATCAGAGAGAGAGCACAGAATGCTGAAAGTGAGTAATTTGAAAGTTGCCATAGAAAATACCGAGATTCTCAAGGGAATTGATCTGGAAGTCAAGGCAGGTGAAATTCATGCCATCATGGGGCCGAACGGTTCCGGCAAAAGCACCCTGGCGAATGTTCTGGCCGGGCGGGAAGAATATGAAGTATTGTCCGGCGAAGTCACTTTTAACGGGAAAAATTTACTGGAACTGGCACCGGAAGACCGCGCCAAAGAAGGTTTGTTCCTGGCGTTTCAGTATCCCGTGGAAATTCCCGGGGTCAGCATGGCCAATTTCCTGAAAACCGCGGTGAATGAAGTGAGAAAATATCATGGCGAAGCGGCGCTGGACGCACGCCAGTTCCTCGCTCTGTTGCGGGAGAAGCTGAAACTGGTTGAAATGGATGAGAAATTTATCAGCCGGTCGGTCAATGAAGGATTTTCCGGTGGCGAGAAAAAGAGGAATGAAGTATTTCAGATGGCGGTTCTGAATCCCAAGCTGGCTATCCTGGACGAGACCGACTCGGGGCTCGATATCGATGCCCTTAAGATCGTGGCAAACGGCGTCAATAAGCTGAAGAATAAGGACAATGCGGTAATCGTCGTGACCCACTACCAGCGTTTGCTGGATTATATTGTCCCGGATTTCGTACACGTTCTCTACGACGGCAGAATTGTCCAGTCCGGCGACAAGGAACTTGCACTGAAACTGGAGGAACTCGGCTATGATTGGATCAAGGAAGAGCAGGAGGAAGCGGCCGTCTGAGCCAATCGCTGGCAGATAAAATGAATTTATGAAACAGAAATTAATCCGGATTAATTGAAGGAAAATTTCCAGATATGGAACGAAAAATCATTGCCAAACAAGATAAACCTGATATAAAAGAGTGGTACCTTTCGAATTTCAATTCTTTTGCCGGCAATCTGAACGGAAATGGAGAATTGCCTTTTCAGAAGGTGAGAAAAGCTGCTATTTCCCGGTTTGCGGAGTTAGGATTTCCCACAATCCGCCAGGAGGACTGGAAATACACAAATATTGCACCTCTGTTGCAGCACCGCTTTCGCCTTCCGCAGGAGCAAGTGTCCGTATCGCAGAGCGAAATTGACAGATTTAATTTTGCCGGGCTGCGGCAAAATCTTCTTGTTTTTATCAACGGGAAATTCTGCCAGGAACATTCCCGCATTGTCTCAAATGACAGCGGTATTATTATCACCGGCCTGGAAAAAGCGCTGAAAGACCGTAACACGCTGGCTGAAAAATATCTTTCGAACGCCCCGGCTTTCGAGAACAAGCCGTTTGTCGCCCTTAATACCGCTTTCGCCATTGACGGTATTTTCGTCTATGTTCCGGATGGAGTTGTGCTGGAGGAACCTATTCATGTGCTGAACATTTCCAAAACTTCAGGAGAAGAATACCAGTCTCACCCACGCAACCTGTTTGTGCTGGGACGTGGAAGCCAGGCAAAAATCATTGAAAGTCATCATCATATTTCGGAAGGCGTCTATTTTCATAATGCGGTGACGGAAATAACCGTAGGAGAAGATTGCGTGGTGGATCATATCAAGATCCAGGATGAAAGCAAAAAGGCTTTCCGCGTTTCCGATACCGAAGTCAACCAGCAACGGGGAAGCGTTTACAATACCGTAGGAATTGACCTGGGCGGTGAAATGGTGCGCAACAACGTCACTCTGAATCTGAACGGCGAGAACTGCGAGACCAACCTCTATGGTTTTTATCTGGTGGCTGGGAAACAACATATCGATAATCATACCAATATCAACCACCTGAAACCCCGCTCTAACAGCAATGAGGCATTCAAGGGGATATTGGCAGACAAGGCGCGGGGCGTGTTCAGCGGAACCATTTTTGTCGAAAAGGACGCACAGAAAACCAACGCATTTCAATCGAACAAAAATTTGCTGCTGAGCGATGAGGCGGAAATCGACTCAAAACCGCAACTCAAGATTTACGCGGACGACGTTAAATGCTCGCACGGCGCCACCATCGGGCAGTTAGATGAAGAATCGCTTTTTTATATGCAGCAACGCGGCATCAGCAAATCCGAGGGAATGGCAATGTTGCGATACGCTTTTGCGGCAGATGTTTTTGAAAAGATTCAAATAAAGCCGGTACACGAATTTGTGGAACGAATGCTGGATGACCGCCTGAAGAGCGTGGACCAGTGAGACGGCAGTGAAAAGGAAATTCAGATGGAAGAACAGGCAGATAAAACACAAATGCGGGAAAAAATAATCGAGATCATAAAGACCTGCTACGATCCGGAAATCCCGGTGGATATCTGGGAACTGGGATTGATTTACGATATCCGGATCGATGATGCGAATGTAGCGCATATTAAAATGACGCTCACATCACCCGGCTGCCCGGTGGCGGGGAGCTTGCCCATCGAGGTGGAGGACCGCGTCAAATCGGTGATTGGCATCGAGGACGCCAAAATTGAAGTTGTGTGGGATCCGCCGTGGAACCCGGAGATGATGAGCGAAGAGGCAAAATTGGAGCTGGGATTTATGTAAGCAAAATGGCGCTTTTAAGAATACAGACCAGTTATCTCATTGGGCAGGTAGATTTTTGAAAAACATTTTTTGGGGTGCAGCCTTTCATTGAGATGAAAAATTTCTATTGCTTAAATCATAATGGTTAAAATTTAATATTTTTAATAGAGAGGTTCGAAGAATGGAAAATCTTGATCCCAGGTATTTGCCGAATTATGACCCGGAATCAGTGCAATATATGCGTGACGAGCTCAAATCCGTTGGATTTCAGGAGTTGTTCACGCTGGAGGAAGTGGACAATTCGCTCCTCCAAAATAATGATGAAATGGTGCTTCTGGTGGTAAATTCGGTGTGTGGATGCGCTGCCGGAACCGCGCGCCCGGGAGTAGCCCTGGCACTTCAACACCAGGTGATTCCGGATAAGTTGGTCTCGGTTTTTGCGGGCATGGATAAGCGGCCCGTCGAGTATGTGCGCCAGCGGTTTCTGAGCAGCTTTATGCCATCCTCTCCATGCATAGCTTTATTCAAAAACAGTGAAATTCAGCTCATGATGGAGCGCAAGGATTTGGTTCATAAATCGGCTGAGGAGATTGCAGATATTCTGACCGTTTTTTTTGATAAAACATGCAAAAAGAATGGTCCGTCAATTCGTCCCGAAGATTACGACCAACTGGAATACACCATTCAGTGCAGTTCAAATTTGCCGCGGTATGAGCCACAATAGCTCATATCCCGGAATGGGAAGGATGAGGAGCCTCGCATTTTTTGCGGGGTTCCGATTCTTTTTTTGGGAGATAATCCGGCTCCGATTACCGATGCAAAGGATGAGAGAAAAAATCAAAGGTTTTTGATTAATATAAAATGAAGATCACAGCACAAGAAGAATATGGCCTGAGAATATTGCTCCGAATTGCCAAATTCTCGGGAGCGGAGGGATTGACAATCCCGCAAATCAGCGAAGAAGAGGGATTGTCCCAGCACTATGTTGCCAAGCTGTGCAGGATATTGCGCATGGGCGGCTATATAAACAGCTCCCGGGGCAAAGAGGGAGGATATTCCCTGGCAATTCCTGCCGACCGGGTAAATTTGACCAGCATATTAAATCTGCTGGGCGGCAGGTTGTACACTCCAGGATTTTGCAAAGACCATCCGGGTTTACTGAAAAACTGCACTCATTCCGTGGATTGTACAGTGCGGGGCTTATGGCAAATTCTTCAACAGTCGGTGGATGATATACTGGACAATATGACTTTGGCGAACCTTTTGGGAACGCATTCTGACACTGCCCATGCCGGCAACAATCACCCCGAAACGGTATTAGCCGGCCCGGAGTTGCAGGAACAGACAGTTTCGGACTAAGCTTAAACACAAATGCGGCAGCCAGACACCAACTCGGATCTTCTCCAACCTTTCGAAGCAAATAAATCTCTCAAAACTTTTCCTGCCCGGAAACGAGAAGCGGTCGGCTCCAGTTTCTTTCTCATTTTCTGTTTTTCTCCTGGACCGGGTAAGAATCTGTTCCGGGAATTAAAGTTAAAGGCATCATTTTATAAGCGGAGGGCATCATGAGAAAGTATGTGCACCCGGAAGTCCTGGTTTCCACGGGGTGGGTCGCAGACCATCTGAACGATCCAAACGTGCGGATTGTAGAATCGGACGAGGATATTTTGCTCTACGAGACTGGCCATATTTCAGGCTCGGTAAAAATCGACTGGCAGGCAAATTTGCAGGACCCAGTAGTCCGGGATTATATAAACAGCGACCGCTTCGCCGAACTCATGTCCAGGAAGGGAATTTCAAACGACACAACCGTTGTATTTTACGGCGATAAAAATAACTGGTGGGCCTGCTATGCGTTTTGGGCGTTCAGGATGTTTGGTCACAAGAGATGCCTGCTCATGAACGGCGGGCGTCTGAAATGGTTAGCTGAAAACCGGCCGACGGTCAGGGAAACTCCGGATTATCCGGCAACTTCTTACCGGGTAGATGAATTCAACGAGAAGAAAATTCGCGCATTCCGGGACGAAGTGCTTCACCACATCATGGAGAACAAGCCGCTTATTGATGTTCGATCGCCGGCGGAATATGCGGGAGAATTGCTGCACATGGAAGACTATCCCCAGGAAGGTGCCCTGCGCGGCGGACATATCCCCGGTGCGCGAAATGTGCCGTGGTCCCGCGCCGCAAAGGAGGATGGAACTTTTAAATCTGCGGACGATCTGGCAAAAATTTATGAAAAGGAAGCCGGATTGAATCCAGGCGCGGATGTCATTGCCTATTGCCGGATTGGGGAGCGCTCCGCTCACACCTGGTTCGTACTCACCTATCTGCTGGGATATGAGAACGTGCGTAATTACGACGGTTCCTGGACGGAGTGGGGAAACCTTGTTCGCTCCCCAATCGAAAGATAGCGGCTTCCGCAGGCAGGGTGCTGTTAACCAACGGCAGTGCGTTGTATGAATTGAACAGCCATTTTGCGGTATCAAGCGACTTGTGTGGAACACGGTTCAGACCGACATCTTTGATGAATCAGAAAGTTACCAAATGGGTTCAGTAATGCAAAAATTAGATGAAATTGTAAGGGATTTTCAAAGCGTAGGCGATGAATTTCGCCTCGAACTGCTGCTGGATTATGCGGAGAAACTGCCGCCGCTGCCAGACCGTTTCCAGGGGAGACGTACCCCGGTGTTAAACCGCGTCCCGGAATGCCAGACACCTGTCTATCTTTATGTCGAAGTGGAAAATCAAAGAGTAAGGATTTATGCGGATGTCGGCCGCGAATCGCCCACCGTGCGCGGACTGGTTTCTATATTGATCAGCGCATATAACGGGGCTACCCCGGAGGCGGTAATGGAAGTTCCGCCGGACCTGATCCATAGATTGGGACTGACAAACAAAATCGGAATTGTCAGGATACGCGGGTTGAGCGGAATTATTTCCAAACTAAAAATGGCGGTCGCCAATGCATGATATGAAGCCTCTGCAATCGGCATTTAGTCAATTTGCTGGCAGGTCCAAATTATGAAAAGGGGAATGAACGCTTCATCCAAAATCTTGATCTCGGTAGTTATCGCGGGATTTTCCGTCCTGCTGGTAATTTTCTTTATCTCTCAGATGGGAGCTACCCGGCCGGATGATGTCTCGGCAGTAATAGATAATCCTCCGCCAGGTTTTAAGCTGATCGAACAAACCGGGGAGCTTGCCGGAAATCCGAATCGAGAAGTGAGCCGGAAAATTCTCTCTTACAATGCACAATTTCCCAATGAACAAAAAGTAGGGATAAAATACTCAGTCAAGGGTTCAGTGACGTATCTGCTGGTTGATTTCAACCGTGACTACATTGAGGAACGAACGACCAATTCGAGGGGCACAAAAGTCCGCACGGTGTGGCACAGGAATGTTACCGAACGGCTTCGATATGCGGAAGAAAGCGGCAATTTCTCACCTCCCGGATTCCCACAACCAGAAAAGACCAATCTTTACCATTAGCGAAACGTGAGAGGTCAAACGTCAAACGTGAAAAGGAAATGCAGGTAATCGGGTTTTGGAGCATTGCACGTGCAAATCGTCAATTTCCATAAATGGCAGATGACCAGTGACCATTTGACTGGAACCGTTCCAGCGCAAGCCCGGATCCGAACCGTCCCGCGAGGAGATCATGTCTCAACGTTAAGAACGGCACGCGCCAGCCAGCCGATGAAAAAGGAGATGGCAGCTACTCCCATGCTGATGAGCACCATCTCCCAGAAAAATTTCCGGAATGAAATGTCCTTCACCACCGCGACGAACTGCGAGAAAATCAGTATGATGAGGATCGCAATGGAAAGGGTTGCTGCCAGCGCGATGTAGAAGCTGGAGACAACAAAATACGGAATCACCAGCAAGATGACCGCAGCCAGGTAGGTTACGCCGGTGTAAAACGACGCGCGAATGGGATCTTTGCTCTCCGTTTCCGATTTCTGCGAAAGGTATTCTGAGGCGGACATGGAGAGTGCGGCGGCAATGCCGGTTATCAGGCCCGCCATCCCGATGAGCCGGGTGTTTTGCAAAGCCAGTGTAAACCCTGCCAAGGCACCGGTCAATTCCACCAGCGCATCGTTCAGCCCCAAAACCATGGAGCTGATGTAGCCAATCTTCTCCTCGTCGATCATTGCCACCAGCAGTTGTTCGTGGTCGACTTCATCTTTCAGGATCTCGCCGGCCTCCGGAATTTGTTCCTGCATTAGTGCGTAGGTCTGCTCGGCCTTCTCTTCGCCCCTCTCCATCAGCTTGATAGCAAAGGTTAATCCGAAAAGGCGGGCAACCGCCAGGTAGAAGAATATTTTCAGCCGGTTTGGCTTTGCATCCTCGCCGGAATACTTTTTCCACTGATGATAATGCCGGAGCTCATCTTCGGCTATCCTGCGAAGGACATCACTGTTCTTCCCTTTTTCCCTCCGTGCGAGTGTGCCATAAATTTGATGCTCGGAGATTTCATTTTTTTGAAATGAAAGCAAAAGTTGTCGCATGGCAGTGTCCAAGGCGGTTAGTTCCATTTTCATCAATCCTTTGCGCTGGTAGATTTCTTCAGGTTCAATTTTCTCAATGCGGTTTCCTGATCCATAGTTCTTCCCGCTTCAATATCCTCAATACCTTATAAAACTTTTTGTTTCACATAAATATGGTATTATATGTCCTCCAGGACGCAATCATCAGGCCGGGATTTTATTAAATCCATGATTTCTTCCTTTATGGAGCTCATTTTTCAGCTCCGCCTTGCTGCCGCAATTCATCCCACGTATCGTATGCCCGGCGCAGGTGCGGAATCACAATTGACCCGCCCACTACCAGCCCGATGGACAGCGCTTCCTGCATCTCCTCGTCGCTGACCCCCTCATCGAAGCAGCGCGCAACATGGTATTTGATGCAATCATCGCAGCGCAGCACCAGCGAGGCCACCAGCCCCAGCGTTTCCTTGAACTTTACCGGCCAGGCACCCTCCCGATAAACCTGCCCATCCAGGCTGAAAAACCGCTTGGTTTCCAAACCGGCATATTTCATCACTACATCATTCAGCCGGGCGCGCTCGGCCTGAAATTCTTCTACTGTTTCACGTTTACTCATTTATGATCCTCTTGCCAAATTATTTTCTTTATTCTGATTCGAAATATTATTTGCAGCCCGTCTCCAGGCGAGCCGGGGACAAACGCAAAATCAAATATAACGCGATCTGGTCTTTTCACAAAGTGCGAAAAATCGCAGAGAGCAATTTCGTGCAGTCATTCGTGACATCCCCCTGCCCCCTTCGAAGGGGGAAAGACCAATCGGGATGGTTGAATCAGGCACCCCACCATTTCGTATTCTGCATTTCTCCGGTTATCCCGGCATCCCGGTTTCCGCCGCACCTCTCACTTGCAGAATTATTAAAAATTTGACATCTTTTGTGAATTAGCTTACATTGAAACCCGCAAATATTTTTGGTGTTTGAAATATATCTTAAAATAATAAGGAAAAAGGAGGTCTATCGTGGCAAATGCAAAATTCAATATCCCGCTTCCACCCAATGAGCCGCTGAAAAGCTATGCGCCCGGTTCTGCGGAGCGAACGGAACTAAAAGCTAAATTAACGGAGATGCGCACCCAGGAAATTGAAATTCCGCTCATCATTGGCGGAGAAGAGATTAAGACGGGAAAAATGGGCAAGTCCGTTATGCCGCACAATCATGGAACGGTATTGGCGCAGTACCACCAGGCGGGCGAAAAGGAAGTGAAGATGGCCATTTCCGCGGCGCTGGAGGCACGTAAAAAATGGGCAGCCATGGACTGGCAGGATCGCGCCGCAATTTTTCTGAAAGCCGCCGAATTGCTTTCCGGTTCGTGGCGAATGGTTGCCAACGCCGCCACCATGCTGGGCCAGAGCAAGAATGCTTTCCAGGCGGAAATCGACTCCGCTGCCGAGTTGATCGATTTTTTCCGCTTCAACTCGTATTATGCGATGGAAATATTCGAGAGCCAGCCACCATACTCTCCGCTCGGCACCTGGAACCGCATGGAATTCCGCCCGCTGGAGGGATTTGTTTTTGCAGTTACTCCTTTCAATTTCACATCCATTGCCGGCAACCTGCCGTCGTCACCGGCCCTGATGGGAAATGTTGTGCTGTGGAAACCGGCTTCCAGCGCCGTCTATTCGGCATATTATCTCATGAAGCTCTTCCAGGAGGCGGGTGTTCCGGATGGCGTCATCAACTTCATTCCCGGCTCGGGCAGCCAGGTGGGAAATCCGGTGCTGAATTCACCTGAATTAGCCGGGATCCATTTCACCGGCAGCACGGCGACTTTCCAGGGAATGTGGAAAACAGTAGGCGACAATATCAAGAATTACAGGTGGTATCCGCGCATTGTCGGCGAAACCGGTGGAAAAGATTTTGTATTTGCCCACAAAAGCACCGACATCCGGGAGCTTGGCACTGCGCTCATCCGCGGAGCCTTCGAATACCAGGGGCAGAAGTGTTCTGCTGCCTCCCGCGCCTACATTCCAAAATCGCTGTGGGCGGATCTGAAGAGCTTCATGCTGAGCGAATTGAAAACCGTGAAAATGGGTGATGTAGAAGACTTCAGCAATTTCATGAATGCGGTTATCGACCGCGGCGCTTTTGCCACCATCACCAGCTACATCGATTACATAAAGAAATCCGGCGATGCCGAAATTATTCACGGCGGCGAATACGACGACAGCAAAGGCTACTTCATCGAGCCGACTATTGCGGTGACGACCGATCCTAAATTCCGCACCATGCAGGAGGAGATTTTCGGGCCGGTGCTCACACTGTATGTTTACGATGATGACAAGTATGAAGAAACGCTGCATCTCTGCGACGAAACTTCGCCCTACGCACTGACCGGGGCAGTATTCGCCCGCGACCGCGAAGCGGCAAATCTGGCTGACCGAATCCTGGTAAATGCGGCCGGCAATTTCTACATTAATGACAAACCAACCGGGGCGGTAGTGGGGCAGCAGCCGTTCGGCGGCGGTCGCGCCAGTGGCACCAACGACAAAGCGGGCAGCTTCCTGAACTTGATCCGCTGGGTTACCCCGCGCACAATTAAAGAGAATTTTGTGCCGCCAAAAGATTACCGGTATCCATTTATGAAAGAGAAATAGAATTGGAATTACAGGAAATTCAAGCCCCGCCTGATTTGCCGACGGGGCTTTTTCTTTTGGCGGAAGTATCTTACAAGTATGCCATTAATTGCAGGCCATCATCTTAGGTAATCTAAGAAAAACGCCCCAAACAATCTGGAGGCAAAGTGTTAGAAGTAGAATTCCCTGCTAATTCTGTCTTTATTTCGTGTCAGGATTTTCCCTGATAAGTCCTCGCAGAATTTCAAGATCTTCCCGGTAAGCGTCGTTGCCGCCGGGAATTTCCATGATCATGGGAATGTCCTGCAAATCGGGATCGTTGAGCAAGGCAGCAAAGGCCTCCAAACCGATTTCACCCTGCCCTACCCTGGCATGCCGATCCACCTTGCTCTGGAATTTTTTTTTGCTGTCATTGATGTGAAACGCCTTTAGTTTATCCAGCCCGATTTCCCGGTCGAACTGCGATTTGGTGTTTTGCCACTCCTCGCCGGTGCGGATATCATAACCGGCAGTGAAAATGTGGCAGGTGTCCACACAGACCGCGATTTTCTCCCCCAGGCCCGATCTTTGAATCATGTAGTGGATCTGATCAAACGTGTAGCCCAGGTTGGTGCCCTGTCCGGCGGTGGTTTCCAGCAGGACAACAGTATTTTCCGCGCCGGACTCGTTATATGCACGCTGCAGACTGTCGGCGATTTTATCCATACCTTTTTCTTCCCCGGCACCAAGATGCGACCCGGGGTGCATTACCAGGTACGGCACGCGCAGGGTCTCGCAACGCTGCAGTTCCTCAACAACTGCGCCAAACGATTTCTCGAAAGTGGCGGGATTGGTCGCGCCCAAATTAATCAGGTAAGCATCGTGAACCGTCATGGGATAAACGCCGGTTTCCTCAATCGCCTCGTGAAACTTCTCCACCTCGTTGGGATCAAGTGGTTTGGATTTCCATTGCATCTGGTTTTTGCTGAAAATCTGCACCACATCGCAGCCGATCTCCGCGCCGGCATAAATCGCGTTGTAAACGCCGCCGGCAATGGAGGTGTGCGCGCCGAGAGGTGGGCGGTTCCTGAATCTATATTCCATTCGTGCTCAATTTCCTTTTGTAAAGTTGCCGGGCAATGTCTCAGAAGTGCACGCGCCGGGCAATCAGAGACGGATGCGCGCCGCGGCCAAAATGCGGGCATCATCGGTGCGGACGGCCCGCATGAAAATTACCCGGTCCATCCCGGCGGTGCTGAGATCGCCCAGGAACACAATATTGCTGCCCAGCAGATAGCCCAATTTTGAATAGTCCTTATCGCGGATCAAGCCCGCCAATGTCAAGCCTTGTTCCGTCAAAATTTCCTCCAACCGCTCGCGTTCCACCAGCGTAATCCGGTGCGACTCAATCAGCGAAACGGTGCTGATTTGCTGCAGGAAACCGGCTAATTCATCCAAATCTCCGTCCCTTGTCTCAATCGGCGCCATAACCGCCACCGGCTTTTCCGGCAAAAATTCCTTCAATTGCTTGGCAATCTGCGACCAGAGGTTGTCCATCCTGATTTGCAGATAGCCTTCCTGAAGCTGCGGTTCCAGCGGGCGGTAAGTAATCTCAACTCCGGGTATCCGGTAAGAAAGTTCCCTCTTCACACAGTTCACAACCAGATCATCCAGGTTGTGTGACTCGTAATTGTCCCCCGTATGGTGGCTGACTTTTCCAACATCGGCGCCGCTGCTCTCCCCTCTCTCGCCGTATGTCAGGAAAATGAATTCAGCACAGCTCAATGCCGAAATCTGGCGAAAAATATATTCCCCCTGCGTATTTAATCCGGAAGCGCCAATGGTAAAAAGCTTAATTCCGCGCCGGTTGGCTTCCATCGCCGCGTCAATATAGGTATATTTTTCCCCATAATCCACGTGAGGCGGCGCATCCGCAACCAGGAATGCCACTTTCACCGCATCCTTGGACCAGTCCATTTTCTTCAGGCTTACCTGGAGCGCTTGCTGCACATCTTCCGGATAGTCGCCGCCCCCGGCTGCCACAACTGCATCCACCTGCCGCTGGAAGCGGTCGATGTCGCTGGTAAATTTGAATCGCCTGGCAACATACTCATCCCCATGATCGCGATACACAACCAGACCAAAGCGAATGGGCAGCGAGCTGAAATAGTTAGTTATGCGGGTGTAGATGGAATACAGATTATCTTTCAATTGCTGAATCTCGTCTCCCATGCTGCCGGTTGTGTCCAGGATGAACAGGAGATCCAGGGAAATTTTTTCCCGGTTATTTCCGGTCTGGAGTTGTAGGGTGGTGATTCTGTCCAGCTCCCCATTTAGCTCTTCCAGAATTCGCCGCTCCCCTTCCCGGTTAATTTGAACATACAGTTTGTCGCTGTTATCCTTTGCCGGTGAAAAATGGGGGAAGAAGACATTTTCGCCATCTGAAAAACTCACCGCTTCCCACAGGATCTCTCCCTGGCGATTGACAATCGAGAACGGCTGATTGTGAACAGGTTGTCCCTGCCCATCCATAAGTCTGACTACAAAACGATTTTCAAAATTTTTATGATAAACGGCATCTATATAATTGTATCTTTCCAGGTAATCGAGGAAATAGGGATATTCTTCGTTATCATTGTGGGCAGCGGCGTGCAAAGGCTGCGATTGCCGACGATAGACCTCAGCTTTCCCCAAAACAGGGGGCGTTTTTTTCTCTCCCTCCGGTTTCTCCATCATCTTTTTTCGCTCTGCCGCACCACTGGTATTTTCGCTGCCATCTGAGAAACCGGTCACGCCCATAAATTCTCTTCCCTCGCTCCGGGTTACGGATTTCGATCCGGGACCATTCTGCGCTGATTCGACATCCTGATTTTCGGGCACCAGCCCAATATCGAGTTTGTAGTGCTCACCGCTGAGCAGCCTGATGTTGGGTATCCTTGCCGCCCGGTAATTCGCGAATGAGAAACGGAGACTGTAAATGCCAGGGCCCAAATTTTTAATTGAGAAGACACCTTTTTCATTGGCCGATGCACCAGCACCTGTTCCTTCCAGGACAACATTTGCACCAGCTAACGGCTCGCCGCTATTTTTGTCCCAAACCGTGCCATAAATCTCGCTTATTCCGCCCCTCTCACGCGGGACAGGTGCGCACCAGATAAATACTAAAAGCAAAATAAAAAATGCAGGCAGGAAAATTCTCTTTGACATCTTTTTCTCCCCTTAAATGAAATTTATCCCGATAAAAGTAGATAAACTTCCTTGCGCTTTTTCACAGTGATCCTAATCACATGGGAAATATTGGAAAGCAGGTTATCACCTATTCCATCAGCTTTTCCAGGGTAGTATAGTAAATATCGAACAGTTCCGAAAGGGGAAACTCAATTCGGTCATTGATGACAAGATTCTTTCCACCCACCTTGCCCAATTGGATTAATGGGATATTTTTAGCAGAGAAATATTTTTCGATATTGTCACGATTTTCCGGTTTTGTCGAAATGAGAATTCGCGACTGGCTTTCGCTGAATAGAAGCCACTCCGGCCGCATTTCGCCCGGTTTGATATCGATAACCACGCCCAGCGGATTTTGGCGGTTCATGATGCAGCTTTCCGCTAACGCGATTGCCAGGCCGCCGTCAGAAATATCGTGGGCCGATTGGATCCAGCCGTTGCGGATGGCACCCAGCAGCGCCTGCTGCACCTTCCGCTCCCATTCCAGATCAATCACCGGGCAGTCGCCGGTTACCATCCCGTAATATTCCTTCAGGAATTCGCTGCCGCCGATTTCCGGTTTCGTTTTACCGACCAGGAAGACCAGGTCGCCTTCCTGTTTAAAATAGGCGGTGGTGATGTGTGATATGTCTTCCACCAGGCCCACCATCCCGATCACCGGGGTGGGGTAAACCGCACTGTCCGGACTCTCGTTGTAGAAACTGACATTACCGCCGGTCACCGGGGTTTCGAATACCCGGCAAGCTTCGCCCATACCGGCAACTGCTTCGCGAAACAGGTAGAACATCTCCGGTTTGTAGGGATTACCGAAATTCAGACAGTTGGTAACCGCCAGCGGCAGCGCGCCGGTGCAAACCACATTGCGGGCGGCTTCCGCCACGGCAATCTGCGCCCCTGCCCGGGGATTTAGATAGACATAGCGGCCATTTCCGTCCGTTTTTGTGGAAATCGCTTTGCGGGTCTTCTTTATCCGAATAACCGCCGCATCGCCACCGGGATAAACAGCGGTGTTGGTTCGCACCATGTGATCGTACTGCTCGTACACCCAGTGCTTGGAAACGATATTAGGTGAGGAAAACACTTTGCGAAAAGCAGCCTGCAAATCAGAAACCGGCTCCAGCTTATTAAAATCAAATGCTTGAACCGTGTCGAGGTAGGCCGGTCGCTTGAATTCCCGCTCGTAAACCGGGGCGCCGCCACCTAACACGCAATAGAATGGTGGCACTTCAGCGACCTTTTCCCCTTTGAAATAAACCTTTAGTTGCGGATCGTCGGTAACGTAACCGACTTCCTCGCAGATCAGCTCCCATTTTTCACAGATTTCCCTGATTCGCTTTTCCCGACCCTTGTGCGTTACCGCCAACATGCGTTCCTGCGATTCGGAAAGCATGATTTCGTAGGGCGTCATCCCTTCTTCCCTCACCGGCACCTTATCCAGATCGATCACCATGCCGCTTTCGCCTTTGGCGCTCATCTCGGTGGTGCTGCAGGTGATACCGGCGGCGCCCATATCCTGGATTCCCACCAGGATTTTTTCCCGGATCATCTCCAGCGAAGCCTCCAGCAGCAGCTTTTCGGTGAACGGATCGCCCACCTGCACATTGGGGCGGCGTTCTTCCGATTTTTCGGTAAGCTCCTCCGAAGCGAAGGTAGCCCCGTGAATGCCATCCCTTCCGGTGCGGGAGCCGATGACAAACACCGGGTTCCCTTCACCTTTGGCAATGGCAGATGCCGTCCGGTCGTGTTTGACAATGCCAACCGTCATGGCATTCACCAGCGGGTTGCCGTTGTAGCTTTGCTCGAAATAGATTTCGCCAGATACGGTTGGCACTCCCAGGCAGTTTCCGTAATCGGCGATGCCGCGCACCACGCCGTCCATAAGATAACGGTTGCGGGCCTTATCCAGGGTGCCAAAACGCAATGAATCCAGCGCAGCGATGGGACGGGCACCCATAGTAAAAATATCCCGCATAATGCCGCCCACACCGGTCGCAGCGCCCTGGTACGGCTCCACTGCCGATGGGTGATTATGGCTTTCTATTTTGAAACAGACTGCCAGGCCGCCGCCAATATCCACCAGTCCGGCGTTCTCCTCGCCCGCTCCCACCAGCAGGCGGCCGCCGCTGCGGGGCAGCTTTTTCAGCTCTGCAATGGAATTTTTGTATGAGCAGTGCTCGCTCCACATCACCGAAAAGATACCCAGTTCGGTGTAAGTGGGAATTCTGCCTAAAATTTCTTTTATCCGCGAATACTCTTCTTCATTCAGCCCGTGCTGAATGGCAAGTTCCAAATTGACCGTCGGTTCTTTCATAATTTTCTCCGAATAAAAAACAGACGGAATATTAAAGAAATATCGCAAAACAAGCAAGTTGGGAGATGGATTTTCCGCCATGTTTTTTATTGGAAGCAGAATACGCATCATTTTCCGGAAGGGGCGAGATGGCAGATCGGAAAGCCTCCAAATGCCGGACTTCGAGCGAATAGTCAAATAACTTTTGCAAGTGCAATTCCTCTGCAATTAAATCGGGATTCAATACAACAAGGTTCCCTATTCCCTCTTGTTGACAAAGAATGACAATATTTTGGTTATTACGCCTAAATTTTTCGAAACATTCTATATTGCCTCAACGATAAATAGATGTTCTCTGTTTTGGGATGGACACATGCAGGCTACATTTTGCTAAATCGACATAAGCCAATTTTCGCGCCGGATATGCGGGGGTGCCACCACAGCAAAAATAAGCCGCTGTTGCAAATGCCTGGTTAAATTTTTATTTTAGTGCCGTTTCTGAAATGTCCTGAATCATGGACCGGATTGGATTGCGAAAAGTAAAGAATAGGAATACCTTCATTGAAATCGATTTTGGCTGCGTGCGCAGTGATGCTTGGTCTTATTTTATTCACCCGTTCTAATGATGCTGCTGCAACCGTGGATAAAATGTATATTCAAAGGTTCGATGAACTGGAGAACGTGGAACTCGATTATCATTACCCGGATTTTGAGCACCCGATCTTCCGTCTTTACAGCAGCGAGCGCGCCGATTCACTGGTTTTTGAGGCTGACGCTTCTCAGCTTACGCGGTTTACAGTTCTCAACATTGATCCCGCCCAGGAAGAGGATGACCAGACAACCATAAAGCAGAACACCTACAAAAAGAAGATTGTGGAATCCATCACGCACAAAGGATATATCGTATCCATTGCCATGCTGCATCAGGACAACAATTTTATCTACGGGAATTTCAAGGATGACCTTTTGCTCTGGAAAGAATACCCGGAGGGATACCGCCTGGTAGCTATCTACCCGGAATGTGTTGGCGGCTGCCTGTTTTGTGGCACAGAATTCACAAACTACGCAGAAGATACCATTCAGGTTGAATTCACCGGCAAAGGGCTTGGCGAGGAGTGGGGTGGTAAAACTTCATTTTATATCAATGACAATCAACTCCATTTTTTTAAAAATGAGAGATTCCGGAGATTTGTGCCAACCAGGGACAGGTGCAATCCTATAGCAGATGCGACGTCCTGGGTGATTGAAGAATATTACTACGATAAGAGGGGCAGGCAAACCGATGAAAAGATCAATTTTGATGCCCGCAACGCTGACGGGACGCCGGTGAGATTAACTTGTCTCTTGGATTCTTTGGGGTTATACGAAGCCAGTGTGAACTTTTCAAAGAAACCGCTTCATTTATCTACTACCGTTCCTTCCTTAGGCACTGAATTCAGGGTTGGCCCGATCCTGGGAAATCTCATCTCGGTTTCCTGGCAGGGAAAGTGGTACCTCACACCAAAAAAATATTTTGCTTTTCCCACAGATAAAAAAGGATGATTCCGGAGCTGAAAAGACATTTTGCTTCTAACCACGTTTCAGCCTCTCGAATTGGAAACAGTCCACTGAAAAGCCTTAGAATTACCGCGATGTCGTGCAGGTTTCCATTAGGCCATTTTCAATTACCAACACATCGATTTTCCAATACCCGGCGGCACCTAAAATCCTTTAATAAAATAAACAATTTGATTCGCTATGTCTTATTTCTTATTATCTTTACCAAACAATTTAGGGAGTTGAATGGAAGCCACAACGAAATTCAAAGACGAAGGCGAAGCGCTGGTGCAGTTGGCGGAAGCCTACAAAAAAATAGATCGTGAAATAAAAAAAGTGATCATCGGGCAGCAAGAGATAATTGATCAATTGCTGATCTCACTATTCTCCCGCGGTCACTGCCTGATTGTGGGCGTACCGGGGCTGGCCAAAACGCTGCTTATCAGCACCCTGGCCGAAGTGTTGGATTTGAAATTCAGCCGCATCCAATTTACACCGGACCTGATGCCGTCTGATATTACCGGAACAGACATTATTGAAGAAGATATGGGGTCGGGGCGTAAGTCATTCCGGTTTATCAAAGGACCGGTATTCGCCAATATTGTGCTTGCCGATGAAATAAACCGTACCCCTCCCAAAACGCAATCCGCCCTGCTGGAAGCCATGCAGGAGCACAAGGTTACCGCCGGCGGCGAAACCCATACTTTGCAGGAACCGTTTTTTGTGTTGGCGACGCAGAATCCGATTGAGCAGGAAGGCACTTATCCACTCCCTGAGGCGCAATTAGACCGCTTTATGTTCAACCTGTGGATTGAATACCCCACGTTCAAGGAAGAAACCGATATCGTCAAATCCACAACCAGCGATTACCTGGCAAAGCTGGAAAAAGTGATGACCGCCGAGGAAATCACCGTTTTCCAGGAGGCAATTCGCAAAATACCAGTGGCGGATAACGTGATTGACTACGCCGTGCAACTGGTCGGCCGCACTCGTCCGGAAAATCCCAAAGCGCCCGACTACATTAAAAACTGGATTAACTGGGGCGCCGGGCCGCGCGCCTCGCAGTACCTTATTTTTGGGGCCAAAACGCGTGCCGCCTTACAGGGACGATTCACACCGGATATTAACGATGTGAAAGCGTGTGCAGTACCGGTGCTGCGTCACAGGATTGTCACGAATTTCAACGCCGAAGCCGAAAACGTGAATGCCCTGCAGATCGTGGAAAAATTGATGAGCGACCAACAGTAGGCAAGTCCGGCACCTCGCAATAATTACAACCGGGACGCAAAAGGAGGAAGTTGGTACAAAAGCTCCCTTTCAGGATTATTCCTTCAATAAAATGATAAGATAATTTGCGATTCACAATAGATTTATCTGTTTAGCCGATAATAAGAAAATAGCATATTTGATGGAGGAATTATGAATCGTTCTATACTTATCATTTTTTTGATCTTTTCTTTCTGTTTTTCGCTTGTTGCTGCCAACAACACAACACTCAGCCTGCAAAATCCGAATACCAACGGTATCCGCATTCTGAATTCAAACTCCCACGAAATAATTCTGAATGCGGACATCAGCGAGATCAGTGCTGCCACGGCTGAAACCCCGTGGGGTGAATATACGCAGCTCAACCTGCCGCAATTTGAAGGACGGCATCTGGAAATCGGTGAAGCTGATCTACCCGCCATCCACCAACTGATCGATGTGCCCTATCAGGCACAGGTGAAACTCACCGTTCTCTCCTACGAAACAGAGGAAATCGACCTGGACAGCCACGGTTTTTCTCAGGCGGTAATGCCTTACCAGGGACCGATCGAAAAGACAGACCAGGCGCTTCGCGATCACCAATTCCTGATGAACCAGAATTACTACCAGGCGAACAGCTACGCGGAAATCCCTATCGCCGAATTCAAGGAGATCGGCAACCTGCGCGGGCATCGGCTCGGACAGGTGATTTTAAATGCTGTGCAGTACCTCCCGGCTCAGAACAAATTGAAGATCTTCAAAAAAATAAGCCTGAGAATCGAGTTCACCAGCAGCGATCAACCAATGACAAATGTTATTCACCGGAAGTACGACTCTCCTTACTACAGCGCCATTCTCAAAGAATTTCTGCTGAACTACCAGGCACCACGGGACGATCTGAGCCAATATCCCATTCATTTGCTGATTATATATTATGATGCCTTCGAAACCGAGCTGCAGCCGTTCATCGAGTGGAAAAGGCAAAAAGGATTCAAGGTAACAGCTACGCCGATTTCCGCCATTGGAAACACCACCACGGTAATTAAGGATTATATTCAGGCGCTGTACAACGGGCCGAATCCGCCCAGCTTTGTTCTGCTGGTTGGGGATCGGGAACAGATTCCTACCTACACCGGCCAGACCGGCGGACATGTGTCCGATTTGTACTACACAACGATGACAACAGGGGATTTTGTTCCGGATATCTACATCGGCCGTTTGTCCGCCCAGGCGGTGCCGCAACTTGCCGCCCAATTGGACAAGATTCTTCCGTATGAACAATACCGGTTTTCGCAGACCGCATTCTTAAACCACGGCTGTTTTGCGGCCACCAGCGACGGCTCCAATTACACAACTGCGGAGGGCACACACAACTACGTCATCGATACCCATTTTATACCAAACAACCTGTTATATGACAAGCTGTATGCTATCACTTACGGCTCTACCGGGCAGGACGTAATGAACGCCGTAAACGAGGGGCGCTTCATCCTGAATTACTCCGGGCACGGCAGCACCACCAGTTGGGGCGGACCGAGTGTTTCGCAGTCCATGGTAAACAATGCCACCAACAGCGGAATGTACCCTTTCGTGATTTCCAACGCCTGCCTGACCGGCTCGTTTGAGGTTCCGGAGTGCTTTGGTGAAAGCTGGGTCCGGAAAGCCAACGGCGGCGGTCTGGCGTTTGCCGGCGCCAGTAATTCCACCTACTGGGACGAGGACGACGAATGGGAACGCCGCGCCTACGATGGTGCATTCTGGGAAGACTACCGGACGCTGGCTGCTTTTGTACTGCGCGGCAACCTGGGTGTCTTGAATGCCGGTTACAGCATGGCCCAGTATTATTTTGAAGTTTATCACCTGTTTGGGGATCCGACCCTGATGCTTTATTGGGGAGAGGCAGCCGCGATGACGGTCAACCACACATCGGTGCTCTTTATCGGCTCGCCGGTTTATGATGTAACAGTGGCCGGTGAGGACAGCGTGCTGGTTTCCCTCTACATGGACGGCACCAATTACGGAACCGCCCTGACCGACGCAAGCGGTCTGGCGCATGTCCAGCTTGATCCGGTTCCGACCGTACCCGGGAACATGCTGCTCACCATCACCAAATTCAACCGCCAGCCGTCTATCGATACGCTGCAGGTTGTGCCGGCATCCGGACCTTACCTCTACTGCCTGCACCCGGTAATTGATGACCAGGCGTCCAACAACAACGGAATTCCCGAAGCCGGCGAGACCGTAAACATCGCGTTTTGCGTAACCAATGTCGGTGTTGCCAGCGCCGGTAATGTGCAGGCAACGCTGAGCACCAGCGACACGATGGTTCAGGTGCTCCAGAATCAATCCAATTTGGGAACCTTTCCGGCGGGCGATACGCTCACCACCGGCGATTTCTCTATTCAGCTTTCCACCGATGCTCCTCATTTGCATAGTTGCAGCTTCAACCTGCACATGGAAGACAACGGCGGCAACAGTTGGGACCAGACGATGAGTATGGTTATCCGGAAGGGCGGGCAAATCACAATACTCAATGCGCCGCTTACTTTCCCGAACACGTTTCTCAATTTCAGCTCCGAACAGACCCTGCAGTTGCAGAACGACGGTCCCGACACTTTGTGGATCACAGGAATTGCATCGGATATTCCCCAGTTTACGGCCGATCCCACCAGTTTTCAGATTGTGCCGGGGAGTCAGAAGGACGTGACGATTTCTTTCACGCCGGAGGCCACACAAGCTTACAACGCGGTTTTAACGATTTTCAGTACCGATCCTGTGAATTTTGAAACGGCCATAAACGCCAGCGGAAGTGGGATCTACGCACCGGATATTGCCGTTTCGCCGGACAGTATTCACCGCGCCCTGAATATCACCGATAGCATGACAGTTCCGGTAGCGCTCCGCAATGAAGGGTTAGGCGATTTGGTTTATAATGTCCAGATTGCGGGTTACCCGCCCCAGGGCGGTTCGCTGAAAGGCTCGGGCGGAGCCGATAATTTCGGTCATATCTGGATCGACAGCGACGAATCCGGCGGTCCTGACTTCCAGTGGCTGGATATCTCCCAAACCGGGACGGAGCTTGCATTAACCGGAAATAACGTGGTTTCGGACAACATCGATATCGGTTTTAACTTTCCATTTTACGGAACCGATTACAGCCGTTTCCGGGTATGCACCAACGGCTGGATCAGTTTCACAACTTACTCGGTGGCTTACAACAACGTTTCCCTGCCCAATGTTCTGGCGCCGCGCTCGCTTATTGCCCCGCTGTGGGACGACCTCAACTTCACGAACGACAGCAAGGTTTACTACCAGCAGGAAACGAACAAATTCATCATCCTTTTCCGCGATGTTTACCGGGTAACAGGTGAAGGTCCTCTTACATTCGAGGTAATTCTTTACGAGAATGGAAATGTTCTGCTCCAATACCTCTCCCTGGCCGGTCTACTCCCGGAATACACCGTGGGAATCCAGAACCAGACAGGTGATGATGGTTTGACGATTGCCTACAATGAGACATATCTGAAAGACTCGCTGGCGGTTCTTATCAGCAAACATAGCTGGGCTTCGGTAACGCCAATGGCAGGTAGCCTGAATGCCCAATCCGGCGACACTTTGTTCCTCACGCTAAAAACGCATAATTTCCCAATGGGCCAATTCTGGGCCAGCATCCAGATTGAGAGCAACGACCCGGACGAATCCCTGCTGTATATTCCAATTCACATCCAGGTAGACTCAATCGCAGTTGGCATCGAATCCGGGCTAACGGATTTACCAAAGACCTTTTCGTTACAGCAAAACTGGCCGAATCCGTTTAACCCATCGACCATGATTACTTACTCCATTCCGGAACGGTCAGATGTGGAATTGGGAATTTTCAACGTTCTTGGACAACGGGTAAAAACGCTGGTTCGCGGCAACCAAACGCCGGATACGTACCGGGCAAAATGGGATGGCACCAATGAATTCAATATCCCGGTGGCATCCGGAATTTATATTTATCGTTTGCAGGCCGGAAACAAGGTGGCGACAAGAAAATTGATTTTGATGCGGTGAGGCGGCAATAAAGCAACGATTGACCAGGAAATTAATTCGAAAAGGTAAAATCTCAGTGGTGGTAGATTCAACTGATAAGCAAATTGCTAATAACCCACCCCTTATCTCCCCCTCCCTTCCGCATAAGGGAGGGGGATTGAGGGGGAGGATCAGAAAAAACCGGCCATTTCCTAAACTTCCATCTTCCAATGAGATCTTACGCGAAAGGTAGATCAATCAAGAACCTCCTTCCTGCTCCCATTTTGGCAAGATCAAAGCATCGCCCTCGAAGGTGGGTAGGGGATGCTCTAAAAAGTAATATAAAGTGTTAAACAGCAAATGAGGTTTGAGGAGAGTCGGGTTAAAAAATGCAACCCTAGCTCCGCAATCAAACGGCATCAACATGTAATCAGACGGGGATTTGTAGTGAAATTTTCCATTTTTACTATTTTGGTGGTTTTCTTAACGACGCTCGGATTTGCGGGTGAAAGCGAATATTATTTTCGTTTCCGGATTATGCAAAAATCTGAATTAAGCGAATTGACAAAAATCATCTCCATCGATAATGTGAACGGCGACACGGTTTATGCGTACGCCAATGATGAGGAGATGAACAGATTCAGGAGCCTGGGCTACAGCTACAAGATACTGCCCCACCCCGGAACGCTTATTCAACCCCAAATGGCAAAAAGCCTGGCCGAAATAAAAGACTGGGACACCTACCCGACTTACGACCAGTATGTCGCGATGATGTACCAGTTCCAAACCGATTATCCTGATTTGTGCACGATAGAAAATATCGGCCCCACGGTACAGGGACGGCACATATTCTTTGCGCGGATTTCCGACAACGTGAATGTGCAGGAAGACGAGCCGGAAGTGCTATATACCAGCTCTATGCACGGTGATGAAACAACCGGCTACGTGCTCATGCTGCGCCTGATCGACTACCTGCTGAGCAATTACGGAACCGATCCGCAGGTGACAAACATGGTAAATAACCTGGATATCTGGATCAATCCGCTGGCGAATCCGGATGGGACATATCATTCGGGGAATAGCACGGTTTATGGTGCGACTCGGTATAATGCCAATTCGATAGATATAAACCGCAATTTTCCGGACCCGGCCGACGGTCCGCACCCCGATGGAAACAGTTGGCAGCCGGAAACAATCGACATGATGAACCTGGCGGAAAGCCACAATTTTGTCATTTCCGCCAATTTTCACGGCGGCGTGGAGGTCGTAAACTACCCCTGGGACACCTGGTCCCGCCTTCACCCGGACAATTCATGGTATGCCACGGTGAGCCGGGATTTTGCCGATTCGGTCCATTTCCATGCGCAAAATTACAATCCGCCCAATTACAGCTACATGACATACCTCAATAATGGCATCACCAATGGATATGCCTGGTACCGGGTCGCCGGCGGGCGGCAGGATTTCATGAATTACTGGAACGGCTGCCGGGAAGTAACTATTGAGCTGTCCAATACTCATTTATTGCCTGCCGCCCAGCTTCCCGCGCACTGGGAATACAACCGCGCCGCCTTCCTTAAATGGTTTGAGAATGCGCTGTATGGAATCCGCGGGATCGTAACTGATTCAACCACCAACCAGCCGTTGGCTGCAACCATTACGGTGCTCAACCACGATGCCGACGGCTCGCAGGTTTATTCCGATCCTGATGTGGGAGACTATCACCGCATGCTCGCTCCCGGAACCTATGACCTGGAAATTTCCGCCCCCCACTATGTGATGAAGACGATTCACGGCATTTCAGTCACCAAGGGCAACACTTCCATAGCAGATGCCCGGCTGCAAATTTTGCCGCAGGGATATGTTTATGGCCAGGTTTTTCTGGCCGATACAACCGACAACTCCGGGATCGTCGTCAAGATTGAAAATGACAGCACTTCGACAAATGCAAATGGTTTTTTTGCGCTACCGTCGGTCTTCTCCGGGCCGGTCCAAATCCGGTTTATGAAAGAGGGTTACGTTCCGGTCGAGCTCGATGAGACGCTGCCGGCGAATGATTCACTGTGGGTAGAGACCACCCTCTACGCCGCATCGGGGACTGTTCTCCTGATTACCGACGACAACGGGGAACGAAAGCTACCAGCGGCAGGTGCAGGCAAAGACCAATCGCAAACGATCTTCGAAAAAAAGCCCGGGGCTTCCGGTGATCTGTTCCATAATGTTCTGGAATCGGCCGGTTACCGGGTAACCCGTGAGACATCAGCGCAGACCTCCCCGGCTACCTGGAACAACTACGGCCTGGTGGTATGGACGAGCGGGGCAAATACCAGCCCCATCAGCAACCCTTCAATGGTGACGGCTTTAATCAGCTATGCGACAGG
>CAZUZS010000053.1:0-37295 GCA_964624795.1 uncultured Calditrichaceae bacterium
CATGCCTCCCAAAATTTTAGTAATTTTCTTCGCAACAAATATTCATTAACTTCGTCAAAGCGGTGATGTGAATTAATTAATTTTGCATCAATTTTAGAGGTATTCTTGCAACCCCAAAAATTTCTTTCCAACAGTCTGTTCGTCCAATATCAAACCTTAATTAACAGGAGGAGAACTTTATGAAAAACATTACCAGAAGATCTTTTCTGAAAACGAGCGCTTTGGCCGCCGGTGCTGCCGCGGCGACAAATTTTCTTCCCCCCGGATGGTATAGCCTCGCCCGGGCAGGAAGCAGCGCCTATTTCGAAAAGGAGTTCGGTATCACGGATGAGCTGTGCAAAAAGGTGTTAGGCAGGGCACTCGCCAAAGGCGGCGATTTCGCCGATCTCTATTTCGAGCATACCATAAGCAACTGGCTCATTCTGGAAGACGGGAAAGTAAACCGCGCCTATTCCGACATCGCGTTGGGTGTCGGCATCCGCACCGTCAGCGGCGACCAGGTGGGCTACGGCTTTACCCAGGACCTGAATGAAAAGGCCATGATGAAAGCGGCGGCCATTGCAGCAACAATCGCCGATGGCAAGCCAATGAAAATCGCGGGAAAATTTGCAGTTCCTAAAATGGGAAATTACTACCCGATGGGAAAGCTGCTCACCGAAGTGCCGCTGGAATCGAAACTGCCCCTGCTGCAGTCCGCAAACGAGAAATGCTACGCCCTTTCTCCCCAACTGATCAATGTCCGGGTCAGTTTTCACGACCAGCAGAAACGGATGATGGTGGTAACCAGCGACGGCACCAAAGCGGAAGACCTGCTGCCGCGCAGCTACCTTTACACTTCGGTGGTTGCCGAAAAAGACGGCAAAAGGGAGCGATCCGGCTGGAATTTTGGCGGACGGAGAGACTTTTCATTTTATACCCCGGAACTGGTCGACGAACTCACCAAAACGACGGTAGACCGGGTTATGATGTTATTCGAAGCCGTGCAGCCTCCGGCAGGTGAAATGCCGGTAGTTCTCGGACCTGGCGTCACCGGTGTTCTGCTGCACGAAGCGATCGGCCACGGGATGGAAGCGGATTTCAACCGAAAGAACGTTTCCACTTACAGCACCATGATCGGGAAGAAAGTGGCCGAACCTTTTGTTACCATCATCGACGATGCCACCAATCCGAAACTTTTGGGCGCCCTCAACGTGGACGATGAAGGGACACCGGGCCAGAGAACGGTTCTGGTGGAGAACGGAATCCTGACCAGCTACATGCACGACAAAATTTCGGCGAAACACTACAAGGTAAAGCCAACCGGTAATGGAAGGCGGGAAAGCTTCCAGCACTACATTCAGCCGCGTATGCGAAATACTTACATGCTGGCAGGCGAGTCGAAACCTGAGGACGTTATCAAAAACGTGGAGAAAGGTATTTATGTGGCGGATGTGAGCAACGGCCAGGTAAAAATCGGTGAAGGCGATTTTGCTTTCTACGTGTCGCAGGGGAATATGATCGAAAACGGCAAGCTTACCGCGCCGATCAAGGACATTAACATTATGGGAAACGGGCCCAAGATGCTGCAGAATGTCACCATGGTGGCCAATGACCTGGAAATGCACACCGGCGGTACCGGCGCGTGCGGCAAAGGCGGACAATCGGTCCCGGTAGGTTTCGGAATGCCGACAGTGCTGGTTAAATCGATGACCGTTGGTGGAATAAAAGCATAAGGAGAGAAAAATGAATAAAGAAATGCATGATTTAGCTTCCTGGGCCATTGACACCGCCAAAGCAGCAGGCGCAGATAACTGCGGCGTGGGCCTGGACAATGAACGGCTGGTGGAAATACAATACCGTGAGCAAAAACCGGAAAACATCAAAGAGGCTTCCAAAAAGGGATTGAATATCGAGATATTTGTTAACGGGCGATACTCCAACCAGAGCACCTCGGATCTGCGCAAGGACAGCCTGAAGAAGTTCATCACCGATGCAGTTGCCATGACCAGGCTCCTAGCGGAAGATCCTTACCGCACCCTGCCCGACCGCAAATATTTTCAGGAAATGACAAATATGGACCTGAAAATTTTCGATTACGGGTACGATAACCTCACGCCGGAGGCGCGCCACGAGCTGGCACAAAACATCGAAGCTTCCAGTCTTGAGAAAGGCGGCGATAAAGTCATTTCCGTAACGGCGGCAGTAGAGGACTCCCATGAGGAATCGGTGCTGATTTACAGCAACGGCTTCGAAGGCTATCGCAAGGCGACATACTTCAGCGCCGGCAGCCAGATGACACTGCAGGACGAAGGTGACCGCCGGCCGAACGGCTATTTTTATGTCTCAACTGTGGCCAGAGACATGCTCCCCTCCGCCGCGGAAATAGGCCTGCAGACGAGCAATCGCACCCGTGATCTGTTGGGCGGTCAAAAGATAAAAACCGAGACGCTGCCTATTATTGTGGAAAATCGCAATGTTGCGCGGTTGTTAGGGGGATTTCTTCAGGCAATGGTTGGATGGAGTATCCAGCAGAAACAATCTTTCCTGGCCGATAAGAAAGGACAGAAAGTCGCCAGCGAAAAATTCACCCTGATCGACGATCCGCACATTGAGCGCGGGTTAGGCAGCCGGGTTTACGACGGCGACGGCATGACGACCCGAAAGCGGATGATGCTGGAAGCCGGAGTCCTGAAGGAATATTACCTGGACTGGTATTACAGCCGCAAGTTGGGAATGGAGCCCACCAGCGCACGTCCTTCCAACCTGATCATTCCTCCCGGCGCGCGTTCTGTCTCGGAGATCATGAAAGACCTGGGTCGGGGTATATACATCACCGGCTTTATCGGCGGAAATTCCAATCCCACCACCGGGGATGCCTCAGTAGGAATTATCGGGAAGCTGTTTGAGGACGGCGAGTTCACCCAGAATGTTGCGGAGATGAACATTGCCGATAACCACCTGGAATTCTGGCACAAGCTGGTGGAAGCGGCTAACGATCCGTGGACGTATTCCTCTTACCGCATGCCCAGCCTGGTCTTTAACGACGTGGTGGTATCCGGGGTGTAATCGCAAAGTACCTGCGGCGTGGAGCATGGCGTAGAGCAAGAGCAAGGATATTTTCGCAATCGGTCGCCGGACCGGTCGTCTCGATACGATTCCTTCGGAATCTCTCGATGACGGGATCCCTTAGAAAGAGGCAGATCATACTACGAGCCGGATTCTTGTAATCAGCCGCTGAGTGATTTGCGCAGAAAAATGTATCGCAGCGAGCGATTACTAACCGCCTGATCAAAAAGAAGTCCCCTGCCTTCCGGCAGGGGACTTTTCTCATAGGAACCTCTTCCCTCCTCATGAGGCCTGATCACAAAAGCTGATTATCTTTTCAAGCGAAATTGGAACGGCACACTCATCCACACGCGCACCAGGCGGTCGCGCTGTTTTCCGGGCTTAAATTTGAACTGTCTGGCGGCGGCGATGGCGGCATCATCCAGCATGGCGATCGACTTTGCCACTTTGACATCCTCCACACTTCCATCGGTACCGATCAAAACTTCCACAACCACCATACCCTGGATTCCCGCCTTTCTGGCCATTTCCGGGTAATAAGGCTCTACCTTGTGAATTACTACCGGTTTTTCGGATAACAGGGGAAATGGCACGGTTGGTTCCGGCTCTTCCGGTGGAAGCTGCGGCTGCACTCTCGCCAGGGGTTCATCGAATGGAATTTCGGTGGGCGAAATTGTGAGACTTTCCGGGATGTCCGCATCATCGCCGGCAATGGGCATTTCCGGTCGGAGAGGTGGTGGCGGTGGCGAATCAATCCGCGTGGGGGGAATATCCACGATTATAATTTCGGGACCAATCAACGGCTCAATTTCTACTTCGGACTCAAAAATTTTGAACGCATAAAACAGGGATGTTACAAGAAACAAGGCTATCAGCAAAGATACCTTGAGGATGGTGGGATATTTTAGCCGCAAATCCACCTCCGGATTTTTGTAGATGGTTCGATGTTTTGCCATTTCTTTCCTCCTTGCTGTTTTGTTTGTCCTTTCGTTCCCGTCACAAGGAGGGAACGACCAGTCACAAATCTCACTGATAGAAGGGTCAAATTTTGTGCCGTAATTAAATCTGTAAAAGGAAGTCCGTAAAAATTAATAGGATAGGAAAAACGGGACTGCTTTTGCTAATAATGTCAATCTTGCGATATGCACGAGCTTGGGATGGGCGCTAACAGAAATAAATACTTATCCCATGATAAACAAGAACTTAGCCCATCATTCATTTTGCATGATGATGTAATCGGAAACAAATCAGGGAAAGGTTTCAGAATGCGGCTGTCTGTCATTCCGGGTTACAATCAGCCCATTGTTACAAATCGTATTTCTTGCGTTTGCGCCACAAAGTAGCGGGATCGATGTCCAGAATCCGTGCTGCTTCTCCCAGGTCCGCCGCCAATTGCAGCACCTTTTCAATGTGCCGCTTTTCCATTTCTTCCAGGGAAAGCGGATATTCCGGCGCATCAGTTGAAGAACGAATTTCCTCGGGCAATAGCTGAAGTCCAATTAGATTTCGATCCGCTAAAGCGACTGCCCGTTCCATCACATTTTCCAACTCTCTTACATTTCCGTACCATGGATACTGGCGCAATGCTTTCATTGCATCGGCAGACATTTCATAATTTTTCCCGCCGGAAAATTTGTCGAGAAAATGGTGCGAAAGCAGTGAGACATCTTCCGGCCGCTGGCGAAGCGGCGGCAGCTTTAACCGCACGGCGTTCAGACGGTAAAAAAGGTCCTCCCGAAACATTCCTGCTTTGATCGATTCTTCAAGGTTGCTGTTGGTCGCGGCAACAATCCGGACATCTACTTTCCGGGTTGCACTCTCCCCTACCCTCTCAAATTCTTTTTGCTGCAGAACCCTTAGCAACTTGGCCTGCAGCGGCAGGCTGAGCTCCGAGATCTCATCCAGGAAGATGGTCCCGCCATCAGCTAGCTCGAACCGCCCTTTGCGGTCCTTTATGGCCCCGGTAAACGCTCCCTTCACATGCCCGAATAGCTCACTTTCCAGCAGATTTTCCGGCAGCGCGGCACAATTGATTTTTATAAACGGTTTGGCGGCGCGGTCACTTTTCTGATGGATCAGGTTGGCGAACAGCTCCTTGCCGGTGCCGCTTTCACCCTCGATGAGGACATTGAGGCTGGTCTCCGCGATCCGTTCTGCCAGGTCGATCATCTCCAGCATTTTGGGATTACGGGTCAATATTTGATTTGTCGAAGCGAATCTCTCCCGTAACGATTTCACCTCGTGCTTCAAATTGTGATACTCCAGCACCCGGGCCGCAAACAGTTGCAGCTCAACATAATCAAACGGCTTCTGCAAATAGTGATAAGCTCCTTTTTTGATTGCTTCCACCGCACTCTCCACCGAACCGTGAGCAGTTATAATAATGACGGTTGTATCCGGCGAATGCCGGACAATTTCTTCCAGAATTTGCATGCCGTCGATGGGGCTCATTTTCAGATCAACAAATGCCAGGTCAAACCGATCCCGATGCACCAGATTCATTGCTTCCTGCGGGTCCTGGCATTTGGACACCGCAAAATTCAGATCTTCAAAACAGATCCCCATGGTCTTTAAGATGTGCGCCTCATCATCCACCAGAAGGACTTTCGGTTTTTCAGAAGTCATGTGTTCTCTTTCATGTTTTTAGGCACCCTGCCTTTCTTTGATCGGGTGCCGGAGCGGAATGGCAAAATAGAACCGGCTTCCCTGCCCTACCTGACTCTCAACCCAGACTTCCCCTCCATGAGCACGAATAATTTCTTTTGAAATAGCCAAACCCAGGCCAATATTTCCCTCCGCAGCATCCTTAAAATTTTTCACCTGCACAAATTTATCGAAAATCAAGTCCAACGCATCTTCCGGGATTCCCGGTCCGTTATCCGCAACACAAATCCGGAATTGATCCTCCGCTATCCTAGCCTCTACAGTGATTTTGCCGGATACCGGAGTATGTTGTACGGCGTTTTCCAGCAGGTTCGTCAGAACCCGGGACAGATGGTGCACATCCGCCTCGAATTCCGGCAGAGAAGCATCGGCATGGATATTCAATTCGATCTGCTTTTCTCTGATCGGGAGGCGCAGCGGCTGCAGGGCATCATCAAGAAGATCGTCGAACTTAATCGGCCGGAAATTCATGCGATTTTTACCGGATTCAAGTTTGGAAAGGTCGAGCAGATCTGTCACCAGCCCGCGTAGACGCTGGCAGTCTTTCTTTGCATCCGTCAGCAAATCGCGCTGGTCGTCATTTAACTCACCGCGCACACCTTTCAGCAGGATATCGACCACCATATTTATGGAAGTCAGGGGCGTTTTGATTTCATGGGAAATGGTCGCCATAAATTCGGACTTAAGGCGATCCAGGTTTTTGAAGCTGGTTACATCCTGCAAAAGCGTCACAACCCCTAACACCTGTCCGCCATTATCGGAAATCCGGATTCTCCGCAGGAAGAAATGGAGTTCCTGCTCATCTTTCGTAATGGAAATCAGCGATCTTTGAGCATCCTTCGACGTTTCGTTTTCACCTTCTCCGGCTGAAAGCAGGTTCGCCAACTGCTGGTCTGGTACAACCTGGCGAATGGTTTTGCCCTGCCACCCACCATCGGGAATATCGAGCACTTTCATGGCGAGTTCATTCATCAACGAAAGCCGGTTATCCTCATCGGTAACTATTATGGAAACCGGTATCCCGGCGACAATCGCTTCTGATTTCTTTTTTTCACGAAGAATGCGATCGATATTCATCTTTTGGTAAGCTTCCAGCCGGCTGGTCATTTTGTTGAATTCCCTGCCAAGCTCGGCAATTTCATCATCGCTGACAATTTCGATTTTCTGGTTTAGCTGTCCCCGGCCGATTCTGCGAACCGTCTCGGTCGTTTTTCTGACCGGTCTGAGAATGGTGCGCGTGAACCGAATGCTGGCAAAGATACTTAACAAGATGGCCAGCACTGAGATCACGATAATGATGAATGTCGCCTGCGATGAGTATTGGCGCGCTCTTTGGTCAGCCGCCGAGATTGCCTGTTCATTTACCATCTTCAGGTGCGTGCAAAGCATTCCCAGGCTCTTCACTTCCGGGGAAATTGTCCCGGAGAGGTAGATTTTGGCAGAGCGACGGGAATCTGCAGTTTTCAGGAGAACCAGCAGGCTATCTGATTGATGAAGATAACGGTGAAAATCAGTCATGATGCTGTCCAGCAGAAGCGGTTCTGAAGGAAGCGCAATCCCAGCAATTGCCCGCTGGTGCCAGTTGTAAAATTCATTTTTGTAGGTGTTGAAATTAATGACCAGCGAGGAATCAAATCCTTCATCCACCATGGCCTGCTGCACGATGAACTGCTGATCCAGCGCCTGCGCCATATTTTCAGCCGCGCTCACATTCTGGTACTTTTCCTTTAGTACCCGCTCCACCGGGCTGCCCAGGCGATGGATGTGAAAAATGGCAAAGACTGCAATGGCGATGTTGATGCAGATGATGAAAAAATACCCCAGGCCAATCTTCGTGCTCAGGCTTTTCAACTATTTTACCTCGTAACCGTTACCGGTAATTAAATGATTCTCCCCGTTAAATTCAAGCATCCTCTTATTTTTTCGGCATCAACTATTATGCCGGAAGCAGAAACGGAAAATTTCGCCACACAAGATGCCATGTGGGAATATGCACCTGTTGATTAACGGAACAGGCCTCCAGCCCGGCCAGCCTAATTCATAATCCTAATCGTGATCAAAATCGTAATCTGCAATATCCCCCGCATGCAAAACTGCCTGCTCCCGACATGGTTCACAATCAAGCTTGGGATAACCGATACGAGCTTTCCCCTGCGGATTAAATCGCATAAAATATTTGGATGAACTTTTTAAATTAAGACGTATAAGATTTTATTCATTCTGCATTTTTATGAATGAAACGGGAAGTTGGGGTAGTCAAAAGATTAATGTTAAACACAAAAGGGAGGTTATATGGAAATGGGGAATTTCCGGAAAATCATTCCGATCATCTTTGCGACGGTTCTCATTTTTACTGGATTGTCATTCGGAACGCCACAGGTCAAAGATTCATCAGGAAATAGTGCGAATGATGCGACAAAGAGTATCGACGCACAAGCAAAGAAGAATTATTTCAAAGATGTGGACGTAAAAATTATTTATTCCTGGAATCCGAAGGAACCGGATGTTTACCATGGAGTTAGCTGCCGGCTTATCCGACAGGGCAATGTTGTTACACAACTTAACATTTTTCAGGAAGACGAAACTGAAGAAGTGGAAGTAAAGAAAGGCGAGACTACATACCAGATTGTGGATCCCGCCACAAATAAAGTTATTGCGGAAGGCCCATAAACAAGACAATCATAGCGGCCTAAATCCCAGGGAGAAATCAAACGACTTATGGGATTTCGGTCAAAATCAGCCAGCGCTCTTCGCGCGGAGCGTGCTGTATCTCTAAACCCAAACTCGGGGGGACTGGATCGATCCCCCGGTGTTAAGATGTAGGTGAAGGAGGGACTCCTGTCTCGTTCTGAATAGCGTCCTATCAGATCCATTTCCTTGGATTGCCTTTATCAGATACTGAGAATCGCCACCGGACTGAAAGAGAAACAAGACTTTCCAATATCAAATCAATAAGAACGAGAAAAACCGGCATATAATTTTTTTTGATTTAATCAAAAAAGATGTAAACATTCCAGCGGTTCATCCTGTCTAATACCATTGAAGGCCAAATTTCCGGGCGATTGGTCGGACTGGAAATTTATTGAGAAAGCACCGAATAAATCTTTAGAATTTTGATGATCTTTTCATTGTCCGGAGTGTATAATTTCATTAAAGGTCGGCGGGTTATGATGCACAATGTTTTGGAACCTATTTCGCGGGAGGAAGCAGAGCGCCTGTTTCAAAATTCAAATCCGCAAAACTCCCATGTGGAACAAAAAGGTGCGGAATTGAAGGTTTCAGTTAGCCTCCCCAATGCCTCTTCGCTTCTCATCGTCTACAATACCGGAAACCATAAAGAATCTTTTTTTATCGTGAATGCATCCCGGTCAGTAGATGATCTCTTATAAATTCGCTTTTCGTCCGCCTATCTGTTTCTCCTTCACTAATCTTCCCTGAAATCGTAACCTCAATGCGGAATCCGCAGTGGCCACCGGCTTTCAATTTTCCGGCACAAAACAGCGTATTTGGGGTGACCACCAAATACATCACCATCCCTGCCGATTCCAATCTGCGCCGGACCGCTTGCCATGCCGCCGGATCGCAGCGCGGAACGAGAAATCGCCAGCAGAAAATTGTGATGAGAAATCTTCGTAATTCCCGTAAACGAAATTCGGTATCCAACCGTCTAATGCTATTAGCCGGAAGGTTGCCGGCAACAATTACCAGGAAGACTATTTCACGATGGAAAATGACAAAAATTTTTATCCGTTTTTTGATCTTTTCATCGCATGGCGTGTATATTTTGATTAAATTTGCTTTTGATAATAAGGCTGATTCCATGAAACAAATAAGCCGTGAAGAAGCGGAAAAGTTTTTCCAAAATGTGGACCCCCGCGATAGCCGTGTGGAGCGAATGGGCAAAGAGCTACACGTATCCTTCGTTCTTGCCGATGCAACTTCGCTTGTTGTCATTTATGATACGGCGAAGCATGAGGAATCATTTTTCGTGGAGCCACCCTCTACCCTCCCCCCATCTTCGCCGGATAAACAGATTTAAACGTCACCACCCGCAACCCTTCCGCTCCATAACACACAAGAGAACTGATTGCTTCGCAATTGCGTCTATTCCTGATCACAACCATCAGGAATGCAAGCGGTCTGAACAAGCAGACCCACTTGAGAGGAAACAGAACAAACGCATTTATATCATGTCCTGATCTGAAAAATATGATGAGCTTATGAAAAAGCCTGCTAAATATAAAACCGGCAGATCCTGTTTGTAGGTAAACGAACTTGCCGATATCCATCTATTAGTGTTGGAGGGGTTGATCCGAAGATCGATCAGTTGACCACAGAACAAGCGCCATATAATCTGTTCCATGAAATTGTCGTCACATCCTGAGACAATCATTTGAAAGATACTTTTCCTGCGGAAATGTGTCTTTGTCATATTATATTTTACGCTTAATTTTGAATGCCGGTTGAGATGCCGGCAAACAGCATAAATGGTGCAACATAGCGATCTGGAATGATATGATACAGGCAGTAATTTTTGATATGGACGGGCTCTTGATCGATTCCGAGCCCCTCTGGCACGAAGCTGAACAAGCAGTTTTTGCCCGCGTGAACCTGCATTTAACCCGGGACAATTGCCTGGAAACGACCGGCATGAGGGCTGATGAAGTAGTTGAATACTGGTATCAAAGACGCCCCTGGAATAACGTAAGTAAGACCACTATCACAAAGGATATAATAGATCATGTCGTCTGGCTCATCGGGAAGAAAGGCGAATTGAAACCGGGTGCCCGGCAGGCCATCGATTTTATTGGGGGGCTTGGCGTCAAGACGGCGCTGGCATCGTCTTCCGATTATATCGTCATAAAGGCCGTTCTGGACAAATTTGGGCTGACGCCGTTCTTCCAGGTTATTCATTCCGCCGAAGATGAAACGATGGGAAAACCGCATCCGGCAGTTTATCTCACAACATGCCGAAAATTGAGTATCAGGCCGGAAGTCAGCCTGGCGATCGAAGATTCCATAGCCGGAGTCATTGCCGCAAAAGCTGCCAGGATGCAATGCATTGCCGTTCCCGAAGCTCACTGGCAAACGGACATTCGCTTCGCCCTTGCCGATATAAAATTAAATTCATTATTAGAATTGAATTCGGATATCTGGCATCGCCTGAACAATTCCTAATTCCGGGCAAATTCAATGCTCTTTAGATGCCAGCATAGCCTCCGGAATACTACCTCCGATACATGCCCCCTGCGCCTTGAATTACCACCCTTTTTTGACTACTACAATGGTCACATCATCTTCCGGTTCGGGTACGCAGACAGAAAAATTCTCTTTAAGATGTTCAAAAATTTCCCTGGCGGAGCCGTATTTTACTTCCCGCAGGCAGGCTTCGAGCTGTTCAGACACAAAATCGTACTCCCCCTGCATCTGTTCCTGAAATCCATCTGTAAACAGCAACATAATGTCGCCGGCGCCCATGATGTTGATTGTATTGACCGAGTATTTTGGTTTATAACCGTAGGAACTTTTCTGCTTCCGCGCATCTACCTGGGCTGCAGAGGGCAACGTCCCGATGGGCGGATAAATCACCATTCTGTCCTGATTAATATTCACCAACCGGTCAAATTCTATTGAAAACACCACCGGGAGCGGGTGTGCCGCCGAAATAAACCGAAATTCACCGGAGCGGTGAATTTCGCCGTAAATCATGGTAATAAATTTATCGATACTGGCCGATTGATAAAACCGGGTATTCAACGTCTCAAACAAGTCCGTGCTAATCTCGCCGTTCAGCGAAAGCTCATAGCTCGCACCAACCAGGAATGCCTGGTGAAGCATGGCAGTGAGCAGTGCGTCGGTAATGCTATGGCCGCTCGCGTCCGCCAGAAGAATGCCGGCTTTATCGCGGTTTTCCTGCAGCGTTTTTGCCACATCGCTTTTATTTTCAAGCAGGGCTTCCTGAATGCGTGCATCCAAATCAAAGCGCTTGTGGAAATCTATATAAATGAGATGATCACCGCCAACCTCTCCTTTCAGCGGTAATGTCTCACCATAAATATCAATTCCCGGAAGGGAAGGAATTTCCCCCGGATGGGGAAGAATGTTGCGTGCAATTTTTTGAAAATTAACCAGTTCACTATTCATTTCCCCTTCAACCATCGGTAATCTTTCCATTTCATCATCCCTATTCTGTTTGTGGCTTGCTCTTTTCGGCAAAACAATCTGGTAGTTTAGTTGCCGTATGTTACGTTTGAATTGCAAAGAAGTTTAAAAATTTTAAGAGAATTTTTAATATATGGATTTGATCAGGATTTGATTTTCAGTAAATTTTATTATTTGGAAGAATAAGTGCACCCTGTTTTATCCGGATATTTTGCCCAGGTTCCCGATTCTGCCTTGGAACGAAGTTGGCTTTTATCTGGGCATTGTAATCAACAGTGGAGTTTGAGAAAAAGACCCGCCGGAAAATATTTTAGAGCAACAGATTGAGATTCACTTCGTAAATCCGGCAATGAAAATGTGAGGTTTGTTATGATTAAACTACTCTTGTGGCTGATTCTGCTGGTTATTTCCTGGCCGCTGGCGCTGCTGGCCCTGATTCTCTACCCGTTAATCTGGCTGTTGATGCTGCCATTCAGGCTCATCGGCATTACTGTGGACGGCGTGTTCCAGTTAATCAAGGCCATCATTTTGCTGCCATCAAGGATTCTTAAGGGAAGGCATTGAGTATTATTTTTGGAGCAAAGATGAACGGCTGAAATTCTCCCTACTGGTAAATGCAGACGGAGACATAATTATGCATTGCATCGCTGCCTCAAATTGAAGCCCAATTTTTCTATTGAAAAATCGAAAAAAATTCCGCATTTTGTCTTAAAAACAAAACTATCAAAATGCCAACCAACCTCCCGCCCGAATATTTCAGAGCTGAAGAACGTTACCGGGCGGCGAAATCGCCGGAAGAGAAGATTTCGCTTCTGGAAGAACTGATTGCCACCGTTCCCAAGCACAAAGGGACGGATAAATTGCGCGCGGATTTGCGGCGCAAATTAGGACAGTTGCGTGATGTCGCACGGGCAAGAAAGAAAACAGGCGGTCATGCATCGCTTTTTCATATCGAAAAGGAGGGAGCAGCGCGGGCCGTGCTTGTGGGACCGGCCAATACAGGTAAATCTGCGCTGCTCAATGTACTTACCCATGCATCGCCCAAAATCGCCGATTCTCCCTACACCACGTGGTGCCCCATGCCCGGAATGATGGAGCACAAAAATGTGCAAATACAACTCATAGATACGCCGCCGATGAGCAAGGCCCACCTTGAGGCGGAACTACCCGGGCTGATCCATACCGCGGATTTGATCATAGTGGTTGTGGATCTCAGGAGCGATCCTCTGCAGCAATTGGAGGAAACCATTGATTTATTGATGGATAATGGAATAATTCCTGCCTGCCGGCGGGAAACCCGGGTAGATCGATTTAATAGTATCACACTTCCCATCCTGGCGGTTGTCAACAAAACTGACCAATCGGAGCTGGAAGAAGATTTTCATATTTTTTTGGAGCTCATGGAAGAGAACTGTCCCGCGATCGGGGTATCCGCCAGCAGCGGGCACAACCTGGAATCTCTCAAACAGACCATCTTCGAAGAACTGCAAATTATTCGCGTTTTCGCTAAACCGCCGGGTGCAGAACCTGATTTCACAGCACCGTTTGCTCTTAAAAAAGGCGCCACCATTGAGGAGTTTGCTGCAAAGGTGCACAAAGATTTTGTGGTAAATTTAAAAACGGCGCGGGTTTGGGGTCAAAACGTCTTTGATGGGCAGCCGGTTAGCCGGGATCATATTTTGGAGGATGGGGATGTGGTGGAGATGCATACTTAAGCTGCTGATGGTTTCTTTCTTCATCCGTCATATCCTGCGAACAAAAAAATAGGAGGGAAATCCGGTAGGTAGAGTTTTCAGAAAAAAGCGGATTTCCCTTCTACAAGGTCATTTTATTTAAACACCTCCCACGGTCATGACTATTTCCGATTCATATTTTGAGAATACTGCACCAAATCCAATTCCTTCAATAAATTCTGCGCATTCGAAAATTTGTCCAGAATGAAAAGAATGTAACGACTGTCAACGTTGATGCTGCGCGTATTCTCCGGGATAAAGACGTAATCCGCACTTATCGATTCATAATTTCCATCGAAGGCAACCCCGATAAGCTGTCCTTTTCCATTTAGCACCGGGCTGCCGGAATTTCCCCCGGTAATATCGGTTGTGCTCAGGAAATCCACAGGCACATCCTTTAACATCAGGTCTTCGAACGATCCGAAATCTTTTTGTTTTTCCAGGTTCATCAGCTTCTGCGGTGCATTGAATGGCACCTCGCCGGTGTTTAACTGCACCACGCCTTTCAACGTGGTGAAAGGAAAATAAAAAACCGCATCCTTGGGACTATAACCTTCAACGTCTCCATAGGTTAAACGAAGTGTACGATTTGCATCCGGATAGATATTATTGCCCTGCCAGGCTTCCAATCCTTCGATGTATTTTGCCCTGAGCACTTCGATTGCCCCATTAAACGATTCCTCACGATTATTGTAGGGAATCATCACTGCGGCCATTTGTTGCGCAAATTGCACCATTGGGTCATCAATCCCCTTCATCTCCTTCAGCGACTTATCGAAAAGTGGCGTTACATCGGAGAACGTTTTGTACTGTGTATTGTCGAAAATATTGTTCACATAAGAATCGATTGCCTGCCGCATGGCATCTCCGGTTTTGCCCGCCACAATATCATCCACAAACTGCACATGCTGTCCATCGGGAAGTTCCGCTAATTTTATCAGGAACGCTTTCAGCATTTCCCGATCAACATCCGGCACGTAATCTTTTTCGCTGTATTTCATGGACTGCAGTCTTCTCTGGATATCCCTCTTCGTGAATCCCGGTTCCCTGTTGTCTGCCGGCTTTTCCTTCTCCATCGCGTAGCGGTAAGCCGTGTAAACGGTATTGGGAAGGCGCACAAAACGGAAAAATCCCAGCCAGGCGTCCCGAATCCCGGTGCCGTTCAAATCCGCGTAGCGGGCACCAATCTCATCCAGAACGGTGCCGTACTTGTTCTTTAAATCCGGATTGCTATCGATATAATCAGTGAACCTCTTTTCGAACTCCCGCTTTCTGTCAACCAAATGATACTGCTTGAAATCGCTGACCATCCCCTGGTTATTCTTGAGACCATTGTTCAACCCTTTCGCAAAACTCGAAACCTTGATGGCCACTTCCGGCGAATTGGCGGCCTCGCGGTCCAGTACATCCAGGGCAGTCTGGTACATATCTATTCTTGTGGGATATCCGATATCCTGATTGTACTGCAGCGAATATGAAGTGCGGTAACGATAGGTGCTTCCCGGGTAACCCATAATGAATGTAAAATCACCCTTCTTTTTTTCTCCCGCATCGATAGAGAGATATTTTGGGGGAGTCAGCGGGACATTTTCCTTGTCATATTTTGCAGGCTTTCCGTCCTTTTTTGCATAAACCCGGAAAAACGAGAAGTCCCCGGTATGACGCGGCCACATCCAATTGTCAATGTCGCCGCCGTAATTGCCGATGCTCTGCGGCGGGGCATAAACCAGCCGCACGTCTTTGTATTTTGTGTAGGTAACCAGGTCGTATTCCAGCCCATTGTACATGCTGACGACTCGCGCCTCGATAAATTCATTCGTCTCGGATTTTTTCTCCAATTGCGCTTCACGCTGCGCGATCGCTTTGCTGCGCTCAAGCGGACTCATTTTCTCGCTCACCGCTGCCAAAACCTCGGCGGTCACATCCTTCACCGCTTTCGGAATCATAACATTGTAGCTCGGTATAGGAATTTCCTGGTCCTTTGAGGCGGCATAAAAGCCGGTATCGATATAGTTATGATCCACATCGCTGGCAAACTGGATCGCGCCGAAAGCCACGTGATGGTTGGTCAGTACCAGGCCGGTGGACGAAACGAACTCACCCGTCCCACCGTCTATCAGCACGACCGCCTGCTGTAAATCCTGAACCTGCTGCGGCGACAACTGCATTCCGCGCTGCTGGAGTTCCTGCCAATTCAACATGTTCAGCTTGTTCAACGGCCACATCCCCTCGTCCGCCAGGGCAGAGATTGCGAAAGAAAGAGACAGCACAATCAGAACAGTGGAAAAATATCTTCGAAACATCTGCAAACCTCCATTTTATAAAATTTTAAAAAATTCCACCGAATATCCGGTTGAAACATGAAGAGAAAATGAAATTTCCGGGCAAAATTTAATCTGGCTGGACATGTTGGTAATTCTTCGGATCGGAAAATTGGATCGAAAACGTAATGATAGAACTCGTTACATGAAAGGGCGGCGGGAATGGCACCAGGAGAAACTCAAATTCCCCCAAAAGTGATCACGACATCGAGTTTTAAAGATAGAGATTCTTTGAAATCGAATTCTTCTACCCCTCAACTTAGTTTTTGGATTGCTATGGAATTCATTTTTCATATATATTGAGATTAAAAGTACAAGAAATCAGGGGCGCTTGAGCGAATACGACAAAATTAATACCGGGAAAAGAGGAGCAGAAAATGAAACAAACACCGATTAACGGCAGCAAGGTAAGAGAGGAAATTGAGCGAATGAAATTAAAATCGGTCGGACTGGCTTCCATCAGGGAATTGAACCGGTTGGTGAATAATATCGAGGAAGCTACCGGCCAGAAGTTTATCCGGATGGAAATGGGTGTGCCGGGGCTCGATCCGCCACAAATTGCAATCGACGCCGAGATCGTCGCCTTGAGGAAGGGCGTTGGCTCCAAATATCCGCCTTTCGACGGGATCCCGGAGCTTAAAAGCGAAATATCGCGGTTCGTTCTGAATTTTATGAATATCCGGATCGATAAGGAAAGCTGTTTTCCCACCGTCGGTTCCATGCAGGGATGCTATATGGGAATGATGGTTTCTGCCCGCCGCCGGAGAGGGAAGGACAAAATTCTGTTCATCGATCCCGGATTTCCGGTTAATAAAAGACAGGTAAAAGTAATCGGCCTGGAAAGCCGCAGCTTCGACATCTACAATTACCGGGGAGACAAATTGCGGGATAAGCTGGAGTCATATCTCCGGGCCGGCGATATCGCAGCCGTCATGTACTCCAATCCCAATAATCCTTCCTGGATATGTTTTACCGAGGAAGAGCTGCAAATTATCGGCGAACTGGCGACAAAATACGACGTTATTGTGCTGGAGGACCTGGCCTATTTCGGGATGGACTTCCGCCAGGATTATTCGCGGCCAGGCGAGAAACCGTTCATCCCCACCGTAGCAAACTACACCGCGAATTATATCCTGCTGATTTCCAGCTCCAAATCGTTCAGTCTGGCGGGGCAGCGAATCGGGATGACGGCAATTTCGGATACGCTCTTCAATTCGGAAGGAAACAACCTGGAGAACTATTTCGGCAGCAACAATTTTGGCCGGGCATATATTTTTGGCGCAATGTACGCGCTGAGCTCCGGCGTTTCTCACAGTAATCAATTTGGACTTCTGGGACTTCTGAAAGCCGTGAATGACGGGAAATACAACTTTGTGGATGCGGTGCGGGAGTATGGCGATCGGGCGGCCGCCATGAAAAAAATGTTTACCGACAACGGTTTTCAGATTGTTTACGATAAAGATGTGGACCAGCCACTGGCCGATGGATTCTATTTTACGATTTCCTATCCCGGGTTTTCGGGTGTGGAGCTTGTCGAGGAACTGCTTTATTATGGAATCAGCGCCATTTCGCTCACCACAACCGGCAGCGAGCGACACGAGGGAATACGGGCGTGCGTCTCTTTTACGGGCAAAGAGCAATTTCCAACGCTCGAAAACCGGTTGAAACAGTTTCGGAATGACCATGAAAGCAGCTTCCGGGCGATGACCGAAATGCGGTGATCACAATCTCAGTTCCGGTACACTTTCCAAATCTGCCTGGGCAACTGGGTTCGATTTCCTGTTTCGATATGATTAACTTCTTCAGTGGAAAAATAATTGGGATATTTTAAAAAGAAATCATGAACCACAGAGAGCGCGTGAATTTAATCAGGAACGGGGTAAACGGCGCAGGTGGAATATGGGCTGATTTGGGTTCCGGGAGCGGCGCCTTCACAATGGCATTGGCAGAATTGCTTCAGCCTGGCGGAGAAATCTATTCAGTGGATCGTGATTCGGCAGCCTTGAAATTGCAGGAGCAAGAAATGTACAGCCGGTTCCCGGAGATGAACATCCACTTCATTTTTGCAGATTTCGCGCAAACCCTGCACCTCCCGGCGCTGGATGGAATATTAATTGCGAATGCCCTTCATTACCAGAAAGAAAAAGCACTAACGGTGCGTCACCTTTGCAGCCACCTGAAAAAAGGCGGGCGGTTTCTTCTTGTGGAATACAATATTTCAAAAGGAAATCCCTGGGTTCCGTATCCAATCCCCTACCCCGCATGGGAGGTGTTGGCCGTAAAATGCGGGCTTGCTTCCACCCAACTGCTGGCGACCGCCCCCAGTCGCTATCACCATGAAATTTATGCGGCAATAAGTTGGTGGAAGTGAAATTGGAAGGAAGAAGTCAGGAGAAAGAAGTTGGAAAAATGTAATCTCTTCGGGGAATCAAAATCAGCAGGTGGATTCGGACGTTTATTCCACCGCCAATTTAATTTTGCTTTAATTAGGGGATTCAGGCTGTTTCGAATGCAAATCAAAGAATGCTGGATTGTATAATTTTAGCCGGGTTAATTCAATAGAAAAAGGGAGGAAAAATGGTACTGGCAGAATTTGCGATGTTTCCCACCGATAAGGGAGAGAGCGTCAGCCAATATGTTGCCCAAATCCTGGACGAAATTGACCGCAGCGGGATTACCTACCAGCTTACCCCCATGGGGACTGTTTTGGAAGGCTCCTGGGATGAAGTGATGGATGTGATTTCACGCTGTTTCAAACTTCTGGAAAAGCAATCCAACCGAGTCTCGGTGAATATGAAAATCGATTACCGCAAGGGCGACCGGTCTCGCATGAAATCAAAAATAGCCAGTGTTGAGCAGAAATTGAAAAAGGAGCTAAACAAATAACATCCTAATGCAAGGTTTTTGCTGCATCGATGTCTAAATGACGATGGCAGGGAATTTGTGAGTTGAACTTTACTCTAAGATCTGGATATAATAGTTGCTTTTATCCACTGTATTCGGAACTTGAACTTTAAAAAAGGTATGCTTATGAAACCTAAGTATTTCTATCTTCTCGCTCTCTTTCTGCCATTGATTTTCAGCGGGTGCAAAACCATCGGCTTGAACAGCAGTCGCCTCGCCCAACCGTTGGAAATCAATGGAACACTGGACAACTGGCCAAAAGCATTCCCCGTATTTTTGGCCGACAGCAGCATTTCAATACAGGCGGCAAATGATGATATGTATCTTTACCTTGCGATTTCCACCGATGATCCTGAGTATCGTGAGGATTTTCGGCATACCGGATTGACAATGTGGGTGGATTTGAAAGGCGGAAAAAGCAAGCAAGTGGAGATTCATTTCCCCGCTTCCACCCATGCGCGTTTTAATGCACGGCAGGGCGGATTTTGGCAAAGCCTTACTGAGGAAGAGAAAACACGCGCTTCGGAGGAGTTGGATCAACTGGCGGGCGGCGTTCTGGTATATAATCAGAATATCAAGCAGGCTCTGAATTTTCCTGCCAACGACGCCAGCGGTTTTGCTGCCGCAACTTCCCGCTTCGACGGCGAAAAGATTATTGAAATAAGAATTCCGCTGCAATTTCAGAAAGATTTTTTAGCCATGGAATTGCCGCAGGGACAAAAAACCGTTGGTATCGGGATAGAAACCGGTGGGCGCACTCGCGGAGGATTTCAACCTCCGAATTCCGGGGAAAGGCCCGGCGCGATGAGACGCGGGGGCTTCGGTGGCCGAAGCTCACGAAGCAGATTTATTGCGGAAAGTAAAGAATTCTGGCTGGAGGTGCACCTTGCAAAATAAACTGAATTGGCTTGGGGAAAAGAAAAATATTTCTCGTTTTGCCGTTATTTTTATCTCACTGCTGTTTTTGACTTTTCTTATCTCTTGCGGCGCCAGCTACACAAAAATGGACCGCTCGGGCTTCGTACAGGGCATCTCCTTGGTGCCGGGGGATTTTGATAAGATCTGGAATGATCACACGATTTTGGTAGCTCCGCAGTCGGGGGGATTTGGCAGAAGCCCCATGATGCCCGGATTTTCCCGTGGAGGCCCACAGGGAGGCGGATCATTCGAACTTATCATCCGCGCCACGCTGATGGACTCATCGGTTATCGACAGCGGTCTGAATTTGTATTCCCGCCTGGCATCGATGTCACCGGAAGAAAAGAACGCGTACAAAACACGATATGATGATGAACATTTTGTCGGGAAATACCTGTTTATCTGGGCAAATGTCGGCACGCCGTTCTCGGATGAATACCTGAAACTGGACCGGTGGACATTTTTCCTGGAAACTGAATCCGGCCAGCAAATTGAGCCGGCAAAAATTGTGGAGCATGGAATTTCGCGGCAGGAATTTAATGTAGAAGAACAGCCTGCAGATACTACTACCACTTCTATGACCGAGCCGGAGCCGAATTTGGTGCGCCGCCGCTTTCCCAACAAGATCGTCGAGTTCTATTTTCCGTTAACAAACTTCGATGGTGTTCCGCTTTTGAGCAAGCAGTTCAAGGAGTTGAAGTTCGGTGTTGTAAACACCAAAAAATTGGAGGATAAGATCGAAGGCGCCTGGAACCTGGAGACGCTTCGTTCAAAGGAGTGATCGGTCTGCGCATCCTTTTTTGGTGAATCTCCAAAGCTCGGGTTCACCTTGTTTCCGTTGCAGGCGGCGCTGATTATATGCAAACATTTCTGAGAATTAAAAAAACCCCGATGACCAGTCGGGGTTTTTTGGAGGTGTTAGTGTAATCTAACATGCGGATCAATTGGTGGAATTGATGCGCTTCAATAGAGTGACCTACGCGCTGCTTTTGTGATAGTTACCCCTCAATTTTTTCATTCCCAAATTAAACTTCACAACAAAGATAAAGAAATTGACCCTTCTTTAAAACAGTATCTCGATGAAAGGTTGGATGGTTCGATAAGCGGTTTGCATTTAAAATAAAGCGCGTATTAGAGAATTGCCGGTTGCCAAAAACTCGGACTAACCATCGCAACAGCTTGGCCCACTGAATATTACAGCGAGACAATGCAGAGGGAGATGAATATTCGAGAAGATCTTTATAGATTACTATTCCCATAGGAATGATTATTCCTCCAAACGAAATCGCATTGGTCGGTTAGGTGGCAGAAATCCGAATTCCACTTCCATGCCTCGTCCATCGCGCAAGGGATTCCGACACCGCAAAATACGCCCCTCTCGTAAAATTTTACTGCGATTCACGAATACAGGAAGATTCCGGTTAGAGATAAAAAGAAAACCCCGGCCACCACACCGGGGTTTTCCCTGCATTCACACACCGAACCGGTTTTTATCAGAAACCGATTCGAAGGGAGAAAAATTGGTTTGCATCAAAATAATCGACGCTGCGATAAGTATAGTCGAATGCAACAACCGAGTTACCCATGCGCGCCTGCAATCCGGCGCCCAGTGTCGGGCCAAATATGTTATCCTCATTATTTTGCGCGACCATATAGCCGCCTCGCAGGAAGAAGAAATCACTGAAATTGTATTCCAAACCGCCTTTATACTGATCATTGCCAAAATTAAAATTCTGGAAATCAGCGCTGGCGTGAATAGAATGTTGTTCATTGATATCGTGATTATATCCCACGCCAATCTCGAATGTAACCGGCATATCGAAACTCTGCATATTGAGGCTCATGGGCCGCGCCTTCGATCCGGGCTCCGTTCCGGGAACTACATTGTGGTATTCAACATCTTCGCCTCCGAAGGTCATATCAGGACCAAGGCTTTTCAGCGCAATGCCGAAGTCTAATTGCGGCAGAATATTCCGGTATTGAACGCCAAAATCGAACACAAAGCCGGTCGCCTTCATCTGGCGGATCGATTCATTCACCAGTTTTACCGAGGCGCCGAAATTTATCCGGTCTGTCATTACCCGCGAATATGTCAAACCCAGGACTAAATACTGCGGCGCATAGGTCTCTCCGGTTCCGTCCGGCAGCTCGGTGGTTGTCACCGGAATGTCCCCGAAGGAAAGCGATTTGAAAGAAACGCCTAATGCACCGGCACTTCCCAATTTGGCGCCAACCGCCAGGTAGGCCAAATTGATATCCGCAATCCAGTTCATGTAGCTGAACATCGCCTCGGTGCGGGGAGAGGCCGCCAGACCGGCAGGATTCCAGTAAATTGCTTCCGCACCCCTGATGGATGAGATATTTGCGCCCTGCAGCGCAATTCCCTGTGCGCCCACAGGAATCAATAATTCCTGTGCACCGGCACTACCAATCCGCGACTCTGAGCCGGCAAACAGCGCAACGGAAAAGATCAAAATCAATATCAATATTAAGGATGAATATTTTATTTTTATCATCTCTAATCTCCTTGGAATTGTTTCAATTAATGCTTACAGATCCATGCATTTTGGAACACCTATAATTTATATCCACTAGAACGTATCGAGCCGTTCCTGCTGCATGAAAACCGCAAGTTTTCCGACTTTTTCGCCGATACCCGGAACTTCGATATGATAGATATAAATTCCACTGGCTATTGGCAATGCCGATTGATTTTCCAGGTCCCATTTTTCCCAGGTGCGATCCGTAACGCCTTCGCGTTTTATGGTTCTCACCAATGCGCCGGCAAGATTGAAAATGCGAATGGTGCAGGTTTGGGGCAAATGTGTAAATTCAACCCATTTGTTCAGCGGATCCCTTTCTCCTGAATGGGTGCCGTAATACGGATTCGGAAAAACATTGATCAAATCGATCTCTTTTTTCGCCAGCTCCTGACTGTCAACTGTCGGCGACCCCGGAGCGCTGAACTTGTATTCATCGCCGGGCGCATTCGGTTTGTTGGTAACCCAGCGGTAGATAGAACCTGCCGGCGGGAAAGGCAGAACGAAACCGTAAGCCCAGCTTGAGGAGTCGCTCTCCACAACGCCTAAATTATTATCAGGATCAATAAACCAGTTGCGGGATTTAAAGAGCGCAGTATCCGCGGCAGTCCAGTCGGAGGGAAGCGGGCCGCTGAGCTGCGCCAGCGAAACCGAATCCGCACGGCCGCCAAACCCATTATGGTTCATAAATACTACCCGTGCCAAAACCTCATCGCCGACTGTGCCTGCTGCATAAGGATCTCCATCCACGGCTGCAACCGCAGCGAATGCATCATAACCGCCTGTTCCCGAAGAAACATCCGCAGGATTGAACCAGTAAATCCAATCCGTTCCGGGATCATCGGCAGCGCCGGATTCTTCCAGATCGCCCTGCCAGCTTAATCTGCCATCTTCGTCCAGATCGTAAATTCGCGGGATCATCTGAAAATCATCACTGGGGTCTTCGGGAGTATTGATGCCCACATTCCAGATCTCAAACGGCACCTTCATAACCAGCGAGGGGAATCCGTCTTCCGGCCAGCCCCAAAGCGCCCATGCACTGTCCGCTACGAATCTTAATTCAAAATCAAACGCCTTCGCCCGGTTCCAGTTATCGCCCCTCAAGACCCTTTCGGTGTAAGACGCATTATCGGCAGCGACGCCACCACCCTGCGTCAGCCAGTAGCGACCGCCATCCGGGAATGTTATGCCTTCCATATTGTTGTCGTACCCATAATTCCAGACATCTTCCATCAGAACACTATAATCAATATTGTCATGTCTCTCGGGATAGTAATTCGTTCCGTCATGAATAAGATATGCCCCGTGGAAGCCGGCTGCCGGACCCATAATCTGCCACCGGACACCGTCAGCAATCGGGCCAGCTACATCGGCGGAATCACCGGCCTGGTGATATTGGCCGGTCAGCACAGTCTCCCCGGCCGATTCATCTACCAGGTTCCAGAAGGCTTCATTTTCGGCATCGAATTCGAATTCTACCTTGTAGTCGTGTCCGGTAATCTTTGTCGGATCTACAACTTCGGCGAAAGCCGCGCCGTCGCTGGTTCCTATTTTTTCAGATTGAATCATATTCCCGAACAGATTTTTATCGTAGTGGGTTCCGATTCGCGGCGATTGCGGCACAACCTCCCAGAAGTTGACATTCGGGATAAGCGGGCTGTAAATCGCTTTGGGCGAGCTGTCCTCATTGTAACCCCAGGCAACCACACCAAACCAGTAACGTTTGCCGTTAATTAGAGTTGGCAAGGCCGCATCCGAAAATCTGTCTTCGGTGATCGTCATATTGCGGCGCATGCCGGAATCTGTGCCTTTCCATACCAGCTTCTCCAAATACTCACCGGAACCTTCATCCAGAACGAAATCCCGCATTTCAACAATGCCGTCCGCAACATCAATGTTGCCAATTAATTTGGCATTTCTTTTATCCAGATAATCATACTGGTAGACCAAATAGCCCTGGAAGGTGTAAGTTGTGTCCGGGGGATTATTGGGATCTTCGATGGCAACCAGCGGATCGACGGCATCATAATTCTCTACCTCTTCGTAAGTCGCTCCCGCAGTGCTATTCTGGTTCGCCCAATTCAAAACCAGCGCCTGATCCATAAGCGTGACTTCAACAGTGGGAGGCGGGGGTGGTACGGCCAGATCGAAATTCAAATCGTAAGCCAATTGTGCCAACTCATCATATTGCTTTAACAGCGATACACTCGCCAGGTTATCCGCTCCCCGGGCAACCATAACGCCCACCACAATTTCCTGCACTCCCGGCTCACCGATATCCTCTTTTCCATTGCCGTTGGTGTCAACAAATGGTTCCATGGTGAAGGGGCCGGTTGTCATCATAAAGCGACGGTCGGCGGGTGAGGAATCCAGCCACCCGGTGCCCTCTGCCGGTTCGCCGGTGTACATGAATCGCGCAGGCGGATTTCCGGAAAGTGTCCCGTTACCGCCGCGGGTAATCGGAGTGCCATCACGCCACCGGGACTGCATGTAGTTATACACTTCCGGGCCGGTTTGCGGATTACCGTTATTTTGATTGTTATTGTTGTAGTACACAAATGAGGTCATTGGCAGGTTTTTGTAACCCGGGAATTTGACGCCGCTGACGCTGGCAGTATCGGTGGCTTCACCAAGAACAATGGGTCCCTGGAAAAAGTCGATACCGGTAGCCGGCGGCCCTTCTCCGTAATCGGTGTCGTTGTTATCGCCGTTGTAGCAATATCCCAGGCTCAGCGTGGAATCGCATCCCACCAGGTCATCCCCGGAGCCGCCAACATCGGGATCGCACCACACGGTAATATATGTATCTTCCAACTGGGTGCCGCTTTTATTTACTACCAGCCATTTCACAAATACGGTATTGCCCAACGGGCCGGTGCGGGCAAAGCCGAAGACACTTTGCTGCACCTCGATCATCAGGGGATCCGTCTGAATGGCTGTATGGTAAGAGGCATCGCCGTCATTATATACGCTCCACAAATACTGATCGCCAATCAGCGTCTCCGGCGCCCCGTCCGCTACTGCAGACGCATCCGGTGTATCGCTGCCAAGCCATTTGTATAGCTGGTAGCGACTGTCATCCGGATCATCCGGGACACCATTAATTATCTTGCCCGGTTTGTATTCGTAGGAATATTCGGCAATCACAACCCTTGGGCTGCCGTTGACTCTGGCACCTACCCACAAGCCGGTCGCATAGATCGCAAAAGTGCCGGAACCTGCGGGGTATTCGAAACCCGAGTCGCCCGTAATTGGATGCCGGAACAACGATCCGTAATTGGTAACCCATGCACTGATCTGGTTCACATCGATATGTGTATATTCCTGGACCGTTGCCTTGCGGAATTTAACAGCACTGGTACCCACGTTCTCCCTGGCGAAGACTGCGGGGATTACCAAAGCCATTATCAGAAAAGATAAAAGTAATTTTTTCATTAAATTGTACCTCCGAATAATGTTTTAAGACCATTTGCTTTCATAAACAGTCGCAATGCAGGGTTAAATCATCAGATTTCGAAACGGAATCCCAGGCGAATTTGCCGGGGCGTACCGTAATTGAAGGGATTATTTTCGCGTTTTCTGTATAGCGTAATCTCTTCCGGAGACGCCGTTTGCTGCCAGGCGAGTCCTTCGTTGCTGTCCAGCCAGCCGTTATTGTCAACATCGCCGGTAAATGGGTAGACATTCACAACATTCTTTGTATTCAGCACATTGACGACCCACAGGTACACGTTGAAATTACCGCGTGTGAACGGGAGCCTCAGCGTTTTGTCAACCTTGAGATCAAGGTTGTAGTTATAAGGAGAATAATTGGCGTTGAGCGCCGAGATGGGCTGGTTTCCGGTGCCGCCGCTCCAGAACGGTTCGCTCACAACAATAAATTTTGTGTATGGCCGCCCGCTGTTGAAGGAGAACAACAGGTTGAACCCGAAATCCTCGAAAGGCAGCATGTTGCCAACTTTCGGCCCCTGCCCTTTGCCCAACCGGTAATCCAGGTTTATGGTGCCGGTATGCCGCTGATCGTAGTCCAACGGAGTGGCGGACTTCGGTTTGTCTTCCTGCAGCCAGGCAATATTACGCAGCGTATTGCTGTTGGAGCCGGTGCCAATGGCAAAAGAGAGCGAGTAATTGATCGAAGCCGTCACATTTTTAAATCTTCGCAAAGCGAAGTTAAGATCGATTCCTTTTACTGTACCGTAATCATTATTCAGCATGAATCCAATATCCTGAATATCGGTGGTGTAGCTTTCCTGCCGCACAAGATCCGCGGTTTCCTTATAGAATGCTGTAACATTGAGCGCGGCTAATGCACCGAGGCGCTGCTTAAAACCTATTTCATAGGATGTGGTTTTCTCCGGCTTCAGGTTTGGATTCCCGATATTATCGTAATACGGGTGATCCAGCAACAGAATGTCGATATAATTTTTACTGCCGTACATGTCAATGAGCCGCGGCATTTGATAGAATTTTCCATATTGCGCATGGAAAATTGTGTTCTCGCTAACCGGAAAGGCAAATCCCAGGCGCGGGGAGATAAAGGTATTCACTTTGGAATCCTCTACATCTGCGGCGTCAAATTTCTTCGGGTCACCGCCGGTGGAGTAAGGATGCGCGAGATCTATGAATTGCCAATCGTTTGGATTCAGATAATCGAAGCGGGCACCCAAATTCAGGATCAGATCGTTGAATTCGATTTTATCCTGCACATAAGCTGCGGCGATAATCGGATGTTTGGGTGCTTCCGGACGACCCTGTTCAATTGAGCCATCAGCGTTTTCGAACCAGTCTCCGCTGTTGACTTCATTGCCATAAAAATCGTAGCCAAAATAATCGGCCCTGGCTTTGTTCCTGAATAATTCATACCACTGCTGGTTGCTGCCATCGAAGTTTTCGGGTGGCGCTGCCAGGCCCGCTACGCCGGGATAAGCCCCAAGGCTGTACCACCGGATTGTGCCATAACGAAATTCGCCGCCAAATTTAATCAAATGGCTCTTCCCCTGTTGGCGGGTGAGATCGAAGTTGGCAGCATACTGGGTTTGCTTATCTTTGATATAATTATTCCAGATGTAACCACGGCCATGCCATGCCTGGGCAATGGTATTGTTCAAAGGGGTTCCTTCAATCACCTCTCCTGTTTCAGGATCGATTGGCAAATACTGGTTACTGCTGGCATCTCCATAAGCATAAATATTATTGAAGAACTGGCCGTCGCCCCGCTCCCGGAATGAATCATAATAGTTAATCTTCAATGTGTAGAATGTAACCGGGTTCAATGTGTGCGTAAACGTAAGGTTGAGTGATTTGGTATTCAATTCTGTCCTGGGAGCATGTTCCGAATTAATCAGCATGTGCGATACAAGCGAACGATAGTAGTTATCCATCACGTTGTCGACATTCCCAAGGTTTGTGTTCTGGTTCTTGATGACGCTCATTAACCCGGATAATTGTATATTAAAATTATTGGATAACTGGTAACGCATTTTGCCGTTAAAATTCAATTGATTTTCCCAGTTGCCCGGTTTGATATTCTGGTCGAGTGTCACATTCATTGTGTCATTCCTCATGCCGCTGTAAGCCATAGCGCCTGTGGAATCCGCCGCATACACCGGAATGTTGTATGGATCGACGAATGTGTATGTGTTTCCATCGGCCCAGCCATAGCGCGGATCACGGTCCCCGCGATAAAAACGCTGAAACGCTCCGAAAAAGGTCAGCTTATCGAATTTGGGTATCACCGGGCCGCTGAGCGTGAAATTATAGTCGTTGTAAGCATAGGAATACGCGCCGTAATCCTGATTATTTCTTGGCAGAAACTCATCGGTAATTGCTTCTGCACTGAAATGATATTGTGGCGAACCTGCCTGGGTGGTGATGGCAACAAGCCCCGACATGATGCCGCCGTACTCGGCATTGAATCCGCCGGTTTGCACCTGGACTTCTTCGATAGAATTGGTATTGAGGCTTGTTCTGTTTCCGCCATATAACTGCTCATTTTGCACAACGCCATCAATTATAAATGCTGTTTCATTGGATCGTCCGCCGCGCATGTAGACAAAGCCTTCGTCCTGCACCGAACCTGCGGTTACAGACGCCAGGTCGTTGAGCGAACGGACCGGCATGGTTCGTATCTCATCTGCAGACCGGATATCGATCATGTTTGTCTCATCCTTGCGGATCATTGGTCGTTCGGCCGTTACCACGATGGACTCCCCCAGTTCAAGGGTGGTTTGCTCCATGCGGAAGTTAATTTCGGTTGTAAGATCGGCCGAAACCCCCACGCTCTGGTATGCAAATTCTTTGTAGCCGATATAGCTCGCCCGGACTGTGTAGCTGCCGGGTGGAACCTGCAAGATAACATAAAAACCGTCCATATCTGTGGACGCACCGAGTGTGGTTCCATCCACAAGGACGTTTACGCCGGGCAAAGGATCCCCGCTGGATTTGTCGGTAATTACTCCAGATATTTTCCCCGTTGTTCCGGCTTGCAGCAACATGGGAATCAAAAACAGAATCAGACTACATAATAACAATTTTTTAGACATTTTTACCTCCATAACTTTTTCATTAAAAAGGGACTGTCTGCGATTAGCCTTCAAGCCACAACAGAAGTGATTCACATTTTTAATCCTCCTCTTATTTTGTGCAGAGTACATAGCGTCCCCCTCGTCCATTTCCACAATTGCAATTTACCGGAACCGAAAAAAAATAAAAGATCCAATTCCGGGAAAAGTTTGCTATACCAATTTGGATAATCCTGAAACGCGGACTAAAAATTCCAATTTAATGACAAATTTTCCTTTTAAGAATTTCACCCAAAATGCGAATCCCCTTTTCTATTTGTGGTTCATCGCTGGTTATGAAACAGAGCCGCAAACCGTTATCATCACTTCGCGAGCCGGTAAAGAAATATTTTGGAATAACGACAACTTTTTCTGTCAGGGCTTCTTCCGCTATCTCGGAGCCGGAAATGCCACGTGGGAGATCAATCCAGATATAGTAGCCGCCATTTGCATTCGCAAAACGGGCCTCAGCCGGAAACCATTGCCTCATGTATTGCTGCGTCAGATCCCGCGATTTTTTGCAGACCCGGATCGTTCTTTTCAATAGTTTATCATAATATCCCCGGCTGCAGAACTCATAAAAGATCGCCTGGATTAGATGATTACTTTGATTTTCGCAGGCATTTTCCACCGAATTTAATTTGCTGATAACAATCTCCGGAGCCACTATCCAGCCCAGTTGCAGGCCGTCCAAAATTGCATTGGAAAAGCTGGACAGATACACCACTACACCGTCCCGATCCAGGGCCTTCAGAGAAACGGCTTCCTTTTCGGTATAATTCAGATCGCTGGCGTGGTCGTTTTCAATAATCGGCACCTCGTTATCTGAAGCTATTTTCAGTAATTCCCTCCGCCGCTCAACCGGTGCGGAAATCGTTGAGGGATCGTGGAATGTGGGTGTTGTGTAAATAAATTTCGGTCTCAGCCTGCGAACCGCATCCTCCAGGATATCCAGGCGCATTCCGGATTTATCCATTGGAATGCCAACTGGTTTCGCCCCGTAATTTTCAAAGATATTCCTGGCATCGGGGGTGATCATATCTTCAGTAACAATACAGTCGCCCGGCTCCAAAAATATTCTGCTTAAAAAATCCAACCCTCCGCTATTTCCATTTACGAAAATGATATTTTTGGGCGACGCTACAATCCCCTTCCTTATGAGAAAGCGGGGAAGAAAGCCAACGATCTCAGACGTATCATCCGGAGGGACAAGATCGAAAATATGTTTGCCAAATTGATGAATGGCAAGGTAGGCGGAATTTTGCAAATCCCGTAAAGGCAAATTTTTGCTGCCCTGGTACGGGAATGCAAGATTGATATCGTCCGAATTCGGATTTCGAAAAGCATAATATTTGGAAAGCAAGGCCGAGTGCTTCTGCTTTTTGCTTCTGTCCAATGCATGATCATAGATGCCGGGTGTTACCTTATTTCCATTATTTCTGAATGAAGATGCCGGAACACCAAAATTCACATAGGTTCCCCGGCCAATATGGGATTTGATCCTCCCCTCGATTTCCAATTCCTGGTACGCCGCCAGGATTGTGTTTCGATTAACGCCCAACTGTTGTGCGAATTGTCGAGAAGTAGGAAGCCGCTCCCCTTTCTCCAGGAGCTTTTTATCCATTAGCATTGCCAGGTAATTTTTAACCTGGATATAGAGCGGCGTTCCGTTATTTTTATTTAATTCAAACTGTGTCATACTTAATTCCCCGGTTAGCAGATTTTTTTATGTGCTTTCCAGTTTACTGCTTGAGGCAAGAGTCTTATGCAGACTTGGCATATCACCGGTTTTTCCTTCGTTTGGTTACCGAATGCTACTATTCGCTGATTGAATATATTACTGCAGGCAGCATAATTGAATTAACAATCGATAAGTGGTAAACTCAGTCGATTAGCGGCAAACCTTATTAAGTCATGGCGCGGATAGACGGAACTGAACCATCGACATCATTTTTTGTGCAACCAATTCCCATGATTTTCGCTATACATGAAGCTTTAATCGGTTGTCAGGCAGTACAACCGTTCATAGGCATAATTCGCCGTTTGTCGATTTTTTTGAAGTTTTATTGTTGCTTTTATGTAAAATGCAAAATAAAAAACACAAGTTGGCCACGGAGAGTTAGTCGGGATTATTCCGGCAGCGATTTTTTGTTCATTCGAATCAGAAAAAAACGAAAATCAGATGCGAATGCAGAATCCCGGATTTTGAATCGCTTGCAGGAATTGGGCAAAATTTTTGGTATATTTTTCACCAGCTTTCAGGTACCGCTAAGCTTCGAATTGAAGCAGTTTTATTTCATATAGATTATATTGATCCAAAACTCTGCGGAAAAATGAAATTAAAACATTGGTACAACAAGCCCTATACTTTCTGGATATTAAATACCTGTGGCTGGCTGGCTTACTTTTTTTATAACCTGTACATCATGCATCATAATAAACTGAGAGAGGGGATCCCACTCGTTCTCCTTCGAATATTTCTTCTTTACATGTTCGGCTTTCCTTTGAGTCTCATGCTGCGCGCGCTCTACAATAAAATAAAACACCAGGCCTACTCCGTGTTTTCGTTGTCTGCTATTGTTGTTCCGGCATCCATTGTGGGGGCTGTCGCCTGGTTTGGCTTCGAGAAGATATTGATTGTTGTCTTTGGCCATTTTCAATCCGGTATTTTGCCGGCATCATTTCACTTCTCCTTCTGGAATATCCTGGGATGGGGGCTGGTGTTGATAGCCTGGAGCATTCTGTACTTTCTCATAAAATTCTGGATTTCCTTGGATCAGCAGTTGGAACGAACTGCAACGGCACAAATCCAGGCCCACGATATTCAATCGCAGATGCTGCAATCCCAGCTAAACAAGCATTTTTTGTTCAATTCATTGAATTCAATCCGGTCTTTGGTAGATGAAAATGTTGAGCAGGCCAAAGAGATGGTGACCGAACTTTCCGATTTTTTACGGTACTTTATGGTCAGCAGGGACCACACACTAATTCCTCTCAAGGACGAGCTGGAAGCAATCCGGAATTACCTGAACATAGAGAAAAAACGGTTCGAGGAGAAGCTGGACATTTCAATCATATCAGATCCGTTGGCAGAAGATTTTCTTGTGCCGGGACTCTTGATACATCCCTTGGTGGAGAATGCGATTAAATATGGCATGAAAACAAGTCCACTTCCGCTGGCTATCCGCATTCGGACGGCACTCGAAGATGGTAAATTACGGATCGAGGTATTTAATACCGGCAAATGGATACAACCCGATGTCGCCGATAAGAAAATCATAGCGGGAACAGGCACCGGCTTAGAAAATGTTCGCCTGCGATTGGCAAATGCCTTTCCGGACAAGCATCATCTGGAAATTGAAGAAAAGGAAGATGGCGTTCACATCAGCCTTCTTATTAAACAAGAGTTGGGCAGCAGAGACAAAAATTGAGAATAGATTGATAAACAGATAGCCAAATGATTTCACATATTTCAAAAAAAACGAAATCCTTTTTTTGGATTTCAAATACTTTGGTTTGGGCAGTATATGCCGTGATTTTTCATTTCTTTTTCTACTGGCGGCCTGTTCAGCATTTTGAAGGAGCTTTTGAAATTGTTCTGACTTTTATCTGCGGATTTTGCGTTAGTTTATTGCTGCGTTTTTTTTACAAGAGGATTCAGCACATATCCATTTCTATTTTATGGTTAGCATCCATCGTATTCCTGTCTTCAATAATAGCGGCGGTTATTTGGTTCTATCTGGATGCCCTGCTCAGCATACCAATTTATGGACAGGATCGAATAATACGGTATCTAAATGCCCTTCCCTCCTTCTATTTCCTGAAGTCGCTCTCTTATTTTTCCATAGCTCTCATAAGTTGGAGCGGCATCTATTTTCTGGTGAAATTCTGGGTCGAATATGAGAAACAGGCCGGGCAAACAGAACAGGCCCACATCACCACACACAATTCCCAGATTGAATTAATAAGATACCAACTAAATCCGAATTTTCTGTTTAATTCGCTGAATTCCATTCGGGCCTTGGTATACGAGGATAAAAAGAAGGCCAAGAACATGATCACGGAATTATCCGAATTGTTGCGATATTCCCTGGTTACAAAGAGGTCTCGCCAGGTTCCGTTGAAGGAAGAGCTGGCGGCAATCCGTTTGTATTTTTCCATTCAAAAGAAAAGATACAAAGATAAGCTTATTTATGAATTCAAAACCGATCGTGCTGCATTGGATTACCTAGTGCCAAGTTTCTTTTTACACCCGCTGGCCGAAAATGCGGTAAAGCATGGAATGAAAAGCAGCCCGCTCCCGTTAAAAATCCGCGTTATGGCCAAAGTTGAGGGAGGAAAATTGTGTATCGATCTTTGTAACAGCGGCAAATGGTTTGAACCTGCTTTGACGGGGCCGGTTTCTTCTTCCGATATTCCAACCGGCCTGGAATATGTCAGGGAGAGGCTGAAAAGCACATACCAGAATGAATATTCGGTTGAAATAAAAGAAAACGGCGGATGCGTCCATGTGTGCCTGGAAATTAGCAGACGAGGAGAAATGAATGAGGCCGATGCCGTTTGACTGGTCACTTAAATTCGAGGATGCACAATTACGACCAGACAGCAGTCAATATTTGGCAAATACCCCGGTGGATGCTGACATCCTAAGTAAACAGAAATGACATGATGAAAATAGAAATAGAACAAAATAAATCGGCGATCTTCTGGTTTTTGCAGATCGCGTGCTGGTTCTGCTACTTCCTTTATGTCCTGCTTGTCTTTTACAGCAACCTGGATGGCAGCCGGCTGAAAATAATTCTATGGATATTTTTTCTTTGCCTTCCCGGCTTTTTCTTGAGTCTGCTTCTCCGCCAATTGTATAAGAAGATAGATTACAAGACACGATCCATTTTTTTCCTTTCTGCGACGGTTCTTTTCGGATCGTTTGTCGCCTCCCATGTCTGGCTGGGCCTCGATCAACTGCTGAACCTGATATTCCACAGTGCCGAAGATTCGGTCATGCCGCTCACGTTCCGGAATTATGTCTGGTCGGTATTTCTCTGGTCCCTGATACTAATCTCGTGGAGTTCATTTTATCTTTTTATCAACTTTTGGACGGAATGGAAATTTCAGAGAGACCGTGCAGAAAAAGCCGACGTGCTGGCCCAAAATGCCCAGTTGCAGATGCTGAAACACCAGTTGAATCCTCACTTTTTATTCAATTCGCTGAATTCCATCCGGGCCCTCATCGAAGAAGATGAGAGCAATGCAACCGAAATGGTAACACAGCTTTCGGAATTTCTGCAATATTCCCTTGCCTGCAGCAATTATTCCGGCGTGCCACTTAAAACCGAGATTGAGGCCGTTCGCCAATACCTGGCAATCGAAAAAAAGAGATATGAGGATAAACTCCAAATTGAATATGAGATTGATCCGGCCGCAGAGAACTACCCGGTGTTGAGCTTTCTTGTTCATCCGCTGGTGGAAAACGCCGTGAAATACGGAATGAAAACCAGCCCCATGCCACTGAGGATCGGAGTTAAAGCCAATGTTAAAGGCAGCACTCTCAATCTCGAAGTGTGGAATACCGGAAGGTGGATTGCGCCGCAACCAAATAATGAGAAAAACGTGATTAGTGACGGAAGCGGTTTGGACAACATGCAAAACAGGCTGACAAATGCGTATGGCGGTAACCATCGGTTCGAGGTAAAAGAGAATGATGGAAAGGTACACATAGTTATAGAGATCAAAACAAAATCCGGGATCAGAAATGGGAAAAGAATATAGCACATTAATTGTGGATGATGAAAGGCTGGCAAGAACCGACCTGAAGAAAATGCTCCTCGATTACGAGAATATCAGGGTTGTCGGCGAAGCGGAAGATGTCCCATCGGCTATTAAAGCCATCGAGGAACACAAACCGGATCTCATTTTTCTTGACATCCAGATGCCCGGGGAATCCGGTTTCGACTTGTTAGACAGGATAGAATTTCAGTCGAAAATCATTTTCATAACTGCTTATGCGGAATATGCGCTGCGGGCATTCGATGTGAATGCCATGGATTACCTGCTAAAGCCGGTAAACCCGGAGCGGTTAAAAGCCGCCATCGATAAATTGGACGACCAGGATAATTCTTTTCAAGTCCATTCAGCGGTGGACCGCAAGCTTGACTATGATGACTCCCTGTTTTTGCTTCTAAATTCCTCCATGAAATTCCTGAAGGTAAGAACAATTGTAAGTATATGTGCGCTGCGCGACTATTCGGAAATCACTACCACCAGCGGTCGCAAAGGGCTCACACAAAAGTCGATGAAAGAGTGGGAAAAGCGTCTGCCGGAACATCATTTCTGTAGAATCCACCGATCGACCATTGTTAATATGGAATATATTGACCGACTGGAGGAATGGTTCAATTACTCATTCCGGGTTTACCTGAAAGGGATTGAAGAGCCATACATCATGAGCCGAAGGTACGTAACAAAATTGAAAGAGAAATTTGGTTAGATAATTTCTGAGTGAGAAATGAAGAGTAACGTGCCGTCCCTAAAAGGACTTTAAATCTTAAATGAGGTTCTTAGTCGGCATGTTTATGGAAGAAATTCATCACCAAGATATACTCATCCCCATCGACACGAACTGCAAACCATCGGCCATCCAATGGCGAATTTCATTGTGAACAATTTGTTTTTGGGGAAAAATAATTCAGGGAAATGCCATATATCTGATGGTATTCAATGACTAATAAGACCAACCTGATCAGTCGTCCATCGCGTCCATTATCACCTGACTCAAAATCCTGACGCCGGTTTCAATTTTTGAAATCGGTGGGCTTGCGAAACACAATCGAATGCCGTCATCCGCGTGCGGAGATGTGGAAAACACGGATTTCGGAATCACCGCCACTTTTTGTTTCAGCGCCTCGCCAGCAATTGCCGCTCCACTCAAGTTCCCCGGTAAATCAATCCACACAGAATCCCCTCCCTGTACCCGGCGAAAAGAAATTTCTTGCGGGAGATACTGCTGGAGCAATTCTTCCGTCAAATCCCGGTGTTTCTTACAAATCCGTACACTTTTTTTCAACAGTTTGTCATAAAAGCCACGTTGCACAAACTCGCACATAATTGCCTGGATCAGGTTATTATTATATGGCCCGTGAGCATTTTTCTCCTCGATCATGCCTTCCACAACCTGCGCCGGCGCAGCAATCCAGCCAATCTGCACTTTACCCATCAGCAGATTTGAAAAACCGGAGAGGTAGGTAACAACCCCTTCATTATCCATGCTCTTTAAAGTGGGCAATTCCTCCTGGCCGAAATGGATGTCGCTCATGACATCATTTTCAACTATCGGAATTTTGAAATGGCCGGCCAGGTCGAGAAGGTCTTTTTTTCTCTCCAACGACATGTTCACCGGCAGAAAATAGTTTGGAATTGAATAGATAAACTTCGGCGTTTCCCTTTTGACGGATTCCTCCAGCCGATCAATTCTCATGCCCTCTTCATCATGGGGAATCCCCACAATGTTAAGTCCGTGATGAGCAAAGATTTCCGGTGCTTCCGGCGATGTAATCCGGTCGGTAATAATTGTTTCACCGGGGCGGGTCAATATTCTCGTAATCAAATCCAGACCGTCCTGCTGTCCATTCACGATCACCAGATTTTCCTCGGAAATCCTGATTCCTTTGCTCAATAGACGGCCGGGCAGAAAATGCCGGAGTTGAAGAAAACCGGATGGCTGGGAGAGGTCAAAAATGTGTTTCCCGAATTGCTGAATGGAAGAATAGGCGCACTTCTGTAATTCTGCGAAAGGGAAATCCTTGTCGATGGATGATGGAAAGGCGAATGAGATAACATCCGGGTCCTGGCGAAAATACTCCTGGTATATCGAGTATTGCGAACGGCTGCCGGAGTTCATTCGAGTCACGAACCTGTTGCTGAAAATATCCGAATCGGGGGGATTTTCATCGTCGCGGCTCGCCTTGCGTTCCTCAACTTCGTTAACAAATGTCCCGTTGCCGATCTGGGTTGAGATTTTCCCCTCGACTTCGAGATCGGTGTAAGCGGCCAAAACCGTATTGCGGTTGACGCCCAGTTGTCGGGCAAGCTTTCGGGTTGCCGGGAGTTTGGTTCCGGGTTCCAGGATCTGCTTGCTGATCAGATCGGATAGCTGATCCCGCACCTGAATATATAACGGCTTTTCGTTCTTTTTATCTAATATGAGTATCATTTCAGCTCAGCCTCGGTATCACTTACGGAAACGGCCAGAAAAATATGCATGATATCTAAAATTCCGAATTTCTGGACCTCGTTCGGACATACACTAACGGAAATAGACAATAATTATACCATTGATTCCGGGTAACCTACGAAATATTCAGTTTTGCATATATAGCTGAACAACTCGGCATTCGGCAATATATGGCGATGATGCATTTTTCCCAGCCAGGTAGGAAGCTATTTGCCTAC
>CAZUZS010000054.1:0-35540 GCA_964624795.1 uncultured Calditrichaceae bacterium
TTCGATTCAGCTAACATAAGCAGCCGCTCCGCGAATCGCTGGTTGTGCGGGTCCGGGCCGCCGGCGCGCTGAAGAAACCCCTGAACCGCACCCCGCAGCTCCGATAGAGTAAAATTATCATCTAAAGCATCAGGTAATCTGGAGGCGAATTCGCTGTTTTCTCCCAACGACATGCAGATTTCTTTGATGCGATTTCTATTGTAAACCGGTTCAGGAAAAATTTCGGGAGCGGTGATGTAACGGGTTATTGCATCCATAAAGATTCGATTGGCCGTATCAATTACGCCGCTGCGAAAGGTAATGGATGATATGTGCCCCTCCCCCACTGCCCGCAGACTGATGATGAAACGGCGGCTGCCTGCGGGAAGCCCTTTCTGGTCAGGGTGCCAGACAATGGACGGATTGAACAACGCAGCGGCCTCGATGGAGTATTCATGGGTGAAATAAGCGCCGATCAACAGTTTCCGGGCATCGCTCACCGGCCGGTTATCGGGCAAAAATGCGCTTACAGCTTCAAATCGCATGAGAAAATATTTCTCCAAACTTCGGTGGCGATAGCCAAACTCATCTATTACCTGTTCAATCCTGCGATTGACATCTTTTTCGGGCATCGCCATGATTCTCTTGAGGATTTGCCGGACTCTCTCCTCGCTGCCTATCTCGAATGGCCGGAGAAGCACCCGTTTTTTTTCAGGCAGAATCTTGACTTCGGTTCTTTGTATATTCAAGCCTGGTTCCTTTTCGAATGAACTTGAGCGTTGGATTAACTTGATGGCACCCGGTTAATCCTGTCAAAAAATTACAGAACTTTGTGCTGCCACAAGGCATCCAGCAGCCGGGACAATTTGCCTTTAGCCAAACCTACCACCTTATCGGCCCCGCCATAATAAATATGCAGGTCATCGTCAAACTGAACCATGCCCTGCGGGAACACCACATTATTTACGTCCCCCACTTTCTCATACTCCCGCTCCGGTTCCAGAATAGGATACGGCAAACGGGCGATCACTTTGCGGGGATTTTTCTCATCCAGCAGCGCGGCACCTGCACGATAGGCCGAGTTTTTGTCCACCCCATGATAAACCAGCAGCCAGCCGGCTTCAGTCCTGATGGGCGGTGGCCCGGTGCCTATTTTTCGTGTTTCCCAATTCTGTGCAGGGCGCAGGATTGTGTGCTTTTCGAGATTTTCAAGATGCCGCTGCCAATATCCGGCTTCCGGTTGTTGCAGGCACTTCATCTCCTCAAATTCCGCCAATTGAATATTGGGTTCGATCCGGTGCAGGAACATCACCTTCCCCCCTATTTTTTCCGGGAAGATCATAGCATCTTTATCCTGTATGTCCGGCCCAATCATGCCGTGCTTTTTAAAAGATTTGAAATCTTCTGTTTCGGCCAGCATAATGCGGGCGTTTTCCCCTCGTTCCGGAAATTCCCCGTCAAAGCCGGTATAAAAGATGTAATATTTATCTTCAAACGGGACGATACGCGGATCCTCGCATCCATGCCGCTCAACGTCAAATGAAGGGGTGATTGCCGGTTCCGGGTAGCGGTAGATCGGAATGCCAAACTGCGTCATGCGTGCATACCCGATGGATGATTTATTTTCCTTTTTGACACCCCGGTAAAGCAGGTGCAAAACATCATTTTCCCGCACTGCACCCGGATTGAACGCTGCCTGCGATTCCCAGGGGTGCTCTTCGATAGCACTAAGTATTATGTCGTGAACCCGTTTTAGCTTGAAATCTCCCATTACCAATTCCTTTCTTCGTACGGTCCCTTTTCAGTGTGAATTCCCATTTTTTTCATCATAATATTTTTTAACGGCCTCTTGAGCAATAGAATATTTTTCGATTGCCTGCAGTGTCAGCAAAGCCTCGATGGTGGATTCGGCGCCCGAATTCTCGTTTATCTTTGTGGTGCTCTCAATGCCGTCAAAACAGCGTCCGGTCTCAGGATTGTAAAGCGCTTTATCGGCAACGTTCTTTCCCAAGAGCCAGCAGGCAATTTCGGCTGCCTGTTTGGCATATTTCTGATCCCCGGAGAATTGATAGGCAGCCAGACTCCCCATCACCATTGGCCGGACATCATACGCAATTTGGGGAAATGTCTGGCTGGTTGCTTCTTTTATTTTGCCATTCTCAACCGCAAATTGAATCTGATTCAGGTACCCTTTGCCTATTAGATAAGGATAAAAATATTCGACCGGAAGTGAAGCGGCCTCCGTAAATTTGTCAGATCCGATTACTTTGCCGGCCCGGAACAGTGCCTCTGGTTGACCGCTGCCCCAGGCGTGCCAGAGATTCTGCCAGGAGAGGATGCAGCCGTAGGGGAATGAAGCGGAATCACCCGCCTGCATTTCCACAATTCCGTCGCAGAGCAAGCGAATGGGGCGAAGCAGGACACTGTCATGTGTCGTCTTGTAAAATGGGATCAGCCCCAAAAGAAGCTCGGAAGCCTGGTCGCTGGCGGTTCCATAAGGCAGCCAGTCCGGCTGACGGATGCCTTTATTTTCCTTGAATTGCGGATAACTCTGCAGAACCGAATCTATGGCCGGAAATACCTTTGCCAGACTTTTTTTCAATTTTGAAGCATAATCCGGATTGACATCCTTGAAATAAGCATACGATTCTCCCAACGCCCAAACTGCCCGCCACGTCCACCAGTCCGCCTTGGGCAGGCTGTTTTCACGCGTGGTATTGATTGTTAAATCCGCATAAACAAAATTGTAGAATAATCCGTTCCGCGCCTGCATATGAAGAATGAATTCGATAAGATTTCTGGCTTTTCCCAGACTGGCGGGCTGCCCGGCATCCCGATAATGGCGAAGATAAAAAACCGCCGCCCGTGCCGCATCGTCCACGCAGGCAGTACCTTCACCGGATGCATCCGCCCATTCATATTTAGGATAATCTGCGTAGATATGAACAATTGCCATCGGTTTGCCGGCAATTTCAACTTCCTGATACAGATGATCCAGATGGGAAAGATTCAGCAGGGAATTATTCTGGCCGGGTTTGGGGAATGTGCAGCTCGCTATAAAAAGCAAGCAAAAAAACAAGTGTCGAAAGCATCTGCCGCTTTTTGTAAGCTTTTTCATTTCCGGAGACATCCCCCCCACCCCCATTTCGGCAAGCTCAATACATCGCCTTCGAAGGGGGGAAAGGAGGGATGTAATTGGCTTAAGTTCTTTCATAATGTTTTTCGATTTTGGCTTTATTGTTGTTCCTATTCCTTCAGCCCCGTCGATGCCATGCTCTGAATGAAATATCGCTGGAAAAACATGTAGGCGACGATGATTGGTATCGCCAATATGGTTGCTGAGGCCAGCTTCACACCCAATTGCGACTCTGCTCGTCCGCCAAGAACAAATAGCGTTACCAACTGCGGCATGGTCATTAGCTCTTCCTTACGTACCACGATAAGCGGCCACAATACTTCGTTCCAGGAGGCCATGAATGTAATTATCCCTACTGTGACCAGCGCCGGCACTGCATTCGGCCACAAAATGCGAAACAGGATTTGCCGGTCCGAGCAACCATCAATGCGAGCAGCATCAATCAAATCTTGTGGCAGGCTCATAAAATACTGGCGAAACATGATGATGCCCAGCGCATTCATCAGGTATGGAACGACCAGGCCCATATAGGAGTCCACCCAGCCTAGCTTGACCATGATAATGTATTGTGGGATCAGGGTAATCTGGAACGGCAGCGTCATGGTGAAAATAATGATATAAAAAATCAGGTTTCGTCCCCGGAATTCCAGCCGGGAAAGCGCATATCCTACCATGGAGCCGAATACCAACACACCGGCGGTTATAGAGAGCGAAACAATCAGGCTGTTGAGAAACGCCCTGAATATAGGGATTTTCTGCACCATTTGCTGGTAGCCGTTGAGTGTGAAGGTCGAGGGGAAAAGGGTCAACCTGGTAATCTCCTGTTCCGGTGCGAGCGAAGCGCTTAACATCCACAAAAATGGATAGAGGAAAACAATCGCTCCCAATATGAGAAAAATATGTAAAAAGAGCCGTTTCATTCGCAACCCCTCAAATCTCTTTCTCCACAAATTTGCGCTGGACAATTACAACCGCCAAAATCAATAGCGCAAAGAAAAATCCCAGCGTTGCCGCATATCCCATGTGATAGAAGAAAAAACCTTCACGGTAAATGTAGAGCACTGCGGACAATGTGCTGTTCAAAGGACCGCCGTCAGTCATGATATACGGTTCAATAAATAACGAAAATCCTCCAATGGTGGACAATATGACCACCATGAAAAAAGTGGGGTTGATCATAGGCAGAGTGATGTGCCGGAATTTCTGCCAGTGCGAAGCGCCTTCCATGTCGGCAGCCTCATAATACTGCTGTGGAACGCCTTGCAAGCCCACCAGAAAGAGCACAATATAGAGTCCTACATTTTTCCAGGTGGCCATGATAGCAATGGATGGCATCGCAACGTTGGGATCCAGCAGCCAGCCAACTTTTCCCAAGCCTGCCCATACCAGTAACCGGTTGAGCACACCGGTGTCGTAGCCGTAAAGCTGCTGCCACATATAGGTGATCACCACGCCGGATACCACCACCGGCAGGAAAAACGCCGCCCTGTAGAATCCCCGCAATTTCAGCTTCTGGTTCAGCATTTCTGCAAAGAACAGCGCCACAATGATTTGCAGGGGAATATGAATGACAAGAAAAGTTATGGTGTTCAGAATAGCTTTAAAAAACAGGCGATCGTGAAACAGATGATAAAAATTACCCATTCCGATGTATTCCATCGGTGAAATGATGTTCCAGCGATGAAATATCAGCACCAGCGAGAAAATGACCGGGAACGCCACAAAGACCAGCAGATGAAGGATGTAGGGGGACACCATGAGGTAGGGTGTCATTTTCTTCTTGTTAATTCGGAGCAGCGGCGCTTTTTCAGGCTGCCGATCAAGGGCAGATTCTGTTGCTGTTTCAGTTTGTTTTCTTAATAAATTTATTGAATTCAATTTTTCCTCTAATTCACGAGTAAATTTTGCTGCGAAGACACAAGGGCACAAGAAAGATTTGTTCTTATAAGTTGTTGAAACGGCTCAGACCATTTATGATTCTTATTAACACCGGGATTAATCCCGGTGTTAATGAAATGATCTTTCTTTTGAAAGCCGTTTCAACGGTTTTTCTTGAACTTTCGCCGAAGTACAGCTATGCATCTCCTAATTTCATCAATCACCAGCAAAGTTTTGAATATCTCTGAATGATGACTCTGCTGACCAAATGGCTTAAATATTTAGTGCACCTTCGTGTCTTTGTGCTTTTGTGGCAAAATAGCCACAACATAATTGCACTGTCTATCTACTGCACCGCTAATAAACAATCAGCCTGGCGGCTTTCGCAGCATCGAAAATGGCCTCCTCCGGCGATTTCTTGCCGTAAACAACACAGGCCTCATACTCCTGCGAAATGATATCAAATACTTCTTTCAGAACCGGAGAATTATCAGTGCCCTTCACAAATTTTGCCTGGCGTGCAAATGGCAGCATCTTGGGATTTTGACGGAAATAGTCCTCAAATACAGGATCTTCCGCCAGGTTCCATCGCCGGGGTAGCTGATTGGTCATCTCCAAAAGGCGTAAATCATTTTCTTTGGATACCACCAATTTCAGAAATTTCCAGGCATTTTCAGGATTTTTGCAGGTATTGAAGATGACAATATTCTTGGGGTCGCAATAGGTATAAGGCTGTCCTTTGAAATCGTCCGGCACCGGCATGGGGGAAAAGTCATACTCAAATCCTTTCGGCTTGAAATGCTCGGCGTGCATAATTTCCCACGGCCCGGTAAAACGAGTCGCGATGACACCCGATAGAAAAACATCCTGCCGGGCGGAAAGCCGTTCTTTCGAAAAATAGTTTTTCTCGTAGATGGTCCTCAGAAATTTGAATACATTCACCGCAAAAGAATTATCAAAAACGATCCGGTTGTTTTGAACCAGATGGCCTCCGTGGGAAGCCGCCAGGTAGAGCGGGTAGAAATCGAAAAACCGCTGCCACCACCTGACCATCACCTCCGAATAGCCGACCCATTGATCGACATAGCCATCTCCGTCAAGATCTCGTTTAAAACGTTCCCCGGCTTCCAGGAATTCGGAATAGGTTCTCGGCGGGGTCTCGAAACCAATCCCTTTCATCATTTTGGTGTTGTTAATCAGCATTATGGGATTGATTTTCCACGGGATCTGGTAAATGTGGCCATCCCGGGAAGTCACCTCGGCAATGGTCTGGCTGTCGCATCGCTGTTGAAGGAATTCCAGAAAACCGGTCAGCGTGTCCAGCGGCACCAACACACCGGCTTCCGCATAGGCTTCCACATCGCCCTGCCACATGTTAGAATAGATGTCGGGAGTCGTTTTTCCCACCACCGCCGCCAGAATCACCTCCTCGCTGGACTGCCCTTCCGGCACCGGCTGAAATTGCATAATCGCATCGGGATGCTGCTGATTCCACTTTTTGACAATAGCACGAGAGAATTTTATTTCGTAGGTATTGTTAGATGACCAATAGGTCAGCGCGCTATCCGAATTTCCGGTAGATTCACCACAAGAAAGGAAAAGGAGCCAGCATAATATAAGAAGCAGTAAAATTCTATTCATTCGCACCAATAAGTGATTCTTGTAGTACTTCGTGAATCGCAGTCCGAAATTTATATCCGATAATTTGTGATTCAAGACCCGGCTTTTGTGCCGATCAAAAACCCAGGCACAGGGAAAAACGCTGGGCATTGTTCAACCGGCCGAAATCTGCATAGGCGTAATCAAGCGTAACTCTGAAATTATTCATCAGGCGGCTTGAAAAACCGGCACCCAGGGTATATCCCTCTTCACTGTCCTGCAAAAACAGATTGCGATATCCGCCCCGCAGGAAAAACAGCTCCTTGAAGGCATACTCCATACCCAGATGCATGCTCTCGGTATTATTTATGGGATGCATCGCTTCAGTGGCGACCGTTAACCGGTTAGAGTTTGTCTGAAACACCTCCATCGCCAGACCGGCCTGGAAATTAAGCGGCAGGGGCCACTTTTGCGTTTGGTACTCCGCGAATATCCGGTCGTTATTTCCCAACTGATTGGGATCGGGATCATGATAGACCAGGAGATCATCACCGGTCATCTGCAAATCGCTGCCAAAATTGGTGAGGGAAGCGCCGATTCGCATGTTGTTCAAACCTGTTGTAAAGAGGGTTCCGATGTCCAGGGCAAATCCCTGCGCACCTTCCTTCCAGATTTTCTGGTGAACATATTTCCCGGTAAACCCGATAGAAAATCGTTCGGTGAGATTAAAGCCGTAGGAAAGCGCAATGGCCATATCATTTACCTGGAAATATTCGCCGGTTCCTTCCGGCTGGTCAACTGTTCGTACCAGCATATCTTCCATGCTGAGTGAAGTAATACTGGCACCCAGTGTGCCGGCGCGACCGAGCGGAACAATAGCGCCTGCATAATCGAAGCTGACATCGGCGATCCAGTTGGTATGCACAAAAATGATGGCCGGTCGATGCTGCCTGGCAATACCGGATGGATTCCAGTAGAGCGCACTGACATCATTCGCAGTCGCCACAAATGCGCCCCCCATGCCAATCGCCCGCGCTCCTACGCCGATTTCCAAAAACGGCGCAGAAGTGGTGGCGACATTTGTAACATCTCCACCGGATTGCGCGGGAGCATACAGCACAAAAAACAACAACATAACCAATATATAAATGATCCGATTCATAGCCACACCCGATTATTATTTAATGACTGCGAATTTTCCAATTTTCTCGCCAACACCCGGCGCATCTACATGGAAAATATACACGCCGTAGGCAATCTCCTGGCCATTCTTGTTCAACATATCCCAGGATTCCTGGCCATCGTCGATGCTGCTTTTGTGCTCCACAATATTGACAAGGTAGCCTCGCAACGTGTAAATGCGAATGGTGCACTCCTTCGGTAAATGAATGAAATCGAGCTTGTGCTCGCCCCTGCCAAAACGGAACGGTGATTTTTCCTCCCAGGAAGCAGCTACCACGTAGGGATTGGGAACTACCGCAATCTGATCCAGGTTGGCCCGGGCCGTTTGAGCATCGTAGCCCTGTCCGCGAACCTTGAATGTAATCTTGTCGCCGGTCTGAAATGGCTTTTTGGTCGCGATGCGAAAGATGTCGCCCGGTGCCGGCGGAATTTGTTTCGTCTGTGAGGAATCGGCTTCAAAGAACAGCCGCCAGGTCGTTTTCAGGTGAAAATAATTATTCGTAATTGGACGGGGATCGTCGACCCAGAGCAGAATCTCCTCCATTTTCGTCCGGTCGTCTCCCGGAAAATAAGGCGTTAGAGTAGAATCCTTATACTCATCTACCTCTTCCCGAAAAGCAAACTTTGACGGCATATCTGCAGTGACATTAAAGACCGTGAATTTGGTTGGATAGTCCGCCCAGATGGTTCCGTAAAGATTTCTATTGTCTGCGCTGTCCGAGTACTGATCCGTAAACATAATCTCATAATCCGCGGGATAGCTGATGTTCAAATTTAAGGGATCATTTGCATTTTGACGGCTGTATCGCTCATCAAAATTGACCCGCCACCTGTAGTTGGTGCTGCTCACCAGCCATCCGGTATTGTCGCGATCAAGATCGACCGCATCGTTCGTGATGTCCACGATAAAGCCATCGATCAGCGGAGACTGCGACTTGTCGCTTATCCAGATTGTATCCGTGCGCATCGTCTTTTGTCCGGCAGTGCTGTCGTAAATCACGTAAAAAGAGCTTCCCACATTATGGAAATATGAAGTATCGCCGAATTCGACGGTGTAATAACGGTCATTTTCTACCGAGTCCGGAATCAAAAATTGTACCTCAGCATCCCCGGTTCCAGTGGTCTGGCGAATAAAATCGCCTTCCCTGATTTCCGGTGAAATATATCCGGCGGCCGGAGCACGCGGCACAACAACGGCCGTATTTATATCGACTGTGATGTTCCCTGCAATATCCTTGGCTATCTTGCTGGTGCATTCCGCGGGGGTTAATCCCACAAGCTGTCCCAAGTTGCTGGTGTCCACCTCTACCAACCCGTGATCGTAGGAAACCACCGCATAATAATAAGTTTGACCATTTTTTACGTCGGTATCGACATAATAATGAGTGAGCCCGGTATTTTCGCCTAAATTGAAATGCGCGCCGTTGACATCGATGGGATGGAGTCCTTTCCACTCATTATTCAGATCGAACTGGGCGATCGGCTTGCGAAAGGTAAGCCTTCCATACGCGTCGGTAATCAAACGGGTTTCCAGGAATTCCGGCTCCGTGCTGCGATAAATGCGATAGCCCTCAAAATCGAATTCCTGGAGAAACGGGTCCCAGGATCGCTCAGCCCGGTCGTCCCACACCAGAATGACCCTGTTATTTCCCGGAATGGCGGCTTTGAGCCGCGGTTTTTCCGGTGGCTTGGCGAACCGGTAATCAGCATTGTAAATTTGTTGAATGGTTTTCTTGGTAAGGACCAGGTCTTCTTTGTTATCGCCAAACAGCAACGCCATCGAATAATTCTCGGTCTGTCCCGCCGAAAGCGGAAATGGTCCTGATGAAAAGAACATTCCCAGGTTTGCAGTAACCTGCTGGGCATGTGGCGGCGGCGCAGAGCGAAATACCCCCCAATTCTGCTGCTCATTCCATAATTCATATGTATGAACGGGAAAAATCCGGAAACCGGTTAGACCTATCTGATCAGATTCATCTTTGTCCAGGTAATCATAATTCGGCTCCCCGGGAGTCGGCCGCCCGTCAGCCTCGCCAATATCCGGTCCCGGATACCCGAAATCGTTGGGGCTCAGGCCATCCTCGCCGACATCATCATTCAGAGGCTCGCCTTCATCCCACTGCCCATTGCCATCCGCATCAGTGTAAACGTGCCAATCCATATCTTCATCTCCCGTCCACCAATAGCCTTCCAGATATGGCGTGCGATCCTGAATTCGGGATCCGAAATAATTCTCATACCGGGTCAAATCATAATTCGAACTGGCATAGGAAAGAATCGATTCCTGCCCCTGGATAAGATTGCCGGGGCCTCCATCCCGTCGCTCATCTGTAATCCCGTCTTCATCGTTATCCGAACCGTCGTCGGGAATTCCGGGACTTTCCAGGAATGCAAACCCGGCTACACCTACCGGGGACCACGGGCCCAGGCTGCCGCTGCCCATATTGTTTGAATCCCATGCCCAGGCGATATCCAGAAATGTGTCGTAATCTCCGGTATCGTCCGAAGAATCGTCGGTGCCACCTACTCCCCAATCGATATAGAAACAATAGTAAGTGCTATCGTAATTATATTTGCCCTCGTTGGTGATAAAATACAGGGCAAAAATGACATCTTCCGCCAGAACCTGCGACCACTGGAAATAACGGGCGGCAACTTCCAGCCCCATTCCACGGCGGTCGGGATTGGCTGGATCAGGTGTAAAATCCCATTCTTCATCCGGGTCATCATCAAAAACAAAGTAGGTTTCCACATCGGCATTGCGCACCCCTTTCCCAAACCATCCATTCCAATAAACAATATCATCAACCAGGCCGTTGTTATCATCATCGAAATCGTTTCTAACCTCGTTGGGATTCACCCAGCCATCCGGTTTGTCCGGCCAGTAATCCGGCCAGGTGGACACATCGGTGCTGATGGCCGGCTTGTCGCCTTCCATATTAAAATAGCCTGGCAGCGGAGCCCACCCCCACAATTCCTGGTTGGGCCCTTTGTCCACAAATTCCCGGTACTGGGTTTCCATGGGATAAATGACATTGCCCTTGTTATCGATTGCCCGTCCTTGCACAACCAGCGCCACGCCATCCACATACTGATGCCCGGTTCCTTTCGGCCACTCCCCGGAAGGCGAATCGGGCCAATGGGCAATTTCGCCCCAGTTGATGTAAACCGTTCGCACCAGATTTCCATCCATTATTCCCATCCGCCGCAGGGTTTCATTCCCTACATTGGGATCCGGTTCGCGTTGGGCAAACAAGGCTGTGACGAGCAAGAGGAACAGCAACAATAGAGTCGGGATGTTTCTATTATTTCTCATATCATAACCTGTCTTTTAGAATTTGAGCTCCAGTCCCAACTGGACACGTCGGGGTTCCGAATAGTAATCGGGACGCGTAAAATACTGGTCCAGCGTATTGAGCCCCCGGGGACGCAGCCCGCCAACATAAAGCGGCGCCAGCGTGTAACCGGCACGCCCGGTGTCCGAAAAAATGTCCTGTTCATTTAATCGATCAAACAGGTTGAACACCCTTACAAAAAACGAATAATTAGCCCCGTACCACTTGAAATCTTTATACAAATACATATCTACGCTGAATATATTGGGCCGTCTTCCGCTGTTCTCGAATGCCGTCTGAAAATTTTGAAAGGTTGGGGTATACGGCAGCCCGGTTCCAAACCGTCCGATAAAACTTGCCGCGTAACTCCCGGGTTTGCCCAGGGTTATTGTCGCATTAATCTGATGGCGCCGGTCCCAGTCCAGCGGAACAAGCTGCTTTTCTGTTTGTTTGGGCGGATCTGTTTGCGCATCCAGAAACGCATTATTCGGATCGGAAGCGTTTCCTTTTGCGATCTGATAAGTGTAATCTATGCTGGCGCTTATTCCGTCCGAATACCGTTTTTCGAATTCAAATGTAACACCTTTGACAAAGCCGTAATCGCGGTTGATATACCGCGCATATTTGATCCCCTGCACTGTCTCCAGCACCTGGGTGCCCAACAAATTCCGAATATCTTTATAGTAGGCCGTAACGGAAATGCCAAAATTGGCAGCAAGCTCCTGCTGCAAACCCATTTCATATATGACCGTCTTCTGCGGTTTCAGCTCGGCATTTCCGATAGTATTAAGAAGGGACTGCGGCGGCGGAGAAGGTGTGCTTTGCAATGGGTATATTTCGAATTCGGGATTGGTGTAGAGATATGAAAAATTTGGTGTTTGGAAAAAGTGGCCGTAGGATACGTGAATATTACCCTTCTCTGAAACGGGATATGCAATTCCCGCACGCGGACTCAACTGCATCGTCTTTTCCGCGCTGCGATCCGCGGAGGTCGTGGGTCTGGTGAAATCCAGGGGCACCCCGGCATCGGGGTTGAAATAGTCAAAACGCAAACCGGCATTTACCACCATATATTCAAACTCCATTTTATCCTGAATATAGGCAGCAAATTCAGTCGGAAAATGTAAATAACTATTGTTATTAAAAGCGGAGGACGGCGGCATCCGGCTGGGATACTCGGGTACGACTTCGAATTCATGCATCCACAACCGGTGCAGCTTGAATTCCATTCCCGCTTTTATTTGATGCTGGTTAGTCACCTGACTGGTGATATCCGGTTTAATGAGATGCGTGGCGGTGCTGCGATAAAATCGCCACATTTCCTGGCCGCCGCTTAAAAACGCATTGGTTCCCACATCCTGCAGGCGGATTACCGGGGCATATTCATTGCTGTATAAATCTTCAAATACATATTGCTCGTACTCAGTATAGAAATAGGAATATCGAACATCGAGGAAGGTTCGGGCACCAAAAACATGATTCCACAATGCGGCCGAGGTCAGGCCCCACTGGTGCCGCTGGTAATTTCCATCCGGATTAAGCCGGAACTGGTGATCATACTCGCGCCAATCACGCACCTGGAAGAGCCCCTCGACATTGATTTTGTCCCGGTTGGTCGGCAGGTAGGTCAGTTTTAAATTCCCCGTGTAGCGAGTAGAATTGTTCATTGGGACCGCATCCGCTTCATTGATAAGTTTCTGTGCCAACGCTTCGCTGAAGCTGTAAATCCGGCCATTACTCTGCACTATCCAGCCCTGGGGATTATCACTGCTTAAAAAGTCGGAGTGATCGGACGGAACAAAGACCTTTTTGCCGTAAATAAAACCATCTTCCTTCTGGAACCGTCCACTTGCGAAAAAGCTGAACTTATTGCCCAAAAGGGGAACCGGTCCGCTCAGGGTACCCTGGAAATTCATAATCGGATTTATTTTGTCGATATTCCAGAAAATATTATCATGGGCACTCACAAAGTCGCCTGAGTAGAGGGAACCGCTTCCCGCATACCGGCTTGCTCCTTCCTTTGTAACTATATTTACCACGCCGGACATGGCCTGGCCATATTCGGCATTGAAAGTGCCGCTTATAACCGTGAGCTCCTGTATAGAATTATTCTCGACCTCCAGTGCATAGGTGCCGGAGTAGACATCGTTTACCGGGATACCATCCAGCATATAGGCCACCTCGCCCACACGCCCCCCGCGGAAATGCCCTTCTACTACCCCAGCCTGCAGATTCACAATATCCGAAAAATTCTCCACGGGAATATTTTCGATCACATCGCGGCCAATTGTGGATTCGGTTGAAGTAAGGTCCTTCTTAACCAGCGGCCGCACCGCCGTCACCTCAATCGTTTCCCCTAGTTCAAGCGATGTTTCCTGCAGATTGAAATCGACACGGGTCGTTTTGTCGGAACTCACACGGACCTCGCTCATCACCACATCTTTATACCCAATCATGGTCGTCTGCACCGTATAAATTCCCGGCGGAAGTCCCAGGATGATGAAGGTACCATCCAGATCGGTGGCGGCACCGAAAACCGTATTTTCCACCAGGATATTAACTCCCGGCAGCGGCTCGCCGCTTGAAGCATCCACCACCCTGCCGGCAATTTTACCGGTGGTTCCGGCAAAAAGCAACGCTTGAAAACACGGTAGCAACATCAACAATAAAATAAAACGCGATCTGAGAAAGTGGCTCATATAAAGCCCCCTTGGAATAGAATCATCTAATATGCAATTCGATAACTGATCCCCTCAAAATTAGGCTCTCATAACATCAGTTATGGTTCTCCATCCCTCGCTGAGTAGGGGTGGATTTGCAGACTCCCTCACAACCAGAGAGACTTTGCCCACTACCACCTGAACGATGTTTTCCGAATCCTGAGTGAAGAGCTGCACCAGACTTGCTCCTTCGGCCGCATCCGGAATCAACATCTAATTTTGTAATTGCCTGCATCCAACCGGCGCTCCCTGCGATCTACAGAGAACGCCGATTAGAGTTCACAACCTAAAATACTAAGGTACTGAGGGATTATTTCATCAAAATCATTTTCCGGGTGATAAGTGCATTTTTGCCCCGGAGCTGGTATAGATAGACACCAGTGGCTACCTGCCGGCCGGAATCGTCTTTTCCGTTCCATAGAACCTGGTAGGTTCCTGCCGGAAGCACATCGCTTACCAGGCTTCGCACTTTTTGCCCTAACATATTATAGACATTCAGCTCCACCTTGCCCCTCTCCGGAACCAGGTATTCAATGATAGTCTCCGGATTGAAAGGATTGGGGTAATTCTGAAGCAAATTAAAATCATTTGTCAGAATGCTGATTGGTGAAGCCGGATCTTCTATCGAAACCACTACATCCGTTGGTTCGATAGTGAAGTCATCGTACCAGGCATATCCTGTGGGGAAGTTATTGAAGCGGGCACGAATACTGATCCCGGTAGCATCGGTCGGTGATTTGGAAACCACTATGTAGTGTGTCCAGCCGGTCGCTGCATCACGCTGATCCACATAGAAAAACTGATCTCCACCTGTCAAATCCCAGGAGTGCAGAATATCACCAATGTGGTAGAAGAAACAGACGCCCAAACGACTGTCTACATATTCCGGAGTCGCACTGCTCGCCAGCCAGCCGGCATCCGTATTCACGCTGTCGGTCTTCACCCATACCCCTAACTTATACCACGTCTCCGGCTGTGCCGCTACCGGCTCACTGTAATACACCATCTCATCCGATTCGTTGTCCTTCTCATACAACAAGATGCCGTAATTGCCGCCGTGCACCGTATCCGTTACCAATGATGCAAAGTTCGGCATCGATGAATCCGTCCAATACATCCACCCGACCGGCGTCTCAGCATCTCCGCTGAAAATACCCATCGACCACGGATCCGTCCCGCAATCAATGTTGTCGAACCATACCGTGCCGGTCGCATTCATCTCCATTACCGCATACGCATAAACCTCATCCGGCTCGCTGCTTACCAGCAAGGCACCGGTATATTTCGTCCAATCCGTACTCCCCGCCGTCTGATCCAATGCAACAAACTGCTCTCCGATCAGTGAACCGCCCGAATAGAACCGATACCATACCCCGATCATTCCATCCTGACCGGAGGGGCTGGTGTTCACCCCGCTCGTTTTGGCATAAAAACTCAGGGTGTAGAGCACATTGCCGGCTGCATTGTTCCAATACAAATCCGCATTGTTCACGCTCTTCCAACCAACCGCATCGGTAGCTGCCGAACTCTTCACCACTTTGAATGAACGGTAGCTGGGTACGTCTACTCCCGCCGGTGCCCACGGATTCGGAGCCGCCTCATCATCCGCCCATGTCGCCTGCGCACCACCCAAACCATCATTATACTTCTCCCAAAATGACGGCGCATATTCCTCAAAATCGCCGTTGGTGAGGATGTTGGGCATTACATCCAACTCTTCGATAGTGAAGTCATCGTACCAGGCATATCCTGTGGGGAAGTTATTGAAGCGGGCACGAATACTGATCCCGGTAGCATCGGTCGGTGATTTGGAAACCACTATGTAGTGTGTCCAGCCGGTCGCTGCATCACGCTGATCCACATAGAAAAACTGATCTCCACCTGTCAAATCCCAGGAGTGCAGAATATCACCAATGTGGTAGAAGAAACAGACGCCCAAACGACTGTCTACATATTCCGGAGTCGCACTGCTCGCCAGCCAGCCGGCATCCGTATTCACGCTGTCGGTCTTCACCCATACCCCTAACTTATACCACGTCTCCGGCTGTGCCGCTACCGGCTCACTGTAATACACCATCTCATCCGATTCGTTGTCCTTCTCATACAACAAGATGCCGTAATTGCCGCCGTGCACCGTATCCGTTACCAATGATGCAAAGTTCGGCATCGATGAATCCGTCCAATACATCCACCCGACCGGCGTCTCAGCATCTCCGCTGAAAATACCCATCGACCACGGATCCGTCCCGCAATCAATGTTGTCGAACCATACCGTGCCGGTCGCATTCATCTCCATTACCGCATACGCATAAACCTCATCCGGCTCGCTGCTTACCAGCAAGGCACCGGTATATTTCGTCCAATCCGTACTCCCCGCCGTCTGATCCAATGCAACAAACTGCTCTCCGATCAGTGAACCGCCCGAATAGAACCGATACCATACCCCGATCATTCCATCCTGACCGGAGGGGCTGGTGTTCACCCCGCTCGTTTTGGCATAAAAACTCAGGGTGTAGAGCACATTGCCGGCTGCATTGTTCCAATACAAATCCGCATTGTTCACGCTCTTCCAACCAACCGCATCGGTAGCTGCCGAACTCTTCACCACTTTGAATGAACGGTAGCTGGGTACGTCTACTCCCGCCGGTGCCCACGGATTCGGAGCCGCCTCATCATCCGCCCATGTCGCCTGCGCACCACCCAAACCATCATTATACTTCTCCCAAAATGACGGCGCATATTCCTCAAAATCGCCGTTGGGAAGCATGTTGGTTTGCGCAGTTAGTGCTCCAATCAGAAAAAAGCTTAAAACCAACCAAGCCACAGAGAAGTAGATATTCCTTCTCATAAAAGCCTCCTTATTTGAATTGAACTTCAGTTAGTTAAAAAAAATCACGATTTATCAAATCACACAACTTGCTGGTCAGGACAGATACATGTGGATTTTCGCACTACGAGTTCAACCGGTACCAGGACTTTTCTCGGGCGGGTTGATTGTTTTTTCAGGACTTCCATCATTAATTTAATGGATTCGATGCCCATTTCAACTTTTGGGACTTTCATAGTGGTAAGGGGGGGATCCAACGAAAAACCAGACTCGACATCATCAAAACCTATAAGTGAGATGTCGTGCGGTACACGGATTTTCCTCTCTTTCAGGTATTGCAGAATGCCGATCGCCATTGCATCGTTACAGGCGAAGATCGCCGTAAAATCTTTGGTACGACTCATCAGTGTTTTAATTGCGGCGTAGCCTGTCAAACGGGATGGTTCTTCTTCATCGGTTATAATTAAGGTAGGGTCGACAGGAATTTTCGCTTTCTCAAGGGCCATCTTATATCCCTGAAAGCGCTCTAAAATACTTGGATGGTCAATATCACTGGCTATAAAGGCGATTTTTTCATGTTTGCATGAGATCAGATGATTGGTGGCCCGAAAACCGCCGTCAATATTATCTATCATGACAGAAAGATAATTGCCATTCCGGGGGATAAAGTCCACAAAAACGATGGGCAATTTGAACTTTTCCAGCCTCTCAATGAAGGTCTGCGGCACTTTTCCGGCAAGAATAATTCCGTCGACATTTTTTTCGAGAACAAAACGGGGAATGCCATTATTTTGTGTGTCTTTCGACGGGATCGTTGTAAGCAAAATATAATACTCGTTTTCTCTCGCCTGAAATTCGGTTCCCAGGAAGATCTTTGTGTAAAAAGGCTCGGACCTGGAAAAGTGGTCATCGGTCAGGATAAAGCCAATATTGCCACTTGTGCGGGAAACCAGCCCTCTTGCAGAACGAGTGGGGTGGTAATCGAGATCCTTGATCACCTTCTGGACCTTTTTTCTCGTTTCGGAGGAAATCCGGTCGCTGTCATGAATGACTAAAGAAACAGTAGCAATAGAAACATTGGCTTTCCTGGCGACATCTTTTATGGTGGCTGTCATATTCATTTTATTTGGTTAAACGTTTAACCGAATGAATATAAACTATAAAATCATATTTGTCAAGACTTCAATTGCACTTTTTTAAACTTTTGGCAGCGACATTGAAATTGTGATAAAAATATGCGATCCATTTTTTGTGCGATGGATATTAAACTCGACGTCATTACTTCTAAATATATTATATATTCGATAATATAAATATTGCTGGCGATTATTGATTATTAGTGCAATTATTTCAGTATTTGCTTGTGAAGATAGTTCTGATTGCTGCGCAATCCGGACCGTTCCGGTGCGCCCCGTAGAATTTCCTCCACGTTGAATCGGCGCTTTTATTGCACTTGCTTTCACTATTTATTTCAAGTAATTTTTATTTAAACGTTTTAGCAAGATAACCAATATTGGGATAGATGCGTTTTAAAATAGTGGATCGTTAACTAAGCACAATCGCGTGATTTTTTAAATCAATTTGAGAGGGGATCAATATGAATGCTCTGCAATATACCCGCCCCAACAAGCTAAGCATGGTTGAAAAGCCAGTACCTGGTGTTGGTGAAAATGAAGTTCTAATAGAAGTGGCGTTTGCCGGGATTTGCGGAACGGACATCCATATTATTGCAGAAGAATCGCCGGCAGCGGATCGTGTCATATTAGGTCACGAATTCTCTGGAACTGTGGCAGCCGTTGGAAACGGTGTTGATAATTTAAAAAAGGGTAATCGTGTGGCAGTCGACCCCAATAATTTCTGTGGTAAATGCCATTATTGCCGGCGTGGGAAGGTTCATTTTTGTGAAAATCTGGAACCGGTGGGGGTATTCAGGGACGGCGCATGGGCACAATATTGCACAGTGCCGGCGGGTCAGGTTCACTTATTGCCCAAGGAGATCGCCCTGGAATGGGGAGCTCTGGGAGAACCTCTCTCATGCATTCTGCACGGGTGGGATCGAATTCAGCCGTTGAACCAAAACATAGATATTCTAATTATCGGAAGCGGCCTTGTTGGATTACTCTGGGGATTGCTGCTCAGGTCTTATGGTTTTAGGCAAGTGCTTGTGAGCGAGCCCAAATCTTCCCGCAGGATGGCCGCCGAAAGTCTAAATTTTCAGACGGTAAGGCCGGAGGAACTGAATGACAAAAGCCGGCAGACGGACAAGCGATTTGATCTTATCATCGATTGCAGCGGAAATCCGCGTGCAATTGAACAGGCTTTTCAGTTGATAAAACCGATAGGGAAACTGTTGCTTTTCGGAGTTAGCCCAAAAGACAGCTATCTACAGATTAATCCCTTCCAGGTATTTAAAAAAGAATTGACGATCCTTGGCTCAGTCATCAATCCGTTTTGCTTTTCACGTGCCTTGCACCTCATTGCCGATATTCAAATGCCGATCGAAGAATTGGGGATTACATTTTATGCTTTGGAGGACTACCAGAGGGCAATAGATGAAATAAAGACCGGCAAGGCGATTAAAGGAGTGTTTAGAATAAAATAGTCATTTAAATCTGATACTCGGACGGAACTAAAAATATCGACTACTCCGGCTTGCGGATAGCAAACATCCTGATTCTGCCTTTCCAATCGATCTCTCGGTTTACCTGCTGCAATTTCAAACTGTCGATAGTAACCGGAACCGAAAGCTTCCTCAATTCCCGATGCAGATTCCCCTGGGCTTTCCACCACTGCCATTCCTGCAAAGTATGAAATCTTTTCAGACGCGGGTCCGGAATCGACTTATTTTTACCTTTGGCTGCAAAGTAATTCCTGGTTGCATCATCTACCGGCAACCTGTCAATTTCGTTCTGCAGAAAATAAAGGTAACTCTGTTCTTCCGCAAAATCTCTCACTTCCTGCATGACGGTAGGATGATTTTGCAGATTTCGGCGCTCAGCCTCCGGCAGCAGGAATTCATCCCGCACCCAGATACCCATTTTATCTGACAACTGGCGGGGCGTGCGAAATCGCGGACGATTGCTTACCGGAATTTTTTTCAGACCATCGAGATATTCACCCAAAGAGACATTCCCACCATTATAGCTTATCAAGGCATCTTTCAGGTGCGGCTTGAGTCTGGCTTTCATACCCCGTATCAGTTCATTTGTGAACATGCGCGTGGAACTCAATTCTGCCTTTTCGTCCTCGCCGGAGGCCAGGGCACTCCAAAACAGCCGAAAGGTTGCGCGATTTGGTTGCGGATTTCGATCCCGCATAAACTCAGCAATATAAAGAGCGGACAATTGATTTTTCTTTCGGCGCTCCAATTTTTTCCTTAACGACGGTTTTTGTCGAGCAAAGTCGTCTTGGGACAACACCACTTCATCCTGGCGGTCCAGCAACTGGATGACATGATAGCCCCAGCGGGTTCGAACCGGCTCGGAGATCTCGCCCTGTTTTAATTTTTCAATCCCGGCAGCAAAATCTTCATCCAGCTCGCCCAATTTAATCCAACCCAGGTCTCCCCCACTCCTGCTCAAAGTTGTATCCTTGAAGGCTTCCGGTGCCAGCGCATCAAATGATGCACCGGTAATCAATTTGCGATGCCATTCTTCCGCCTGCGCGAGATCCGGGCTGAACAGGTGCCGTGCATGAACTTTAATATTATCGTGTAAATAGGCCTGCCGTAACTCCTGCTCGGATATTTCTACGTTTTTCTCAATTACCTCCCGGTAAAGCTGTCGCAGCATCGCCTGGTGCCTTTCCCACTCGCGTGCCATGACGAATGTGGAATCATCAAACAAGCCCTCTTTCCTGCCTTTTATGGAGGACAAAACCTGGTCAACCTGCTTATCCAACTCGTCTAACAGCGCCGGGTAGCCGGTGGAATCAATTCCAAAATTGGGATCCAATTCATAAAATAGCCGGAATTCGTCCGGAGTGATTTCCCGATTTCCCACCTGCGCGATGGTTTGCCGCTGGATGCTGGCTTCGTTCCTGCAACTAAAGAAAAAAATGAAAATCAGGAATGCGATTAAAAGAAATTTTGCCCGTTTCATCTGATCGTTACCCCTGCCCTTTTACATAAAAAGCATATTGCGGAAAAGCAAGCAATACAAAATATTATACAAAGCCAAAATGATTATTCCGAGAATAAAATTTATTAACAATTGGAGGCACTGCGAAGTACGAATAGAAAATAGAGCAAAACTCATCAACAGGTATCAAGCTATTAACTTGACATGATGCCCGGAAGATAATGCAGCAGGTGTGAATGCTCGTGTTATTTCAAGAGAACCATCGCTTTGGCTTGCGAAAAGGACCCGCTCTTCAGCGTATAATAATAGATGCCACTCGGGAGATTTCCCGCATTCCAATGGATTGTGTGAGTTCCGGCATTTAGCCGCCCGTTAATTACGGTGGCAACCTGCTCTCCGAGAACGTTATAAATATTCAGGTTGACTTTTTGCGCAGCAGGAATAGTAAAAGAAATGGTTGTCGACGGGTTAAACGGATTGGGATAATTTTGCTGCAAGAAGAACCGGTCCGGCGTTTTCTGCGAAACAGAAATTGAAGTGGCAGACCTATTGCCGATGAACAAGCCATCATAGTAGGTGCCAGCGAAGACCGCATCTTCAGGATCGACATAAAGAAATTGCATAGCAGGGTATCCGCCATTTGCCGCCGGCAATCCGTCGTTTTTGGCGGACCAGGTGGAGCCGCCGTCAGTAGAATAATAGACGCCATTCGATTGAGCACCGGCATAAATATGGTTATTGGAATCGAATGCCAGCCGAATCACTTCGCTTCCGCCTGGCAGCCCGGAAGCACTGATGGTATGCCACGTAATCCCGGCATCATCCGAATAGAAGAATTCGTCACCGTCAAATACTACATAGATCCTGTCATTATTGTCGACCGCAATAAAACTACCGGTACTAAACGAAGTTAAAGCAGTATCCGACCACGTAACTCCGCCATCGGTAGATATAAAAACAAGTCCCTCGACAAAAAAATTAGACGCGGAAAGTAAGAGATTCCCTTCCGAGGTAACCGCCATCGATTCAATAAATATGTTATTATTCCCAAGGGGAATCTGACTCCAGTTATCTCCATCATCGTCAGAATAAAACAAACTGCCAAATGTCTGCGTGGCTGTCCGCGCGTAGATACGGCCTGAAGAGGTAGCTTTGACCTGGGCTACACTTTCATTTTCGATGCCGCTATTTGACGGCAGCCAGTTTTCCCCGTTATCATCGGAGCGAAACACGCCAGAATAAGTCCCGGCGAAAAGAGTGCCCAGGCCATTGGAAGTTATGTCAGAAACGGTGAGATTTGTCAATCCATGATTCCTGTAGGTCCATCCACTCTGGCCGTCCGGTGAATGGAATACACCGCTCCCAAAGGTCGACAGGAAAAAACTGTTGTTGATTGCCAATCCGGACTTTAAATATGGAACGGTTATGTTACGATTCTTCGCAACCCATGTCATTCCCTCATCAGCAGATTTGAAAATTCCGCCGGCTTCAGTTCCAATATAGAGATCGGAATTAGTGCCAATAGCAATCGACCGCACATTCAAATCCGGCAAATCCCCGTTTATCGCCGTCCAGGTAGCGCCCTGATCCATGGAATGATAGATTCCCATATCCTGTGTGGCGGCATAAATATCCCCGCCGGGCGAAATCTTGATGCTGGCTATTTCGAGGGAGCCGAGCCCCGAATTTCTTGCAATCCACGATTCCCCATCATCGGTTGAAAAAAATATCCCATTCTGGGTAGAACCGGCATACAAATTTCCGTTTGAATCAATACCCAACGAATTGATAACGAGATTTTCGATGCCGACGTTACGGATTATCCATGTATCACCGTTATCGTTCGACAACCAAACACCGTTGTAGGTTCCGGCAAATATCTTATTCTGCGTTCCAAATGCAAATGTATTAATAAGCGAAGGAGGATTGATTTCCTGCCAGCTTGCACCGTTGTCCATCGAGCGAAATCCGCCGGTATAAATGTCGCCGCGCGAATTGATGCCAATTGCAAGAATTGACGCTCCCAGCCCGCTATGCGGACTATGCGTCAATTGATTGTGAGACCATGTGCTTCCATTATTCCCCGTCCACCACACGCCAAGGTACGAAACACCCAAAAACAGTTGTCCGGAAGGACCCACTGCCATGCAAAGGATATTCGAAGGCCCGTTGTCGGCTATCGACATCCACGATTCGCCATCATCGGTCGAGAGATAAACATTCGATGATCGGTAGGCAAATAATTTATCACCGCTTACCGCGATGCCATCGATTCGGCCTCCCCATAACCCATCAGCAGACTGCCAAAAATCTGCCCTCGCTAATGTATGAAAACCTAACAAAAATAGCACGAACAAGAACAATCTTTTCATGATATGCCCCCATTTTTTGTATAATTAAAAAAATAGATGACACCGGAACAGGTTAACCCCGGATTACAAACGATTTATATCAAAAATATTATGAACAAGAACAAAAATAACAGGCAACCAATGATTAATGTTACGAATTATAAATCAAAGGTCACAAATGCAGCTTTCCCAATTTATTGAATATTCGTCTCAATAACAAGTTTATATTCCGGTTTTTTAACAAATCGCCAAATATTTTACTATTTCTGTGCGCCCAATGTTGGAAGTCCCTGGCAGAGACCTATTTTTGTCCTTGCAGATCATTATAAATTTCTTATTGAAATCCCGATAAAGTATTATACACAAATCTCTGTAATTGATTTGCTTTTTACCCTCCGGATCCTTAATTTCTTGAGTAATAAATTTTACGGAAATAATCGTGAGGGGGCGAGACATTTACATCTGTTTCCGCGATTCATTTATCCCTGGCATGCTGAATCATCTATTTGGCAAATTAACGAAGCAAGCAAATTACCGCATATCTATGTAATTTTGAGGAAAAAATGAAAATTGCGCTTATTGCCTTAACCGGTTTTGTGCTGTTGACTGTTTTCGGTTGTGAAAGAAATAAAAATGCAACCGGGCCAGCACCCACACGTATTTTGAGTATTTCCGATTTGAGAAATCTGGTCACAATTGAATTTGCAGACTACGATAGTATGATAATTCGCAACTCGGAAAACACAACTTTTCCACCCAGTTTCATCAGCCGCATTGAAATGGGCCAATGGGACACCGGGGAGTACTCCGTTATCGAGAGCACCGTCCCTTTCTACATCCAGCGAGAGGGAAACAGCCGGTTTTCATTTGCCCTCTCCCACAAAATTACGAATGACAAATTAAAAGCCTATTTTTTCACGCTTCGCTTCTGGCAGGGGGAAGAAGATTTTGTCGATGTGGACACGTTTGCGCTGACTTACAAATTTCCTTACAAGACCACCGAGATTTTCCTGGAGACCGACCAATTTTTTTATCCGCCGGATTTCGCAGGTTGGGGCCCTTTCAGAGTGCAGGATTTCGAATTGGTTGGAAATAACCTGTACTTTTATAGTTTGGGGCCGACCATTGTCTGGAAATGCGATCTCACAACCCGTCAGGTAAGTTTTTTGTACGATTTCGGAGGGGGTGATCATGTAACCGGCGATTCCACATACCTGTTTTTGGATTTGATGCATCATGCTATTTATCGGTATGATGTGAAGAAGGACACGATGGATATGCAGTTCCAACTCCCTGCTCCTTACGTCGATGATATTCGCGGACTGGGTGTGTCCGACGGAAAGCTGTTTGCCATGTTTCCGGGTGAGGCGGAAGATAAATCGCTGCTTGTCATTTACGATTTTCAAGGGAACATGCTCGATCAACAACAGATACCGTTTGTCGGTTATTGCCTGACGGTGCAGGACGACATTCTTTATTCCTCGGACTGGGTGAACAGGCGGGTTCTGCGATATGACCTGACCTCGCAAAGCAATTTGCCGGATCTGCGCTTCCCCTCCGAGGAAATGGAAGGAATCAAAATTTACGGTGATAAATTTTATTTTGCCGACTATAACCGGCAGACGATTTCGGTCGCATCGTTGGCTGAAATGATTTCCAAGGGCATAGGTGCTTCCCCGAGTCAGACCCAACAGTTGAAACCCAATGCACTGTCGGCGAAGACACCGCATGATGATGAGGAATTTTAACGATGAAATGGTTCATCCTGACAATCCTGACTTTTGTCATCTTTACCATGCATTGCACGGAAGTTACCGGTCCGGTCGACAGCGCACAAGTGATCCTGCCCCACGAGGAAAAATTGCCCTATTATGAAACACTGAGGGATCTGGTGAATATCCGCCTGGCCGGTTACGACAGCTTGGTAATCGAGAACAAATCCGGTGCAAGCCTGACCGGGCAATTGGTGAGCGGGATACAACTGGGTCGAAAAATAACCGGCAGGTTTGTTGCGGACCAAGATAGTATTCCACGCTATTCAACAAGCAGTAATGCTTATTCAATCCGCTTTGAGTTTCCGGTGAAGTTAAAGGAAGATTTTGAGATCGCCCACCATTTCACCCTTCGATTCCAACTGCGGGATTCGACTCAAGTAGATGTAGACAGTATGGCCCTTATGTATAAATTTCCTTATGAATCCACGGAAATTTATTCCAAAATATTCGATAAGACTCACAAAGAAGTGACTGGCTTCCGGTTTGTCGATTCCACCCTCTATTTTATCACCCCGGATGGTTTGTATTCATGTGATTCTCACGGAAATTACCTTTCGAAATTATTGGATCAGCAATCCGACCAGTATCTGACCGGAAATTCCACTCACCTTTATTGGGTTTTCCCGGATCACTCATTGTACAAATACATGATTTATAAATATGACATTCAGGCGGACAGCGTTGCGGCGGCGTTTGATTTGTTCCCCGGCAACCAAATCCATATTTCGGGGATTGCAGCAGATGAAACGAAACTGTATCTGCTATTTCAAACTTTAAATTATCCGGCAACGAATTTTCTGATCATCTCCGATCTTGATGGGAATTTGATCAGTACTATTCAATTGGACAGGGATATATGGGGACTACGCTATTGCGGAATACTAAATAATACACTGTATCTTGGCGATTATATTGGAGAGACATTCTCAAAATTGGATTTGAGCACCTTTGCATTTTCGGGCGGCAACCCGCTGCCATCGACTTCCCAGGCTGCCTTTCAGTTCAGGAACGGGCAATTCTATTTCCTGGACGAGCAAAGGTTATTTATGGGCCGGTTACCGACGGATGAAGTTCGGTAAGAAAATATTGAACAACCCCGGCTGAAAAAAACCGGGGTTGTTCAAACCAAATCATTTCCTTCGATAAGGCCAAAATAATCAGGTTTTGGAAGAGCATTTGACCTGGAGCGTATGACCTGCTTGAATCTCAGCAATCCCTATTTCAACAGAAGCATTTGCCGGCTTTTAACAAAATCGTTTCCGATTTTCAGGGTATAGAAATACATTCCGCTCGGCTGAGAGACACCATTCCGGTCCCTTCCATCCCAGGATGCTTTATATCTTCCCGCAGCCTGGTTGACATTTATCAATACTCGCACCAATTGCCCGCGCACGTTGAAAATCTTCAGCACCACCTTTGATGCCTTCTCCACGGAATAGCTTATGGTGGTGGCGGGGTTGAAGGGATTGGGATAGTTGCCCAGCAGATCATTTCTGTAAACAATTGCAGGATCATCATCGCTTATCCCGACGATTTCGGTAGACGCCTGCAGTAAAACCGATTTCTGCGGCTCAACCGGGTCGTCGCTGTCAATTCGCAGGTAGCCGCTCACATCAATGGTATCCGCGCGGGTGGGAACATCGATGAAAATCGTAACGGAATCAAGAACTGAATCACCGGGAGCCAGCGTAAGCGGCGTTTGCAGACCGGGTGTCACCACAAACGGCGGATTTTGCTGCGAATCCCAGAAGATGTTGGTGATCTGCAAATCCCGGACGCCGGTATTCCAAATCTTCAGCGGCCACTTTATCTCCGTTAGTGGCGGCAAATAACCAAAATCGTGCAATTCTTTCAAAAGATTGATTTTCCCAGCCAAAAATCCACCGCTGTCCGGCAGGGTGGTCGCCATGCGCAGGTCGCTGAAGACATCTTTGGTGACCCCTGTTCTCGCCCAGCCGATTACCACTTTGGCGGTATCGGTAGCAGCAATTCCGGGATAAAGCTCCTGGTCATTGGGAAGTTGCGAGACATTCTGCGGAAATTTGCCTTCATTCCAAAATATATTATTTGAATAGAATATTTCCCCATTCCCCGGCCAGGTTTGGGTGGAATCACCGAATGAATGATAGGTAATGTGCACGATATCCGCTTTGTCAATTGCCATATCCGGGTAAAAGCAGTCTGCTGCATGGACTGCCACTGTCCGCTCCATGGCGAGAGTTCCTGACGCGTTGTTGCCATATTTTACCGAATCGTTATGGGTGACCACAAAATGAACCACTCCTTCATTATCGATAGCTGCGCCCGGGCGGTCGCTTCCCATTTCCGTGACAAATTCCGGCTGCCACGATCCGCCGGCATTGGTGGCATACATGAGACCCGCGCTGTAATCGTTCCAAAAGATGTGCGCATTTTCCTGCGCATCAAGGCGGATTTTCGAATCTGTATTATACGCCGAGTTGTTACTGATATCAACAGGCATGGTGGTACTGCCCTGTGAATAAACTGCGTAGTATATTTCCGGCATACCGACTGAAGGAATGGACATAAAAGTAAAATGCACATCTCCGTTGGCAGCTACCGCGAAATCAGGTTTGCCATGCCCATCAATGCCGTCGATGAACTTACTGGTTATCTGAATTGGCGGAAGAAAACTGCCGCTGGTGTCGCCGTTATTGGTATAAAATATTTCATTATCGTTTTCGGCCTGTGCAAACGCCTTCCACATGATATGCACCACATCGTTTTCATCCACATGGAGCACCGGAAATTCATTGATGGCACCGTCGAGGGTTATGGGAATCATCTCCCAAATGCCGGTTTTATTTGAGGCATACATGATATTTTTGGTGTTGCTTGCCGTTCCGAGCTGCGTGGCCCAGGCGATATGGACATTTCCATCGCCGTCGAAATCAGCACTGAATCTGTTATTGAACATCCCATCTGCAATGAAATCAAAATCTTCGAAATTGACAGTGACAGTTGGTTCCGTGTATCCAATATCGATTTGCACCATGTAATTCAAATTCTGATCCCTGCCGCTTATCCACAGGTAGCGGCCATCAAGCGCCAGGCCATTGGGGTAATCCAGTGGTGAAGGAAACGTTTTCTTCGGATAAAAAGCTTGTGGATCCATGATCATGACAATTTTGCCGTTGGCGCTGTTGCGAGCGATGAATACGGCGGTGTCGTTAGCGGCAACGCCATTCGTACTCGCCGAAAGCGTGAAACTGCCCAATGATGCACCGGATGTATCGGACCGATACATTGCCACCGGGATTGGCGGGGAATACTGGCCGAGATCGGAATTCCACAACTGGCCCTGGCGGTATCCCAGACCAGCGGCAAGCGGTCCCTGGGCGGGAATATTCCCCAGGCTCACACCATTGCCATCCATTTTGAATATCCGATCCTGGATTCCGTCGGCAACGTAGAGTTTTCGCCCGTCCGAATCGACGCCCCAGGGATTTTTGGTTCCAGTGCCGGGCGCCGGAAAGGTGCTCACAACATTGAAATTATCATTCGGATCCAGTTTATAGATCACTTCATTATTGATAGTGAAATCGGAAAGATAAAAGTAGCCGTCCTGGTAACCCAGCCCGATGGCGGAATGCACCGCCGGCGGAAGCTGGTAAATGGCAATTACCTGCCCCAGGCTATCGCCAAATTGCGAAATTGTGAGTGGGGTGACATTTCGTGTTTCCTCAGACAGGACCTTCACCTGTGTAATCTTTTGAAGATTTTCAAGATCGGCAGGCAAAATCCAACCGGTGCCAGGGCTGTCGCTTTCGATGACGCCGGCCCTGACCATCATTTCAATCCTGGGATTTTTCTGATCGTACTGTATATGTAGCCGGGTTTGGGATATGGCTGCATAAGCAGTGTAAGCCAAACAAAACAGGACAATAAACAATAGAGATTTTTTCATAATTTCTACTCCGGATTTTGTTTACAAATGCCTGAATTCAATGAAACAAACTGCGCGCAAGACAAGCATATTATATCCAAAATAAGAATGAGAAGCAAAGGAAAAGACATATTTTCACAAGAAAAATCGATGATATTGCGAGTGCCAAATCACATCGTTGAGAAGATACCGGGAAAAAATTTTGAACCGACAGTCTTAAAATTTATTTGAGCCGAATTTCTGCCGAAGTTCAGTATTTTTATCTCAAGCCTGGTAATGAAAATCCAGGACAAAGATATGCGTCTTTCCGCAGTCTTTTTATATACAAGGAAAGCAGGGAATTTTCGCGCCAGATAACCGTCACGTGAATATTTCAACAAAAAAATATTTTATGTAACATTTCACGGAATTATTCGGTATACTTTGGCCGATTTCTTACCGAACGGTAGGTAGGAACTCATTGATATCGCGGGTAAGAATTTAATAATGATAGGGATGCAAATATATGGAAATTAAAAATCCTGGTTTTCTGGAAGGGAACGGCACAAAAGCGACAATCTTTATGGCTGCCGCGCGGCTTTTTACGAAGAAAGGTTACCATGGCGTTTCAATGCGGGAAATTTCCGAAAGCACCGGGCTGTCGAAACCTGCCATCTACTATCACTTCGGCAATAAGGAGGGAATTTATACCGCGCTGGTGGAAGCAGGAATGCATTACAATATCGGGAAGTTTCAGGAAATCATGGAAAAGGATATTCCAGTCAAAGACAAGATAATTGAATTTGTAAAGCTGAGATTTCACCAGGTACTTCAGTTTCCGGATCTTGCCAATTTCTTCCTGATCATCTTTACTTCAACCGAACGACTGCCGTTCCTGGATCCCTACATCCAGGAAGCGATAGAACGCAAAAAAATGATGGTAGATCTGATAACCGACGGGGTGCAAAAGGGCGAATTCGGACCCGGAGCGAATCCGGAATTGGCCACCGAAGTCTTTATGGGCACCCTGATGCATTTTATCATGAAGCAGATAAACAGCAAAGAAAAAATATTATCCGACAAATTGGCGGAAGATATTGTGGAGCTGCTGTTTAAGGGATTGAATGAATAAAACGTTCTAATTGGAATATTCAAGGCTTGCAGAAAATGATCATAAAGGAGTGAAGAATGAACCGGGAATTGCTTATTAAAATAATTCTAAGCTGTACATTGCTTCTTTCGCCCGGCCTTTTCGCCAAAGAGAAGATGTCGCTTACGCTGGAATCCAGCGTCGATTACGCGCTGAAACAAAATCCGGATATAAAAATTGCCGAAAAACAACTTGCCAAAGCGAGGGCGGGTGTGTGGGAAGCCTATTCAACAGTTCTGCCGCAATTCGATGCAACCGCCAATTTTCAGCATGCCTGGCTTATTCAGGAGACAACCATACCGAATTTTATTAAGGCAGGATTAGGGCCTCTCGCCCCTCCCGAGACACCGGATTATATCCGTATTGCCTTTGCACTGGAAAACACGTTTACTTATGGTGCATCGGTCAGTCAGCCGCTTTTCCTGGGCGGGGCCGGCATCGCCGGAATTCAGAGCGCAGCAGCAGCCAGGCGGATTATGTCGCAGGACCTGGAATCCAGGCGGCAAAATCTCATATACAATGCTGCCAACGCATTTTACTCTTGCCTGCTGACCAAAAAACTCATCACCGTGCAGGAAGAAGCGCTCAGGCAGGCGCAGGCCAATTTCGACGTGGTAAACAAGAAATACCAGGTCGGCGTCGCTTCCGGCTTCGATAAAATGCGGGCACAGGTTGATGTGGCAAATCTGCAGCCGGCAGTGATCACTGCCAGAAACAATTATCAATCGGCGCTCACCAATCTGCGCACCATCCTGGGGCTGGACCGCGAGACTGAGATCGAGGTTTCCGGCGAATTCTCTTACGTCGAAGATGAATTCAACGCACTGACGCTTTCGCAATTGCAGGAAATGGCCGCGCAAAACCGGCCCGAGCTGAAAGCGCTGACCCAGCAGAAGGTAATCTCGCGAAAAGCGATGACCATTGCCAGAAGTGCATTTCTACCCAAATTGTACTTCACCAGCGACTATTCATTTATGGCGAACAAGAACGATTTGAAATTATCGCAGGATGATTTCAGCAGGGGATTTACCACGGCGCTGAGCCTGCAGATTCCGCTGTTCCACGGATTCCGTTCCTGCAAACAGTATCAGAAATCCCGGCTGGATTACAAAATCACGCTGGATACCGAGAGACAGGCGGAAAACGGAATCAACGCCGAGGTGGAGGTTGCCTACAACAAGTTTATGGAGGCCAAAGAGAAATTTCAGTCGGCGAAGGAAACTGTTGATCTTGCGGAGGAATCGCTGCGGTTGGCTAACCTGATGTATAACGAAGGCACCAATACGCAACTGGATGTTTTGAATTCCCAGTTAGCGAAAACACAGGCGCAGATGAACTACGTTAGCTCGCTGTATGAATACCAGGTTGCGCGCTACCAATTACGCAAGGTGACGGGGGTGCTGACCGGAGTGCTTTAGTGAGAATGATGTCGGTCTAACCTCACCCCTTTTTCCCCTTCCCTAAATTTGGGGAGGGGCTGGGGAAGGGTCGGAACTCTACTTTTATTACGGAAGCATTTATTTATGGATTTTATAGAGATTTTCCAAATATTCGAAAATGAAATTAATATTGTCAGGAGAAATAACATGCAAAAAGCAGCTTACATTTTACTTTCACTGCTCATTACCCTGTTGGCAGTTAGCGGGTGCAGCAAATCGGGCAGCAGCGATGCGAAGACCGAAGAAAGCGTACCGGTGGCGGTTTCCCCGGTGGAGCTGGGAAATATCGTTCAATCGCTGAACTACGATGGCGACATCAAAGCAGAATACGAGGTGAAGGTCTTCTCCAAGGTGCCGGATCGCATCGAGAAATTCTACGTCGAGGAAGGAGATTTTGTCCGGAAGGGAGAGCCGGTCGCCAAAATATTGGCTACAACCATCGAGCAAGGTGTGAGACAGGCCGAAGCAGGGCTCGTGTCAGCGAAAGCACAATCAGCCAACTTACAGTTGGAATACGAACGCGCCCAAAGATTGAGTAAGGAAGACGCCATGAGCCAGCAGCAGTTCGATGCCATCAGAACCCAGTACGAATCGATCCGGGCGCAGGTGGAGCAGGCGGAAGCCGGATTGGCTAGCATGAAAAGCCAACTGGGAGATGCTACAATTACCGCTCCCATTTCAGGGATCATCGGCAAACGCTACTACGATCCGGGCGACATGGCCTCCCCTGCCGCACCGCTGGTTTCCATTGTGCAGATGCAGCGGGTGAAAATCGAATTCAATGCCACAGAGGAAGACCTGGGACGGCTCGCCAACGGGCAGAAAGCGGAAATCAAAGTGAAGGCTTATCCCGATCACATCTTCACCGGGAAAATCTACAGGATCAGCCCGGTTCTGGACCCCACTACAAGAATGGCGGAAGTGGAGGTTCTGGTGGACAATCCTGACGGATTGCTGAAGCCCGGTATGTATGCCAATGCTAATGTCATCACCGGCGTCCTGGAAAATGTCATCGTCGTTCCCCGGCATGTGACCATTGAAAATACCACCATCGAGCAGGTCGAAGGACAGGACCAGGTGGTCAGGAATTATTATGTATTTGTTGTGGACAGCAGCAAAGCATTCCAGAAGAAACTGGACGTCCTGTATGTCAACCACAAGTCGATTGCCGTAACAGGCGGGATATCGGTTGGGGATCAACTGGTTGTTGCCGGCCAGAATAATTTGCGGGACGGCATGGCGGTTTCGGTTGCCAAAAAGGAGGGGCAGGAATCATGAAATTAACCGGTATTGCGGTAAAAAGAGGCGTCACATTTTTTATGATCTACCTTATCGCGGTTGGGTTTGGGCTTTTCTCGCTCTCCCAGCTCAAGGTCGATCTCTATCCCAAGCTGGATTTTCCGGTGCTGGCCATCATCACGCAGTACACCGGAGTCGGGCCGTTCGATATGGAAACCGTGATAACCCGACCGGTGGAAGAGACTGTCTCCTCGGTAGAGAATGTAAAAAAGGTAACCTCCACATCCTCGCAGGGGCTGTCGCTGGTCATGCTTGAATTCGAATGGGGAACCGACATGAACCAGGCGGAAATCGACGTGCGCAACAACCTTGAATACATAAAGGATGTCCTGCCCGGCGATATCAGCCAGCCAATGGTGTTTGCATTCGATCCGTCCACACAGCCCATTCTTTACCTGGCAGTCTCATCCGAGCTGCACGGGCAGGCGGAGCTGCGCAGGATCTCCGAGAAGGATATCGAGCCGCGGCTGGAGCGAATTCCGGGCGTGGCTTCCGCATTCACCATGGGCGGGATGCAGCGCGAGATCCAGGTGCTGGCGGATCCCGGCAGAATGCGGGCCCACAACGTGGCCATCGCGCAACTGATCTCCGCCTTGCAGGCGAACAACCTGCAGCTTCCATCCGGCTGGATCGATAATCCGCAGCAGGAATTCACGCTGCAGACCGCCGGTGAATACGGCAACCTCGAACAAATCCGGAACACCAATGTGACCATGATGAACGGTTCGCCGGTGCGCATCAAGGATGTGGCTTCGGTGGTGGACGGCTTTGCCGAGCAACGGCAGAAGGTCTGGAACAACAACAAACCGGCGGTAATGCTGATGGTGCAAAAGCAATCGGACGCAAATACTGTCACGGTGTGCCGGGAGGTGTTAAAACGGCTGGATCAGGTGGAAAGAGAGCTGCCGCGCGGCGTGCATCTCTCCACCATTATCGATCTCTCTACTTTTATCAACCGCTCCATGTCCAATCTTGGTAATACCGCCATCCAGGCGATTATACTTACGCTACTGGTGCTGTTATTCTTCCTGCGGAACGTCCGCAGCTCACTGATCGTTGCGGTGTCCATCCCGGTTTCCATGATCGTGACATTCGCGGTGATGGATCAGGCGGGGCTTACGCTGAACATCATCTCCATGGCCGGCCTTGCCCTGGCGGTGGGCATGCTGGTGGACAATTCAATTGTGGTAATCGAAAGTATCTTCCGGCACCGCGAAAATGGCGAAGCGCCCAAAGATGCGGCGAACAAGGGCGCCAACGAAGTTGCCATGGCAATCACCGCCTCCACGCTCACAACCCTGGCGGTATTTCTGCCGGTACTCTTTGTTCCCGGAATTGCCGGCGAGCTGTTCAACGATATGGTAGTCACCATCGTGTTTTCGCTCACCGTTTCACTTCTGGTGGCCCTTACCCTGGTGCCGTTGCTCACGTCGCGGTTTCTGATGATCCGCAAAGAACGCAAGCAGGGTCTGCTGCAAAGAACCGGCGACCGCATCGGCTCCTGGATCGAAGGTCTGCAGAAATCCTATGCACGCGCCTTGAACTGGACGCTGCATCACCGGGCAATCGTCATCGCTTCAACGTTCGTTCTGCTTGTCATTTCCATCATTATCGTCGCCAACCTCGGCGGGGAATTCATCCCGGAAAACGACATGGGTTTTATTTCCATTGCTGTGGACCGCTCTCCGGGAACCAGCCTGGAAGCCATGGAAAAAAGCATGCACCAACTGAACCGGATTATTATGGACAATGTCCCGGAACTGGAAAATATTTATACCAACTTCGGTCAGGGCGAAGGCATGATGTCGCTTTTCTCCACCCGCGCTTCCAGCGAGGGGGACGTGACGATGCGTTTGAAGAACCTGAGCGAGCGCGACCGTGACATGTTTCAAATAGAGGATGCGCTGCGCGAAAAATTCAAGAATCTTCCGGATGTGAATGCCCGCTTTGCAGACCGCGGGAATGAGAATCTTTTTGGCGGCGGGGCGGATATTATGGTAGAGATATTCGGGCATGATCTTCAGGTCGCGGAAGGTTTGGCGGTCCAGATTGAGGACAAGGTCAGGGATATCAAGGGCATTGCACATGTGGAAAGCAGCTTCAAGGAATCTGCTCCGGAGTTGCGCGTGATCCTGGACCGCCAGCGGATTTCGGACCTGGGACTGAGCACCGCGCAGATCGGACAGTCGGTTAGCAGCAGCATCCTGGGGACGGTGGCAACGCAGTTCCGCGACGGCGGTGACGAGTTCGACATCCGCGTGCGGCTGAACAAAGAGGCCCGCACCAGCAAGGATGATATTGAGAATATCCTGGTGATGACGCCGCTGGGCAAACAGATACCGCTGCGGTCGGTGGCGCATGTGGAATATACCAAGGCGCCCAAGGAGATTACCCGCGAGGACCAGGAACGCATGGTGAGTGTGAACATCAGCATTTCCGGCCGCGATTTGCGGAGCGTTACATCCGATGTAAAAAATGCCCTGCGGCAGGTGCCGGTGCCTACCGATTTCAGAATAGAGATCGGTGGAACGGCGGAAGAACAACAGAAATCCTTCATGTACCTGGGGCTGGCATTTCTGGTGGCTATTCTGCTGACCTACATGGTGATGGCCTCGCAGTTCGAATCGTTCTTAGATCCGTTTATCATTATGTTTACCATTCCGTTTTCTTTTATCGGGGTGGCCTTTGCCCTGCTGGTAACCGGCACCACCCTCAGCGTCATGTCCCTGATCGGGATGGTGATGCTGGTCGGAATTGTGGTAAATAACGGCATTGTGCTGGTGGACTACATCAACCAGCTCCGCGAGCGGGGATTGAGCCTGTTCGATGCCATTATGGAAGGCGGGCAGGTGCGCATGCGCCCGGTGCTGATGACCGCCCTGACCACCATTCTTGCTATGTTCCC
>CAZUZS010000055.1:0-35490 GCA_964624795.1 uncultured Calditrichaceae bacterium
CTCATCCGACTGCGATCAAATCGCCTCGCGATGGGATTCACATTCCAACTAAACCAGATCTTCACCGGCAGCCAAACTTCGCAGGAGCTGAATCCGGATCTGCAGTCCTCGGGACAGTATTTATTCGTGCCGTTCCTGTTTACAATGAAATATCATTTAGTTAATGATGTCGGCGTAGCGGATGTCGTTCCCTACATCATTGCCGGAGCAGGACCAACACTGGGACTGCATTTCCCGTATGGCAATAATTTTTTCAGTACCCTGCAAACAATTTCCGGGCAGCTTGGCGGTGGCGGATTCGCGGGAATTGGTGTGGATTATCTTTGGTCCGAAGAATGGGCGCTTTCTCTCGATGTAAGGTACAACCTTTTTCGTTTTTCTCAACCTTTCGGACCCAACCAGGAATACCGGGGTGTTTCATTCTTTATGGGATTCTCCCGTGCCCTGGACTATTAATGTGCTATCCGGGATCAACAATTTCGGGACGTCTCTTTGCGTACGCCACGAGACCTGAATGGCAAGACACGAAACAATGAGAAATTCGGACGTCTGCCGGGCAATTTGATTTAGATTTTCTGATGGCCCCGCCGGAGCGTGCAAACTGCCAAGGAGTTTCTCCCTGCGATTGGGTAGGCCCTGTCATTTTGTCCTGACCAGGACACCACATGGTATGGCGGAAACATAAACCAGCAACACTTTTTTATCAGATGATGTGATCCATGGCGGGATCGAATTCTGAATTATTGTATGCATAATTGAGCGAAATGCCAATTGCGAATTCGACGGCGCTACTGGCAGGAATGAATTCGATTGAATGTCCGAGGAACCTCTGAGCACCCAGGCCTGATTTGCCGATTGACCTTTTAAAGGAAAAGTATTTCATAAAGTTACTCAATTTATTTTCGATATTATATATAGTGCATAGGATAATGTACTGTTACGACCAATATTGAGGAGAAGAATGTTCAAATCTGTTGAGGAAGTGATTCAACAGGTAGATAAACTGCCGATACCAAATACCGTCGCTTTCGAAGTGATCCAGATGTGCGCGGATAAGGAGATCCCCATTCCCCGGCTTGTAAAAGTGATCTCGGGGGATCAGAGCTTAAGTTCCCAGATCCTCAGAGTTGCTAATTCCAGTTACTTTAATTACCCGCGTGATATATATTCGTTAGACCGGGCAATTGTTATCCTGGGTTTCAATCTGTTGCGCGATATTGCTGTTTCATTGGCTATTTACAGCGTGTATAAAGGCTTTAAAGCGCAGCCGGGCATCAATCTCGTTAATTTGTGGAAGCACTCCTTGCTAACAGCATTTGCGCTAAAATCGTTGGCAGATAATTATGATCCCGATAACAAAGATATTTTGTATATTGGAGGGCTTCTTCATGATATTGGGAAGCTGGCCATGATACGGACTATGAGTAAGGATTACGCGCTGTTGATGGAGAAAAGCAGCCAGGAGCAGAAAAGAATATTCGAATTAGAAATGAAATATTTTGGGTTTAACCACGAAGATGTAGGAGCGAGTCTGCTCAGCAAGTGGAATCTCCCGGAAAACGTTGTTACCATGATAAAATATCACCATCATCCGGCTGATTATTCAGGCCAGGATCAATCGGCGGCCTGGATTCGACTGGTGTATCTGGGAAACCTGCTGGCATATTTGCTCGAACAGGAAGATAAAAACATAAAGGGTCTTTTACAGCTCGATCCCAATTTCGAAAATTATTTCACCTACTCCGATCTGGAGATTACGGAATTATTGGACGGCATCGGAAATGAAATTCAGGAACAGAAAGAATACTTCAGACTTTTTGAAATAGGCTCTCTATGAGACTCCAAAAAAGTATTGTACAATATTTCGACAAAATCATCAGTTCGATCAAACAGATGGAACAAAACTCCACGGTATTTTCCGAACTCAAAGGCATCTCCGAGGAGTTGGAATTACTGGAACAATATGTCAAGACTACCCTGGATACCCTGGATAATAACTTCAATTCTTTTGTTCGTCAGATCAACCTGCTTTCTGAACTGGTTGAATTTCAGAGAAGTGTCTTGAATTTCAAGAGTTCAGATAAGATGATGTCAATTTTGTTCGAGTTTTTGCAGAGGAATGTACGCAGCGACCATGGTTTTATAGTCTTTAAATTAAAGGAAGAAGATCAGGACGACATTCTGTTGGCCGATAGAAACGATCAGACGGCGCTGTACCGGCGTTTTATTGATACTCCCGAAATGGCCTTGTTGAAGTCGATTGTCCAGGAAAGAGATATGGCGTACCTGATCACCGACGTTCAACAGTTCTCGACCGAGCAATCGCATTGGGAAATGCTGCAGGCCAAATCCATCATTCTGTTTCCGGTAAAGGTACGGGGGAATTTCCTGGGTATGGGTTTGCTGGTTCGACAATCCGAAACTTTTGAGTTAAATGATTTATCATTTGTTAACCTGGTGATCGGCCTTGTATCACTTTTAATCTACCAACACTTCTATTTCGCAAAATTAAAGACCCGCCTTTTTAAGCAATTTCGTCTTCGCAAGATGCTGGAAGAGGTTAAATATGCGGAATATTTTGAAAAGGGACCCCTCTATATTTTCACGCTGGATCCCCGTTATGTGATACTGCATACCAACACGGCAGCTATTTCGAATCTTAAAATCGATGAAGAAATGATTATCGGGGACAATTTTCTGGAACTCATTCCCAAATCGTACCGGGCAGGAATGACCAAGGTTCTGGATGAAGCGGAAGAAGGCCGCGTGCAATACTTCCGATCCCCGTTGATAAGTCGGCCGGGGGTTGAGCCGATGCTGGAATTTTATGTAAGCCAGCTTATCCTGCAGAATAATTTCAATCTTATTTTGGTTTTCGGTGTCGATATAACGCAAATGTACTATCGTGATCTGGCTGTCCGCAGGAATGGTGTTCTGGATGAGCTGGATCAGTTCTCGAGAACACTGATTGGCGAATTCAACAATCTGCTGACTGTAATTCTGCCGAATGTAAGCTTGCTTCGGACCCGCATGGACAAAGACCATGCGTATCAGCATCAGTTGGAGGCCATCGAAAATGCTGCGCATCGCTCTGCAAATCTAATTCAGAAATTTCTCAATTACGATCTTGTGGATTTCGAAGCGGCTGAAGTTGGTAATTTGAATAAAGTGGTTAAAGCGTTCATTCATTCCTTGAGAAGTGAAATACCGGCCAAGGTTGAGATAAAATTTCAGTTGGACCCCGGAGCGAAAAACATAACATATTATCCACTTCGTATCCGGCAGTTGCTCAAAAACCTGCTGGATAACAGTCTGCTTGCCCTTCAGAAGCGAGAAGAACCGGAAATTTGTTTCTCCACAAGGTATATCGTTCAGGCGAAGGATGGATTGGTCGAAAATCGTCCGTTTTTCCTTAAGGCCGGGAAATATATGGAATTGAGCGTTCAAGATAATGGGTGCGGGATTCCGGAGAAAAGCCTTTCTCAGGTATTGAAGCCGTTCTATTCAACCCGCATTAAGAATGAGGGGGTTGGATTAGGACTCTTCATCGCTTACAATATCGTAAAGGATATGAAGGGGCAGATTTACATTGAAAGTGAATATGAAAAATTTACAACCGTATACATTTATTTGCCGATCAAGGAGGAGCAGTCCATGGAAGTACTGACAATGGAAAAAGACACCACATCCAGGGATATCAAAAAAGGCAAAGCAACAGTTCTTGTTGTGGACGATGAATATAATATTCGCAGTATGATGAGAGAGATTATGGAGATGTACGGATTGAAAGTTTATACTGCGGGGAATGGCCGGGATGGTGTAGACGTCTACCAGCGGTTCAAGAGCGAGATCGATCTGGTAATTCTGGATATGGTGATGCCTGTGATGGATGGCCGCGCCGCATTCGACGAAATCAAGAAGATCGACTCCGAACAGAAAATATTCATTATCAGCGGTTATTCGCAACGCGAGGATCTTGAGGATATGCTTCAGAAAGGGGCCATCGGATTTTTGCGAAAACCATTTCAGGTTAAAGAGATTGTAAATAAGATCAGGGAAATTCTCGAATTGCCGGACCTGACGGGGCAGAGCTAATTTTTTTGATCTGAGGTAAGTGGAATAACCGCTTGCATTATTCCGGCATACACTCGCTGAGGATATAGGATTTAATGAAAAGCGGTGGTCTTCACGAACGACTATTCATAGTATCTAACCCTCCCTTATTTTAAATACTCCAATATAAACATCTGCATTTTATCTTGCCCATAATCCGGAAAGAAAGAAAACCAGCATTTCCCGTTTTCGGGTACGTTCATGCCCGAAACGTTGGCAATTATTTCGATTTGAAATGCTATCTTGGCAGGAAATATTCGACGGGCATATTGAGATCGTTGGCAATCGCGTCGATTAATTTTGTGTTTATCATTTCATCGTGCGGTAGCGCAATGCGGTAAAAGGGAAACTTGCTACCGCGCAGGATAATCACTTCGTCGCCTTCCATATCCACAGAAAACTCAAGACTTTTTAGAACCTGGATAATCTCCAGCCGGGAGACGGTTGTTATAAATTTGCTGTCGTTCTGGTTATCGTTCAAACGGAACCTTCTCAAAATGCTTTTTATAACTCAACACCATTAATCTTGTCGCTTCGCGAATTCTCCTTACGGCGATCGCCTCAGATTCCGCCTGGACGTGGCAACCTCGCAAATTGGGACAACTTGCGATATATAGATTATCCTTTATTTTCTTCACTTCGATACGCAGTTGCATTTTCACATTCAAGTTTTGGGCAAATTATCAAATAAATGGGAGAAATTCAAATGTTTTTTGGCGACGTCTTTTTCAGTAATATTAAAGCCAGTTACTCAAACGGATCTGCAATGGCAATGGCCTGGGCTTGCACAGCGAAATATGATCTGTCGACATCGTCCCGCCGACCACAATAGCGAAAATAGGACCACCGGAATGATTATAGTGCCGTGGTTTCTATCTGAATTTTGCATTTGAATATGGATTACATGTTTTTCTCACGCGGAAATTTATCCCAATTTATTTATGGTGGTTATGCTTGCTTTCCATGCTTAGATTTGAAAAGCAGGAGGGCTTATGGGAAAATTTTTTGAAAAATCCTATACAATCAGGGTTCATGAGGTAGATTTTCGCGGACTTGTTAAAATTCCTGCTCTTTTGAATTTGTTGCAGGATATGGCTTCGCTGCACGCATCAAAATTGGGATTTTCGGTCCAGGAGTTGTTCAAACAGAACAGAACATGGGTTTTATCCCGCAGCCATCTGAAGATCATTCGAATTCCGCGATGGAACGAACCACTCATGGGCCGGACATGGCCGTCTGCACGCGATGGATTTTTTGCGTTGCGGGATTTCCAGATCAAGGACCAAAAGGACGAACTGGTTGCTGTTGCCACCAGTTCATGGATGATGCTCGATCTTTCGAATAAACGGCCCATCCGCGTTGAAAATGTCCTGTCGTCGGCACCAATCTGGGAGAATCGGGCGCTGCAGGATGACTTTCCATCCCTTCCGCAATTGGAGGAAGCGGAGAACGAGGCTGTCTTTCGCGTGCGATGGGCTGATCTGGATGCCAACCGCCATGTCAATCATGTGATCTTTGTCGATTGGGCCTTGGAAGCGGTGCCGGCAGAAATCTTATGGAAATATGTTCCGATAGAAATTGAAGTTAGCTACCGGGCTGAGGCGCTTTATGGCGGGAATGTAGTTTCCCGGAGTCGCAAAGAGGAGAATGAAATGGGGCCGGTTTTTATTCACCAGCTCATGCGTGAGGCGGACGGAAAAGAGATCGCACGGCTTCGCACTTTCTGGCGTTCAGGGGAGCGTTGAAAATCCTGCTGTAAAAATCAGGACTTTCTTTTCACAGTTAACACCGGGCAATTTGCCCAACGGACAACCTTTTCTGCAGTGCTGCCAAGAAGGATGTAATCCAGGCCGGTCAGGCCATGGGTGGCAATCACAATCATATCGGTATTGTTCTCTTTTGAATACTCAACAATCTCGCGATGTGCCTTGCCTTCTCTGACAATAAAATTCACGTCAATAGAAGGTGCCAACTGATCCGCCAGGAATTCCCTCATGTTCTCCACAACACGATCTTTCAAGTCTTTGTCAATTTCAAAAATTGATTCTATGCCGGATGCGTAAAACGACGGGTGGATTTCCTGTTCAATCACGTGCAGAAAATCGATGCTCGCCTTGAAATTTGTTGCCAGGGAGATTGCGTAGTCGGTAGCATCTTTTGAATATGTGGAAAAGTCCAGTGGAATCAGTATCTTTTTTATTTTGAAATCGGCTACCGAGCGGTGAACCGTTAGCACCGGAATCGGCGACAACCGCACAACTTTTTCGGCTACACTTCCATAGATCAGGTGCTTCAAGCCGGCACGTCCGTGCGTTCCCATTACCACCAAGTCGAAACGGTTATCCTCGATGTGTTCCAGAATCGCATCGGCAGAGGAAATGCCGCGCAGAATTTTGGTTTCGACCTTGATACCGCGTTCGTGCACTTCCTGGCGGTTTTTGTCCATCTGGCGGTGTATTCGCTTCTCATGTTTTTTAATCCACTCCTCGTATTCCTGCAAACGCTGTTCTTCGTCAATGTCATCCTGAAAGAGGACGACCGCATGAACGAGGGCAAGTTGTGCCTGAAAACTCTCCGCCATTTCCAGCGCGAATTTTAGCGCTTTATTCGAAAATTCGCTAAAATCCAACGGGACCAGTATCTTTTTGATATGCATTCTCATGTCTCCGATTGTGATCGACTTCTTCAAAAATAGTAGATCACACAATATTTTGCAATCCCTTAATTTCCACACAAAACGAAGAGCCGCGAACCGGGAAGAGGTCCCTGAAATTGAATTCCGGATATGCGTGTGGCTGGCCCTTCTTGTGTATGTTCATTATTATTTCCGAATTTGAACATCCTGAACACTTCGCTCACAATTGTATGCTAAAGCGACAAGGATTGTGGCAAAAATGAAACCCCCACGCACCGGCATGGGGGTTCAGTTTATTTGGCAAGATTTTTACATGGCAGATGGTGGTGCAGGCTCGTCCGGGCTTCCGGCATTTTTCAACGGAATCCGAACCAGTACCCATCCCACAATCAGGAACACGAAGAGGGCAGGAATAAACTGCACCATGGATTTCGTCTGGTGGAACACTTCAGGAACCGGCCACTCCATCAGTGCAAAGAATGCGAATAGAAGTCCGATAAGGGCTTCGCCGGCAATGAGACCGGCGGCTAATAACACCCCGTTGTTCTCCACCCTCACTTTCTGTGCGCTGTTAAATTGACGTTTCGCAGCAAATTTGTCCACGATACCGCGAATAAGGCCGCCAATAAAAATGGCGAAGGAAGTTTCCAACGGTAGGTACATCCCCACACACACCAGCATGGGGCTTTTTACACGCAACAGAATAAAGGCAATGGCCATCACAAATCCTACGATAATCAGCGGCCATGCCATATCGCCGCCCACAATTCCTTTGGCCAGGATTGCCATTAGGCTGGCCTGGGGCGCAGGGTAGGTTTCGCCGCCCAAACCGGCTCCACCCTGGTTAATGTCTCCTTGGTGGAGAATAAGCAGCGGGAAGAACATTACAGCAGAACCGATTAATACGCCAAAAAGATCGCCGACCTGCATTTTCCAGGGGGTTCCGCCCAGGAAATGGCCTACTTTTAAATCCTGCAACATCTCGCCGGCAACCGCTGCAGCGACACAAATAACAGCAGCTACACCCAGCACCGCCGCTACTCCGGACATTCCCTTAACACCCAGCGCAACCATCAGAATAGCTGCCACAATCAGGGTGGAAATGGTGAGTCCCGAGATGGGATTATTGCTGGAGCCGATAAGACCTACCAGGTAGCCGGAAACTGCCGCAAAGAAAAATCCGGCAATGACCATTACAATCGTTGAAGTAATGGCTGCGCTCAGGTTGCCTGCAAAATAGAGATAAATGAAAAATGTTGCGATGGTTGCCAAACCAATGCCAATAAAGACCCATTTGAACGGCATATCCTTTTGCGTACGATCTTCGCTGCCGACACCCCCGGCGGCTGCCTGCTTCACATCGGTGATAGCGCGGCCGAGCCCAGTCGCAAGGCTGTTTCGCATTTTATACAAAGTATAGGCAGCGCTCATTAACATACCGCCAATCGCGATGGGACGAACTACGTCCTTCCAGGTATTCACTGCCATGTCAATCCAGGTGGATTCTCCACCGCCAGCGGCAGGTAGTAGTTGTGGGCCTAAAAAATAAAGCAAAAGCGGTACGAATAATCCCCATGCCAAAAGGCCTCCTGTAAAGTTCAGGGCGGCTAATTCGGGGCCGATAATGTAACCGACGCCCATGTAGGCCGGGCTGACCCCCGGCGTGCTGATGAGCGCACCACCGCCCGCCTGGGTGCTGGTGCCGCCAATCCCCAGTGTTTTTTGACCAAAATGAATGAATGCCTCGCCTTTGCTGGCGAATACTTTGAATTCCTTCAGACCCTGGATAAGCGCCCCAAGGCCCATAGCGCCAAACAAAAATTTGGCGCCTGAAACGCCGCTGCGTCCGGCTTTATGGATTTCCGAAGCTGCAACTGATTCGGGGAACGGGAGTTCTTTGTCCTCGACCATCACCCGGCGCAAAATAGTGACAAACATGATACCAATTATTGAACCGACAAACATGATCGCCGTAGCTTCGAAATAATGTCTTCCAGTCCAGAAATGTTCCTTCCAATTCCCCACCCCGGCAATCATAAAAGCGGGAATTGTAAAAATTGCTCCGGCTGCAATGGACTCGCCAATCGACCCAACGGTTCTCGCGATATTCTCTTCCAGAATAGAACCTTTCATCAGACGAAGCAGCGCCATTCCGATGACGGCAGCAGGGTAGGTTGCAGCAATCGTCATACCTGCTTTCAGACCCAGGTAGGCGTTTGCAGCTCCCAAAATCACAGTCATAAACAGTCCCAGAATCAATGCTCGAAGTGTAAATTCAGGCATGTCGGTATTCGCGGGAACATAAGGCTTAAATTCTTTACTCATACCACCTCCATTATTAAATAGCTATAGGAACAAAGATGTGAGCCAATATAAAAAAGCAGAAGAATTTTCGCAACAAATTAAAAATTAGGGAGAAGAACGATTCCATTTGATTTGAATCGGGAAAAAGTTGGTCGTAGATTTACCAGACAAAATTGGGAATCCGTGTGGTGAAATTGTGGCAATATTCCGAATTCTTGCATTACTATATTCGATTTGAGATGCAAACATTCATGCTGCCGGCAAGACCATGAGGAATGAAGCCGCTTCAAAACCGATAAGTCCTTTGCGATCTGTGGTTGAATCTGTAACTTTGTGTCTGATTTCGCTTTATAAATGAAGTATTAAAGCCATTTCTAGAAGTGCAACAGGAGTGCTTGTTAGCCAGCTCTTTTTTCTGGACTAATTCTACTGTGATTTCAATCACCCTGCGATAATGTTAACTTCCTAAATTGAAATCAATGGATAATTTAGTGATGAATAAAATCAAGGAAGATGTTGGTAGCGTGAGTAACCAGGCAGAAAGAAATAAGATCGTGATTTTGGGTTACAATTCTGCCGGTTTTAATGTCTGTAAGAAGCTCCTCCAACAATCTCCAGAAAAATTCAATGTTGCAGGATTTATTCAGATCTACGATCTGATTATCGAGCCTGAAGAGGTAGTCGGACTGCCTCCCAAAATAGGTGATTTATCATCTTTTAACCGGGTTGTCGAAGAGCACAAAATCCGCCGGGCGATAATTGCTTTAGACCCGGGGGATCTAAGTAAAATTCACGAGGTAATCTCGCTCTGCAAAAGAAATAATCTCCAGTACGATTTGATATCGGATTTGTATGATGTCGTTTACGGCCGCGTTTTCGAGCAGATTCTGAAAGATATAAACCGGCCCATTGAGATAAGCTGGCGGCGGTTATTCGACCAGCTTTTCTCAGTTCCCCTTTTCCTCCTGTTCCTTCCGCTCTGGACGATAATTGCCGTTGCAATAAAACTGGATTCCAAGGGGGCGGTAATTTATTCTCAGGAACGGGTAGGCAAGAATGGGCGCATTTTCCGGATATTTAAATTCAGATCGATGCGTGCTGACGCCGAGAAATATTCGGGGCCGCAATTGGCGACAGAAAATGACCCGCGCATTACCCGCATGGGACGATTTATGCGGAAGACCAGGCTGGACGAGATTCCCCAACTGCTGAATGTCGTTATCGGGGATATGAGCGTAATTGGTCCCCGGCCGGAACGGCCATATTTTGTTGAAAAGTATAAGAAAGAAATTCCGTTTTATGTGAACCGTCTGCGTGTAAAACCAGGTGTTACCGGTCTTGCCCAGGTGGAAGCCGGGTACGATGAAAGCCTGGAAGATGTGCGGGAAAAATTAAAATATGATCTGAATTATATAGAGAACAGGCGATCATTCTGGGTGAATGTGAAGATTCTTCTGAAGACCTGTTGGGTCGTCTTTTCGGCACAAGGCATGTGATTATAATGCAAAATATTCTTTCCTTCGATATAGAAGAGTGGTTCCATCCCGAAATCTTTAATGGCAGGTTTTCCCCGGAAAATCCGAGTAATTTCCCCGCCACCGTTGAGCGTAATGTCGATAAAATACTCGCGATTCTGCAAAAATCGAATTCAGAGGCAACTTTCTTTATATTGGGCTGGGTGGCAGAAAATTATCCGAAATTGATCTCCGCCATTGAAGCGGAAGGCCACGAAATTGCAAGCCACGGATATTCGCACAGGATGATCACACAGATGGAGCCGGAGGAATTTGAGCAGGATCTGGAGCGATCCTTGACGATATTAAACAGCATTGTCAGAAAACCGGTGGTGGGCTTTCGTGCCCCAACTTTTTCGATTGTGGAAAGCACGCGTTGGGCGCTTCCTATAATGTCCCGGCTTGGTATTCAATATGATTCGTCTGTCTTCCCGATTTATCACGATCGTTACGGAATGCCTGATTCTCCCCGTCATCCGTATATCATTTATGAAAATCTCGGAAAGAGAATCGTTGAATTCCCTATGACCACCGTCAATTTTTTTGGCATGCGATTTCCGGTTGGGGGCGGTGGTTATCTGCGTCTATACCCCTTTTCTCTTACCAAACTATTCTTAGGCAGGTCGCAAAAACGCAACCAACAGATCATCTTTTATGCGCATCCCTGGGAGTTTGATGAAAATCTTCCACGTGTAGGTCTTTCGTTCTTGTCAACATTGCGGCATTACAGCGGGATAAAGAAAATGGACCAAAGACTACAATTTTTGCTTCAAAATTTTTCCTTTACTTCTTTCAAGAATTGTCTGGCAGAAAACCCTGTATTCGATCACTATCTTCCATAAAATTACTACAAAATAAAAGTTGAGAGCAATCACACTTTAAATCATCGAATGGTTTAGATTTCTGATATTGTATTGAACAAACTTAGTTTGTTGAATAAAAAAGAGTTGTCTCATGACGATAGTACTACAGAAAACGATGAAAATAAAATGTGTTTTGCATAATACTGATGTTCAATAACTCATTCAGGCAGAAACAATGGCAGGTTAATCAATGGATAGAGACGGCATAAAAATAGAGTCTAACTTTGTCGATGACGAGGGGAAATATCTGAACATCGAGCTTGGGGGATATGTTGACCAGGCGAATGTTTACCATTTGCAGCGGGTAATCACCGATTCCCTTCGCGCGGAGATTTATAACGTGATATTTGACCTCAAAAACCTGGTATATATGAGTAGTGCGGGTTGGGGTGTAATTATTGGTGAGATCAAAAGATTTCGCGAGCAGGGTGGCGATATTAAGTTGGCTAATATGCCCCTCAATATCTATGAAGTATATCAAATGCTGGAATTTTATCACATAATTAATGATTACCCTTCGGTGCAGGAGGCGTATAGCAGCTTTCTGGGCAGAAAAACCATAAAAGAAACCAAGAAAAAATCAAGTTCCAAAGAGGAGTCTTCCCCTATGCACTCCAAGGATGAAAGTAATGAAGACAGGGAAATCAATATCGTTTCCGGAAATGGCAGGACGGAGGATGCCGAAACCTTCGTCGATAGATTCTCGATGGATATATCAGATATCCTGGAAGGCACCGATGATGAGGTGAGCCAGAGAGATGTTAATGTTAAGAGAGTGGATTATATCCCGGTTGCTTTGGAAGATACCGCTAATGTGACAAATTTGCCACTTGCCGAAAAGGTCAAGAAAATTGTTTCCCAGCGCCCTTATGTAGGACTTTTCCAGATCAAGAGAATATTGCGCCACAATGATTTTGGAAACACCAAGGTTGGTTTGTTGAAGCTGCGAAAATTATTGAAAGAGTTGGATCTGGATTCTAAAGAGAAGAGATTTCGTTTTTATCGTTCTTGCTGAATAAATAAGGAGGTCATTTTGTCATTTGAATTCGAACACAATCCGGTAGCCAAGCCGATTATCATATTGCTTCTGGGGCTGATGTTTTTGCACCCTTATCCTGGATTTGCGCAAAAACAGGAACCCAAAACCACCCAAAATGAAGTCAGCAGCACCCCGCAAACTGTCGGTGAAAAGCAAGACTCTCCATTTCACCCTGGCGATGGGATTGAAGTGACGGTGTTTCCGGATACGTCTTCTCTGTTGAACAAGGTATATCCTATAGATGATCGGGGTTATGTGCTGATGCCCGTTGCCGGGAAGGTGCAGGTGAGCAATATATCCCAAGACAGTTTGGTAAATTTTATCCTGAATAAATACAAAGAATACCTGCGATATCCTTATGTTCAGGTTCGTCCCATGATGCGAGTCAGCGTGCTGGGAGGGGTTACCAATCCCGGCTTCTATTATATCGATCCTGACCGATCTCTCTGGGATCTGATTTATGAGACCGGGGGTACCCTCAAGGAAGACGGGCTGAAAAAAATGCGCTGGGAACGCAGCCGCAAGACGGTATCGGATAACCTGATCCCGTATTTGCAGAATGGTAGCTCGCTTCAGCATATTGGTGTGAAATCGGGAGACCAGATCTGGGTTCCTTCTCCTACCGCCAGAACCTGGTTCGATACGGTAAGAGATTTGTTACCGGTAGTAACAGTCTTAACGAGCGTTTGGCTCATTTATTGGACTTATCAACGCGATCAGTATCGCATAAGCAACGGTCAGTAATAAAAATAAGTGAAGGAATGAAGTTATGGCGCAAAAACCTGTAGCCGGAGCACAATCGAATATTCAAAACGAATTTGAACTCAAGAAATATATTAAACTGCTGCTTAAAAGGAAAAAACTGATTGTCGCGACTGCCTTTGCTTTTCTGTTGGTCTGGGCGGTTTATGTGTACAAATTTAAAAGCACTCCCCTCTATGAAACCCGCGTCACGCTTGCTTTTGAGGATCCGCGACAGATGGGCGATATCAATGAGGTTCGGGGAAAATCCAATAAAGAAAATGAAAGTACTGCCAGCCTCATCAAAACGCGGGTTTTGCTTGCCAATGTCATAAAGGAACTCAACCTTAATTTTTCTATCATCAACGAGAATTTAACCAAAGACGAAGCTGTAAAATATTTGCATTTGGGCGATGCAAGTATGAGCGGTATCTACAAGCTAAAAATAGACAAAGGTAAAGGTAGACTTTTTTATGCAAATCCGCAAGAGGATGTTGGCGAGAAAAAAATATTAGAGATAAATGCCGGAGATACTGTAACCGTTAATGATATTAAACTTTTGCCCGACTGGGAATTACTGAAATCGAAAGGGATCAAAACCCTGGAATTTCAGATTCGGGATATGGACCGCAGCATCGAGAATCTGCGAAATAAACTCGGTTATTCGATGGATCGGAATCGGGTCATCCTCAACGCCACGGTGCGGGACAAGAACCCGGAGTGGGCGGCCAAGATAGCAAATACAGTTGCACGCGAATTCGTCGCATTCAATTTATCTATGAAAAGGCGGCGCACTGAGGAAGTGCTGCAAATATTGGACAATCAGTTGAAAATCGCGCAGAGCGAGCTTGATAAATCCAATTCAAAATTAAAGACGTTTAAAGAAGCCAATCCCTGGGTAAGCATCAGCAACGATGCCAATTTGCCGCTGACGCAAATAACCTCACTCGGCAACCAGGCGAACCAGATTAATATCAAGATTTCAGATATCAAAGATTTGAGGCATCGCATCACCAATACCTCAGATTTTGACAGCAAATTGGCAATAGAGCGAGAACTTTTAACCTACCTTACTTCTGAAAGCATGCCTACCGCCCCGGCGCTGGAAACTGAGCTCGTTCAATTGAATACGGAAAGAACAAGTATTTTGGGTAAATATTCGTCGGAGCATCCGATTGTAAAAGAAAATATCCGAAAATTCAACGCTTTGTTTTCCAAAATTGATGAAGCAGCAAAAAGCTATGTAAGTTCTCAGGAATCTCAGAAGAATCAACTCAATGCCCAGGTAAAAGTCGAAAAATATAAATTGTCGAGTTTGCCAAGCAAAGAGCTTGAATTGGCCGAATTAGTGCGGAACAGAGATGTGAAAGAAAACCTGTATTCCACGGTTTTTACTCGCTACAACCAGGCTAAAATTGCCAACGAGGTTGAGGTAAGCGATGTATTTATAATTGATGAGGCTGCTCCGCCCCAAAGATACGGGCAGTTGACCTTCTTCCTGCAAAATATTATGCTGGGAGTGATAATCGGGCTTGCACTCGGCGTCGGGATGGCATTTGCGGTTGAGTTCTTTGACAAGACAGTACAAGATGCGGACGAGTTGCAGAAAAGATTGCAGATTCCCATTGTCGGGAGTATTCCTGCCATCGAGGTGAAAGAAGCCAACCTGGAAGATGTTGAAGATGAATTGCCAAAACAGGATACCAAGCTTGTAACCCTCGATTATTCGCCCACAATCGCTTCGGAAGCCTACCGGGAATTGCGAACCAAGGTGCTCTTCAAAAATCAAAATGAAGAACTTGGCGTACTTCTGATTACAAGCCTGGGACCGGGAGAGGGGAAATCGTTGACCTCAGCAAACCTGGCAATTACAATTGCGCAGCAGAAAATCCCAACCCTCCTGATCGACGGCGATTTGAGAAGGGGTGTCCTGCACAATGAGTTTGGCTGCAAAAAACGACCCGGTCTTTCGGATTTTCTGAAAAGCATGGCCACGGTCGACCAGGATAATCTGAGCAAAGTGATCCAGCAAACGACGGTTCCGAATTTATTCTTGCTGAGCTCCGGTTCACAAATTCCGAATCCTACCGAAATGATTGGCTCGGTTCGAATGAGAGAAATTGTACGTGTACTTCGGAGCAGATTTGGGATGATCATAATTGATTCTGCTCCCCTCCAGGCCTCCTCAGATGCAGCCGTGCTTGCGAATGTCACGGATAAAGTCATGTTAATTATAAAAGCCGGTTATACCAATGTGGAAATGCTGGGGGATAAGATTCGGGAGTACCAGATAATCCAGGAGAAGCTAATCGGAGTGGTACTTAATGGAATTAAGGTCAATTTGAAGAAAGCATATTATAAATATTCCTACTATAATTATTAGGATTTATCAAAATGGACAAGGCAGTCATTCAGGAATATAAGGGATCGGCGGATCAATGGAATTCCTACGTAGAAAGTCATCCGGAAGCAAAAATTTATCATCTGTTTGAATGGAAAAAGGTCGTGGAGAGATCATTCGGGCATAAAGTCCTCTATTTAGCTGCATTCGATAAGGATCGTATCGCGGGAATCCTGCCGCTCGTTCGCTTCAATTCCCGTATGTTCGGAAAATTTCTTGTTTCAATGCCGTTTTTCAATTATGGGGGCGAGCTGGTTTCAAATGAGATATTGCGAAACAAATTCTACTCGCATCTTCACCAGTTTATTCTACAGCAAAATTTAAATTTTGTTGAGTTCAGGCAAGATGATGAATTGGAAATTAATTTGCCTGTCAGGCAACACCGGGTGACCTTTTTGTTGTCGTTACCGGACTCCGAAGAAGACCTTTGGAATGGTTTCAAAGCTAAATTGCGGAGCCAGATCCGCAGGCCAACCAAAGAAGGGATGTGGGCAAAAACAGGCGGCCTGGAGCTTCTTGATAATTTTTACCAGATATTTTCTTTCAATATGCGGGATTTGGGAACACCGGTTTATTCCAAAGGGTTTTTCCAGAACATACTGGAAACATTTCCGGAGCAGGTTGATTTGGTGGTCGTATATACAAGCGAGAACGTGCCGGTAGCAGCTTCCCTTCTAATCGGATACCGAGATACAATGGAAATTCCTTGGGCCTCGTCCCTGCACGAATATAATCGATTTAGCCCCAATATGCTGCTCTACTGGCACTCGATAAAAATTGCAATAAGCAAGGGCTATAAAACATTCGATTTTGGCCGGAGTGCTCCAGATGCCGGAACTTACCGCTTCAAGCAGCAGTGGGGTGGTGAAGAGAAAAATCTCTATTGGTATTATATTTTGCCAAACGGGAATGAACTTCCCAGCATCAATCCCCAGAATCCGAAATACGAAATGGCAATAAAAATTTGGCAAAAACTTCCGGTGGGTTTGACCCGGCTAATTGGACCAACCATTATCAAGAATATTCCCTGAGCGATGGCAAAGTATTTATTTTGGTTTTCTTTAATTATCTCATTTTATATCTATTTCGGTTATCCATTGCTGTTGTTCATTATACGCCTTTTCATCCACAAAGATTATAAAGTGAACCGTGAATATCATCCGCGCGTAACCTTCATTATTTCTGCTTTCAACGAAGAAGATGTCATTCAAAAAAAGCTGGAAAACAGTCTTTCCATAGAGTACCCAAAGGAAAAACTTCAGATAATTGTCGTTTCCGATGCTTCTGAAGATAGAACGGATGAGATTGTGAAGGGCTACGCGCCGAGCGGTGTGAAGCTGGTGCGATTGCCCAATAGAAACGGAAAAACTTACGGCTTGAACAAAGCTATGGAAGAGGCAACTGGGGAAGTTGTGATATTCTCCGATGCTAACGCGATGTACGACCGACACGCGATTTCCGAGTTGGTCAAATATTTTTCTGATCCGCAGGTTGGTTACGCTGTCGGCAAAGCTGAGTATTACGAAAACCTGGATAAAATGGCTGGTAAGCAGGAGAATCTTTACTGGAGATATGAATTGGCGCTTAAGGAGCTGGAGTCCGGTGTCGGCTCGGTGGTGGGTGGTGATGGTGCTATTTATGCCATCCGCAGAAAATTATATCAGCCGCTGGATGCGGATGACATAAACGATTTTGTAAATCCGCTCCAAATAATTAGTAAAGGATATCGCGGCGTGTTTTGTCCTGAGGCAGTTTGTTATGAAGATGCAGCCGGCGATTTCGATAAGGAATTCCGGCGGAAAAAACGAATTGTAAACCGCAGTTGGCGCGGTCTGCTGAAAACCACGGCCGCACTGAATCCGTTCAAAGTCGGGATATTCGCGTGGCAAATCTTCTCACACAAGATACTTCGCTGGTATTGGTGGGCCTTTGCCATCTTTCTGCTCTTATCTTCCATACCGCTGTACGGGTTCGGTCGGTTCTACGATCTCCTCATCCTCCTGCAGCTCATTTTTTACGGACTGGCGTTGCTCGGATATCTTTCGCATAAATACAAATTGCCTATTCCCGGTTTTTTGCTGACTCCATTTTATTTCATCGAAGTGCATATTGCTTCTATGATCGGCTTATGGGAGAGCTTAAGGGGCAAGAAATATCAAACCTGGAATACGGCAAGGGATATAAAACAGGCTTCCTGAACAGCACCGAACATCCCTTTACGCAATCATTCATTTAATATAAGAACAATCTAATTATTTGCGACTTAATATGGTCTGGCGAACCTAAAAATTGAATGGAATTATTTATCAGATACATCACACACATTTTGCCGCTAAAAGGTAACTTGGTGCCGATGTATTAAAAATGGATGTTTGTATTTGCGGCAATAAAACCGGTGCTGAGAAATTCGCGAGAAGGGTGGCGCTGGTCTAAGACGACAGCTGAGGTAAGTACTAAATGGCGAAAAGTTTGGGTGAAAAAACAAAAGAAGGCGTTGCATGGAATGCTTTCTTTGGAGTAGGAAAATGGTTGTTTCGTTTTGCGTCCAGTGTCGTTCTGGCCAGGTTGCTTTTCCCTGCCGACTTTGGTTTGATGGGAGTGATCACCATAGTCATTAATTTTACCAAGCGGTTTTCCAGCTTCGGGTTCAATATGGTGTTGGTGCAAAAGAAAGATATTAATGATGACCACAAAAATGCCGTATTTTATTTCAATCTTTTCCTGGAGGGATTGCTGGCGCTAGGGGTAATTTTCGCGGCTCCATACCTGGCCGAATTTTTTAATAATCCAAAAGTCGAGAGTCTTCTTTATGTGATGTCGCTGGTATTTGTCCTGGATGCAATAGGCAGCGTGCCTTCCGCATTACTCACCCGGCGAATGAGGTTCAAGCAGGTCGGCATCATCAGCATGATAAATCGTACCTGCGGTCTGCTGGTGCCGATCGGATTTGCGTTGGCCGGCTTTGGCGTTTGGAGCCTGGTGATTGGGGAACTGACCGGGACAATTGTAGGAATAGGTGCCAGTTATTACTTTGTGAGATGGCATCCACGGATCAGTTTTAAGTTCCTGGCGCTAAAGGAAATGTTTGCGTTTGGTATCTGGGTTTATATAAATAACCTGCTGAAATATGCCCAGGATAACATCGATTATTTTTTTATTGGCAAATTCCTGGGAACCGCACAACTTGGATTCTATGAGCGAGCTTTCAACCTGATGAATATGCCGCGAAGACAACTTGCCCATGTAATCAATTCGGTTCTGTTTTCCGCCTATTCCAAAATCCAGGAGGATAATCAGAGGATAATAAAAACCCTGAACAGGGTGCAAACCTCTATTTCCCTTATAGCCTATCCGCTGATGATTTGGCTGTATTTCGCGGCCCCCTCTTTTATCACCATAGTTTATGGACCTAAATGGGTTACCACTATTGCTCCGCTGCAAATCATGTGCATTTCGGGGCTGCTCAACACGCTTACCATGACCTTTTTCCCGGTTATTCTGGCTAAAGGCCTGGTGTCCCAAAGGGCTGTTCTGCAGGGAGTTTATCTTGTGGTGTTGGGCACAATGATCTTCATTGCTATTCATGCCGGCCTGGGTATTGTAGGTGTCGCATGGAGCGTCGTATTCGGTTCCGCTCTCTATTTATGGCTCATTCTGTCCATCCTGAGAAAACACATGGGCTACGGTTATGGGTCTTTCCTGCGTTCGCAAAGATCGTCCGGGGTTTACGGCGGAATCCAGATTGGGGCTCTTCTGGCGGTTACATATTTCTTAAACGGAGTATTTGCTATGGATTCCTTGCCCATGTTCATTGCAATTTCGGCCGTTTCACTCATTGTTTATGTGGTCAGTCACCTCATTATTCGCTTCAAAGATGTGAATGAATTTTTCTATGAGATTTTGAATTCAGTGAAAAAGCTGTTTAGAATGTTCTGGAAGAGGAGGACAAACAATCTGATCACAGAGAAATAATTCAGGGAGGAATTATTTATGCAGAAACATCAAAAGATAATATTCCAGGGAATGAAGTGGATCGGTTTCTTTGAGCTCCTCAAAAAGACAAACCGCGCCAAATTGATAATCCTGACCTATCATGGCGTGATTCCGGATAAAATCCACCAGGAAAATCCTCACCGTGTATTTGAATTTCGTAATTTTGCGAATGAATCCGATTTTGACCATCAGATGTACTACATTCGAAAGAATTTCAATCCTGTCTCCCTTGCAGATTATCTGGATTGCCGGATGAATGAAAGACCGTTGCCTGTGAACAGCGTGATCGTAACTTTCGATGACGGTTTTAGAAATAACTACGAATTCGCAGTTCCGATTTTAAAAAAATATGATATGTCGGCAGCATTCTACGTCACCACGAACTTTGTTGGAAAGCAGAAAATGCTGTGGAGCGAAGAGATCATGTATCGCGTCATGCATACTGAAAAAAAAGAAATGATTCTGAACCTGGACTACGAGCATAATTTCTCCCTTGATACAATCGCAAAGAAAGAATATGCAGGAACCCTGTTGCGAATTTACCTGAAGAAATCCAAAAAACAGGATGTGCTCAATCTCCTGAAGAATTTGAGAGACAAGCTGGATGATGTTGAGATAGAGCTGGAAGGGACAAATCAGATCCGGTATGGATTTCTGACCTGGGATGATGTCAGAAAAATGAGTGAAGAGGGGATGGAGATCGGATCGCATACGCACAACCATTACACGCTGAACCAATTGGATCTGGATGAATGCAGAGAGGAACTTGAGACCTCACAAAGGTTGATCGAAGAGCACACCCAAAATAAGTGTGTGCTGTTTAGTTACCCCAATGGTAAGAAGGAAAATTTCGCCTGCAGGGACAAGGAGTTGCTGGAAGAATTGGGTTATCGCAATGCAGTAACACAATTGGATTTCATCAACAAGGGAAATGAGGATCCGTTTGAGCTGGGCCGGATCAATATTACCAGTGGGGTGAAAGGTATCGTTTTTGAAAGCTATTTATCGGGCATTATTCCGGCCCTTAGAAAATTAAGAAAACAGTGAACGCATTGAAATCTGGAATAATGCAGAGATTTCCGGTACATGGGAGAAACTTCTTATTCAAATTAGATTTATTTGATCTACACCTGTTTACCTTAGACGCTGTTTTTTTGTCAATTTCGCTTCGCGAGTCTAACAGACATTCGTTTCACCGGGCAATCTTATGAACACAAAAGTTATCTTTAAAAAACTGGCAAATACCTCCCCGGCCGAACTACTCTTCCGCGGCAGAAAGCTGATAGGGGATCATTTCGACCGGCGTAATTTCCGGAAAGAGAGTTCCCGAATTCATGACCCAACTTTCGTGTTCCTTGGAAAAAATCCGGAAATTCCCGGTGCAGGGAATGAAAACGCGCCGGGGGTTAATGCGCTGTGGACGAGGAATTTCTTTCTTGATGGTTGGGACCGGCAGGAAATCGCGGCATTCTTTCGCGCCCAATTTCAGGAAGAATTCCGCACCAGCATGGAGCGCGCCGATGTTTTGATGAATAACAGACTTCGTTTCCTGGGATTTGAAGCAGAATACCCGGAAGGCATCGACTGGCATTGCGATCCCCTTTCTGCATATCGACACCCGCTGGTTTACCATAAGAATATCATGATTTTCGATGGCAACCGGGGACAGGGGGATATCAAACATATCTGGGAAGTTAACCGGCATCAGTTTTTTATCGATCTGGGCAAAGCATATTACCTCACCGGTGATGAAAAATATGCCAAACAAGTTGTGGCCCTTTTTTTAGATTGGTATGAAAAAAATCCCTACAAATATGGGGTGAACTGGACCAGCGCGCTGGAAGTTGCGGTGCGTGCACTGGCATGGATTTGGGCGTTTGCTTTAATAAAGGATTCGGGACACTTTACACAACGTGTTGCCTTCACCCTGCAAAGAGCCCTTTTTACGCACGCCCGTTATCTTTCCCAAAATCTCTCATTCTATTTTAGTCCATTCAATCACCTGATCGGTGAAACCACTGCGCTGTTTGTGGTATCGTATCTTTTTCCAAATTTCAAAGGCGCGAAGCGTCAATCGGCAAGGGCCTGGAAAATCCTGGTGGAACAGGTGGAAAAACAGTTTCATTCGGATGGGATGACGGTGGAGCAGGCATCTTATTACCATCATTTCACCCTGGGATTTTATTTTACCGCGGTTTTACTCAAGCAGCTAAACGGGGAATTGGTTCCGGCCGGGATGCTTAACCGCCTGGAAAAGGCGACTGAAATCGCCATGTACATGACTCGCCCGGATGGCACGATTCCGCGCATCGGGGATGTAGACGATGGGCTCGCAATATATTTTTCCGATCCGGCAAGCTGGGATTTTCGCTCCTTCCTTAATATGGGAGCTTTGCTTTTCAAACGTCCCGACATGAAATTTACTGGCGGCACTTTTCAGGAAAATGCTTTCTGGCTTTTTGGAAAAAATGGATACACGACCTTTCAGAAAATGCCTGCCATGCCGCGTGCCCGGGAAACAAAATTCTTCCCCGAAAGTGGTTACCTCATCACACGAAGCGGTTGGAAGGCAGACGATGATTTCTGTCTGATCGATGCCGGCCCGCTGGCTGCCGGGGTCCGCCACGACAACATCGCTTCTGCGGCGCATGGGCATATGGATTTTTCCTCGTTCGAATTCCACCGGAACGGAAAACCGCTGATTGTGGATGGCGGATTTTACACTTACAATGGGCCCTGGGAATGGTCCCGCTATTTCCGGCTGACCTCGGCGCATAACACAATCACGGTCGATGGCGAATCGCAGGCGGTTAATCAAAAATCGATGAAAATGACATTTGCCCCCCACCACAAAGTGCTGAATTTCCACCAGGACGATGTGATTACGACGTTAAGTCTGTGGCATGATGGTTTTCACCGTCTCCCGGACCCGGTTTTGCACACCCGTACGTTTATCCAGGTATTGCCCGATTTGTGGCTGATGCGGGACAAAATTGAGGGGTCGGCTTCCCACCAGGTGGCCCTGAATTACCATTTGCACCAGGAAATCGAAAATATCCGGATCGATGACCAATGTGTTCATATCGGGCAGGGGGAATATGCGACCTGCCTGAACCTGCTTTCTCCCACCGCGGAAATTTCTGCCGTACGCGGCGGAGAAGAACCGTTTGATGGCTGGTTGGGAGAGAATTACGGAATAAAACATCCTGCATATTTTATACAGATCAAGCATACTGCTCAACTTCCCTGCGGCTTGCTGACCGCCCTGTACCCGGATCGGGATCAGGAAAATTTTAAATTTTTGGAGATAAACTCCGATATTATAAAGAGTTTCCGGTTTACCGGGGCGGAAGAGGATGTTTTAATCATTTTGAATGAAAAGGGCCGGCTTTGGAAGCAGAACGGCCTGGAAAGCGACGCCGAATTAGTTGTGGCAGTTACGAAAATCGACACGCGGGAAACGCATTTTTACCTCTGGAATGTAAAACGGTTTGTGGGAAATGAAACTCTCATCGTGGATGCGGCGGAAAGAGAATACTTTTTCTCATCTACCATAAATAGCACAGAATACTAATGACCAGGACTGCGATGGAAAGGCTAAACGGAATTATTCACCTGATTAAAGACCAGAAACATGAGTCACAATTGGAAGTAGGTGCCATTAACAAGGTTGATGTTCTGAAGATTTATGAACGTCCTTTTTCTCACATTGCCCATTGCCGGCTGAAAGGAGAGGAGGGTGAGAAAAAGGTGTATGTGAAGATGTACAAAGATCACCGGCTTGGCAAAAAAAAGGATTATACACAGCGTGTCTTGCGGGAGTTTGATGTTACCTCTTACTGGTACGAAGAATTCAAAAAGCAGGAGAGAATGGGAACCACTCGGCCGCTGCTTGTATTCCCGGACACTGGCACGATAATAACGGAAGAAAGTCCGGGGAAAAGCCTGATTAATGTTTTGAGCCATGCCAGGTATTTCCCGGCCCCCGGCAGAGTGAAGAAGTTGAAATTTGTTATGAAACGCACAGGAGAGTGGTTGAGGCAATTTCAGAGCATCGCCGGGATTTTGCAGACCAACTATAAAGTAGACGATCTGATCGCCGATATTGACCTTCGCTTGCGACGTCTGGTCGACTACAAGGGACTGCGTTTTGATAATCACAAGAGGCACGAAATCCTCGGCTATCTGCACAAATACAGCCGTCACCTGACCGAAGAAGAGCGCGCGATGACCTATCTCCACCAGGATTTTACGCTGTCCAACATTCTGGTGAACGACCGTGACATCGTTGTGCTGGATTTCAGCAAAATCAACGTCGGCTCGGTTTATTACGATGCTTCCCGAATGTTTCACCAGTTGGAATTGCTGCGTTTTCAGCCGGGCTACCCGAAACCCATGATCAGAGAATTGCAGATCTCCTTCCTGGAGGGTTACGGTAAACCGCAGGCAATCGATCCGGATTCAAAGCTGTTTCGCATGTTTCTGGTTCGCCACAGCATTACCCAGATTATTAAGCTCGGACGTTTTCAACAGGTTGGGTCTGTCAAACGGTGGGGAAACCGACGGCTGGTGTTTCTGCACTTCCGCCTTATAAATTCTATCCTGAATTGCGGGTATTGGAAAGGCTGATCAGGCGGGATTGGTCTTGCTGATTAACCGGAATGCGGGCAACCGGCGGGCGTTTTAAAGTGCAGGCAAATGGAATCGTACCGCGATCCGGGCTTTCTGAAATTGAAATTAAATGATTGCCAAACGGGAATACTTATGAGAGATAAAATACTGGAAATTGGAAGCTATCCTCCCCCGCGCACCGGCTGGGCGATGCGCATTTTTTATTTAAAAAAGGCGCTGATAGAATGCGGTGTCCAATGTGAAGTACTGCATGTTGGCAAAAACAGGAAGATTGCCAGTCCCGATTACATCAGCACATTTTCGGGATTTGATTTGGTGGCAAAAATGATTCGCTACTGTTTCAGGGGATTTACGGTTCATGCCCATGTTAACGGCGATTCGCCAAAGGGTTTTGTCATCACTTTTCTTGGATTGTTCATTTCCTGGCTATTTGGAAAGCGGCCGGTTCTGACTTTCCATGCAGGGCCCGTGCAACTCTACTTTCCAAAATTCAGAGCACCCCTGCTAACTCCCTATTATAAATTGATTTTTGCGCTTCCCCGCAAGATTATTTGCAACAATCAGCCGGTGAAAGACAATATCGTGAGCTATGGTGTCAATCCGGACAAAGTAGAGACAATTCCCGCATTCAGCATTCAGTACCTGAATTTTAAGGAACAGGAACTGCCCGAAAATCTTCAGGATATTTTTAAAAATGGCCGGCCGGTGATCTCAACTTATGTCTATTTCAGGCCGGAGTTTTTTAATGAATACCTGGTTGATGCCATGGCGGAACTTGCGAAATCCTATCCCGATGCACAACTCATCATTATGGGTGGAGAGGTCGGTTACGAGACAATTGAAAAGCGGGCGGAAGACCACGGTATCAGGAAAAGTGTGCATTTTATCGGCGACCAGGATCATGATATGTTTTTGACCATCCTGAAACATTCCGTATGTTACCTGAGAACACCGGTGAAAGACGGCGTTTCCACCTCGGTGCTGGAATCGCTCTATTGGGGAATTCCGGTGGTGGCGGCAGAAAATGGTACCCGGCCGCCTGGCATCACTACATATGAAAATAAAAATATTCCGGACATGGTCGCCAAGCTGAAATTCGCGATTGAGAACCCGGAAAAGATCCGGCAGCAGATTGTGAGACCGGTAGTCGAAAATACAATTGAAACCGAAATTAAAATCCTGACTGAAGACTAATTATGAGCGATCAAATGATGAAAATACTTTACCATCACCGGACTCTGGGTGATGGAGCCGAAGGGATTCATATTAAAGAAATCGTGAGCTGTTTTAAAAAGGCCGGGCACAAGGTGAGACTCATCTCCCTGATTGGCGAGCAAACCAATGTGCAAAACAGCCAGACCCAAAAATGGGAAAAAATCAAAAAGCTTATTCCCCCCTTTATCTTTGAATTTATTGAGATCGCATACAATCTTCCCGGTTTTTTGATGCTGCGAAAAAATATCAAAGCGTTCAAACCGGATTTCATCTACGATCGCTATGCGCACTACTCCTTTGCGGCAATCCTGGCCGGCGCTTTCTATAAGATTCCCCTCATCCTGGAGGTCAATTCTCCCTATTCGATCCAGAAAAGATTGTGGGAAAAACTGTATTTTCCGCGCATGTCGCAAGCGGTTGAACGCCGCATTTTCAAGACGGCCCCGCGCATCATCACGGTATCCACGCCGCTAAAGAACATTGTCCGGAATTACGGCGTGGGGGAAAACAAGATCATGGTTTTGCCCAACGGTACAGATTTGAAAAAATTCAATCCGGCAGTGGATGGATCGGAAATCAGGAAAAAATATGATATGGAAAACTGCACTGTGCTGGGATTCGTTGGGATTTTGCGAAAATGGCACAATGTGGAAACGCTGATCGATGTGCTCACGGAGATCGACCTGAAACGGCACAACGCCCGGATGTTGTTTATCGGCGATGGGCCAATCATGGGCGATCTGATTGAGTATGCACGCGAGAAAGGGCAGGAGGGATATATTCATTTTGTGGGCCGGGTGAGTCATGAAAAAATTGCCGAGTATGTTGCCGCGGTTGACATCACCATCTCTCCTCATGCAACATTCTATTCTTCTCCCATGAAAATACTGGAGTATATGGCCATGGGGAAAGCGATTTTAGCGCCAGACATGCTAAATATCCGCGACCTGATAACGGATCAATCCGACGGGCTTTTATTCACGCCAAATGACCGCGAAAGTCTCAAGGAAAAATTAACGATGTTGATGGAGGATCGGGAACTGCGGAAAAAACTGGGCAAAAACGCCATCGACCTGGTGTGGGGAAAGTTCACATGGGAAAACAATGCGCAACGCAGCATTGAGTTGGCCCAAAAATTAATCGAAAATCATTCTGCGGAATAAAGATTCTGTTTTAACTCGCGGCGTGTTCGCGGGTCGACCAACTCCGGTTTTTGGCTATGTTGAGTCGGTTCGCTTAACCTGCCGTTCTGCTTCAGATTTCAATCCCAAGTTCATCTATTTTCCGGTAAAGGGAGCTCAGGCTAATCCCCAGAATTTTTGCAGCTTCTTCTTTGTCGAGCTGGGCGGCTTTCAGGATTTTGCCGATATGCTCCTTCTCGAATTGGCTCACCGCTTCTTTTAGTTTTGCCGGTATCTCGTCCGGAATTTCGACGTGCGTCATGTTGGGTGGCAAATCTTCCGGGGTGACAACATTCCCCTCGCAGAGAATGAGTGCCCGCTCGATCACATTTTCCAGCTCGCGAATCCCGCCTTTCCATTCGTAATTGATCAAGGTCTTCATCGTCTTTTCATTGACGCCGGTTACCTGGCGGTTCAACTGACGGTTGTATTTCTCAAGAAAGTGGTTCACCAGCAGCGGGATATCTTGCTTCCTTTCCGACAGCGGCGGAAGATTGATTTCGATAACATTGAGACGGTAGAATAGATCCTCGCGGAACCGGCCTTCTTCCACCTCCTGTGCCAGGTCACGGTTTGTTGCGGCGATGATTCGCACATCGACCTTGAGCGGGGCGGTTTCGCCCACCGGCGTAAACTCCCCGGTCTCAATTGCCCGCAAAAGCTTGACTTGTAAATGCAGGGGGATTTCCCCGACCTCATCCAGAAAAAGCGTTCCTCCATCTGCGACCTCGAAGTAACCCTCCTTGTCCCGAATAGCGCCCGTGAATGAGCCCCGTTTGTGGCCGAACAATTCACTCTCCATCAGATTGCCCACTATTGCCCCGCAATTGATAGCCACGAACCGTTTCTTGCGGCGCGGCGAGTTGTAGTGAATGGCCCGTGCAACAAGTTCTTTGCCGGTCCCGCTTTTTCCTGTAATCAGGACATTCCCTTTTGTTACCGCCACCTTTTCGATGAGCCGAAATATGTTCTGCATCTGGGGGCTTTCTCCTATGATGTTGGCAAAACTGAATTTTTCCTGAACCTCCTTTCTCAGGTATTCATTCTCATCCACCAGCAGCCGGTGTTCCATCAACCGTTTGATGCGCAGGAGAACATCATCGAAATCCAGCGGCTTTATTATGTAGTCGTAAGCGCCCAACCGCAGCGCCTGGATTGCGCTTTCCAGGCTGGCATAGGCAGTAATGATCATAACCGATGTGCGGGGTGCAATAGTTTTGGTTTCCTCCATTAGCTCCAGTCCACCCATTTCGGGCATCTTTAAATCGGAAATGATCAGGTCGTAGGTTTGCGCCTTTGCAAGTTCCAGCGCTTCTCTTCCATTGGCGGCAGTCTCGCAGTTGTACCCTTCTTCTTCGAGCACAACGGAGAGAGTTTCTCGGATAGTTATTTCATCATCGACAATTAAGATTTTGCCAGGCATATTACTCGTCCCCTGCGTTTTTTGCAGATTTTCTCACAGGAAGCCGGATTGAAAATACCGATCCCTTCCCTTCGGTGCTTTCCACCGAAATCTTGCCGTTGAAGTTCCTGATAATACCGTAACTTACTGAAAGGCCCAGCCCTGTCCCTTTTCCGACTCCTTTCGTTGTATAGAACGGCTCGAATATCTTGTTCAAATTGACTTGAGGAATGCCGCTTCCGGTGTCTTCAATCCGGATAATTATCGTGTCATCCTCGACGGCCGTTTGCACGCTCAAATCGTTTCCGTAACCTTCCATGGCATCTACTGCATTGAAAAGGATATTGATGAACACCTGTAACAATTGATCGGCAACCAGGACGGTGTGCGGAATTTCCGGGTCCAGCTTAAGGCGGAAATTGATGTTCTTGGAGCGCCTGTCATATTTTACGATACCAACCGCAGCCTGCATAATATCGTTTATGTTTGTGAGCCGGGATTCAAAACTGGAGGGCCGGGAAAAGTCCACCAGCTCGCGCACAATCCTGGAAATCCGGTCGATATTCTTCATTATGGTATTCAGGTAATTCTGGTTGGTCTCGTCCTTTAGACGGCGGGCAAGCAATTGGGTCAGAGATGATATGGCGGTCAACGGGTTCCCGATTTCATGGGCAATTCCGGCAGCTAACAGGCCGATGGAAGCCATTTTCTCCTGATGTACGATCTGGAACTGGGCACGCTGTAAATCCATGCTGCGGGTGGCTACTTTATTCTCCAGATTTTCATAATAGTCCAACAACTTTTTACGCATTTCATCCAGTTCCTTTGCCAGCATCCCGATCTCATCATCGGACTTGATCTGAATAGGCGTCTCCAGCAGGCCGTCCCCGATATCCTGCGCGGTGTAAACCAACTGCCTAATGGGCACCGAAAGCCTCTGGCTGAGGTAGAAGGCCAGCCCGATCAGCAGAACCAGGAAGCTGCCCACGCCAAAGATTGCCTGGTTTCGAAAAGTCATCAAGTCGGCTGTTGCACTGCTGTATGCGAGATCGGAAACGATATGCCAGCCGGTCTGCCGGTACTCACGCACTGCGCGCAGCACTTTTTTGTGATCCCATCCAATGACCGAACCGGAGGAGAGCGGCGCCTTTTTTGCGTCGATTTGGCTTTTCTGAACTGGCATTGAATCCGGGAGCGAGCTAAAAAGGAGTTCATTCTTACTGCCGAAAATGTATGTCCGGGTAATCTGTCCTTCCACATCGGTTTGCCGAAGCAGAGATGAAATAGCCCGTTTGTTAACTATCCCGGCCAGGCGGATGTTTTCCCCTGCCGCAGCCGTCACATTCGGGAACACGAGAATCATGGATGAATTCGAAGAAAATCCCCGTCCGGCAGGAGCAACTGATTGGATTTTCCCGAGAGGTTTTACTGCCACTTTTGCCAGAATGGGTAGGATTGCCGAATTGCTGCTGCATAGTATCTTCCCTTCGGGATCCACCAGCACCAGCGCTGAAAATATTGTGTCACTCGCTGCGCGATTTGAGAGGCGCCCAACCAGGGGGCTTGGGCCGCCACACCGCTCAGCGAGGTCTTTTGCACTCGACCTGGCAGTGAGTAAATATATCTCTTTATTGCGTGGATTTTGCCGCGATACATCGAATTCAGCTTCATTAAAGAAGTTGATCAACCGGTTTTCTACCAGCATATTCCCTAGTGCGAGGTAGCGAGAATTCTGGTCGATGACAATTCTCTCGCTGATTTTGTAGCCGAGAAAAGATATAAAAAGAATTGGAACAATTGAAAAGAAGATGAAATAAATGATGAATTTCCGGGCTATTCCTGAGAACAAGCTTCGGATTTTAATTTTTCGGCGAATTGAAATACCCATGCCATCCATTACTCGTTGGAGTTCGAAGGTAAATTGTCCAATCCCGATTCGAGGTAGTAGGCATCCATTCCGCGATCATGAACCTGGTAGGCAATTAGCCGCGCGCGATTGCCGTCCGAGCAGACAAAAAGTACCGTGTGATTTTGCGGAAATTGAACGCGATCCAGCCGTTGCTCCAAAAACAGGAAAGGCATGTGAATAACCGGTTGGTACTGAATCGGCATTTTTTCCGCTTCTGTTCCCTCCCGGAGATCGATAAGAATGGGATGATATTGCGTAACCCATGCCGCATAGTCTTTGGATTTGATAACGGGAACGTTAAAATGATTTCTCACAGCCAGCAAAGTAGTAAGAACGAATATCGTGATGGCCAGCATCGAGATAAATAATTCGGTCATTCGGTTCATGCAACTGTTCCACCGTGAATTTCATGGCCTCAATAGATGATGAAAATTTAGATGGTAAAGCAGGCCAAAGCAATCCGTTAGAAATTTGAAAGTTCTCCGCGTCTTCCCGTGCTTGCACCATTTTCCTTCAAATCCGATGCACACATTGGAAAACCCGCTGCCTGAGATGCAAGCAAAACTGTGCGGAGTCGGCGACAGCAATTATTCCCGGAAAGCAGAAATACAGGTATTTCTCAGATGGTCCGCTTTGCTTACTCCTGCTCCGGCAAATTTCCCTGATCGATCTCGTCCCGCAGGATGAATTCAATTCTCTCCAATTTTCCATCGATATTTTGGCGGGGAACGATGTTCAGGATTTTACATAACAGCGGGTAAATATCAATATTCCGAAGGGTTCCGGTACGGTATCCGTGTTTGAAAGAAGGGCCGCGCGCATAAAATATTCCGTGCATATCGAGATTATGATTGTCGTAACCGTGATTTCCCCCGGGTTTGGATTGTTTTATATCCGCGGCGCCTTTCGTATCGGTGAGTGTCCATCCCGGATCGGCGATCAGGACGAGAGAATAGATGAAGGGATTCTCCGAAAAATGGTAGTATTCCGGTATTGTTTCCCTAAAGTAAACCCGGAAGTGGTTGGCGTTTTGAGATAGTCGCCGGAAAGCTTCCTGCAGCCGGTCTTCTGCCGGTTCGATCATCATCATGGGCCCGGAGGCCTCGAAGTGGAAAGGGATATCGCTAAGAATTTCATCAACTTTAATGACATCCCGGCTGTTAATCTTTGTCATGCCATGATCAGAGACCACAATAATATTTGTCTTTTCCGACAAGTGATGTCTTTCCAGGCTGTCCAGGAGCGATGCCAGCGTTTCATCCAGCCTTTTCAGTGCCGCATCGGTTTCCGGGGAATCGGGACCAAAATGATGTCCCTCCTTATCCGGTTCATCGAAATACAGGGTGATCAGTCGCGGGCGTTCATCTTCTGGCAGGGAGAGCCAGTTGACAGCCTGCCTGATGCGCGCTTCGTAAGATATAGATTCGTCATAGAATTCAAAATATGTTGGTCGCCGGTATTTCAGCGTCAATTCCGAACCGGGCCAGAAATAGGAAGCTGTTTTTAGCCCCTGGCGTTCTGCCGTTTGCCAGATAGCCTCTCCCCAATACCATCGTCCGTTCCTGACAGATGACGTATCGCCGATCCGGAAGTATTTCCCGGTAAAAGGATTCTCAAAATTGTTATAAATGATGCCATGATTTTCCGGGTATAGTCCGGTAACGATGGTGTAATGATTGGGAAAGGTCTTGCTGGGAAAAGCCGGTTCAAGCGATAGCGCCGAGGCACCCTGCTCGGCAATTTTAAGCAGGGTGGGGGAGAATCCACGCGCTGCATAGTCCCAGCGATAGCCGTCGAAGGAAATGAGAATAGTTGGCGGGTGTTCCGCCTGGGATGGTGTGACACCCCAAAATAAGGAGAACATTAGGATAAGAATAAAGGTGAATATTTTAAGCGATCTCATAATGCCCCCGATGTAAATTCTTTGTTCTGTCCGTTTAGTGGGTCAATGATAACTTATAATTTGTGATGAAGCAAAATAAATTGGTGGGGACCCATATTCGGCATGCTTCAAACAATGTTTTCGCCCGGTTATAAATACAGGTTGTACAAAAAAAGTCCGGTGAGGAGGGACTCACCGGACTTGTGCTAAGAACCAAACAGAAATATCCGTTACATTACATGGTTACTGTCATTCCGGCGACCCAGGTGCGGGGCAAGCCAAAATAGACATTGGCTGTCGCGGCATCATGTGCCTTGCCATCTTGGGCGTCGGAAATATAATCGGTGTCGAACAGGTTAAAGATATGACCGTTCAATTCAAGAGTAACCGGCAAGTTTACAGGTACCTTATAATTGATGTGAAAATCAAAAAGCGTATATGCCGGGGTTTCCCAGGATTGGACAATCTCCGGATTTGTTCGGCCAATCGGGTCAAAACTGGCAAAATAGCGGGAAGCATATTGCATGGTGAGACCAACACCGGTTCCCTTGAGCGGATATAGCCAACCGACTAACGAACCCGTAACCTGTGGAGCGTCACTGGTATAAAGATCCTTAATATACAGCTTCACAGTCTTAACTTCGGAAAGGTTGTCCTGTGGTCGGAAAGTGCTGGTGACATTGTCGAGCAATTTCCAGTTACCATACGAGAACATGCCATTCAGCGTAAACAATTGCAACGGCCGCAAGTCTGCTGTTACTTCCAGACCCATGTGGCGCTCGTCCATTCCGATGAGATTATAGTAATAATCGACTCCGGCTGTACTCCGGTATGATAAACTGACGCCACGGTCGTTCCATTGCGTGTAGTACAGGTTTGCATCAAGAGCCAGCCTTCCGTCCAGCGCCTTATACCCACTTCCCGCTTCAATGGTCATAATCTTTTCGTTTTTCGGATCCTTGTTCAGAGTGAAAGTGCCATCATCGATGACATTATCGAAAATGGGCGTTTTGGACAAATAGCCGGCATTCACAAACACATTTATCTGTGCATCTAATAAATAATTCAAACCGCCCTTGAGGAAAAGACCCTGCAGATTATCGGACTCCAGGCTTTGATAGCTACCGGCCAGTTTGGGGAGGAAGAAATTGGTATGTTTGTACTTTGATATGGCTCCGCCGACCGTGCCGTATGCACTGAATTTGTCCATTTTGTATTCTGCTTCACCATATCCGCCATACCAGGTTACTTTGTTGTCAAAATTGTAGGCAATCTTGTCTCCAAGTTTTTTGTAGTCGTTTAGAGAATTCGCGTCATCAGTATTGTAGATGAAGTCAGATCCCAAAAGATTCCGTACCTCTCGCCAGTGATGGCCAGTAAAGGTGCGCAGGTCAATTCCGGCAGAAATATTTAACTCTGGAGAAAGTCTGTAGTTTGCTTTTGAAATTGCCCCATACCAATCATGATTGTTCACCGAATTACGAATGACCGTGGTTGCGCCATATCCGCCGAAAGTTTCATCGTAGCGGTCATCCGCGGTATTGCGCGCAACTACCGCATCCCAGTTGACATGTCCGCCGCTGGTCATAATATAACCGCTGCCAAATCGTCCGGATCCGCCTCCTTTACCATTAGAGTAGTACAATACACTGTTAAGATCCAGTTGATCTGTAATTCTCCAGAACCAGTTCAAATTTATCTGGGGTTTGTGGTAATAGTTAACCCGGTCGTATATAACGCCATTCTCGTGTGGATTATGAACTTCGTCATTCCAGTACTCGAGGAAATTGTAACTTGTATATCCCCAGGTCTCGTTGTACTCGCGGCCATAAGGAGTAACTTTCGCTACGTCTGCTACCGGAATGCCCTGGTCCAATGCGAATTTTGTGCTATAGCTGGCAATTGACCGCATGTAAAGATTCTGACCGTGTTGTTGCGGTGCTCCGATGGCGTAAAAATCGAGCTTATGGTTTTTGTTTACGATATAGCTCAAGCCCACGTAGTATGCCCACGCATCTGCCCATGTCCCCTGCACCACGCCATCGCCCAACTTGCGAACCACTGCGCCGGAAAAGGCGAACTTGTTATTAACCAGGCCGGTATTGGCGACGATGGTCTGCTTCTGGAAATTATCATTCCCGGTTTCTGTTTTGACAATCAGGCCGGAGTTAATGGCAGCCGGGTCTGTCAGAATATTCATCGTGCCTCCCACAGAAGGCACGGCCAGGTTTGCTGCGCTCAGGCCGCGCTGCACCTGGATGGAGGAGGTTGCATCTCCCAGGCCATCCCAATTTGACCAGTAAACCCAGCCGTTTTCCATATCGTTTACCGGCACACCGTTAATCATTACCGCAAAATTCCTTTGGTCAAATCCCCGAATGTTAATACGCGCGTCACCGGGGCCGCCGCCGGAGGCTGTGGAATACACACTGGGAGTCGTATTGAGGATAAGTGGAATATCCCGGGAGCCAAGACGTGAGACGATTTCCGGTTTGCTCACATCCGAAAACGCCACCGGGGTTTCCCGCGGTTTGGCGCGGTCGGCCAACACGGTCACTTCCCGTCCCAGGTAGACGGTGGGATTCAGCTTGATGTTCAGCGTGAGCGTTTTTTCCCCCACATCGATCAGCTTTGAATAGGCATCATAGCCGACGTAATCCACATTGAAAGTGTACTCACCAGTAGGAACATCGGTTAATATAAAAAGTCCATCCTCATCGGTAGTTGTCCCGATATTTGATTCAGAGAGTGTGATGTTTGCACCGATCATTGGTTGACTGGTTTCCTTATCGGTAATCACACCCCGTACAGTCCCACTTTGCGCCAGCGTAAATGCCAGCAGTACGACCAGCAATAGTGTTGAAACATACCTCATAGTGCCTCCACGAAGTTTAGTTGTACTTTGTTAGTTAATTAATTGTTACTGTTTGGTTCAAAAACAATAATTAATGCAAAGTCTGTTAAGAGTATATTTCAGTTGCGTTACTAATCTATTGGTTCTGTGCTATATAGCCGTACCCGATCAGATGCCGGAAACAAAAAACGAAATGGATAAAAAATGATAACAGTGGTGTAGAAACCTGAGAATATCTCAATTTATGATCATTCTGTGCTTACAAGAAATTCAGAAACAATAACCTCCATACCTTGTTGAGAAGGAATGAATTTTACTTCGTCGACTAAATTTCTTACCAGGAAAACGCCCCTGCCACCTTCCTTCCATAAATTTTCAGGATCGGTGGGATTTTCGAGAGAGGTAGGATCAAATCCGTCACCTTCATCTTTGACGGAAACTTCTACTTTGTCTTGATGAAAGGCGACTTTCAGTATAACCTTTTTATCTGAGATTAATTTGTTGCCATGAACAATGGCATTATTTGCCAATTCTGTTAAGACTATGGCCATATTATCCGATTGTTCTTCGCTAAGACCTGCTTTTTGGGAAATATATTGTGAAAACGCTTCTACCTTTTTCAATTCGCTCAAGTCGCTTTGGATTATCAACAACTCTTCATTTGTCCGGATTGATTTTGGTTTGGTTCTCATTTTGTATTGATTGAATCCCCATTCTTATTCAAAAATTTATATAAAGGTAATATATTTGTCAAATATAAAATATATTTTTTAAAAAATGAAGGATATTTCTTTCGTTTTTGTATATGGTAA
>CAZUZS010000056.1:0-35121 GCA_964624795.1 uncultured Calditrichaceae bacterium
ATATTAATGGTAGGTGGCTTTACGTTTAAGAAAATTGGAGATTTTTATTTTGTGGGAACCGCTGATCCAAGTAATCCGGCATTTGGACTATTAAGCACAACTGAAAATATTAAGGTCAATTATATGCCTGCTACCGTTGCAGCGGAGCAGTTATCTGATTTTTACAAGGCTTATTTAAAACCAAATGACCAAACAAATACCATAACTGTTTCTGCATCGCGTGAAATTATTGACAGAGTAAAAAATGATCTTAAAACCATCGATGCACCAGCTAAACAAGTCGAAATAGAGGCAATAGTAATGGAGGTAAAAGAGGGCGCCTTAAAGTCATTCGGGATTGATTGGCAAGTTCTTGGGTCACAAGATAATAGAAGCTACACGGGCATCATTGACCTATCACCAGGTCTTGTAGATACAATGGGGCCTGTAGCTTCCTTTGGCCGTTCTGAAATTGGACACCTACATAAAGGGAAGGTAGCTTTAGATATTTTCACAAGATTGCAGGCGCTGGTCACAGACGGAAAAGCAGAAATAAGAGCAAATCCTAAAGTGGTAACAGCAAATGCTCAACCAGCAAATATATACATAGCGAAAGAGCAGTATTTTTCTGTAGTCACGGGCCCTGTAAATTATCCTTATACAAGATTAGAAAAAATATCGGTAGGAATCATGTTGACAATAAAACCGTTTATTTCTGACGAAAAGGATATCACTGTCAAGATAGAAACAGAAGTAAGCGATGCTATTGGCCAGGGGCGCGAGGGGCTCCCTTTGGTGGATTCAAGAAAAGTAAATACGCAGATCAGGGTAGGTGACGGAGAATACATCACAATTGGCGGATTAACCCAAATTGACACACGAAAGACACAAAATAAAATACCACTTTTTGGCAGTATCCCAATTTTAGGATATTTATTTAGTTATACAAAATATGAAAGAACCAAAAGCGATATTGTTATATTGATAAGACCTCATATTTTAAAATGATCACCTGCGTCGTCTTTTTTTTTCTCTCTCCTCTGTTTATCATTGTTGAGCGCGGTTCAATATGATTCAGTTTCATAGAGCTTATTGAATTGCAGCACTATAAAAATTTCATAGAGAGAATACAGTATGGCTTTACAATCTTGAGCTTCAGTTCATTCCTATTTGCCCCATATTCTTTTCTGATTTAAATAAATGTTTGCGTGCTGGTAATTATGGGTGCGATAATAATTATCGGCAATTCTTATATAATTTTCTTTTTTGTCCATCCACTCTTTCGCTTTTAATATTCTCAAATTATCCGTCTTATCTAACGTTGTTCCAGTAAAGACTTCAACCATAAGTTCCAAAGAATTTTTAGGAAAGTCAAAATCCACATTTTGGCTAGAATTAAAACTCATTGCTTGCTGAGACACAGCATAGGTATAGTTCATTTTCCATATTTTAACGGTATTGTCAGCTTTGCTCCAGGTGAGGATTTGGTTGCTGTTGTCATTGCAAATGGCCTGATCTATCCTTCCACCGTGTTTCATAACCTGACTGGCTGGCAAACCGTTAGCCGCATACCAAAAACGTGCGCTACCATTCCCGTCGAGAGTAAGAATCATTCTATCATCCTTGCCAAAAGTTGCTGAGCACATGCCTTCATGAAGCTCAATCGGCTTTATAGTCTGCGAACCATCGCCAGTATTCCATAAGCAGGCCTTGCCATCTTTACTCCAGGTAAGGATAAGACTATCGTCATCGCTGAACTTTGCACCCAATACAGCATCGCCATGAACTAAAGGGTTGATTGCTTCAAGGCCGGTCTTCGTTTCCCATAATTGGGCAAATCGAAAAGCATCCCAAGATAATATATATTCCCCGCTATGACTAAAACATGCTCCTTCTACATTTCCATAGATGATTTCGATGGGTTTATTTAAAAGAGAACGTGTTTTGGTGCTCCACGCCATAATCTGATGATCCGTCCAGGTTAAAATGTATTTATCATCGTAGCTAAATGAACAACCAGTGAGGGACTGACCCTTCATTTTGTCACTTAATTTAGCCAAATATAAGGATCCGTTATTTTTATCCCATAGATAATCACAGCCATCTTTACAACAGGAAAGAATATATTGCTCATTATGGCTAAAAATAGCATTGAGCACTTCACCATTGTGTTTCATTGGTTTTGTGGCCAGTTTACCGCTTGTGGTATCCCGAAGCCGGACAGTGCTGTCCGCACTCCAGCTCAGAATGGATTTACCATCCTGGCTAAATGTTGCACCATGAATAATTCCCTTATGCTTTAATGATTTCGAAACAAGGCCGCTCTCCTGAATATTTATTACTTGAAGCATATGATTTGAATCCCCTAAAAGAAGGAAACGATCATCAGGACTAAATATAACACCCTGCAAATCAGCTTGGAATTTCATGGGCGGACGGGCTAAAGATGCATCACTAGTGTGGCACAGATAGGCTACACTGTCCGCACACAATATTACAGATATGTTACCATCATTTGATATAGCGGCTCCCTGAATTGGTGTCTCAGGCGTGAACTGCGAAACCAGAAAGAGCGCCTTATTAAATTTACCGATATTTTGTTTGCAGATTTCTATTTCTTTTTTTCTTAGATTTTCCTTCGCAGAAAGCGCAAAGAAATGAGATGCTATAAGCCAGTCATTCGATTTGCTTGCTTTCAGCGCCTCTTCCATATAGCGATTCGAGTTCAAGAAGATGTTTTTTGATGGAGGTGAGTTATTCACATTTGCGGGGGCCTTGTTTGCATTAGATTCTGCCGATGTTGCATGTGCTTTTTTGCCTCTTACTGATGGCCCAGGTATTGCGCTGATCTTTTGGGATTCTCTCTTATTTGGTACTGCTTTTTTCTTGGAGTCAGGTTGTTTGTCGGTTTCATCACTTTCTTCTATTGCAGCGAGAGATTTGCTCATCCCTGACTCAGGTTCGGATTTCATAATTTCGGGGGCATTTCCAGACCGATCTTTAGCAGTATGTTTCTGTTGGGAGAAATACACTTTCAAAGGAGTTAGCATGAAAAAACAAAGCAAAACAAGGAATGCGAGCGCAGCGAATAGGACACCATTTTTTAATCGTAGCCTAAAACCTTTATCTTTTTCTTGTTTTATATTATTAGATGTGATCTTTGATTTGCTCTTTTCCAAAAAATCAATTGCTAATTCGTATCCTGGATGAAATCTTAAACCCCAGTTTTTAGTTATATTATTCCTTTTCAACCAGTTTAATGCCATAAATAATTTTGATGCTGTCAAGAGACCCGTTTGATGATTTTTATATTTGGTAGCATCATCAATGAGTTGAAGATAAATATCACGAGATTTTTTTTCTTTTTCTGTCCATAATTTCAAGGTTTTCCAAAGGTGTATTAGAGACTCATGGCATATCTCAACAACCAGATCATTTTTTAAAATGTCTTCGGAGATAGTTAAAAAAGATCTTCCGCCGCTATAAAAGAGATCTATAATCTTAGCAAGCTCATTTGATGGTATGCTGGTTATTTTTTGCAGATCGCCTAAATATGCTGAATGGCAACTCATTCGATTTTTAGAGTCTATATAAACAAGGGATCTGAATAACCTCTCCGCGATTTCTTTTTCACTTTCTTTTAAGCTTGACAGGACATTGTCTGCATGCCATGAAATTGCATTTTGAGCATGACCAATCATAAAATAATGGTCTTCATTAATTATGTCATCTTCGGTGCTTAACCAAGTTTCCCAGATTTTGCAAAGAAGATACTGCAAAACCGGTAGCTGAAATTTCTCATTTTCAACATCCTTGAGGATAAGATCAATGAGAGTAGAATCGATTTTTTGTCCGTAATGGTTAATCGGACCTTCAATAGCCTTTCGAAGTTTTCCAGGACTCATTAATTTAACTGTATACTGGTTTTTATCGATCATTTCGGCAAAACCAGGCACCCTTCTAAAATCCTCTAAATAATCTGATCGTATGATAGGAATAATACATAACTGAAGTATCTGCTGGTCAATTAGTTTCGCCAGGAAGGAGAAAAACATATGTTGGTTGTTTGCCTCAGGATCGGGCGAATTTCCGACGCCAGAATGAAATAAATCCTGAAGTTGGTCAATAATGATCAACAATTTTTTATTATGACCAGCCAATATGGGTTTAAGGAATTCCAGGAGTAGTTTGATTCCTGAGTTGTCAATCTCATAAATAAATCGGCTTAGATCCCCCGGGTTAATTTCTTCTATGGTGGATTCCAGAATTCCTGCTACTAAATTCTCAATCGGTCTTTTGGCAGGTTTCACGTATGCCGCAAACCATTTTCGCCCGTTTTCCTGACTATTTAGACGCGGGATCAATCCCGCCTGAATTAAAGAAGTTTTACCGCTTCCTGTATCTCCTGTTACAACTATCATTGATTTTTCGCTTGCCAATTGTGTTAAAGCATCAATTTCCTTTTCTCGGCCAAAAAATAGCTGATAATAACTTGCCGTAAAAGGATGCAGACCCACAAAAGGATTAAGCGGCTTTTCAAAATCACTCATTTACCATTCCAAGCTTAGGCTTATTATCATAATCATTAGTTTAATTACACCTGATGATTTCATCCAATATTTAGCTTAATAACAATTTGAAATCATTAAATGCAATCTGCTCAATATGACAACTTTCTCAAATGAAGTTTAAGCAAATCATTCTTCTGTTAGATTGTGCGAGGCCTAATACTATGTCTTTTTGTACAGGATTGATAACAAAATGTTTTGTAGGTCAATCATAGCCAAAATATTCACATTTAATTCATCAACAAACGATATTTAAATATAAGAAAGAAACTACAATAATTACTAATAATTTAATCTATTATGCCAAAAATCATTGATAATAATCACTTTTGTGGTTAAAACTAATCTAATTGAATCCAAGCAAATATCGGATTGATGATTTTATTGTCAAATGCAAAATTATCTGAGAGTTGCGCGCATCACTTTTTGTGAGCAGCCTGGTCTTTCCCCAGACCAACTTTGAGGTGAAACCTGGTCTTGCCTATTATGTGAACATGACAATGGATTCTACCTGGCCGTAAAACCCGGAGCACCGCCGGCAATATCCGATATAAACAAGATACCCCGCCGTTACTCCCTATTGTCACTACGCTCCGCCGTTTTCTTCAATCGAGGAGTACCATCGTCTCCGACCAGCGCAGTCAACGTCAGGGTCTGCAAGTGTTGGGACAGATTGCGGCAACAATTTGAAAAGAGGTCGTTTATCATTTTTCCCAGAATGAAGGCCCCAAAAGGATAAGAACGGTGTAAATTTCGAGACGCCCGGCTAACATGAAAAAAGAGAGCATTCATTTGCCGATGCCGGGAATATGGGCATAGTTATCGGTTGGCCCAACGCCGCCCAGACCAGGCCCGATATTCCCCACGGTCGCGGCGACCGCACGCAGCGAAGACTCCAGATCGAGGCCCAGCACCGACATGAGTATGACGCCCGCAACAAACAGGCCGATCATGAGAACCAGGAAACCAATGACATTGGTAACAATCTCTTTAGGGATTACCGTTTGGCCTACCTGCACAGGGATCACCGCCTTGGGATGCAGCAGGCGCTTTATTTCTGCCCTCACGAATTTGACAATCACAACCAGCCGGATCACTTTCATTCCTCCACCGGTGCTTCCCCGCGCAGATGCCGGCGGTTTATGGCGGATATGGTTCGGAGACAATGATACCGGTGACGGTAAGGCAGGTGAGTGATCTGAAAGGCTTCAGTTTCCGTTTCGCTTACGATTTCGAAGTGTACGAATTTGTTGGCGTTGAAAAAAGAGCACTGACTAGGGGCGTAAAGGATCATCCGGTTTTCCTGAATGGTAAAGCCGTAAATGGACAGATATGGATAGACGGAGCAGTTATCGGCGCCGGAGCTGAGCGGGAAAGGCGAGCTGTCCGGAATCTGTCTGCGCCGCCTGACGAATGAGGCCGGTCAGTTTGCGGTGGCGGATCGCCATTTGCGTAACAGCAGTAATGCTAAAATCGACACGAAAATTGGCGAAGGGCCGGTAAATGGGTTGCTGCCTATGGAATTCGCCTTAATGCAGAATTATCCGAATCCGTTCAACCCGGCCACCCGCATTCGCTACCAGTTGCCTCAGGAGAGCAAGGTAGGCCTGGTGGTATACAATAGCGTGGGCCAGGTTGTGAGAACGCTGGTAAACAGCGATTTGAATGCCGGCTATCACGAAGTTGTTTGGGATGGCCTGAACAGCCATGGACAAAGAGTAACCAGCGGTATTTATTTTTACCGGATTAAAGCCGGTGATTTTACTCAGACCCACAAAATGCTGTTGATGAAGTAGACATTTTAGAGTGAACCGGCTCCGAGGATGGGCCGGTTCACTCATCATTTTTATTCAGAAGCTTATTCAGATTTCTTATTGAAAAAATGAATATAAGCCCTGGTAGTTTATGAAAAAGAGAAATATGAACATAGATATTGCTTTTTATGTAATATTCTTTTGGACTTCGATTATTTATTCTCAAACGGTTAATGTAACGGATCCAGTATACCAGTATATCTATTCGCCTCTCATTCCTTCCCGTCTCTCTTTTGAGGGGTCCAATATAATAAACCGTACTTACTCCTCGCGATACTTCTAAAATCAGATTGGCTTTCGCCTCTGCTGTGAATCTCGGCTGCTTCATCGGACCTCCTCTTTGTTTGGGTGAAGTTAAGAAAATGAGACGCTCAAAAAAACGAGATTCCCTACGGAAATCTCAACATCCAACTTCTCTTTTTCTCTCATTTACACCTGTTTCACCTTCGAGGAGTCCAATATATAACGTATTGTGAACCACAGAATTGCCAGATCCCTGGTTTTTAATTTCAAACAATCATCTAAAAAAATATAAAAATCATAGGCTATTCTGGTCAATGCTTGCCTAATCTTCCCCAAATAGAAATTTTGTAAATAAATCTTGACAAATTGATTTTGATTGCTTAAAATCAAAAGGAAATGAAAGTATAGACAAGAAAACGAAAGAATTTTATGGCAATATGATGCATTTCGAAAGCACTTTTGTACGCGCTTCATTTTATTCTGCAAGTTAGCCTAAATCCGGTAATCCGTTTGTGTTATTGAAATTAAAGAAATAATTAAGCCATGTTAACAGAAGAGAGACGACAAAGAATTCAGGAATTGTTGAGTCAACAGAAACGTCTGCTAGTGAATGAAATAAGCGAGATGTTCCGGGTGTCTTCAGTTACGATAAGAAAAGACCTCGAAGTTCTCGAGAAACGAGGAATGCTGAACAGGGTTCATGGCGGCGCAATAAAAAACCACTCTTCCGTAATGGATCTGGCCTTGAATGAGAAGGAGCAAATTCACACCAAAGAAAAAATTAAAATCGCAAAAAGCGCGGAACAGTTTATCGAAGAGCGGGACGTTATTATCTTAGATTCCGGTTCAACCACTACCCAGTTAGCAAGGCTGCTAAAGTTTAAAAAAGATCTCACCGTAATAACCAATGCAGTAAATATTGCTACCGAACTGGCTTCCGGAGAAGTGAGTGTGATCCTCACCGGCGGAATCCTGAGAGAAAAATCCTTTTCACTGGTGGGACCGATGGCTGAGGATTCGTTAAAAAAGTATACAGCAGACAAGCTATTTTTAGGCGTGGATGGAATAGATTTCAGATTTGGTTTGACCACTCCCAATTTGCAGGAGGCCAAGGTGAATCAAATGATGATGGAAGCTGCTGAAGAGGTGATCGTGTTGGCAGATTCGTCAAAGTTCGGTCGGAGAAGCATAGGTGTCATTAATAAAGTTAAGGCAATTGACAAACTGATTACAGACAGCCGTTTGTCCGCTGAAGACCAGGAAAAACTGGCTTCTTTGGGAATTGAAGTAATTGTGGTTTGATTTTGTTAGAGGAGTTGAAGAATGAAGGATTATGAAGACGATTTCAGTATTACCTACCAGGAAATTACCCGGCAGCAGTCCGGATGGAAAAACGCTTTGCAGGCGCTGAAAGGCGAAAGGTCAAAATATCTTGAAATAGTAGATCAATTTAAGGGCAGGGTTTGGGTGTTTACAGGCTGCGGAACTTCATATTACCTGGCGCAAACCGCCAGCAGTATATTTGAAATGCTCACTGGCCTGCCGACCAAAGCAGTGCCTTCTTCGGAGATTTTAATATTCCCGGGGCTCGTTTTTAATTCAGCAGACAAATATCTGGCAATTCCCATTTCGCGCTCGGGTAGCTCGACTGAGGTTGTTAAAGCAGCCGAGAAAGTCAAGACGGAACTCAACATCCCCACACTGGCCGTATCATGCAGCTCCGATTCGCAGCTAATAAAAAGCAGCGACCTCAGCTTGACTTTTCCCTTTGAGACAGAAGAGAGTGTGGTAATGACCGGCTCCTTCACAACTATGTTGTTAAGTATTGTCTATCTCGCCTCCTTGCTGCTCGACGACGGTGAATTTGCAGACAAGTTGGACGAATTAGCAGACGAGAGCTACCGATTGATGAAGGATTTTGAGCCGATGGTAGAGACGATTGCAAATGATGAAAATATTAACCACTTTGTATTTCTTGGTCAGGGACCGTTCCTTGGACTTGCCAACGAGGCGGCGCTAAAAATTCAGGAAATGTCGATTTCGCTGTCGCAGAGTTATCATGCGTTAGAATATCGTCATGGGCCGAAATCAACGGCTTCGGACAACACCTTGATCACAATCCTGTTTTCTGAAAGCGGAAAGGCATACGAAGCGCATTTGGCCAATGACATGAAGGCACTGGGCGCCAAAACGCTTGTCCTGCAAGGCAAGAGCTATTCAGATCTTTCCGGTACTTCGCATCACCTGGTAGAGGCACCTACCCGCTTTGGAGATGTCTTTAATCCTTTTATGTATCTTCCATTGCTGCAGTTGTTAGGCTACTATAAAGCGCGCTCCAAAAATATTAATCCGGACAGTCCAAAGAATTTATCGGCTGTTGTAACTTTTGAAACCCAATATGATGGTAATCATGAATAACAAGAATTTAGATGTGATTGTTGCCGGAGAGCTGAATATCGACTTAGTTCTCTGGGATGTGCCGATGCCCGAAAATGAGAAAGAAAAACTGGCAGCGGACATGCGTTTCGCGATGGGCAGTTCATCTGCAATTACTGCCCACAATCTTTCCGCTGTTGGAAGCAAGGTGGGATTTATCGGCAAAGCAGGAAATGATAATTTTGGCGATTTTATGATTTCTCAATTAAATGCCGGCGGAGTGGGCACTTCAAAAATCATTCGAGATCCGAACTTGAAAACCGGCGCTACAATCGTTTTGGCAAATCCGCCCAAAAAGGCGCTTCTCACCTACATGGGGGCGATGACGGCAATGACAATTGATGATGTGGATTGGGATTTTGTCAGTCAAGCGCGTCATCTGCATATGGGTTGCTATTATCTCCAGACCGGTCTTTTGCCGGATGTGCCAGAATTGTTTGCCAGAGCAAAGAAACTCGGTTTAACAACTTCCCTGGATACCAATTGGGATCCTTCTGAAAAGTGGGATGAGGGCATTTACCGCGTATTGGAATATACTGATGTTTTTCTTCCCAACGATGATGAAGCAATTCGGATTGCCCATGCCGATTCGCTGGAAGATGCCGTCGAAAGACTTGGGAATATGGTAAAAGTATTGGCAGTAAAAAAGGGGAGTGAAGGTGCAACGGTTCACGCCGAAGGCAAAACATATAGCGATAGCGGTTTTAATGTAGAAGCTGTAGAAACTACCGGAGCAGGCGACAGTTTCAATGCCGGTTTTCTCCATAAATATTTGCAGGGAGCGTCATGGGATGAATGCCTTCAGTTTGGCAACGCATGCGGAGCCCTGGCAGTAACCGCAATAGGCGGAACCGGAGCTTTTCAGGATAAATCAATTGTTGGAACTAAACTCAACCAGATAATGGGCCAATGATAAATCCGCTGCAAAACATTATTCAAACACACAAAGCGGGAGAGACGGCAGGAATATATTCGGTTTGCTCTGCCAATCAGTATGTGTTGGAGGCCTCCATGCAGCAGGCCAATGTGGACAACAGCATCCTGCTTATTGAATCCACCTCTAACCAGGTGGATCAATATGGCGGATATACCGGAATGACCCCGCAAATGTTTGTGGATTATGTAAAGCAAACAGCGGTTAGAATGGATTTCCCCTTCGAACGCATTGTTCTGGGGGGCGACCACCTGGGGCCAAATGTATGGCAAAATGAAGCAGCAAAAGATGCCATGATGAAGGCCGCCGGGCAAATTGGGTCGTACGTGCGGGCCGGATTCACCAAGATTCACCTGGATACCAGCATGCGTTGCGCGGATGATCCCATGGAACAGGGCGCGCCGCTTGACACTGAAATAATTGCATCACGGGCAGCGGAACTATGTAAAATGGCGGAGCGAGCCGCCGCAGAATTGGGTTCCGGTGATCTGCCCATCTATGTAATTGGAACCGATGTGCCGATTCCCGGCGGCGCACAGGAGTCATTGAAGGACATAATGCCTACTCCGGTCGATGAAGTGGAGCAGACTATCGAAATCACGAAACGTGCTTTTGATAGTCTCGGTTTGCAGTCTGCCTGGGAACGCGTGGTTGCGGTTGTCGTCCAGCCGGGAGTTGAATTTGATGATACCAACATCATTGAGTATGATCGGGAAAAGGCCGCCACCCTTTCCGAGTATATAGATAAGCGTGATGGTCTGGTTTATGAGGCGCACTCCACAGACTACCAGACGCGCGGGTCGCTGCGCCGGATGGTAGAAGACCATTTTGCCGTATTGAAAGTGGGGCCGGCGCTGACGTTTGCCTTTCGCGAAGCGGTGTTTGCGCTTGCACAAATTGAAGAAGAATTGTTCGCCGGACGTAATGATATCCGGCTTTCCCGGCTGATTGAAACGATTGACGAAGCAATGCTGGAAAATCCGGACTATTGGCAAAAACATTACCGGGGAAATAAACACGAAGCGGCACTCGCGAGAAAATACAGCTTCAGCGACCGGATTCGTTATTATTGGCCGGACAGTCGCGTTACCGGCGCTTTGAATCAACTTGTTGAGAATTTGTCCCGTAATCCCGTACCTCTGTCACTGCTAAGTTATTTCATGCCGATCCAATACCACAAGACCAGGGAAGGTGTGCTTAACTATGATCCGCTCCAGCTCATCCGTGATAAAATCATGGAGGTAACCGATGTGTATTCTGCTGCCGCCGGGCTTGGGGATGGAGCAAATTATGGGTAGAAAATTGTAACCTGTTGCGGATGCCGCCACGTTGGGGTAATTTCGATCCGGGGTAAACGCCTGGGTGAATGTGTTTACTCGTTTTGTCTTAAAAAAGGAGGAGTACTGTGAAAAATAGGCTGTGGCTAATGTTTGCCATTGTTACTACCAGTTTCTGGGGTGTTTGGGGTGCACTGATCGAAATCCCCGAAAAGTCGGGCTTCCCGGCAACATTGGGCTATTCGGTCTGGGCCCTCACCATGATTCCACCAGCATTGGTGGCTTTAAAGATTATTAATTGGAAACTGGAATTTAATCCAAGGTCAATTATTCTCGGCGCGGTAATTGGGTTTCTTGGCGCGGGTGGTCAATTGATTCTGTTCGAGGCATTACGTATGGGCCCGGCCTATATCGTCTTTCCCTTTATTTCACTCTCCCCGGTTGTGACTATCCTTTTATCTTATTGGTTTCTCAAAGAGCGTGCAAGCAAACGCGGCTGGGTTGGCATTGTTCTGGCGTTGCTGGCAATTCCCTTACTTTCTTATCAGCCGGCCAACAATGGCGGTGCCAGCGGATATTTGTGGATCATTCTATCTCTGCTGGTTTTTTTGGCGTGGGGAATTCAGGCTTATGTAATGAAGTTTGCAAATGAGAGCATGAAGGCGGAGAGCATATTTTTTTATATGATGGTTACCGGAATTCTGCTGATCCCTTTCGCACTGTTTATGACCGATTTCACTCAGACAATAAATTGGGGATTCAAGGGGCCTTACCTGGCTGCCATGATCCAGATATTGAACGCGATTGGTGCACTCTGCCTGGTTTACGCCTTTCGTTATGGAAAAGCAATTATTGTTAGCCCATTGACCAATGCCGGAGCGCCGGTGATTACCATTATCATTTCACTGGCGATTTATGCCGTGATTCCTCATGCGATTATTCTTTCAGGGATGATTCTAGCTGTGGTTGCTGCGTTACTGATGGCGATTGAATCGGAGGAACCGGGTACGGAAACGGAGACTGCTGCTGGTTCGCCGGCGCCGGGTGTTGATTGATGGATGCAGTACCGGGTGCTCAATCCGTAAATTGAGCAGGGGAATTCGGGAGGGTTGGAAGAATCTTGTTTTACTATCTTATGAGGTTGCAAAGGTTTGTTTATGTTAGCCGCAATAGACTCTGCCCAAAGGTGGATTAGCCGACATCAGATTCTTGGGCAAAAATCCATGTCTTCCCCAGGCAAATTTAAGTCTGTTTCTTTCAGTTGCCTTGTTGTTTGCCTGATGTTTGTGATGCCGGCAATTTCCGGGATTGCCGGCAATACGGCAACGTCATATACAAGCGGTGGATCACTTGTGTATTATGCGGATGTTTGCCAGTTTGAAGGTAATGATGGGAAAACTCTGGTTGAAATTTCATATTCTCTTCCATTGCGACAGCTCTCCGGTGTGCAACAAGGTTCCCGCGAACAAAATGCCACCTTTTCCATTGCGATAAGATTCACTGGTAGCCATACCGACACCGTGATAAATTTCAGCGAAAACCGCAATGTTGAACTTCCGTCGGATCAGCGGTCCGATGCACCGGATCTTTTTGTCGACTTGAATCGATTTGAGCTAAGACCGGATACAATGGACATGGTTATTACGATTCAGGATCTCACATCCGGCAAGGAGGGCCTGGTATCTCAGCCCCTGGTAGTTCGTAACTTCCCCAATTCGTTTTCTCTTAGTGATCTGTTTTTTATCTCGCATATTCAGAAAGCAGACCAGAAGAGTGTCTTCGATAAAAACGGGATCCTGATGTTGCCTAATCCGTCCAGAACATTTTCTCTCAGCGATGAACAACAGAAAGCCTACGTTTATTACGAGATCAATCACCTGAAATTTCCTGTCGATCAGGCTTCTTTCTACAGCCTGCGATTTACTGTCCGGAATATGAACGGAAAGAATGTATTTACCCAATGGCAAGATGCTATTCGGAAATCGGCATCAAGATTGGCAAGAATCGATGCAATTCCACTGAAGGACCTTTCAAACGGAATATATGAATGCATTGTAAATATAACCGATCTGGAGACCGAGCAGAATCAGGAAGTTTCAGGCTATTTCCGGGTAAACTCTGCGGCCGATTCTCAGGCGCTGGTACTTCCCATGTCGGAGGCGGATATTCAAAAATATTATAACCAGATAAAATACATTTCTACGCACCGGCAACTGCAAACTTTTAAGGAACTCGACCCTGCCGGAAAACAGAGATTTTTGTTGGATTTTTGGAAATCGAAAGATCCTGATCCAACCACGTCTCGCAATGAATTTATGGAAGAACATTTTCGAAGAATCGCCTATTGCGAAAATAATTTTAAGGGCGGCATCAATTCCGATATGGCAAGAATCTACATTCAACATGGACCGCCAGTCGAAATAACCCGTGAGGCCTCTCCCGTTGCGACGATCAAAGACAATCAAATCTGGACCTATAGTTACAACGGAAGTACCCAGTTTGTTTTTGTGGACCGCACAGGCGACGGACGCTATCTTCTGGTTCATTCAACCGATCCCGATGAAATTCAGAATTCCAACTGGGAAGATGAGGTTCGGCGGTCCATTCCCCAGAGCAATAAACCATACCAAAACCAGTTTTAGGATGATATTTCAAGAATAATGAACAGTTTTAGGGTGCAAAGAGGGGGAGTAAAATTAATGGTTCAGAAATTCAAACTAATTAATAGGAGGTAATAACATGCAAAAAACAGATAAGAAAGCTATTTTGTTTGTTGCAGCGCTTCTTCTTTTTGCTGTTTTTGCAACAGGGGCATGGTCTGCATCGACAGGCAAAATTGCAGGCCAGATAGTGGACAAATCAAGCGGCGAGCCTCTGCCGGGCGTCAATGTAGTAATCCAGGATACTAAGATGGGCGCCGCAACCGACGAAGATGGTTTTTATTTCATTCTCAATGTTCCCCCTGGCACCTACAAGGTTGAAGCTGTAATGGTTGGCTATGCGACACTGGTTCAGGAAAATGTCAAGGTCAATATTAGCCAGACCACGACCCTAAATTTTGGGATGCAGGAAGAAGCCCTCAAAGGTGAAACGGTTGTGGTTGAAGCGGAACGCCCGGCTATCCAGATGGACGTCTCCTCCAGCCAGAAAATTGTGACCAGCGAGGCCATTATGGATCGTCCGGTGGAAAACCTGGAAGAAGTTCTTTCCAGCGAAGCCGGAATTTCACTGCATGCTTCCACCGACGGCACCGGCTTGATTGTACGAGGCGGCGGCCTGAACGAAACCGATATCGTGGTGGATGGCCTCTCCACCAGGAACGAGAGAACACAGCAGCCGATGACGACGCTTAACCTTTCCGCTGTGCAGGAAATCGAAATTCTGACCGGCGGATTTAATGCCGAGTATGGCGATATCCGTTCGGGAATGGTGAACGTTGTGACGAAAGAAGGAAGCCTGGATCGCTATTCGGTCAATATTGATGCGCGAACCAGCCCGGCTGCCCGCAAGCACTTCGGGCCGAGCCCTTTTAGTATCGACGGACCGTTCTGGCAGACTTATGCTGGACCGGATGCCTTTACCGGCATCAGCCAGGATATGGTGGATGCCGGGAAATACCCATTCACTTTTGTGGGATGGAATGAAGTGGCAAGGCAGAACCTGGCCGATCCCGATCCCAGCAACGATATGACGCCGCAGGCGCTATTGGAATTGTGGAAGTGGCAGCATCGTAACCGTCCGTATGCCGACAAACCGGACTATATATTTGATGGCGCTATCAGCGGACCCATTCCGGGAACCCCGGTCGCATTTATGGTGTCCCAGCGTTATGAGAATCTGCAACTGGTTTATCCGCTCAGCCGCAATAATTCCGTTTCCAGCACAACATTGTTAAAACTGACGACTCACCTGACTCCGCAAATGAAACTCTCTTTTAACAATAATTTTATGGTTGTCAAGGGAGTGAGCGGTGGCATATATGAGGATACGAATGGTCTCATTACCGGCACACGCCAGGGAACACAATATGCACAAAATTATGCGTCCGAATGGAAATACATGTGGAATGACGCGATGTATAATCCGGCGACGGTGATGCAGTATCGTGGCGGCTTATCCCTCAACCATGTCTTGAGCCCCAGCACGTTCTATGATCTGGATATGGAATACACCAACTATCAGATAAAACAGGAGCCGATCGGACTGCGCGATACCACCGGCATCAAGCTAATTGGCGGACGCTGGTATGACGAGCAGCCTTTCGGATACGTTGGAAGTTCAATTGGTTCCATCACAGAACAATATGATGTTATCAATAAATTCCTGATTTCCGGCGGCGGCAGAGGGCAGGACCATTCCCGCTACTGGGGTTTGCGTCTCGCCGGAGACCTGGTTTCGCAAATTGACAAACATAACCAGGTCAAAACCGGTGTTTCGGTCGACTACACGCAATTTCATGAGCGAAGGGAAATCAATCATGGTGCAACTACTCAGCCTTTTACTGTGAATCCTACCAACTGGTGGTACTATGATGAACATCCGGTTCAACTTGGCGCCTATATCCAGGATAAACTGGAATATGAGGGCATGATTGCCAATTTCGGTATCAGGGCGGATTACCTTCAGCCTGGTGTGACGCCGTTCATTCTGAATCCACAATACATCTATAACAATCTTCCATACGATTTGGCGACGTTCCGGGCGCAGGACAACAGCTTTTCCCAGCTTCATTCGACAGACAAATCTTACAAGCTTTACTTTAGTCCGCGATTGGGAATATCGCATCCTATAACTTCTACCAGCAAAATATTCTTTAACTACGGGCATTTTTACCAGCCGCCGGTTATCGATCAGTTGTACACCGTAAAACCCTCAGGCGGCGGCGCGACCATACCCAATATCGGCGCTGATTGGCCCAGAACAATCTCCTATGAAATCGGAATTGAAAAGGGTATTGCCAATGACTTTCTGATCCATTTTATGGGATATTACAAAGACGTTTCGGATCAGCTCAGTCAGGTAGAAATTGTTCCTTTTGATAATGAGAGCGTGGTTACTACCTGGGCAAGCAACGGATATGGCGATATCCGCGGTTTGGAGTTAAAACTGGAGCGCCGGGTAGGCCGGTTTTGGCGCGGCTGGGTCCAGGCTGAGTATATGATTCAGAGCTCCGGTCATACCGGCTATGCTACGATTTTTGAAGATCGGCAAAAAGCTGCGGAGCAAAGGGAAAGCCCGTTGCAGAGCAGGAATTGGCCGGTGCCATCACTGAGTGCCAATTTGACCTTTCGAACCCCCGCCAGTTTTGGCCCCGCGATCCTCGGTGCCAAGCTATTGGGCGATTGGCAGTTTAATATTCTGCAGGACTGGTCGTCTGGCGGAAAAGAGTTGGTTGAGGGCGGATCGAAGCTGGCCGATCAGCATTATGCTGATGTAATTGACTACTGGAATACCGATATCATGCTGGAAAAGCGTTTCCAGTTTGCCAACAAACGATTCAGCGCCTACATGCAGGTGAGAAATCTTTTCAATTACAAAGGCTTTCCAAATCCGTACAACTGGAACTCATATATTGGATCCTTGCACTTCCCATGGGAACAGGGGAGCCAGAAAGGCAACGACAAGCTGGGCGATTACAAACAGGACTATATCGATCTTGGCTGGAATTCATGGTCCCAGTTTATCAATCCCAGGGATATTTTCTTTGGCATCCGGGTACAGATGTAAAAATGATTTGTGGGCAAGTGAAATTCAATTCAAATATAAGGAGAGAAAAACTTATGAAGTTATACAGACTTAAAAGGTGGTTTCCGCTTGTGCCGGGTCTTGTCCTTCTCCTCCTGATCATGACGGGATCTCAGAGGCTTTTTGCACAAACCCGTACGCATGATATGGGAGATTTCAAGTATAGAGTGGAAGCTGGGGATAATATTAATACCAACTCAGTTGACCCGACCGGCGAATGGCCGCAAGACTATTACCGCTACGCCAATATCGTTTTCTATAACAGCGGACTGACGGTGGGGACCTGGGTAGATTCAATGGGGACTGCACATAACAAAGAGCAATGGCTGGAAGGTCCGGTTTCTTACAATCAGGAGGAACCGTACGGCATTAAGGAGTACCGCCGTCACCAGCCGCCGGAGGTTTGGGTATATGCCAACGGGCAATTGCAGCTTTCTTCCCGGCGGTTTACCGGCACAGTAGACCCGAATTTGGTTTCAGACGAGATGATAGAGGTCCACTATAAGATGATGCCGGGCTTCGACGTGCTGAAAAGGTCCTACTCATTTTCCAATCCCAATCACAACGATTATATCATTGTGGATATGAGATACAAATGCACTTTCGATTGGGATGATGATCCTAAGCCGGATACTGATCCTACGCAAACCCTTTCCGATGTTTATTTCATTCTTGGTTACAGCTTCCAGACGGCCGAAGGAACCTACATCACCTATTCCCGCTGGTATGAAGAAGGCAAGGATGATTGGGCAACCTATGAGACGGTTCCTTCCACCCTGGTGCCCGGCGGAAGAGATATGATGGTGTCCTACGGGTGGGATGGAGATTACCCGGATATCACAGAGTTTGAAACCGGCGGTGCACCATTTGATGATACCGGCGATCCGCGGTTTGGAATTGGCTCTGGCGGAAGCACATCCATGCCGTCGGGTGAATTTGTCTCCTCCGCCTATGCCGGCTTTGCGGCGTTGCATGTGGATAACTCTGTTTCGGATAACACCGATAATCCGGCTCAACCCCTTTCGATAATCGGGAATATAAGTGTTTATAACTTGTGGGACACCGATTTCCCGGGCTTTGCCACCCTCTGGGACTGGGCTTCTTCCGGAACGCGCCAGACAGTAGAAGAACAATCCGGCTGGCCGGATGATGCATCTGCGCAGGAAGATGAGTTTCCTTTCCAGTCATTCGGCCCATACAACTTCCAGTTGGGCGATTCGGTACACATCGTCTATACCGTTGGTGCCAATGGCATCTCCCGGCAACTGGCGGTTGAAAAGGGACTGGAGTGGCGTTCGTGGTATCGCGGCGAAGCCGGTGCAACGTTTGATGATGCGTCGAAAAATGCGCTTCTCGCTACCGGCAAGGATTCCCTTTTCCAGACCATGGACCGCGCCAATTGGACATACCAGCGTGGTTTGGACATCCCCGATCCGTTGCCATCTCCTGATCTAACGGTCGAATCCGGACCGAACGTCATCTACCTGAAATGGCAGGACCTGTCTGGTGAAGGAGATCCGGATACAGGCGTGCCTGACCTGGATCATTATAATATCTATAGAAAACTCGGGGCGTTTCTTGCGGATACATACGACGAGCTGCGGCCCGATGGAACTCACATTGCCTGGGAAAAAATCGCAGAGGTTCCCGCAAATACGACTACCTACATTGATTCAAGTGTTGTCCGGGGCCAGCCGTATCATTATGCGGTAACAGCGGTAGACAACGGCACGCAAAACACTGACGGTTTGATCAGGGAACAGAAACTGGAGAGTTCCATCTATACCAACCGGTCTCAAATTGCCGCTTATGCATTTGCACCCGGCGAACCCACTGCCGGCAAGGTACGGATTGTGCCAAATCCATATATTACCATGGCGCAGGAATATAATTTTTACTCTTCGACGGGAAACATAGATGAAATCCACATCGTCAATCTTCCGCCTTATTGCACGATTCGAATTTTTACCGTAGCTGGTGATTTGATAAAAACCATCGAGCACAACACCGGAAGCGCCGATGAATTTTGGGACCTGGTGACGGAATCCAACCAGTTGGTGGCCAGCGGGGTTTACATTCTGCAGGTGGATAACGCAAAAAACATTATTGAAAAGCCAATTCCTGGCAGCATTGAAAAATTTGTTGTTGTGAGGTGATCCGAATGATATCAAACAAACAAAATGACAAAAAAGTGAGAACTGTCAGGAGGAATAAAATGAAGAAAATAAAAAATTATCTGATTTTAGTGATGATAATGGCTCTGGCGGCCTCGCTGCCCTTGCAGGCGGCCGGGCTGAAAAAAGTTGCCCAGTCCGGCATGCAGTGGCTGTCCATACCGATCGGTCCCAGGGCAGCCGCCATGGGTGGCGCCTATACCGCAGTCGCCAACGACGCCAGCTCCATATTCTGGAATCCGGCGGGAGTGGCACTGTCTAAAGGTGGCAATTTTTTCCTAACGCAAACGAAGTGGATTGCCGATATCGACGTAAATGCCGGGGCGTTTACCTATGACGCCGGCGCGCTTGGATTTATCAGTGCCAGCTTTGCAGCAGTCGACTGGGGGGTGTTTCATGGAACCCTCCGGAGCGACAATGAGGCCGGTTTTGAAGAAACAGGCAGCTTTTCCCCCACGGACTGGGCAGTAGGCATCGGATATGCCCGGCGTGTGACCGATCGTTTTGCCATTGGCGGTCATCTGCGATACCTCAACGAGAATCTGGGCACCACCCTGGAAGGTACTATGGGAGCTGGAACCGAATATACCGCCAAAATGAACCTGTTCGCCTTTGATTTCGGGACTATCTACTATACCGGCTTCAAAGACCTGCGTTTGGCGATGAGTCTTCAAAACTTTTCCCAGGAAAAAAAGTATCGTGCAGATCAATTCTCGTTGCCGCTGACTTTCAAGTTTGGCATGGCGATGAATATGACTAGTCTGTTAACGTCCGAGTCGCCGCATAGCATCACCCTTTCTGTGGATGCGATCCACCCACGGGACTATACTGAAAGACTGAATTTTGGTCTGGAATACGGATTCAAAGATATGGTGTTTTTGCGCGGCGGTTACAAGACCAACTACGACGAAGAGGGTCTGACGCTGGGTGGCGGATTGCAATATCAGACCGGCGACCTGGCCCTGGGGATTGATTACAGTTATATCGGATTCCAGCATTTTGATGCAGTGCAAATGTTTGGTGTGAATTTTCAATTCTAAAGGAAGTAATACCTGCACCAAATTTATTGGGGCTTTGGATATGATTTTAAAAAAGACAATTTGGAGGATTTAAGTATGAAATATAAAACATTATGGGTAATCCTCAGTTTTTCCCTGATTATCGGGCTGGCTCTGCTGTCCTGTTCGGGACCGGACCAGCCGAGCTACGACGCGAGCCATCCGGATCCGAATCCGACCGGCGTTGACGTGCCGAAGGTCGACTCTCTGAGTCCGGGTGAGGGCTACCTGAAGGATATTGTAAAGATCTACGGTAGTGGTTTTAATACCACGCCCGAATATAATTTTGTAGCATTCGGGCAAAACATCGGCAAGATTCTGTCCGCGACCGCTACTGAATTGACTGTTCAAGCGCCAAATGTCTCAAATGACACAGTAGGTGTTAAGGTCAGCGTTAAAGGGTCGGAATACTGGAGCGAGCCGAATCCGTTCATATTCAAGAACACTCTCCAGACCATTGACGAGGAAATTGTTTGGCCCAACGGTGTGGCAGTGGATGACAATGGTAACGTCTACGTGGGTTCGGCCGATGCCGGGGTGATTTACAAAATTACCCCGGATGGTGTAAAATCCGAATTTGCTTCGGTGCCTGTCAGCGGCGCAATCAGGTTTGGTCCCGGTCACTATCTTTATGTTTGTGAGCAGGGCGATGACCAGATCGAAAAAATTTCTCCGGACGGCTCTTCCATCGAATTGGCAGCATCTGTACCCAGCCCTATTGCAATGGATTGGGATCAAAATGGAAACATGTACGTTGTCCAGAACGAAAACGGAATAAACAGAGTGGATCCATCGGGCACCGTTACCTACATGGCGGATGCATCGACCGCCAAGTGCTGCCGCGTTTATGGCAATTATTTATATGTTACCCGCATTTGGGACGGTGTAATTTCCCGGTTTGAGATTACATCAGGCGGTCTGGGAGCAGAGGAAGAGCTTATGACTGATATGGATTCTCCTTTGGGTATCGAATTTGATAATGAAGGAACCATGTATTACACCCTGGCATGGGAGACGAGCATTTACACTATGAAAGAAGATGGAACCGAGGAAGTATTGTATGATGGCGAGTTGCAGACGCCTATGCACTATCTCAACTTTACCGGTAAGATAATGTACATCGTCTATCCGGGTTGGGGTGATGTTGGCATGACCCTGAGTGCGTATATTGGCGTGGACCAGGCGCCCAATTATGGCTTGCAATTCTAATGTTTCTTACCGGGCCGCGCGTTTTCGGTAAGCAAAAGCGCGCGGTTCTTATTTCGGGCGAACGACAAAAATGTGAAGGCCGATTTATGAAATCCTTTGTAACCATTTTAATGATAACCGCAACCTTTTTTATATTCGTCCAAGCCTCCTTTTCTCAAAGCAAGGGTGGGCGATGGCAGTTTGAAAATAATGGTTTTGACACCGCTGACTGGGATGTTATGGATGACGCCGGCGTTCTGCAGGGCCAGGCGGGTTACAGCAGCACCCCTCCTTTGCAGGAAGGGATCGCCTATCTCTGGTTGGATACGGCATACGTGCATGATTATTTTCGTGTAGATGACAGCAACGATCTGGATTTCGATAATGAGAATATCGGAATTTCTGCCTGGATTTATCCGCTGGTTTTAAATGATGTCCATTTTTTTGTGAACAAAGGAAGACAGGACTCCAATCCGAAAACAACCAACTATGCGCTGCGGATTTCCATGTCAAGAAATCTGGAGTTTCTGATCCGGGACGCCAATAACCAGGCGCAAACCGTGGCCTCAAGCTTTACCATTCCTGTCGGCCAATGGACATTCGTTGCGGTGTATTATGATTACGCGCGGGGCAAGGTCTATATGTGGAATTCGCCAACCGCTGCGGCTACCGATACCTTGGATTTTACCCAATCGCTAATTCCCAACAACGATCCGCTGTCAATCGGATCCTGGTATCGCGCTGATCCTGCCAGTCCTTCCATAAAAGATTTTGAAGGGCGGATAGATGATGTGCGAATTAGCGGGCGCCTGGAAGATGTAGTGCCTGCGGTCACCGGTATTTCGGTCAATCATAACCAAGCCTATGGAGAGGAAACGTCCAGCCTGGATGTATTCCCCAACCCGGTTAGGCTTTCCGGCGCCTCGCACAATGTGAATATTCGATTTAGCATTATGCGGCCGGAACAGGTCTCGATTTCGGTTTATAATGTGCTCGGTCAGAGAGTTTTTGCCGCTTCCACCGCATTTGCAAGCCCACAAAACCAGGTTTTGTGGAATATGAAAGATGCTCGCGGCAACCTGGTGAATTCCGGATTTTACTTTGTTCGTGTGAAAGGCCGCAATCTGGACAATGTTCGGCGAATCCTAATCTTGAAATGACCAACGATATGATTCTTTAATCAGCATCCGGAATAGGCCATGTTAATCATATTTAATAACTAAAGAAGTGAGCATTGAAAGATATACAATCCGTATTAAAAAAAGATAATGCGCTTTTTCACTGTATTTGCAATCGGGGCAATTCTTGATGCGCAAATCTTTAGTATTAGTTCTTTTTTTTGTTTCCGGTTTTACCGGGTTGGTCTATGAAATAATTTGGACAAGAATTTTCGGGCTGATTTTCGGAAATACAACTCTCGCCATCAGCACGGTGCTGGCGGCATTTATGCTTGGTCTGGCTCTTGGCAGCCGAAAATTTGGGAAAACCGGAGATCACCTGAAGAATCATTTGCGCACCTATGCGTTTCTGGAATTTGGAGTGGGACTCTGTGCTTTACTGATTCCTGGTTTGAAAGGCGGTCTGGAATCATTATTCGCTCTCATTCATCCGTCACTACAAAATCTTCCACTTCTTTTTTACCTGACAAAATTCGCGGTAGCATTCGCGGTGATGCTGCCCGCCACTTTCCTTATGGGTGGAACTTTGCCGGTCATCAGTCATGTGGTGGTTACGCAGCGGGAGAAAATCGGTCTCGGATTCGGCATTCTGTACAGCGTTAACACCTTCGGCGCGGTTTGCGGTACATTTCTTACCGCCTTTTTTCTGGTCCGCGCGTTGGGCGTTACTGAGTCCATATTTCTTGCAGCAGTTCTGAACATCCTCATTGGAGTGGCCGCGTTTAGTATTTTCCGGTCTTCAGGAAAAGTCGACGCTGGCGAAGTGCAGATAACAACTTCCGAGGCGCCAAGACTTTCTTCGAAATATCGCCTTATTTTATGGATTATGGCGCTTTCCGGATTCGCAGCCCTCTCGTATGAAGTGCTCTGGAGCCGGCTCCTGGTGTTCCTGATGACCAACTCTGTTTATGCGTTTGCCGTAATGCTCACAACTTTTTTATTCGGCATCGCAGCCGGTTCGTATGTCGGCGGGAGAGTTGCGGATCGTTCCAAAACCCCCCATTCCTTGTTGGGATGGACGGAAATCGCCATTGGTGCGGCAGCCCTTTTAACCGGCTACCTGTTGATTCAATTGCCATCAATTCATCAGAAGATTTTAACGTTTGGCCCCGGAACGGGCTGGTGGGAGTTCAACGGGGTTCGCTTCCTGGAAGCTTTTATCGTTATGTTTCCGCCCACTTTCTTAATGGGCGTTGCTTTCCCGGTGGCCGGGAAAATTCTGGTGCCGGACCTTTCCCGGATGAGCGCTGGTTTGGGCTGGCTCTATTTCTACAACACCATCGGCGGGGTGTTTGGTTCTTTCCTCACCGGTTTTATCTTCATCACGTTTTTTGGAACCTCGACCACCATGACAGCCGTGATTGTTATTAACTTTTCTCTTGGAATCGTTTTGCTGGCCAATCGTGGAAAAGCATTTTCCCGGAAAAACGCAGCCTATATCGCTTCTGGTGGAATCGCTGCATTTTTGCTGGCGTTGAGTTTTACCCCCAGCACCATATTTACTCCCCTTTATGCCTCTGTTGAGAAAGGGTATCCGATAATTGACCTTCGGGAGGGGATAGAGGGGACCGCGACTGTCCACGAGGCTGATTTGCCGATGCAGCATACCAAGCGGATCGACGTTGACGGTTTGAATGTGGCGGGAACCAGCTTCATGCTGCGGACGCTGCAAATATTGCAGGGAAATCTGCCCCAGTTTGTAAATCCCGGGGCACAGACGGTTTTGCAGATTGGTTTTGGCACCGGGCAGACATCCCACTCGGCGCTGCTGCATCCCATCAAAAATTTTACCCTGGTGGAGATTTCCCGCGATGTGATGGATTTGGCCAGACAGCATTTTTCAGAAATCAACAAAGGCGTGCTCAGCAATCCGCGCTTTCATTACATCATTCTGGATGGCAAAAATTTCGTAAAATATACGCCCGAGAAATATGATGTCATCATGAACGACGCCAATTATGCAGTGGCCACTCCGAGTGCCAGCCTGTTTACCCGCGACCATTTCGAATACTGCCGGCGCAAACTCAAACCGGGCGGCATTTTGTCCACCTGGATGACCACCGACCTGGATCCAAATGATTTCGATATTGTCCTGAAAACTTTCCAGTCGGTGTTCCCTTATTCGCTGCTCTGGATGGCGCCCAATTGCATCAACAAGCAAGTGGTATTGATGGGTTCGACCGAGCCGATCAAAATTGATTTCCGGGAAATTGAGAAGAAGCTCTCCGATTCGCAGATTAAAAGTGACCTTGCGGCAATCAACATCAATTCCGCCTACGATCTGCTGGATTGCCTGGTGCTGGATTCCCGTGGAATCAGTGAGATCAGCAAAGGTGCGCCGCTGAACAGTGACGACCATCCCATCCTGGAATTTTCCAAACGGGCAATCCGCTCCAGGGACATGTGCGCTGCCCAAAATCTGGCAAAGATACTCACGCGCCGTCCGGATGTGAAAGGCCTTCTTGCAAACCTCCCGCAAGATTCGGCGGCAAGAAAGGATGTAGAGGAAAATCTGCGGCGTCATGATTTGGCCTCGCGCGAATTCCTGCAGGGAATGCTGGCGTTTTACCGGGGGCAGCCCAAAGATGGAATGGAGATACTGCTGAACGGCTCGCGCCTGGTGCCGCAGAGCAAACTCGCCTCTCAATTCTTCAAAGATATGGATGTTGTAACCACCCAATTGATCGTGGCCGCCCAAAAAAAACCTGATAATCCGGAAGCACAGTTGCAGCTCGTCAGGCAGAGAATATCCCAATCCAATTACGAGGAAGCGCTTAAACAATTGCGGATGTTGAAAAGTCGTTTTGCTGACAATCCGCTCATTTACTACGAGAGTGCCCGCTGTTACCTCTCACAAACAAAACTGGACTCAGCAAAAATGGATCTGGAAAAATCGCTCGAATTGAATCCCGGCATGTCCGGCTCCTGGTATTTCCTGGGGGAAATTTACCGGCGTCAAAATCGCTCAGAGAAAGCTTTGCAGGCATTTCGCAAGGCGCTGAACATTGACCCGCGCATTTACGAAGCCCTCAACGGAAGTGCAGCAGTTTACAAATCGCAGGGAGATTTTTCCCGCGCGGCAGATCTTTTTCGTCAATCCCTCCAGCAAATGGAGTATCAGCCGGAAGTGGCAGCGGAGTTGGGGGATTGCTACCTGAAGTTGAAAGACTATCCCCAGGCGGTGGATCAGTACAATAAAGCACTTTCCATGGGCAATGCGTCGGGCAAAGTGCTCTTTAACATGGGGAACGCTTTTTTGCTCTACGGTCGTTATGATGATGCAGAAAGTTGCTTTGAAAATGCCCTGTCCCGGGATGATTCCAATCCGGAGATCTACTACAACCTGGGAAATCTTCATGCGATGCAGGACCAGTTCAGCCGGGCAATTCCGTTCTATAAAAAGGCTATCGCGCTCAACAAGAGTGAACCTGATTACTTTAATAATCTCGCCCTGTGCTACCGCCGGACGGGGCAAATTCGCCAGGCTCTAGCAGTGTTCGAAGAAGGCTTGCAACTGTATCCCGATTCCCGGCTGTTGGTGAAAAATGCAGAGGAAACAAAAAAATCAACTATAATGAAATAACTCTCCTGAGAGGCAAACATGACACTAAAAGATTTGAGAAATCTCAGTATTTTCTTTGCATTTCTTTTGCTGCTGAATTGCGCCGGTTCTAAAAAATTTGCCACCGAGGCGCCGCAGCCGGGAAAGTCCTTGCTGGTGGGCGCAATACTGGTGGAAAATGATGGGCTGGAAGATGTCTATGAAGCCAAAACCGCCAATATCACGGTGGTAATTGTGGGTAAATCTGAGGAAAATGGCAAAGAAGTCACCAAAGGATATCGTGTCAAAACAAATGCAGATGGCTATTATATGATCCAGAATGTTCCGACCGGCGCTTATGTGATAAAAGGCATCGAGGTGGATTTGGGATATGAAAGCCGGCTGATTATTTCATCCCGCTGGCAGGGAAATTCTCAATATTACTATACCGGTGACATGATGATCGATTACAATGTTCGCGCCTGGCCGCCACCCACGGACAAGAGGGTGATCGATATGCAAATCCGCTATTTCAAAATCGATGCTTCGCAGGTCATTCAGTACCAGGATATAAAATCTCTAACAGATGCGAAGTTAGCTGTTCGTAACAACACCTACACCATGGCCGATCCGGTAACCTATTTTCGCCAAAAATTCCCGGATTGGGGATGGTTCCAAAACAATTAGTTCGAAATAAAGGAATCCGGTTCCGGTAAATGCGAGATGGAGGCGGATCGTTATTGAGAAATGAACATGAAATCACAGCTTAGAAAAATACCTTAGACCAAAATAAGTACTATTTTACAATCAATGAATATTTCTAATGAATGGAGGCCCCGAATGTCCAAATTCTTTAAAAATGGCTTTAATTTTTCATTCGTAATCGCGTTCCTGTTGTTTGCCTTTAGTCTTTCCCTGGCGCAGAGCAATCCCGACAATCTGTTGCTGAAAAACTATCGCCCAAACTCAATTTACAAAGTCCCGAGCACCCAAATTGCTAAAGCGAAATATACGGTGATCGATATGCACTCTCATCCCTATGCAGAGAGCGTCGCCGATGTCGATCAATGGGTCAAGAACATGGATGCGGTAGGCATTCAAAAAACGATTCTGCTCAGCCACGCCATCGGTGCCAAGTTTGATTCCCTCTATGCAGTCTACTCCAAATATCCCGATCGGTTTGAATTGTGGTGCGGATTTGATTATACCGGTTATGACAAACCGGGCTACGGGCCCGCGGCGGTAGCCGAACTGGAACGTTGCTATAAAATTGGTGCCAGAGGAGTAGGCGAGTTGGGAGATAAAGGAAAAGGTCTGTTCTATTGCACTCCAAAAGCGTATGGAATGCACCTCGATGATCCACGGATGGATCCCCTTCTGGAAAAATGTGCCGAGTTGGGAATGCCAGTGAATATTCATGTGGCGGATCCCATCTGGATGTACGAACCGATGGATTCAACCAACGACGGGCTGATGAATGCCTACGACTGGCGTCTGGATAACCAGCCTGGCATTGTGGGACACGACGGCATGGTCGATATCCTGGAAAACGCCGTGAAACGTCATCCCAAAACTACTTTTGTGGCCTGCCATTTTGCCAATTGTTCTAACGATTTGAATAAGCTCGGGGCGCTTCTGGATAAATATCCCAATCTTTACGCGGACATCTCCGCACGGTACGCCGAAACCGCACCCATTCCCCGGTTTACGAAGGCCTTCTATCAAAAATACCAGGACCGGCTGCTATACGGCACCGACATGGGATTCGACACAAGGATGTACCGGATCACTTTCCGGATTCTCGAAACCAACGACGAGCACTTCTACGAAATCGGGCAATTCGGTTACCATTGGGCATTGAATGGTTTCGGATTGCCGGACGAAGTGCTTGAAAAAATTTACCGCGACAACGCGTTGAAAGTCCTGAAAAAGTAGAATAGTTGATATATTCATGTCAGGCAAACAAAAAACAGCGGGTGAGTCAATGATAACGAAAGTTGTGTTTGCGACTTTGACAATAGTGCTTTTTATTTTTTCCGGATGTTCGCGCTCCGGAGAGGAGGGTGCTATCACATTTAAATCGAATAATGATGGCAGCATTTCCCTTGGGAATTCAAAAATACAACTGCGCTTCGACAAGCAGATGCATGAAGCTGTCTCGCAGGGCTCTGAAGCAGTATCTCTCACTGCTGCGGAGTCTGGGCGGCCGGCGCATTTCATCGTGCTTAATGGCAAGGAAATAACAGATTTTAAGATGGATGTGTCTCATGTGCAATACACCGGCATTCAGACCCAATTTGGAAAAGGGAAGCGCCTTGTGCTAAAAGGAATCGCAAATGGACCGGATAATTCGCGTATCGAAAAAACGCTGACTGTAGAACTGTATGAGGACTATCCCAACGCGGCTATATCGCATGCCACCTACCGGAACCTGGGAGATACGGAACTGCATATCGACCGGGTTTACAGCGATTTTCACCGGCTGGATGCAACCCTGGCCGGAGATGCCCAAAATCCCTGGTCCTTCTGGTCGTTCCAGGGAAGTGCGCTGGCCTGGGGAAAAGATTACATCTTTCCACTTCGTGCGCATTCCTTTAGCCGGAACTGGATGGGAACGCAGGCAAAGACAAAGGAAGGCGGCGGAGTCCCGGTGGTGGATCTCTGGACAAAGAAAACCGGTTTGGCAGTGACCCACCTGGAAACCAAGCCCCAACTGGTGTCCTTCCCGGTGAAGGTGGCCGATGACAACAGGGTGGAAGTTGCCCTCGAAAGAGAAGTAGATCAACCGCTGGCTCCGGGTGGTGTTTACGAAACGCTTAGAACCGCGGTCATTGTTCACAACGGGGACTACTTCGACGCGCTCCGAACCTTTACAAATCTAATGGCGGCTCAGGGTGTCCGGATGCAGAAACCGTCACCAGAGGCATACTCGGCTATCTGGTGCGGCTGGGGTTACCAGTCCGATTTTACTCCGGATGATATCCTCAAGACCTTGCCCAAATTAAAAGAAATGGGGATCCGCTGGGTGGTGATCGATGATCGTTGGTTCGACCGTTACGGCGACTGGAATGTACGCAAGGCGACTTTCCCCGGCGGAGAAAAGCAAATGAAACAACTGGTGCACACGCTGCACCAGCAGGGATTTAAAGTAAAAATATGGTGGACTCCCACAAATGCACAACCGGCTGCGGACTTTGGAGAATGGCCTTCGGCAACGCCAGGATCCGCCGAGGTGGTGAAGCAGCACCCCGATTGGTTCGTGATGAATAAGGATGGGAGTTATCCTACCGACAATCGTAAAATGTACAATTTCTGTCCCTCGGTGCCGGAAGTGCAGGAATATATTCGCAAGCTGACAACCCGTTTCATCAGGGACTGGGATTTCGATGGCCATAAGCTGGACGCATTTTGGACAGTGCCGGCCTGCTACAACCCGGCGCACCATCACGCCTATCCGGATCAGTCCAATGAGGATGTGCCGATTCTGCTGAAAATCGTCTATGAGACCACCCGGTCGCTGAAGCCGGATGCCGTCACGGAAATCTGCAATTGCGGAACGGCACAGGATTTTTACCAGGCAGCCTACATCGATCAGCCGGTAACCGCCGATCCGATAAGCTCGGCACAGGTTCGCCGGCGCATCAAAACCTTCAAAGCCCTGATGGGTCCCCGCGCTGCCGCCTACGCCGATCATGTTGAGCTTACCAAGATCGATACTGTCACCTGGCGGGAAACCGGGCAGGATTTTGCTTCAGCAGTGGGAACCGGCGCGGTGGTCGGCAGCAAATTCACCTGGCCGGGTGGCCCCGAAGATACCCGCCTGACGCCGCAAAAGGAGGAGCGCTGGAAAAAGTGGTTCTCACTTTATAATCAAAAAATGCTGAGCAAAGATGAATATTTAAATCTTTATGATATAGCGTTCGATAGACCGGAAACACATGTGGTTCAAAAAGGAGACACGCTTTACTACGCGTTTTATGCAGATTCCTGGAACGGCCCGGTAGAATTGCGCGGCCTGAAAAATACCAACTACAAATTATATGATTATGTGAACCAACGCGAGCTGGGGAGCGTTTCGGGCCCTAACGCCGAATTCTCCCCGAAGTTTGATGAGTACCTGCTGGTGGAGTGTTCCCCGGTGAAGCCGGAATAGATTATAAAAATCGTTATTTTGAGAAGGAGACATTTCTATGATTAACAGCAAATTATTCCGCATGAAGCGGATGGCTACTATTTTCCTTTCAATCCTGTTGCTCTCGCTTGTTGCCTGTTCGACGCAGCCGGATCATTTTAGCATGGCGGATTTTGCTACCGTTCAAAAAATAGATGCGCACGTTCATGTCAATTCAACGGATCCCGCTTTCATCGACCAGGCCAAAGCGGATAATTTCCGACTGCTTACCATCAACACAGATTATTCCGATTTTCCACCGGTAAAAACGCAGCAGGAAATTGCTGTGGCTGATCTGAAAGCTTACCCGGAACGTATTGCTTATGCCTCAACTTTTCTGATGGAAGGATGGGATAACCCCGGGTGGACAGAAAAAACTATCCGGCATCTGGACAGCACCTTTGCTGAAGGCGCGATCGCCGTCAAGGTATGGAAAAATATCGGAATGGCATTTCGCGACAAGGACAGTAATCTGGTGATGATAGACGATCCCGGATTTGATCCGATCTTCGCCCACCTGCAGCAAAAAAATATACGCCTGATTGGCCACCAGGGTGAGCCCAAAAACTGCTGGCTGCCCATCGACCAGATGACTGTCAACAACGACAAGGGCTATTTCAAACACCATCCGCAATATCACATGTACTTGCACCCGGAAATGCCATCTTACGAAGATCAGATGGCTGCCCGTGACCGCATGTTAGAGAAAAACATGAATTTGAAATTTATGGGGGCGCACCTGGCCAGTCTTGAATGGAGCGTTGACGAAATCGCCAAATTTCTGGATCGTTTCCCCAATGCTGTTGTAGATATGGCAGCCCGGATGGGGCAGGTGCAATACCAGTCGCAGCGCGACAGGGAAAAAGTGCGGCAATTTTTTATTAAATACCAGGATCGTATTTTGTATGCTACCGACGAGACGCAGGAGCCCGATGCGAATTCGCAGGAGTTCAAATCGGGTGTTCACAGGAGATGGCTGCGGGACTGGAAATATCTGAACACAGATTCCACCATGCAGGTGCCCGAGTTGGATGATCCGTTCCAGGGGCTGGCCCTGCCCAGAACCGTGGTTAAGAAGATATATTTCTTAAATGCAGTGAAGGCTTTTCCCGGTGCCTGGAAGAAAGACTAACTCGTGGTAAATGGTGATCAAATATGAGAATCAAAAATAAAATGAAGTCATTCATATCATTTGTCGCCTGGCTTCTGTTGGGTATGCTGGTGTTTTCGGCATGCGGACAAACTGTCACAAAAGGGCCATATCTCCTTACACCCGGAAAAACAGCAGTTTCTATATTGTGGGAAACGAATACGCCTGCACAGGGTAAAATGCTGTTCGGTGAAAAAGGAAAATTGAATTCCGAACAATCAGGAAAATTGCTGGGAGAGAGAAACGGCAATTACCTTTACCGGGCGTCCATTTCCGGCCTGCGACCGGGCATGCAATATTCTTATCGCCTGAATTTGAAGAAAGAAAATGGTCCGCTCCACGATTTCAGAACCGCGCCTCCGGACGGAGACAGTTTCAGCTTTGTTGCGATGGGGGACAGCCGTTCTAATCCCGGTATTTTTAAGATGATCAATGAGCAGGTGAACAAGCTGAATCCTGATTTGATTATCAGCATGGGCGACCTGGTTGCCAGCGGGGGCGATTATTCGGAGTGGGAGAAATTCTACTTCACACCGGCCGCGGCCGTCATTGATCATATTCCACTGATTTCCACGCTGGGCGATCATGAAGGAAGCGATGATAATGGCGAACTTTTCCGCTATTTTCTCCTGCCGGAAATGCAAACGGAAAAGCTTTGGTTTTCCTTCGATTACGGTCCGGCGCATTTTGTTTCTCTGGATTACCGGTATCCCAACAATCCCGAAATGATCGAGTGGTTTAAGGAAGATATGTCGCGCTCCGGAGCAAAGTGGAAGTTCGTGTATATGCATCGTCCCAGTTACAACCTGGGCGGGCACCGGTCCAACTGGGGAAAAGGTGTTTGGCCGGCGCTCTTCCGGCAATATCATGTAGACATCGTATTTGCTGGACATTCTCATGAATATGAAAGATTTTATCCCGTACGGCCCCAGCAGCAGCCCGAGAGCTGGCCGGTGACATATATTACCACCGGTGGGGCAGGTGCCGGTCTCTATGATGTAATTTCCAACAGTTTTCTGGCTGAAGCACAATCCGTAAATCACCTTCTGCTGATAAAAATCGATGGAAATAAACTGACGCTCACCGCTCATAAAATGGATGATTCGATATTCGATTCGCTGACAATTGTCAAGGCCCAGGGGACACCCGATAAAAATTACCTTGCTAATATAAAGCCGCAGGAAGAGCTGGATCTGGTGAGCATGTTCGCCCGGGCCATTTCCTTCAGCATTTCAAAAATCCCTGTCGATTCCCGACCGATAAAACTTTCAGTGACCCTGGACTCCGAGTTTGGGGATAATGTCCCGTTTAATATCCAGCTCACCGATTCGTCCGCAGCCCATTACAAATTGGAACCGGCAAAAGGAACACTCGCTCCGGGCCACCAATTGCAGTTGCCGCTTGAAATTCTCAGGAACGGCGATTTGACAATCTCTCGCTGGGGAGAGATCAGTCCGGCGCTACGCCTTTCGGCGAACTTTGTCACCCCTTCCGGGAAAGTCTCGGTAACCGGCGCATCAATCGAATACTGGCCGGAGCCGGAGGAGCAGAATGAATAGACCAAAATGTTTTTTTTACAAAAATTATAAAATGGAGGAAACAATGAAATCCAAACCAATTGTAGTGATAACAGTTACTTTGATTGCTGCTTTCCTTGCGCTGGGGATCATTTCATGCGGCGACGCGGGAAGTGCGGCCCAGGTGCAAGGCAAGAATATCATTGTTCAGTTCGACAAAATGATGAACAGCCGTGTGCTGGCCAATTTCGATGGCGGAAAGATCCAATTAGGCGAATACCAACCCACCGAATTTGTGACGATAGGCGGGCAGGATATTCAAAATTTTACGATGAACAGCAATACTGAGAAAAAACTATCGGCTGATGAAGGCGCAGGTTCGGTAGTCACACTCACCGGCAATGCGGGTGACCTCGAGAAAAAGGTGGAAGTGACCGTATATGATGAATTTCCAGATATGGCATTTTACCGGGTAATTTACACCAACAATGGCCAAACGCCGGTGCAGGTGGATCGCTGGGTAAACAATCGTTACAACATTTCCGCGCAACCGGGCATTGCCGAACAGCCTGTATTCTGGTCGTTCCAGAGTGGGTCTTATGAAAAACGTCCCGACTGGGTGCTGCCGCTGAAAGAAGGATTCAAACAGAGGAATTACATGGGCATGAATGCCAGCGATTATGGCGGCGGCACCCCGGTCGTGGATGTATGGCGGCGGGATGCCGGAATTGGTGTCGGGCATGTGGAAATGGTGCCCAAACTGGTTTCGCTACCGGTAAACATGCCATCAGCAAACCAGGCAGATCTGGGTGTGGAATTCCAGGTAGATAAGGAGTTGCAGCCGGGAGAGAGCCTGGAAACCTTCCGCACTTTTGTGGATGTTCACAAGGGCGATTATTTCAAGACCCTGGAAGAGTACCGCAAGTTCATGGTGAAGCAGGGGGTCCATTTTGACGAAACCCCCGAAACCGCTTACGAGCCGATCTGGTGCGCCTGGGGATTCCGCCGAGATTTTACTATCGATCAGATTTACAAAGCTCTGCCGGAAGTGAAAAAAATGGGGTACAAGTGGGCGGTTCTGGACGACGGTTGGCAGACAGCGGAAGGGGACTGGTATTTGGTAAAAAGCAAGTTTCCGCGCGGCGATGCCGATATGAAAAAACTGGTGGACACGATTCACTCCTATGGGCTGAAAGCGAAATTGTGGTGGACGCCGCTGGCCGTGGATCCCGGGACCGATTTGATCAAGCAGCATCCTGAATACCTGTTGAAAAATAAGGATGGATCAAATCAGCACATTAGCTGGTGGGATTCCTGGTATTTGTGCCCGGCCTATCCTCCGGTGCAGGAATTTACCCGCAAACAGGTGGAGAAATTTATCGGCGAGTGGGGATATGACGGGCTGAAGATTGATGGCCAGCACCTGAATGCGGCGCCACCCTGCTACAATCCCGAACATCACCACCAATATCCGGAAGAAGCGTTCGAAAAAGTACCGGAATTTTTCAAAACCATTTATGATGAAGCCCGCAAAATAAAGCCGGATGCAGTTATTGAAATTTGCCCCTGCGGCACCGCATATTCATTTTTCACCATGCCGTTTATGAATCAATCTGTAGCTTCCGATCCGACAAGCTCATGGCAGGTCCGCCTGAAAGGCAAGACCTTCAAGGCGCTGATGGGATCTTCCGCCCCGTACTACGGCGACCACGTGGAATTGAGCGACGGCCACGACGATTTTGCTTCTTCGGTCGGAGTCGGCGCCGTTATCGGGACCAAGTTCACCTGGCCGGTTGGTTCCAGTCCGAAGTCCCGCGTGGATCTGACGCCGGAAAAGGAACAAGTGTGGCAAAAATGGCTTGATATTTATGATGCCAACATGCTGCCAACAGGCGAATATTTGGGAACGCTTTATGACATCGGTTTCGACCGCCCGGAAACACATGCTGTTAAGAAGGATGACAAAATGTATTACGCCTTTTTTGCCGGTACATACAATGGCGCTGTGGAATTGCGGGGGCTGGGAAGCGGCTCATACAGGGTGCTGGACTACGAAAATGGCAAAGAATATGGCAGCGTGAATGGTCCTGTGGCAAATGTTCCGGTGGATTTTGCAAATCACCTGCTGCTGGTGGCGATACCGGAATA
>CAZUZS010000057.1:0-33132 GCA_964624795.1 uncultured Calditrichaceae bacterium
TCCATCCGCCAAAACCATTTTACAGCCCAAAACGAAGGCCCAGGCTATACCCGGTATCTTCCGGCAACAATTTGGAGCCGAAAAGCTTCACCTGAAATAACCCCATGTGCATGTATAAAACATTAAATAAATTGAGGCCGATTTTTTCTTCAATAATGGGACCGAGGAAGAATTTTTCTTTTTTTTCATATCCATAATCAAGGCTTTCGGTGCCGCCGCCGATTTTCAAATTGCCTTCCAGATAAAAACCGCGTGTGGTTTCCGAGAAGTAATAACGACCGCCAATCCAGATACCAAAATTCACGAATTGTCCCTCCAGCCAATCATCCATATTCGTGACCTTGAATACGGTCAGCGCATATCCCAAGCCGGAGTGGAATTGCGATTTCGGACGCCGACGATAAAGATCATACGAAATATCTATGCCGGACTCCACTTTGTTGCCTTCGTAATAGGAAACGCCAATACTGGCGTATGATAGATTTTGTCTCAACTGTGGAGGACTTTCTTGATTTGAAGGCGCGGATGCAGCAGAGGTTTCCGTTTCTTCTAGCTGGGCATGCACCGCGGCATAATTATCTGTGCTCGATGGATCGGCCAGGACAATCCTGTGTTTTTCGCACCGGTCATAATAGGATTGAATGAATTTCCTGGTGCACTCCGCAATGCCGTCATTAATCAAATTCTTTAACGAAGCCGTAACATCTGCTGCTTTAACGGACGTGTTGGAGGAAATGCGCGCCACCGCAAATGAGTCGGCAGTAATGGGAAACACAAATCGCAACCGGCAATCAAAATATCCAAATTCCGAAAATGCATGTGTTTTTTCATATACTTCAAATATCTCAATATGGATAGTGATGGGTGTTACCTCAGGCTGGGCGCCTGCCGAATCGATCATCTGGGAAACTGCCTGTCCGACAAATTCCGAAACTGGTATGTCCAACTCATAGGGCACCTTCCTGTTGATAAGGCCGGTTTGTGCAATTCCGGCAAAATGAGGTTCAACATCGCGTTCATCTATTACCTGGTAAACACGGGCATGTCCCCTTTTCAGATTTTCATTGGCAATGGGCATATTGCTGAAATCCGGTTTATAGAGAACCCGGCTTCCGCCGCAGCCCGGTATTGAAAAGAACAATAAAAGCAATAATAAAAAACGGATTGCCTTCGATTTCCATACAAAATAAGAAACAGACTTTATCTCATTCATTATCCAGCCGCCTTTTCGAATTACTTTGTGGTTTGGGGTACCTTTATGGTTTCAAATTCCGGCCCGGTTTGAGTATCGTTGTTACTTTTAAAGGTAAGGGGCGAGACAACGAACGGCAACTGCGAGCCGGTGCTTGTTTCTATTCCCTCCGGGGCGTCAACTGTAATTGTGTGGATGTTCTCTTCAGTGTTCATGCTCCTGGCGGCTTCCTGCAGCAATGCTCCCACAAGACCAAAGGCAAAACCAACCATCGCGTCGGATGGCCGACTTACGATTTTATATGATACGGCACAGGTGTTTGGCGACCGCTCGGGTAAATTATCGAGATGAATGTCACCGACATAATTTATGCAATTGGGAGCTACCTCGAATCGCATGTTTGGAATATCAGTTGAAACATCCACAAAATCTCGATTATTTTTGAAAACGATTTTGCTCACGTAGTAGGTACCAGGTGCGATGCAATAGGCAAATTTTTCTCCCTGAACGAGCTTGATTTTTACTTTTTTTTGGGTGGAATCAGCCTTGTTCGCCAGTTCCATATCCAATGTCCAAGTGATTTTATATCTTCCTGGAACGGTCCCATGAATCACATTCCTGTTTTCATCAATTACACAAACCAGATCCTTAAACGAATATTTTTTAGGATCGGGATTTGACAAGTAATTTTGTTTCTCTTCGTCAAAGATAATACCATCATCATTTACTTCCACTATTTTACCATATTTGGTTGTTGTCCCATTAAAATTCTCGGTAACAATGGCAGCAACTTTTCCCTTCCACAGATAATCATCCTGGAAAGATCCTTCGATCACTGTGCGGCAACTCGAGTTTTTGTCAAACCGGACTGCCTTTCCTCCCGAACAACTCATCATGGCGAATGAAAGTAAAATAACGCAAAGTAGCAAGTTTTTCATTGAAAAATACTCCCGAAATTTGTTGATATTTCTATTGAGCTAAGTAGTAAATAAAAATCCTTCAGAGAACTTCCTTCATCACCTGAAAGCAAGAGCGGAAATCATCTGAAAAAAATTTATCATAAACTATATCCGAATTTTAAAGCCAGAAAAAGGTTTCCATTAAAATAGGATTGAACCTGGATCAGGTATTTGAGCTTCATTACATACGATATGTCCAGTCCGGGCGAAATGGCAAATTCTGAATAATCGGATTTATCATGCTGGAGCTCATATCCCTCCTGCCATTTGGTGACCCCTAATTGTGTAATTTCACTTAAAATGCCTACCTTTTCGCGGTAATCTGTAAAATAAGAAATTCGATTCCACTGCAGAAGCACACCGCAGTCGAAGCTGAGATTGTTAGATATGAAAAATATAGGTGCCGTCACCTTTGAATAATAGCTTTGAAGTTGAATATCCGATATTTTTACTTCATCAATATTGTAATGATAGGTGGTTTTATCGTAATAATCCTGTGAATAATAGACTTCAGTATTCGAAAACCCCACCCCCTGCTCCATATTCGTTTTACCGGGGCTTCCTGCCCAGCCAATCTCAAATTTTACATAGCTGAAAAGATCGAAATAATCCCGGAGGAAGTATTTATACTGCAGGCCAACGGAAATTTGGTTGCGCCTGAAGTCGCCCATTCCGCTGTAAACTTCCAATCCCTGGTTTACATGTTTCAATATATCAGAATGGTTTAAATTTTGATTAATAAAAACATTTCCGATTTTTAATGTGAGTTTATGTTTTCTGAATTGTGCATAATTATCCTGCAGATATGTCAGGATCAATTTATGATGCTGTAATTTTGTTTCCGAATTTGCTTCATTATTATCAAATAAGTACCACTCATCCAGAGATTTATCCACAATTTTCCGGCTTACCGGGGAATCTGTTGAATTCCCGGAACTGGAATAGGAGATATAATCACCGAGCTTTTCCTTTTCTAACTCCCGGCAGATTTTTCCATAATCGCTTTTTGCGTCATAACCGGGATTCTTCTTCAGAGAATAATAAATTTTCTTAAAATAATAAATCTTATTTTGATCGGGATTGTAAGGGCACTCAACTATTTTTTCCTGAAAATTGGCGCTGAAAAAATTGCGATAATATTTTTTAGCCTGATTTCCGAGGCGGGTGTTTAAAGTCAATCTGCCGATTGCTGCAACTTCCTGTTCTGCCCATTTTTTTCTCATCAGAAGCGCCCGTTTCTCCAGCGCATCGAGATAATGAAAAGAATTTTTCTCATTATCGTTCATGGATTGGTTATAGAAGCGATCCAGAAAATTCAGGTAAAAATAGATCAGATCAGGATTTAGTTTGCCATAAAAATCAAGCTTTTGGTTTGCCAGTTTTCTTAAATTGGCAACTGTTTTAATTTTCGAAGGAATTTGCTGCTCATAAAGACTTAGTACCTCCTGAGAGTAAGAGATGGAGACAAAAAACAAAGTAAAAAGTAAAATTTTCTTCATAAAATATCTCCCTTTGAAGAATTGACAGAATAAGCACATGGTTAGGCAAAACTGCTTATTTTCGTATTACAATTCCCTGTGAACAAATTAACTTAATATTGCCGTCCTTTAGAAAATAGCTGCCGCATTAAAATCGGTATTCTATTTTTTTGTTACTAAATAATATCCATTTGAAATGAAAAAATCCAGAAAAAAATTTTTTTGATGCAATTCTTTGGAATTTGGATGTGCATAGGCGCAACCCGGAATGATTTCAACAGGAAAAGCCTGATCAATAATTCGATTTTTACCCGGTGGATATTGCAGGATTCGGCGACACTATTTACTTCGATAATACTGAATTCCACAATTCGCAATTTCACGTTTTCTATAATCCATTGCAAAATCGCCATTACCACCAGTAGTGCAATGGTTTCCTTAAGTTATGCATACACAGAAGGCACGTCGGACTCCACGGTTGGGAGCGTGTGATATAATCCTTTCAATTTCGGCATCCGGTATTACAGGCTGGCGCCGGACCGCAGCGTGGTCTCAATAGCAGACAGATATCCTCTGGGAAGTACAGTCAATTTTTTTCCCCGGCAACTGCCGACATCTGCAGCCAAGACGTCATTATTCAGCCAGCGTTCATCAGACTTTTTCAGAATGGACGGATCGGCTCCGACATATTTTTCGCTTATATGTTTTACGAATTTCTCCCGCCTGCTCATAAACCTGACAATTTGTAAAGAAAATACCGTACCAAATCTAAATCCGGGATAGGTTTTACTTCAGCGGCCGGATAATAGCCCTCGCCGGCGCGCCGTCACTTCTGTCAATTTTCAGGGGCAGGCAGATCAACTCATAATTACCTGGATTTACGTTGCGCAGTGTCAAGCCCTCAATAATCCAGATTCCCGCTTCAAGAAGCGCGCGATGAACTTGGGTCTCATTTTTGTTGTAACCGCTTACCGAAAGATAGTCGATTCCCACGGTTTGCACATGTCTCTCAGCAAGGAATTCTGCGGCCTCCGTAGTAAGGTGCACAAATTCTTCCCGGAACGGCTCCTTTTCCCATTCCCGTTCGGAGTTCACGGTTTTGAAAAGAATGCGCTCCCCCACCGTTATCTTGAGGGTTTCAAGATCGCGCTTTTTAATCGATTCGGGATCTCTTATTTCAATTACCCGCGCGGTTCCGATGGTTGCAGAGAACGGCATTTCATCCATTCCGCGCCCATCTTGTACAAAGTGCAATGGGGCGTCCATGTGGGTGCCGGTATGTGCTGCCATCTCCAACTTCGTGAGGTTGGCCTCGTCTCCCTGTTCGATGTCGCTAATCCGGTAAATAGAAATTTCGGGATCGCCCGGCCAGTGTGCCATGCCGGCAGTGAGCGAAACCGAGATATCGATCCAGCCGGAAGAAAGATCTTCATATCTGTCTTGTGTGCTCATTCCGGTCTCCTGCTGATTTCCAAACTTTCAGTTCATGACGGGAAGTCAATTCCAGGCCGTCATTTTGCGCAAAATAATCAGATACTTCTTCAAAAGGAAGAACCAATTTCAACAGGGTTCTGCATAATCACTCCAATCAGCCAGACATCGAAAGATTTTCTGTATTGTACCAGAATGCCAAAGTCCCGCCTGTAAAATATTTTCTCAACAAAATCTTCAAATCAGGAGGAAAATTCAAAGCATAAATCTGCCTTTCCTGTTCCTGCCGCTAATTGAATGTACTGCTGTATATGAGCAGATATCGCTGGTCACCCCTAAAATCTGACAAAATCGATCATAACATTAAACTTCTGGCACCAAATATGTTTTCCCCAATAGACGATGGCGCAAAAAACAAGAAAGGGGTTATTAAATGCGTTCATATTATTTTCTGATTATTATCTACTCAATCCTCATTGCACTCTTCACCGGATGTGAGAAGGATTCCACCGGCTCCAAACCGAATACCGGCACGCTAAAAATATTTCTGGCCGATTCACCGGCGATGTACGATTCAGTGAACATAACTTTTTCCGAGATCAGTGCTCACCTGGATTCGGAATGGGTGAGGGTGCAGGGTCAGCCCAAGACGGTTAATTTACTGGACTATGCCAATGGGAATGCACTTCTTCTCAGCTCGGCAAATGTGCCAGCCGGAAAATACACCCAGATTCGACTGATAATCGATTCAGCCACGGTGTGGGTCGACAGTCAGTCTCATCCGTTGGCCGTTCCCAGTGGAGCGCAGACCGGCCTCAAGTTCGGTCCACAATTCACCATAAGCGAGGGCCTATCTTATGAGCTGCTAATCGATTTTGACGCTCAGAGATCTATTGTTACCACGGGGCCGCCAAATAATCCCACCGGCTATAAATTAAAACCGCATATCCGGGTTACCTCCCGCGCCGTTACCGGCTCGATCTCCGGCCTGGTGACAAATCCCGACGATGTCCCGGTTGCTTATGCAATCTCCGGCGCTGATACTGTTAATACGGCGCTGGTTAACCAGGCGGACTCCACATTCGTGCTGGCATTTCTGCCGGAAGGGTTTTACCAGGTCAGTATCACCGATACCATGGGACTCTCATTCACGCAGGAAAACGTTCAGGTGACCGCAGGAGAAAATAATAATTTAGGCAGCGTTACCCTGCAATAAATTTTAAATCCAACGGAGGCCAAAATGTGGGTGAGTTGGCAGCTTGTCTACCACTCACTCATATTTATTTTGTGAGTCAAAGTAGTTCAGTTTTTCCATTTTGCTGTGCAGTGTGCTGCGCGGCGATTTTAACTGCCGCTCTGCCTTGTTCAGCGCCCAACCAATAACTACCCTTTTCCCCCGTGCCATAAATCTGCTAAGAGATTTTTTCTTATGGCAACAATTTTAAATTCGAGGGATATTAAAATGTCTGAAGGCGTAATTCAGAATCAAAAAGAAATATTGATTAGCTGGAAAACAGGTTGGATTTCTGACATAAGGAGTAAAAAATGGGCTATCGGAGTGAAACAAAAATCAGGTTAAAACATTTTGTTATCTTGTTACTTTTGGCATTATTTGGAGTGACATTAGTACTTAATACGGGATGCAATGACATGAAGAAACGAGAGGAACCACCCGCAGCACGCATTGACGATGTGAAAGATACAATTCACGGCGTGGAAGTGGACGATCCCTACCGCTGGCTTGAAAACTGGGATAACCCGGAAGTGCAAACCTGGAGCAATGCGGAAAATGCTTACGCTCACAAATACCTTGATGCCCTCCCCTCCAGGGGAAAAATTCGCGCCCGCATCAATGAAATCATGAATGCAAAAGTATCCCGGTATTATTCGCTGAGATGGATAAACGGGGAGCTTTTTGCCATGAAATTCCAGCCGCCGCTGAATCAGTCCATTCTGGTTGTAATTCCTTCGCTGGAAAAGCTTGAATCCGAAAGGGCGATCGTGAATCCCAACTTGCTTGATACCAGCGGCGGCACCAGCATCGATTGGTATGTGCCGTCACCGGATGGCAGGCTGGTAGCGGTTTCGCTTTCCAAAGGCGGTTCGGAATCCGGCGATGTTCATGTTTACGAAACTGCCAGCGGCAGGGAAACCGGCAAAGTTATCAAACGCGTTAATGGCGGCACTGCCGGCGGCGATCTTGCGTGGCTGCCGGACGGTTCCGGTTTCTATTACACCCGCTACCCGCGACCAGGTGAACACAGCGAAGAAGACATTAATTTCTACCAGCAGGTGTGGTTTCACCAAATGGGAAAGCCGGTGGAAACCGACCGCTACGTTATTGGAAAAGATTTTCCGCGTATCGCGGAGATTGCGCTGGAGTCCGATCCCCATTCCGGGCGGCTGATCGTTCAGGTGCAGTACGGCGACAGCGGACGTTTCATGTTTTTCCTGCTGCAGCCGGATGGCACATGGCAGCAAATTGCCACTTTCGAGGATCAGGTGGAAGCAGTTGTTTTCGGGAAAAATGACGATCTGCTGCTTCTCTCCCGAAAGGATGCCCCCAATGGCAAAATTCTCCTGTTGCCCGCAGACGAGCCGGTTCTGAAAAAAGCATCGACCCTTATCCCGGAGGGTGAACAGAGCATTGTCTACAGTTTCAGGTCAACTCCCGCCATAACCGTAACCGAAAACGACATTTACCTGATTTACCAGTTGGGCGGTCCGAATGAGATCAGGGCATTTGATTTCAGCGGGGAGCCTTTAACTGCCCCGGAGGCTCCGCCGATCTCCAGCACCAGCGAGATGGTCGCCCTCAATGGAAACAATATCCTCTTCCGGAATTCTTCCTACATACACCCCTCTGCGTGGTACCTGTTCGATGAGCCAACGGCGACCAAAACGGAAATCGCGCTTGGCGATAAATATCCTTTCAATTTTGGCGATGTTGAGGTTGTCCGGGAATATTCAACGTCGAAAGACGGCACGCGAATCCCGGTTAATATCATCCGCCAAAAGGGAATCCAATTGGACGGTTCACACCCGGTTTTACTTACGGGCTATGGGGGATTTGCTATTAGCCGGACACCGCGATTTAATCCGCTCAATCTGGTGTGGCTTGAGCAGGGCGGTGTTTTTGCGGAAGCCAATTTGCGCGGCGGCTCAGAGTTTGGCGAGAAATGGCACCACGCCGGAATGCTAACGCATAAGCAGAATGTGTTCGATGATTTCGCTGCCGCGATGCAGCACCTCATCGACGCCGGTTATACAAGCCCGCAAAAGCTGGCCATAATTGGCGGCTCCAACGGTGGCTTGCTGATGGGCGCCATGATTACCCAGCATCCGGATTTGTTCCGGGCAACCGTTTCCCAGGTTGGCCTCTACGACATGATTCGTTCGGAGCTGACTTCCAACGGCCAGTTCAACATACCGGAATACGGCACTGTAAATAATCCGGAGCAATTCAAGGCGCTGCTGGCCTACTCGCCTTATCACAATGTGAAAGATGGCGTGGCATATCCTTCGATCTTGTTCATGACCGGCGCCAACGATCCGCGGGTGAATCCGATGCATTCCCGCAAAATGACCGCCCGGCTGCAGGCCGCAACATCGTCCGATTCACCAATCCTGCTGCGGACCAGCGCTACCACCGGGCACGGCATTGGCACCCCCTTGAACACATTGGTGGATGAAGAGACCGATATCTATTCGTTTCTTTTTCACGAATTGGGGATGAAGTACCACACGGTGAAGTGAGTTGCGCCCCAATCTGGATATTGGAGTGCTGCTACATGGTGGCCGCTACGCGGGAGGATTGCAGCGTGGGCTGGATTACCGAATATCCAGCTCACGCTCAAGAAGTTGAATTGTTTTCTTCGCCCACTTTTTTGTCACCCACAGCTCAAAACCAAGATTGGAAGGCACATAGAGGGCTGCCCGCCGGGTGTTGTCATTTCCAATGAAATAAGGGATTTCATCCCGCTCCAGAATCATCTTGATCATCGCCAGCTCCTGCGCGCTGGATGGGCTGTAGATCATTACCCAATCCGCCTCGACCGGACTCTCTTCATCGGGAATCTCTTCGGTTGGCGGCAACTCGCTTACCAGGCCAACATCGCAATCCGGGCAGTGGCCAATGCCTTCGATAAACTCCGATTTGCAATTGGGGCAGAACATGTTGCTTGCTCCTCCGGCGGATAATTTATTTCATGTTATCAGGTAATTTGATTCCAGGCGGCAAAATCCAGGCGCGGGGATTGTGCTCAAAGCCAAGATGCGGATAATATTCATCGGCTGCCGGCGCCGCGAGCAGTATGATCTTGCACTTTTCCTTGAGCTGTCGCTGGGTTAAATCGATCAGCTTTTTGCCGATCCCGCGTTTTTGGTAAGCAATATCCACCGCCAGATCAGAGAGGTAACAGGCGTAATGGAAATCGGTAAGGCTGCGGGCAATTCCGACCATCTTTCCCCCATCCCGCGCGCTCACAATCAGATTGGAATTTTCGATCACTCCCTTCATGCAATCGAAATCGTCAACCGGCCGGCGCTCGGCGAGCGTGGAGCGCTTGAGCACATCGACAAATTCTTCCGCTGAAACCGGCTTGTTTATTTCATATCTGATCGGCATTGCATCGCTCCCTGTTTCTGAGCTGCCGCGATTTGATTCTCAGGTTGATTTCGCATAGTCAAGCTGCACCAGCCCGCTGTCGAATGACCGCTGCCAGGTTTTTTTATTTTTCAATTTTTATTTCACATACTTGACGATCCAGTCGATCCATCGTTTGTAAATGTCTGTCCTGCGAACTATATCATGAGGGAAATGTGCATCTACAGGATAAGCGTAAAATTCCGTATGAACACCGTTGTCTTTAAGGGCATGATACATTTCATAGCTATTTATTATTGGGACGTTCGGATCGCCAACATCGCCCAAAATCAGCGTCGGAGCTTTTACGTTTTGAGCAAGAATAATAGGAGATTGCTGACGCCAAATATCCCAATATTGTTTAACCCAGGGAGAACCTCCGAAGAAATAAAGGTCATAAGACTGATAATATGCAATCGTATAATCCATCACCCAATCATTAAGAGCAGCACCTTCCACAGCCGCTTTCCATTTATCCGGATACTTTCCATTCAACCACGATGTCATATACCCACCGTATGACCAACCGGAAACTCCTATTCGTTTTGAATCTATAATTCCCATCTGTTGGATCTTATTAAGCCCGGCCATAACATCCTTGCCAGGTCCCTCTCCGGTATCTCGAAAGATAGCATGTTGATACTTATCTCCCAAATTTATGCTTCCCCTGTAATTCGGCTGGAAAACAAAAAAGCCTTCGGCAGCAAATAATTGAGCAAGATCAGAAAACCCAACAGTAGATGCTCCTTCCGGCCCTCCGTGCATTACCAGAACCAGCGGATATTTTTCTGCCTCTCTATAATTCACCGGATAGGTAAGCGCGCCATCTTCATCAAAACCATCAGGTCCTTTCCAGGTCACATCTATGGTTTTTCCCAATTCTAACGAATCCACAAAACCATTGAATTTGGTTAATTGTTTTGGTCTGTCACTCAACGATTCAAGGATGTACAGTTCATTTGGATGGGTAGAAGTGTTTCCTGTGAATGCAACCATTCCATTTTTCGAAACACTCAAATTTCCGTGCCCAACATTAACATCACCAAGATTCAATTGTTCTGCTTTTCCGGTTAGAGGCTGCTTCCATATAACTGATCTGGTACCCTTTTCACCGGAAAGCAATACCGCGTTACCATCGGGGAGCCATGCATACCTGTTTATGTTTCGGGCCAGCTCGTGAGTAATATCCGTTATTTTTCCATTCATTTTTACATAAACAGCATTACCGTTATTCAGGTCTCCGTTACGTGCGCGTACGAATGCGAGTGCACTCCCTCCCGGAGCGTAATCCGGCCAACCCGATCCTTCATCTTTGACGACTGTTTTAATTTCTTTGCCTCCGGTGTCGACTTCCGCAATAACGGAATGCCATGAATCTCCCTCCCAAACATTCGGAAACTTTTGAAATGTAATCGATTTACCATCCGGGTTCCATGTCACCGGGGTGATTGTCTCCTGATCGGTGCACAAACTGAATTTTCCTTCTGTCAATCGTTTGGCTTTTCCGCCTTTGGCAGATACAATCCATAAATGCCAGGGCTGAACCGGGGCTCTTACAGTATAATTATTGGCGGTAACCTGAAATGCATCTTCATGATGTTTTATTTGCTTTGGATTGGGTACCGTATCCTGTGCGACGAATGCTATCTCACTGCCGTCAGGACTCCAGGTAAATTCACTTATGCCGGTCTTCGCCTTTGTGATTCGAACAGCATCTCCGCCGTTCATCGGCATAATAAAGATTTGTGATTTCTTTGTTTGATAATCATGGGCAATAAATCCGAGCTTCTTGCCGTCCGGTGACCAGCTTATGCCGGACATGCCACGGCGATTATATGTTAAACTGCGAATTGAATCGCCTGCGATATCAATAAGATCGATTTCCTGCTTTGTTGAATCCTTGTCCCAATCATAACGGGAAACTATTACTGCTATTTGCTTTCCATCAGGAGAAATCTGCGGATGGGAGACGTTTACGATTTTTCTTAAGTCAGTCAATTGAAAGGGCTTGTTCTTTGTTTGTCCAAAAACAGCGGAGCATACAGACGCAATAAATAATATCATAAATATTGATTTATAAGGCTTCATGGAAAACCCCTCAGTTTTATTCGTCGAAGAATATATCATGAAAGTCATAAAACGGAAATTTAAGAATAAATTTTAACAACTATAGCATTCTGAATATTATTTATGCAACTTCGCAAAATCCCAAAACAGGGAGATGATATTTCATGTTTCCCGGCCTTCCTGTTTTTTTGTGAGGGAATTTATGAATAAGTCGGTCCGGAATCACCATAAAAAACTGCAGCGGCACAAAGCTATGCCGCTGCTGAATATTTCAAATAAATCCAATTCCCGGATTTCAATCGACTGAAAACCAGTCGACCCGGATTTTTATTTCCCTACCAGATCACAGGCCGCTGTTCAGGAGAACGATACAGGGGATCGCTGGCACTGATCGGAAATGATTCGTAGAATTCCGGCACATCAAATAGCGCCCCATTTACCCGGAACTTGCCCCACGGATGCACGTCTTCCTGAACCTTCCGCATCAGCGCCTTGTCACGGATTTTACCCCGCCAGATCTGGGCGTAACCCAGAAAGAAGCGCTGCATATTGGTAAACCCGTCAATCGGTTGCGGAGCGGGTTTTCCTTCCAGACTCATTTTGTAGGCGGTTAACGCCACAGTCAGCCCGCCAAAATCGGCGATATTTTCGCCCAACGTTAATTTACCATTGATATGGAGAGAATCGATGGCGACAAAATTGTCATACTGGTCAACCAGCAGTTGGGTGCGTTTGTTGAACTGTTCCTCATCCTCTTTCGTCCACCAGTCGGTCATATTGCCGTCTTTGTCGAAGCGCCGTCCCTGGTCGTCAAATCCGTGGGTCATTTCGTGGCCAATCACCACGCCGATGGCGCCGTAATTCACCGCATCATCCGCATTGGGATTGAAGAACGGCGGCTGAAGTATGGCAGCCGGGAAAGTGATGTCATTTTTCACCGGGTTGTAACCGGCATTCACGGTCTGCGGCGTCATGGTCCACTTTTCCTTATCTACTGGTTTCCCGAATTCATCAATATCTTTGTAATATTGAAAATAGTCAGCACGGCGAACATTCAGCACATATGAATCTCTTTCCACATCCAGCTTGGAGTAATCTTCCCACTTGTCGGGATAGCCGATCTTCACGCCCATCGCTTCCAGCTTTGCCAGGGCTGCCTTCTTGGTGGGTTCGCTCATCCAGGTCAGGTTTTCAATGCGTGATTTCAAGGCTTTTTTAAGATTACTCACCAATTCAACCATGCGCTGCTTGGATTCCGGCGGAAAATATTTGGCCACATACAATTTGCCAAGCGGCTCGCCTGCCGCCCGGTTAGCGGTTGCAACGACTCTTTTCCAGCGATCTTTGATTTTCTTGCTTCCCGACAGAAATTCGGAATAGAACTTATAATCCTGGTTCACAAAATCCGAACTGAGATATTCGGCGGAGCGATTAACCAGGTCCCAGCGAAGATAGGTTTTCCAATCCGCCAGGGGAACCTCGTTTAACAGATTGCTCACCTCCCCAAAAAATTTGGGCATTCCCACAATCACGTCACCGAAATCGGTATCGCTGATGTTGGCAAAATAGCGGCGCCAATCAAAATTGGGCGCCAGTTCCTTAAGTTCATCCAGGCTCATTTTATTATACAACGCAGGTATATTCCTCATTTCCAGGCGGGTCTTCGAATTTTCCGCCAGCTTGGTTTCGATGTTCATGACTGTCTGCGCGTTTGCATTTGCTGTTGCGGCGTCATCGCCCAGCAACTCGAACATTTTCGCCACGTGTTTGACATATTCTGTCCGGATTTCTTTCGATCGGTCGTCCTGGTTGGTGTAATAATCACGATCGGGCAGACCGATGCCGGCCTGCATCAGGTAAAATTTGTAAACCTTGCTGTTCATCAAATCCTGCATCACGCCGCCCCCAAAAAGCGGGTCCAGTCCATAAGTGTGAAACCGAGCTACCAGATCCTGAAAATCGGCCATTGTTTTGAGGTTGTTAATCCGGTCGAATTCCGCTTGCAGCGGTTTGATGCCGTCGGCTTCAATTTTTGCAGTATCCATGCCGGTGTAATAAAAGTCGCTGATCTTCTGCGTAATGCTGCCTTTTTCAGCGTCTGTGATCCTGGAGACTTCTTCCAGGAGCGTTCGCACATCCGCATCCCGGTTTTCCCGGAGAACATCAAAACTCACATAACTGGTCCGGTCGTCGGGAATCTCGTTTCTGTCCAGCCAGCCGCCATTGGCATATCTGAAGAAATCGACTCCCGGTTTCACAGACAAATCCATATTCTTTCGGCTGATAGGCGGCTCCGCCTTCTTGGAACATCCCGCAATAAAAGAAAACAACAAAAATAGAGCGATCAATAGCGTTCTGAATTCCATCCGATGCTTCTTCATTTTTCTCCTTTCCGGTTCATTTTGGTTACAAACAGCATCTAATAAACAAAGATTTGCACTGATTTGGAAATGAATTTTTTCTTTTTCGTTCGAAAAAAAACCTTACATAGATTATTAGTTCCAAGGCTGTCAATATGATTTTCCACTTAATCCGCAATCCGAATCTTGTTCCGGGAAATCATACGCACAGTTGTGTTTTGGGATGCATTAATTTTTATAAAAGGAAACTCGTCGGCATCCATTGCCAATAGCGAATAATGGATCGCTTTTTTATTTTTAAAAAAATGTCCGGTTTTTTGAGATATAATTAGCAGAATTTTATGGAACCCGATTGGACTATCGGGGGGTGAGCAGAAAACCGATGAACATTTCAGGCCAGCGCGCTTTCCCATCCCGAATCTTTTATGAACAAGCAGGAGGACTTGGTCAATTCAGTGGCGCTTCGCATAAATTCAAACGGCAATGTTTCGGCGAGACCGAAAATGCTGATGTCGGCGTTGGGCGCTGTCTGAACCGCTTCCCTAAAATTGCCGGTAAGCACGTGGAATTCCGTCATGGACGGCAGCCGTGCCTGATCGCTGAGCTGTTCGAGAAAATGAAATAGCCGGCCTCTGTCCTTTTTCTCCGGCGATGCCGTGATCAGGTTCAGTTTTCTGCCCCAATTTAATTGAAGCTGCAGCGAAATGAGCATGGCTAAATGCCAGTTGGGGCTTTTGTCACGCAGCCACAGGTTAACATCCTGCTGCATTCCGAAGGCCAAACGGGGATGCTGACGCAGGATAATGGTTCCCATTTCGTTGTGATGGGCATGAGTCGTTAACTCTGTGATAATTGAATCTTTCCTGGTATCATTGCCCAGCGTCAGAAATAAAGTATTCGGGCGCAGGGCGCCGGCCTTCAGCGTCTGGATCACCAGCCGGGCGCCGTGCAAAAAGGTTTCATCCTCGATGATGGCAGAACTGACCAGCAGGTTCTTATCCTGCAACGGCAGGAGCAATTCGGAAAGCTCTCTTTTTGTCTTCTCGATATCATGGTTTTTTACCGTAAATGCAAATATACTCCCCGATGGATATGCTATATTCCGGATAAACAGTAACGATCCCGACCAGACGTTGGGATCATCCACCGGGATGAGCAAGTCCGGTTTCCAGGATATCTGGTGGCGGGGAAACTTTGCCGCTATGCGGGAAGCACGTTCGGCTAACACCAAAAACATACCCCCGCGTATATCGCCCCATTCGGCGTGCAAGCCTCTCCTGCCCAGCCAGACGTATAAGGCAATAATGACCATAATGGCCACCAGGCTGAAGATAGGATTGATCAGGAACATCATAAAAAGGCACCCCGCCGCACCCACAAATGAAACAACGCGCGGTATCTTAAACGTCGGCCGGAAACTGATGATTTTCATGCTCTGCTGTATAAAAACAGTCAGGTTGATCATTCCATAGGTGATGAGGAAGAACATCGTGATGAGCGCGGCCAGAGCATCCAGATTCCCCAGGATAAGAGAAAGTTCAATCACAACCGCTGTAAATATTATGGCATTGCGGGGTTCGTTATTTGCAGATTTGACCACAAAGAACCGGTGAAGCGGCACGGTTTTTTGTTCGGAAAGCGCCTGCAAAATACGGGGGGCGCCCAGCATACTTCCCAATGCCGACGAAAAAGTGGCCGCCAGAATTCCCATCAATACCAACGGCCCCCACCAGGCGTAATCCACCATAACCATCTGGTTGGCGCGAAGCTCATGCGGCGGGATAAAACGAGCGGCAACATAGGCGAGGCCAATGTAAATTACCATGGTTACGCCAATTGCGCTCAACGTCCCTAAAGGAATGGCCTTGCGGGGATTTTTAAGCTCACCCGACAAATTCGCTCCGGCCATAATGCCGGTGACCGCCGGAAAAAAGATGGCGAATACATGCCAGAATTTTGCATCCTGAAACTTGCCGATCAGAGACAAAGATGGCTGCGGTTCCGCCGGAGTGAGCAAGAAAGAAATGACAGACAATGCGATGACGGCCATAATGAAATACTGGATCCGGATGGCAAAATGTGCGCTGACATAAGAAATTCCCAGAAGAACCAGCCAGGCGGCAGTGGAAACCAGAAGCGCCGGATGACCGGGAAATATTCGCAGCCAGCCTTCCGTAAAGCCGATAATATATAATGCCGTGGAGAGAGTTTGAGAAATGTAAAACGGAATTCCGATGCTTCCCCCGGCTTCCAGCCCCAGCGATTTTGAAATAATGGAATAGGCGCCGCCGGCCCCGATTTTAATATTTGTGGTAATGGACGACATGGAAAGCCCGGTACAGATGGTGACGGATTTGGCCAAGAGAATGATCACCACAGCGCCCAGAAATCCGGCGTTTCCCACTACCCAGCCCAGGCGGAGGTACATGATCACGCCCAGAATGGTCAGCGTGTCGGGCGTGAAGACGCCGCCGAAAACGCCTAATTTTTTAGATTCGCCCCCTGCTGTCTGAAACACTTCAATTTTTTTTCGGAGATATTTCAAGAAATCTAAAGGATCAAACATTTACCGACCACTTTATTTACTGGTAAAGGAACAAACTGCTTGATAACAATCAGATAAAACAGGTGAACATTACATAAGAAATTATTCTCGAAAATTTGAATTTGCAAGTCAAAACAATTTGTCTGTTTTGAGACCTCACTGCTGGATGGTTCAATCAAAAAGCAACTCGCCGAATTACTCACCCCCACTTTCCCCCTCCCTTATGCAAAAGGGAGGGGGATTAAGGGGGATGGTTAGAAAAAGCGATCATTCTTTTAAGTTCCGCCCATGAGTAAGATACTACTTGTCTATTTTGTATAAAGGAACAATAAAATCGCCTGTTTTGATATCTTCTCTGGACGTGAACTGAGCCTGCCTGCGGAGTCGATGAAAAAGGTATGTGACGCGCCTATAGCATTTTATGCCTAAATGCGCCATTGAAAGCGCTTCAGGGAGACTGAATTATTAAGATTGAAGACGACGCCCTCCGCCTCCAGCATCGATCTTTGAAGTGCGTTTTCCACCGAATCCTTTGGAAAACTGATCTGTCCTTTAGCATTGATCACACGGTGCCACGGAATTCCGGAATTATTGGGCAGGCTGTGCATGGCGTACCCAACCAATCGGGCATGACCGGGAAATCCGGCAATTCTGGCGATTTGTCCGTAGGTTGCCACTTTTCCCGATGGAATTTGTTTCACGATTTCATAAATCTGTTTGTAGGTCGAACCCTGATCCATACCTCACCTTGGAATGATTTGCAACATTACCAGCCATGACAAGTCGAAATGACATCAGAAGCTTACTCTATTCGACATTCTTTTTAAAACTGATGGACATTCCACGGCCGCTGTTGTCGATAGTAGTCTCCATATCGGGCAGGCTTTTGATATAATCATAAAATTCTACGGCGCCGCCGCCATACCAGTTCTTGCCGGTTACATTGTGAGCAACGTAGCAGCCACCGAGCTCCAGCTTCGGATAAATATCGATAAAATATTGCTTGTACCATCCTTTATCCGCATCACAGAAAACAAAATTGAAAGGGCCTTTCAGTTCCTTAACCAACTGGTGCGCATCCGCAAGCCTGGCATCGATGTATTCGGAAAGGCCGGCTTCCTCGAAATTCTTTACTGCCTCCCGATGGCGCTGTTCATCGATCTCTATTGTGATCAGCTTACCTCCGGTTTTGCTGAGCGCCCAGGCAATCCAGATGGCGGAACGGCCGGTGGAAGTGCCGATTTCCAGTGCTTGTTGATAATCGTGTTTGACAATCAGGTCAAATAGTATCTTACCGTCCGCTTCCGGGATATTCAGGTCATGCCATTTCCCGCGATGTTTTTCAAGAAAGCTCTTCACTTTATCGTCAAGATTCTGCTTTTCAGCTTTTTCTTGTGGGAAAACCATTGACACAAAAATAGCGACAAGGAACAATAGCAGCAAACCAAACGGAAACAGTTTACCCTTATTCTTCATGATATTTTCACCCATTCGTTAGCCTTGACTTCTTGATTTCCTGTGAGCAGTGAACTCAGGAAATGCGCCTGCCGATATGGCCGGATGTTGATTTTCCCGCACCGCATTTACACCATGGAGAGAACGAATCCTACTGCAACTGCCTCACCCTGATCTCAATATTTTTCTGATCTTTCAAGAGTACCAGCAGCTTATTTACGTCGGTGTCGCCGTAATGGTAAGGATACAGGATTTTAGGATGAAACATTTTCACCGCGTCGGCAACCATTTCCGGCGTCATGGTGTAGGGAAGGTTCATGGGCAGGAAAGCGATATCGATGTTATTCAGATTTTTCATTTCCGGGATATTCTCGGTGTCCCCGGCAATGTAAATCCGCTTGTCACCAAATGTCAGCACGTAACCGTTTCCCACGCCTTTGGGATGAAAAGGCTGGCCGTTGTCTCTTTTGTGAACCAGATTGTAGGCAGGCACCGCCTCAATTTTTATCCCTTGCACCGTTCGGACATCGCCGTTTTTCATCACTATTCCGTAGCCAAGTTTCTCAGCACAGGTCTGTGTGCAGATAATTGCGGTGCCGTCCTTTTTGATTTGGTCGATTGCTTTGGGATCGAGATGATCGCCATGCTCGTGCGTCACCAGGACGATGTCGGCTTTTGGCATTTTGGAATAATCGGCATAACGGCTCACCGGGTCGATATGGATCGCCAGCCCGTTGAATTCGAACAGTAGCGTAGCGTGCCCGATAAATGTCATCTGCAAATCGCCTGCGGTGGTGGGCACGGTGTCGGTCTCGAAATCGCTTTGCGCGAAAAGGAATGACACCAGGCCCAACACAAGCGGGAAAATATATAACAAAATATGCTTCATCGTTTGCTCCTCCTTCATAAATCGGTTCATTTATTGTTGCGGCAATCAGGAACCATTTAAGCAATAAATACTCCTGAATTTACAATATAACCGGATTCGATGCATCCATTTTACGGACAAATTTCGGCGTTTCGAAGAAAGGTACGAATAACGGCGTGCTGCGTCAAAGGTATGCATCCCACTGGTCATCAAGACCACCATCGCGGATATCAATCCACAACGTGATTGCGGCACCAAGTAACCTCTCATCGATGTCCTTGCCAGCCCCCTTGAAATTGGGTAGATCGAGAATCATCTGCTTCAGGACATCATTCGGAAGATGCAGCAAACCGACTGTTGGGTGATGATGGTGCAGCGCGCACGCGATGGCACCATAATTCCTGCTGTTCAACGGGCATATAGAAGCTATGGCAATATAAAGAAAATTAATAAAATCATCGGTAATCGGCAGTTTGCTGTAAAACTCACCGGTGATACCCGCCAATTCCTTTCTGGTTATTAAAATATCCGGTTCGCCTTCCGGGATGATTTCGGGATGGTTATCCAGTATCTTCCACGCCAGGCGCCGCATCCATGCCGAGCGGGAATGAAAATCCGATTTGTTGAAGGCGGCATGAACGGTATCCGTCCATTCCCCTTCATCGAAATACAATTTCAGCGAAAAGGAATGCCATTCCGACAGGTCTGTAATTCGCCAGTGCACCGCTTCATTTTCAATTTTGGCTTGATATTTCGCCGCTGGAATATGCCGCGGCTCGGAACCAAAAAGCAACCCATCCAAAGGCGCGGTGAGCACCAGTTCATTCAGGATATCCGGAATGTGGCGGCGCGCATCGATTTCCCGAACCGCCTCCTGAAAAAGACATTGCTTGAAACGTTCGAACAAAGCCCATCTTTCGGATTCTGTTTCGACGATATTTTTCATATTTCATTCATCGCTTGCTATCTGCAATAATATCTATCTGCCAGATTCCGATTATCAGACAACTCTGTCTTCAGGAACCCGGCTACTTCTTAATTTCTTCCAAAAACTGTCCGGCAGTTGGTGAGTCATAGGAGATGGTTCTGACATATCCATTGCTTCGAATGTATGTTTCCAGGAATTCGGAAAAACTGCGGTACAACATTCCCCAACTATCAGGAAATTCTTCGTGGCATGCATCGAAAACCGGGCTTTCGGTCGTGCCATCCTCGGGAGTGCTTACGAAGATGAGCAATTCTCCATTCATCGTGCGACAGAAAGGAATAAAGGGGTAGGGATGCCCATCCTCCTGGTACAGCTTCCAGCGCATGAGCGATTTGTCGGTGTAAACCTTGCACAGCTCTTGCACGCCGAAAATATCCGCCCCAAGCAATCCTTTCACACGAGAACCGTCTTCATTGATCTCAACCGTGCCAAACGGCGCCCCTGAAATACTGCCGCCATCGTAGTTATTGAGGAAACATTTGTAGGAATAAGGAAGCACAATGTCCAGGTCTACTTCCATATCGATGATCTCATGAACGCCGGCTGCCTCATTAAAAAAGCAGTGCTGAGGCATCTCCTCTATTTTTTTCTCAAGCTGCTCCAAAATTCCTATAATTCTGTGCCTCATCAGTCAATTCCTATGCAAAAGGGCTAAAAAGCCGACGGTTAACGACCAGTGAATAAATAGAAAGTAACGCAAACGAGGCTATAAAATTAACAGCGGAAATAATTGTCGCGTATATAAACAAGCCGGTAAAAAGCCCGGTATAGCTGTTGGCTACCATGATATACCTGTTGATGTTGTAACCCAGAAAAAGCGCCACAACATTCACCGCAAAAAGCAGAATTACCAATGTCGCCAGGCCCGACCACATCCCCTTCAGGTCCGGCGGGCTTAATTCCATGTGGGACGCCACACACAGGGAAATGTAGAGGAACAGCCAAAAGGTCCAGGATCGCAGATTTGCTTCGGTAAAAATCGCCTTTAGGGTGCGGGAACCGGTGGCAAGAAAAATACTCCCCTGTGATTTCAATGTTGACAAACCGGCCAAACCTGCCAGGTTTATGCTTTTGCTGTTTATAATCCCGAATACTTCCATTTTATTAGGCAGCAGGTAATACATGGCAGCGTAGAGCACAAGTGCGCCCAGGATAATTGGACCGGCACCAATGAAAAAATTGCCAATATTCTGGTAGGCATTGCGGGGATTATAGGAATGATTCACGTAACCCAGGCTGCCGTCAGTCGGGTTGGGATCGTATAATTTCATGGAAACGATCCGGTGGCGGAAGAGAATGCAAAACAATGCGTGACCCAGCTCATGCACCGGCGTTCCAAGCCAGCCGGTCCAAACCATATCCGCTTTATGTCCAATGGAGCGCACGAATACCACCCGCGTAAACCGCGCCAAAAGGTACAAGAGCAGGCCGAAAACAAAAAAAATACCTAACAAAGTAATCAACTGGCCGGCGGTAGTTAAAACCGCGAGCTTAATAAACTCAAGAAGGGAATTCACCTTTTCCATTGTCCGGTTATCCTAATCTGTAGACATTTCGGTTGAGAATTCAGAATGGGAATTTCATCCCGAATCGTTTTTTTTCCTTTTTTCTTTTTTGATATCGTCAAGTATTTCCCGGATAACCGGTGGGAGCTCACCCCGTTTAAAATAGGTATCCCAGGCAAGCTCAATAATTTCCTGGTCCGTCAGGTTCAAATCGCTGATCGGTTTTCCGCCCAGACGCCTGATCAGCTCGTCCCGTTCTTTTCCCATATTGGCAGACTCCTATCTCGCCATCGGGACATTGCGAAACTTTGCGGTACCCATGTTACCGAGGCTTATCTGAAGCAGTGTTACCTGGCTGGTTTCCGAACTCACCTTATTGAACACCAGCTCGACGGGCGTGGGAACGCCGGGGACCAGCACTTTTCCCAGGCGGCTGCTCCCTCCCCAATCGCACTCCGGATTTGGCCGGGTAGTGGAATTGGCGATGCTTATTTTGCATACCGGAAATTCGTTTCCGGATTGATCATAGATCTTCGTCGGGCGGCACCAGATCGTCAACTCGCTCTCATCTTCGGTATTATTCGTGGCAGTCAGGGAAAACGTGATGGTTCGTCCGTCCATACTGCCGGAATTCAGTTGAAAGGTAAAATCGCCGACTTCTGAGATCATATCCAACAGCGTAGCCTGCGGCTGATCCTGCGCTACGGTCGGTTGGTTTCCGGAGGGTGGCATGTCGGATACGATGGTTTCGCCAATAAGCTTGCGAACTATATTGTCCTTTACAATTGTAACCGAGGCCACTGAAAATATTTTGCCCGTTTCGGTTGAAATAAGCCGGGCATTTACCTTTACATCAGGTCCCAAATCAGTAACCGATCCGGATGCAATTGCATCCACTCCCAATATTCGGCCCAATTCTTTTGCAGAGCTGGCATCGATGATACCAGACATATTCAATTGGTGCTCCTGCAAAACCTTATTCAGAAGCTGCCGCTCGATGACCTCAAATTGGTTGGTCAGATACAAACGAGTAATCAGCTCTTCGGCAAGATAGCGTCCAAACTGTGTTACCTGCCCCTGAAGATTGGCAAATTCAATCACAGCAATTTTCGATTTTTTGGTCTGTGAAAGGCTGGTAACAATTTGCTCGGTCAGGTTATTCAGTTGGGAATTCAGTGATTTCTGCGGCATCTCTTTTTTCCCGGGATCGGCCGGCGCTTCCATTTTGGTTACCTTCGGTGCGCTGGCGCAACCCAGCGCCAGATACAGAATTGTCAGTAGCAGAAATAAATGGTTCGTTTTCATCATCTTATCCTTCCCCAGTAATTTTTATTTAGCAGACGTAGCCGATTCAATTATTTTCCTGATTGAAGAAACCTAATTACATTACAAGCCTGGGCGCTCCAAATTGTGCACCCAGATCGCGACACACTATGCGGGATAATCTTGCGTGGATTCCCGCAAGATCATGCCGCGATGGCTAACGACCATGCAATTTTGCACACATATCCTGTCTTTTTCGACCTATTTTCAGTACTGAACTACCCTGATTTTTTACAAAGTGGCGCTGCAGCAATTCCAGTTAATACCTTTGCGCGCCGTATTTAAAATAAAAAACGGTCTGGCGCGAGGGAAAAGATAACACCGGACCATTATCATGTGTGAAGAATTTTGTGAACAGACATATTTGCACCAGCGCCTCCTGCATCTCGTTTAATATAAAATAAAATGATGCGGTGTCAAGCAAAGAAAAATAAATCACATGGGAGGCGGGTTATTAAAAGAAAATGATAGGCACTCCGGCCGGTATCGACAGAAAATAGAAGGGTCGGAGAGCTCCTCGCATCCGAGGAATTCCGCGACCCGCTAAGCCATACACAATTTCAAAAAAACTGCTAGTGGCTACTTTTAGCCTTTTTCGATTGCCGCTTTTACCCGTTCCGGTGTCATGGGCAACTGGTAAACGCGAGCACCCACCGCATCATAAATGGCGTTGGCTATCACCGCGCCCATCACAATGATGGCCGGCTCTCCCCCGCCCTGCGGAGCCGCATTTTTATTGTCGATTATGACCGTCTCAATCTTTGGCAGCCAGGAAAAACGCGGAATTTCATAGGTGTCAAAATTGGTGTCAAATATATCACCGCCTTTAAAGCGGATATCTTCGCGCAAAGCGTATCCCATTCCCATGGTGATGCAGCCTTCCATTTGAATAGTCGCCCCTTCCGGGTTAATTGCCAGACCCATATCCTGCGCGCATACCACACGATTTACCTGAACCTCCCCTGTTGCTTTGTTCACAGCGACCTCCGCGATGGCAGCGACAACAGTTCCGGCATCTACGCCGCAGGCAATGCCGCGTCCGATGCCGCTGGGTGTTTTGGCTGGTTTCCAGCCGTATTTGTCGGCTGCGGTTTGCAGCACCCGTCGCATCGGCTCATCTGTCAGATTTTTCAGCCTGAATTCCAGGGGATCCATTCCGGCTTTTGCCGCCATGGTGTCGATCTGAGATTCCCGCGCGAAAGTGTTGGTGTTGTTGGCCGGTGCCCGCCATGCCCCAGTCGCGAAAGGGTGAGCGCCTTCAACTCCTCCCCAACCGCCACCGTGCGACCGGGTGCGGTGATTTGGAATATCGTAAAACTGTTTCGATCCACGCTCCCCGGCGAAATAGACATCATAAACCCAAAAGCTGATGCGGCCATTTCCATCGATTCCTGATCTAATTTTTACGACCGCCGCCGGGCGAAACGAATCATAAAAGAATTCTTCCTTGCGCGTCCACGCGACCTGCACCGGCTTGCCGCTTAATTTGGCAAGGCGGGCAGCTTCCACTACCTGCAAGTTACGGCTCTTGCCGCCGAATCCGCCGCCCACGAATGGCGAAATAATCCGCACATTTTCCGGCGGGATGCCTAACGCTTCGGCAACCTCGTCCTTGGCCCGAAAGGGCGTTTGCGATGATGGCCAGACTGTAATCCTGTCGCCCTCAAAACGAGCGGTCGCCGTATGCGGCTCAATGGGTGCATGCGCCTTGTAGCCGTCCAGGTAGGTTGATTCGATCACCGCCGAAGCCTCACTCACACCGGTCTCAATGTTACCGTCGCGGTCCACCACTTCGCCCTGCGGGGCAATTTTGACCAGGTGGTCGAAGATCGTTTCATTATCCAGATCGGATTTCGGTGTATCGAATTTGGCTTTGATTTTGGAAAGTGCCATTTCCGCCACATCCGGGTATTTGTGCAAAACCGCAATTGTGTCATTATCGCGGATGATCTGAACGCCTTCAACCTGCTCTGCGCCCGATGTGTCGGCCTCCAGCAGTTTGGCGCCATGCGCAGGCGGTCGGAGTATCTTCGCATAAAGCATATCAGGGAACTGAATGTCGCCGGCATATTTCGCCCGCCCGGTGACTTTTTCCAAAGCATCGCGGCGCAATTCCGATTTGCCCATCGTCCTGAATTCGTCCGGTGATTTTATTTCCGGTCGCTCGGTAAGGTGCCGTTCAATCCTTTTGCCCTTTGCCAACTCGGCATAAGTTACATGTTTCTTCCTGTCAGCCTTTACATAAACGATTCCATTTTCGGTCACCAATTCATCGACCGGAGCATTTAGATGCTCGGATGCCAACTCCAGCAGGATGCGCCGGCCTTCGGCTCCGGCGGCGCGCAGCGGCGGGCCGAAAAAACGTGTGCTCATGGAGCCGAATGTGCCCATGTCCCACGGACAGAGATCGGTATCGCCCATTACCATTTCCACGGCATCCAGCGACACATCCAGTTCGTCAGCTAACATCTGTGCCAGCGATGTGATGATTCCCTGCCCCATTTCAATTTTGCCGGTAAAACAAGAAACACGACCGTCCTCACCAATCCGCAGGAAAGCGTTAAAATCAGTTGGAAGATTTTGCCGTGGGCCCCTTCCCTCGCTCTGCGCGAAAAGCGGCCAATCCCAGATACTGAACAAAATAAAAATTCCGCCGCCTGCGATTTTCAGGAATTCCCGGCGATCCATTTCCAGGCCAGAAGTTTTGTCTGTGAAATCGAGATCCAGGTATTTATCGTTTTTCATTTCGACACCTCCTTACATTTCTTTGGCGGCAGACTGCACAGCCTGCACGATGCGCTTATGTGCGCCGCAGCGGCACAGGTTATCGTTCATTCCTTCAGTTATCTCTGCTTCGGTGGGTGAGGATTTTTTTTGCAGCAGCGAATATGCTGTCATAATCATTCCCGGCGTGCAGTAGCCGCACTGCAATGCATCGTGCTCCATAAATGCCTTCTGCACCGGATGGAGTGCCCCGCCTTTCTCCAGACCTTCAATGGTAATCACTTTCTTTCCCTCTACATCCTTCATGGTCGTCTGGCAGGAACGAACCGCTTCGCTGTCAACAATGACGGTGCAGGCGCCGCAGTAACTTTCCCCGCACCCATATTTGGTTCCTGTCAGGCCCAGATCGGTGCGCAGTACCCACAGCAAAAGCCGGTCGCTGTCCAAATTCAGGCTAACGGGCTTGCCGTTTAGATTAAAAGAAATGTTTTCAATCATTTTATTCTCCTCCGAATTGTTACCGAATATATGAAAGTAAAATTGTTGAAGTGCAAAAAAATAAAAAGTCTTGCTAAAACGGGTGTTACGAACGATTCGCCTACTCAACACCTGCAAACTCTGCCTAAAAAGAAGTGATTGCAGTTTTTATTAGAAAATCTCTAATCTCCGTATCGGTTAACTTATGGCCGAAAAAATCAATTGACTCTGAATAATCAATATCTTCATAATAGGCCAATTGTTCGCGGAAAAGCTTTTCATTAAATTATGTACCAAAGATTTGGCCGGCCCTGTTACAAACCTGTGATATCGAGAAATGGTTTTTAAACAGGAAATACAGATCAACATAATCCTTCCATTTCGCTCTTCCTCCTAATGAAAATACCTTCATCGCAGCCAAATCCAGCAAGGATGGCATCTGAATAATATTATCGAACCATAGATTCGGACTAATTGAAAAGGGGGAATTAAAAAATGTAAGTTTAACCGAATTCACTAACAGATGGAGTTGGTCATAAGCTTCATAGATTATAGAAATTGGGGGAAAATCATATTTTTCAATTTTACTCTTTATCGCCAGACGCCGAACTTCCATACTTGTGAAAAGATCAAAATCAATGGAATGTCTATGCCCGATATATAATCCGATAGCAGTTCCTCCTGCAAGATGATATTCACCTGCGAACTCCCGGACTAAAGGGAGCAATTCAGTTTGGGCTTCTGTCAGAATTTCTCTAAACATGTTCTTCGAAATATAGTTTGAAGTAATTAATTGTCTTCGGATGATAATTTAGGCGATTTCCGGCAATTAGTTTGTAAAATATTTTTGCTGCCTTTTCTGTCCCGATCAGATCGAACAGGCAACGGACCTCTTTCTCGTTGCCATAATTCAATATGCTTTCAACCAACAGCTCAAGACTGATGTTTTTCTTCTTGGACTCGGGTATCCACCAGAAAAGTGCGCTTTTGTCCTTTATAAACGCCTGTATTGAATCTTCTTCCATTGCACCCCCGGAATTAACGATTCCCCGAAAATTTACAAAATTTCTGGGGAAACTTCAATAAAATCCACACTCCGCTTTCTGTTTTGGCATTTTTTTAATCCAAAATTTTAACAAAAATTAAGCTATTCCTTAAAAAACAATCTACAAATCTCTGAAGAGTCCAAATATTGTCAGATAGCCAGACCCCTCGGCTATTAGTTGTTGATCCTGCAATTCAAAAAGCTTGCTATTTTTCGAAAGAAAAATTGCTAGCGCAAAATCAACGGGTTAGTGTGAATTCATCCTGTTAAAAACCTCCTCCAGTGAATTTCGTGAGGCAGAACGCAGAAACTCTGCCTGCCCCACTGCCAGCTCAAAATTGTTCTCTTTCAGCGCCCGTAGCGCCGCTTTCGCCACCACGTCAGGTTGAATACCCCGGTCGGTCTGCCCGCGGCGGTCACGCGCACCTTTGTCCAATTCCGTATCCACTGTCGGCGGAATAAGCTCGAAGACTTTGACCGACGTGTCCCGCAACTGGCGGCGCAGGGACATGCTAAATGAATGGAGAGCAGCCTTGGTGGCACAATATAGCGGCATGATGGCAATGGGAATAAAGGCCAAGCCGGAAGAAACATTCACAATCGCAGCTTCCTGCTGTTTCATCAGGTACGGGGTAAACAGGGCGGACAAGTGAACCGGTGCTTGGAGGTTGATTTCGATCTCACTCTCTCCGCCCGGCGTATCTTCCGCTCCCTTGCAGAAGTTGATCTCCCGCTGGATGCCGGCATTGTTGATCAGGATGTTCAGATTGGGGAAGTTGCCGGTTGCCCATTCGAAAAGGCTTTTTCGCTGATCCGCATCTGCTACATCGCAATGTTTGATGTGCAGGTCCGGCAAATTCTGTTTCGCGGCTGCCAGTTTTTCCTGACGGCGGCCGCAAATTATGACCTCATTGCCGGCCTTCACCAAAACATCCGCCAAAGCCAGACCGATTCCCGTGCCCCCGCCGGTGATCAGGATCGTGTTCCCCGATGTTTTCATTTTTTTCTCCTGTTAATTGCATCGTTTTTACCTCCCAATCAGCCAACCTGAAAATATTCGCTGGCCCGCAATTACCGGCTCCTGTTAGAACATTGTGTTGTCGTTGGCGGCCATTTCCGGTATCACCTGTACCGCATCCCAGTGCTCCACAATTTTACCGTCATCATCAAAGCGAAATATATCGATACCGGCGTATTCCTTGTCGCCCGGCCATTGCTGGTAGCAGTGCACTACCACATAATCTCCTTCTGCAATGGTGCGCTTGAATTCCACCCGCTTCCCGGGATACTCTTCGGCCATTTTTTTGAAATACTCGATGAAACCTTCTTTTCCGTTTTTGGCATGAGGATTATGCTGTATATATTCTTTCCCGACATATTTGGCTACCGCCTCTTTCGGCTGGTTGCGGTTGAATGCCATATCGTAAAATGCCATCGCATTCTGCTTATTTTTCTCGAGCTGTGTCATTTTCTCCCATCTCCTTTCCCTTATGAGAAACCTGCATTCTACTTTTATTGCAACTTTTCGTCATCAATAAAAATAGAAACGCCGCAACAAACCAAAGGGTTCGTCCGGCGGCTGCTTTTTTGATATTGCGGGGGTAAATTTGGAAGACTCCCCCCTTTTCCCAGCCGCTTAAGATACAACAAAATGAGCATATCGGGGTTGACTAAAAAGTTACTGCAAATTTATGATCTTCCAGATTGGATTTTAGATTTTCCAGATGTGAATGTCTTTTTGTTTGCCGCTGCTATTTTCGGAATTTATTCGAAAATATCCCTATCTTTTCTGCCCCAGAGGGGCATTTGACTATTGGGCGGCAATTTATTGCCGGCACAGATAAATTCTTCAAATAATTTTGTCCCATCGGGACAAATGAAAAATGCCATGTTTTTCATTTTCTTTTTCATCCGTCCGCAAGCGGACGGGAATTTTATCTCTTATTTCTCTCATCCGTCAATGAATTGGCGGGCTTCGATCAATTTGTCCCTAATGGGACAAATACCTGACTTTTTGGACAACCTCATGGGATCGCGATTTGCTAAAATGTAAATCCACCAGGGAAGAGGAAGAGGTCAAATGGGCATAATCTGCAAATCCTACCAGTTGTTACTGTTCCCCACGAGTTGTTTTTTGGGGATGGAAATAGCCATTTGCCAGTAGCCTTTAATATTTCTATTTATTGGACAGGATGAGCAGCTTTGGAGAACGCAATATTTTTACCGTGCGCACCTCCCGAACATCAGGGGAATCAGCACCATAAACTCTGAGTGCGCGCAATTTCCTGTCGCTCTTCGGGAGATAAACGTATTTGCTGCAGGATCTCCCACTCTTCCGCTTCCTGAAAATTCTTTGATTTATGGACGACCCGTTCTATCATAATAGCGCTCTCGATAAATGGCTCAATGCAATGTTATTTTTTCCGCTATAAATATACAGTAGTCATCTGAATTTTTCAAGACCTGAGTTGCAGGAAATACATAGCGAAATGCTTTGCCAGCCCGAATTTAGCGTTTCGTGCCGCTGCAATTTCCAAATCGCATATCCGCAATCCGAAATCCCAAATCAAACGCTTTACCACTACTGCCGCTTAAATTCCCGGTAGGCATCCAGGATTTGCAAAAGGCTTTCATCCACCTGCTTTTTAGCAAGATTGCTCTCCCAGTCGTTCATCAGGTAGCGGCGGGGATTATCCATCGCGATGCGAATGATATTTTCCATAGGGATCAGGTAGTAATCGTAAAGCTCATCAATTTTCTGGCACTGGATACGGAAGTTGATTGACGATTCGTGCTGAAAGTTGGTTTTGACTATTTCATGAAAGACCTGCACCTGCGGATATCGCAGCAGGGTAATTGCGGTGTGCAGCGTTCCCACCCATTTTCCCACTTTATTGAAATCCAGCATAACATTGGCGCGGCGGTTAGTGTAAAAAAGTCCCGACTGAATGTCCGGCTTCATATCCAGAAATTTGATATTGCTCAGAAAATAGACATACAGATTCTCAATATCTTCCATCGCCCAGCGATTGATAGGGTAATTTTCGGCATCCAGGCTGCGCCGTTCGCGCTTCGGAAATGTGATGGCAGGTTCGTTCGGATCGGCAGACTGCCGATGGAAATCCAGTATTCGTAAAACTTCATCGAACGGGATCTGAAAATCGGAGTCGCTCACCGCCAGGTGATCGAAATTCAGAAAAACCGCCAGTTGAGTGAGAAGGTCGATCGGGTAAGTAAGCCCCTCCGGGTAATGGGAATAATAAATAATCTTGATCGGGTCGCCATTTGGGTAGTCACCCACAAAGTTCTTGGCCAACTGGGTGGGTGAGAAACGGTGCCGGGCATAATCGCAATGCTGCACATTTTGCAGCAAATGCTTTTCCTGCAAAAACGGCAGCGGATCGTCGCCGCAAACCGCGAGAAAAAAACTGACATCTTTCATGCCGGCAGCCAGTGCGGTATGGCTTTCCCGCAGCAGCGCTTCCAGGTCGTTGTAGCTGTGCTCACTTTTCAGATATTGGCGGAAACCGATCAGGCTTTTCATTTCTTCCTTTTTTTATTTCCTATCTTCGGCCAATTCAGGCAAATAATTTAGCGGGAGAATTTGGCCGGGCACCAAATGACGCAAGCCGCATCGATATGCAATTACGGAATTGTCCCGCTGCCTTTTAAAATTTGATTAAAAACATGGAATAGAAGTCTTGCTTCCACTATGCCCTATGTACCATACACCATGCCCTGCGCAGCATAATTAGTGCAATCACAATTGCTGCCTTTCCGCTCTGCGGGCGCCGGATAAAATTATTCCCTGTTTGACATTTCCACTGCTTATGTTAAATTATTTCTGTCACTTGTCTTTCGGCGACCCGCAGTTCCAGCAGCGTTCTTATTTGTTGAATACTTACATGGTAATCATAAAAACGCAGGTTGAAATGAAAGCGCATCCGAAAATCTACTCCGCCATTTTTCTCTTTCTCTTACAAAGCCTGTTATTCGGGCAGGGCACAATTCTATATCCCGGCCTGACCGGCCAGCCGTTGATCGATCAGATCGTGGCAGATTACAAACCGGCTACGGTTCAAAGCTACGATAATGCCAGGGACATTCTTTTCGGGGAGATTTATAATCAGGATAACCAGGTAGTCTGCGTCTATTCCGGTTACACGATTACGCTGGACCCGTTAGTTGATCCGTCCGACGACGCCCTGGCAAAAGGAATGAACACTGAGCACACCTGGCCCCGCAGCAAGGGCGCCGAAACCGGCAACGCCCTGAGCAACATGTACCACCTTTTTCCTGCCGAGGAGAATGTCAACTCGGCGCGCAGCAATTACCCGTTCAATGACATCGATGATGCGAATACCGAAAGATGGTACCGCAACGGAAGTTACCAGACCACAATCCCTACCCAGTTTATCGATGAATACAGCGAGGTCGATTTTACCCCGTCTGAATTCGAGCCGCGGGAAGATCATAAAGGAAACGTGGCCCGCGCCATGTTTTATTTTTACACCATGTACAAGGACGAGGCGATTGCCGCCGACCCCGATTTCTTTGGTCTCCAGAAAAATGTACTGTTTCGCTGGCACTATCTCGATCCGGTGGACGCACTGGAAGCCGGGCGGAATACGCAGATCGCCGCTTACCAGGACAGCAAACTAAACCCCTTCATCCTGGACAGCACCCTCATCCGCCGGGCATATTTCACAGAGTCCGAAGCAGATATCATCATTAGCGAGCTCATGATCAATCCGGATGCGGTGTTGGATGCAGACGGCGAGTGGGTGGAGCTTTTCAATCCCGGCAGCAGTGCCGTGGACATCAACGGCTGGAGGATCAGGGACTCGGATTACGACAGCCATGTGATTGATGCAGGCGGGACGCTGGAAATCGCTGCCGGTGGATTTCTGGTTCTTGCCATCAATGGCGAGTACAGCCTCAACGGCCATGTGAATTCGGATTACACCTACAGCAGTTTTCTGCTGGGGAACAGCGGAGACGAGGTCATTTTGGAGAAGCCGGACGGCGGTGGTGGCTGGATGGAAGCGGATCGAGTGGAATACGGCAGTGGTTGGACTCTACCGACCGGCAGCTCCATAGTTTTTACCGGCACCGCCTCACAGAATAATAACAATCCCGCCTACTGGACGGCATCATCGGAGCCGTGGCCGGGCAGCGCGGGTGACAACGGTTCGCCCGGCTATGCAGGCAACGATCAATCGCTACCGGTCACGCTGACCGATTTCTCAGCGGACTACCGGGACCAGGCTGTGAACCTGGAATGGACGACACAAAGCGAAATTCGCAACGCAGGATTTGAGATCTACCGGGCGGACGATCCGAACAGCGGCTTTGCCTGCATCGCAGGCTATCGCGATTTTCCGCAACTGGCGGGACAGGGTAATTCCAATTGCCGGAATTCGTACCAATTTATCGATAACCGGGTAAACCCGGGCCAATCCTATCGCTACAAATTGGCGGATGTGGATTTTGATGGGAACCGCCATTTTTCCTGCGAGATATCGGTTTTCACAGGGCGGCAGTCCGTTCAGCCGCCTGATGAATTCATTCTGTATCCCAACTTCCCTAACCCGTTCAATTCCGCCACAACCATGAGATTCTTTTTATCGAAGAAGAGCACGGTTTCATTTGTCGTTACGGACAGCCGCGGCTGTGAAATCTACCGGGAGAACTTGGGCAGCCTGAACCCCGGCATTCACCAGGTGCGCTGGGATGGCGGCACCCGCAATGGCAGCGCGGGCAGCGGAGTTTACTTTTATTTTTTGCAGGCAGGAAACAGGAAGGTTAACGGCAAGATGCTTCTGCTAAAATGATTTTCGGGGACAAATCTATTTCAGCAGCAGGCTGCGAATTTTTTGCCGGATTTCGCTTACGGGAGATAATTGAGTAAGCCCCTTGCCACTGGGTAAAGCAATTTTTGCCGCACTTCCAAATCTAACACCAACCCTGTCCCTCCCCTCCCGATTGAACTTTACCCATAAGTATCCCTGCCGGACACCGGCGGTGTCTCCCCTTCCCTCGCGATTGAGGGAAGGGGCTGGGGGATGGG
>CAZUZS010000057.1:33232-34713 GCA_964624795.1 uncultured Calditrichaceae bacterium
TTTTGGTTATCCCCAAACCATTCCAGGTGGTAGGTACCGGCGGAAATTTTTCCTTCATAAAGCACCCTCACCCGCTGGCCCAGAATGTTGTAAACGTAGAGGGTCGCATCGATAGTGCCTTTATCCAGGGCCGGCACATCGAAATTGATGCTGGTGTTGGGGTTGAAAGGATTGGGGAAGTTGGGATGCAGGGCGAAAGATGTCGGCATCTCGCCGGTATCAATGATATTGACGCCGCTGGCATTGGGCACAGCGGACAGCGGACCGTGGAAACTCTTCACGCCGTTCATATCCACATCTACCAGTTTATACCAGTAAGTGACGCCGTTTGCCACCAGTTTATCAGTGAACCTGTAATCGTGGCGGGTATTAGAATTTACCTGCCCCCGCAGCGCATCGTTGGAGGTGTAGGAAGAAAGGGTGACATAATCCCCAGTTTTCTCACTGCTGCGCATGATTTCGAAACCCGCATTATCCACCTCGCTCTGGGTGGTCCAGCGCAGGGTCACCATTCCGTCGCCGGAACGGGCGGTGAAAGAAGTGAGTTCGACGGGAAGAGAGCCATCACCGGAAATGTCGGCATAAGAACGCGGAGCAAGCTCATACCCTGCATCGTATGGTGAGGAATTATCGTATTGGACAAAAATGCCAATCACATCTTTGGGCCAGGTTGGTTCAGGATTTCCGGGAAGATCGGTATCACCATCAATAAACAAAGTCAGAGGATCTGCAAGGCCGGTCTCGTGCATTTCCAGGGCCGCGTTACTTCCCCACGTTCCGCTGGTTTTCTCAAGGTGCTGCACACCCACCAGCATCCCTTCATACGTTTCAGGAGCGGCGAGGAGCTGGGCAATTGTCATGATCTGCGCATCGGGCATTGTGCCAGCGCCATTATCGGTGATATCAGTTGCGGCATCATCCGGGACAATTTCTGTTTTGCCATTATATTGAGTAATGGCGCCGACAACCGTATAACTGTTCCCCTGGGTAATGGAGGTTCCACTGGCGCCGCCTTTATACAAATCAATTCCGCCGGTTGCATCCTGAATATAGACCTCAAGGTTTGTAGCACTGAATACACCACTGGCAATGGTAGCAATACCGGTTAATCTTGCATAATACCCAACATACAACAGTACTCCGTTTGCATCTACAGGATGTACTGCTGAAATATCAGTATTCCCGGCGAACACTTTTCCATGCACAGACTCTGCTGGCTGGGCAGCATTATCAACGGCATAAACATAAAATTCCACCCGGTCTCCGTCACCGTAGGCAGAATTGGGAACCGCGCCGGAGAAATCGTCTCCGCTGGTATTGGTCATGGCCACCGTCTGAATCGCGCCGCCATTTATCTCATACCACAGATCGACCGAGGAGAGGCCATTATCATCGGTGACGGTTGCAGTCACTGTAATATCCTGGGAAGCAGCCGGCACCTGGGGGGTCCAGGCAAAATTGGAAATTTGAGGTGGATTGTC
>CAZUZS010000058.1:0-6890 GCA_964624795.1 uncultured Calditrichaceae bacterium
GCTTCTCTTATTAGCCCTAAATTGCTTTTTACTTTTTCCCCATTTTCCAGATAGATTGTATCTTCCATCCCCATTCGGCCGTCGTAGCCTCTCTTCTTTGCTTCGCGCAAGAGATCCCAGGCCACCGAATTAAATCCGTGTAGTAATCTTTTTGTTTTTATATTATTCACGTCGAGCACATTTTCGATTTCATTAATTGTGCTAACTGCGCCAGCCAAATTCTCCTCTTCCGGCTCAATCAATATCCTGCAAACTCCTGCACTGAGTTTACTCTTTACAAATATTTCCGCTGCTTTTTTCTCATTTAGACCGACCTCAACATAGATTCCTCTTTCGATCAGTCTTCCGGCCACTTCAAGGGCATTTTCTTCGATCATATTTACTGAAATAAAATCCGGGAGGTGAGTCCAGTTCTTGATATAATCTATTCTTTTCGTAAAATTCGGCTCAATCCAGCCGCCGGAGCTAATTCCAATTTGGATGTTCCGCGAGATACGCTTCACTCTTGTAACCAGGCTGTCCACATCATCCGGTTTCAGGCTCTCATTTTCGTTCTTGTCATAAGAATGAATATGAAAAACTTGGTAGCCGATTTCATAGATTGCCCTTACTTCATTTTCAATCTCATCAAGTGACTGCGGAATATGTTGATTCTCCGATTTTGGTCTTGCACCGTTTAACGCAACTTTTAGTAGCACTTTTTCCCTTTCTGTTACGAGGTGGCCATGCAGAAATTAAACAAACTAATATAGCAATCCAGGCATCGTGCATCCAGTATATTTAAGGGACTTTGATCTTACCTGTCTGGAACATCATGAAATTATTTCATTCCATGATGCGAAAAGGGAAATCTAAAGTTTTGCAATCAGATTTCCTGACAAAAGCATTCCCTATTAGGGCAGCCTGGGAATGACGCCTTTCTGTGTGGATGGCCCTCCCCAAAAAATTTTCCCATTGATAATTCCCGGCCAAAATAATAACTTCATCGGAAAGTTATGAATATTAACTATTGGAGGCGTTTTTTATGAAACTTGATTTGTCATTTTTAAAAGATTTGGGAATTGAGAAAAAAATATACGGCGCCAGTTACGGGGAGTGGATCCGCAATGACGAAGCGCCGATTCTGAAGGACATTACGCCCATCACCGGCGAGGTGATTGCCGAGATTCACCAGGCCGGCCCGGACGATTACGAAACTGTCATCAGCCATGCGCAGGAGGCTTTCGCCGTGTGGCGCAATATTCCGGCACCCAAGCGTGGCGAGGTGGTGCGGTTGATCGGCGAGGAGCTGCGCAAGTTCAAGGAGCCGTTGGGCAAGCTGGTGAGCCTGGAGATGGGCAAAATTCTGCCGGAGGGCAAAGGCGAAGTGCAGGAGATGATCGATATTGCCGATTTCTCGGTGGGACTGAGCCGGCAGCTTTACGGCCTGACAATTGCCAGCGAGCGCCCGCAGCACCGCATGTACGAGCAGTGGCTGCCGCTCGGCCCGGTGGGAATCATCACCGCCTTCAATTTTCCGGTGGCGGTTTGGTCGTGGAATGCGCTGCTGGCGGCAGTGTGCGGCGATGTGATGATCTGGAAGCCCAGCAGCCAGGCGCCGCTGTGCGGCATCGCCATCCAGAATATCGTTGACCGGGTAACCGGCCGGCAGGGACTCCCCAAAGGCATTTTCAACACCCTGATTGGCCCCGGCTCAATTGTCGGCCAGAAAATGCTGGAGGACCGCCAGATTCCTCTCATCAGCTTCACCGGCAGCATTCCCATGGGACGCCGGGTGGCAAAACATGTCGGCGCACGGCTGGGGAAATCGCTCCTGGAATTGGGCGGAAATAATGCTATTATCATCACCGAAACTGCGGACCTGAAAATGGCGCTGCGGGCTGTGTTGTTCGCGGCAGTTGGAACTGCCGGTCAGCGCTGCACCACCACCCGCCGGCTCATCATTCACGAAAGCGTCTATGACAAATTTGTCGATCAGCTCATGAACGCCTACAAGCAGGTGACCATCGGGAATCCGCTGGAAGAAGGTATTCTGATGGGACCGATGGTTGATCGCGCAGCGGTGGAAGTGATGCAGGATGCTATCGATAAGCTGAAATCGCAGGGCGGGAAAGTGCTTTATGGCGGCGAGGTGCTGGATGGCGAGCAATACCAGGGCGGCTGCTATGTGCGCCCCTGTATCGCCCAGGCGGAAAACCACTACGACATCGTGCAGCACGAAACATTTGCGCCCATACTCTACGTGATGAAATACAAAACAAAAGAGGAAGCGCTGACGATGCATAACGGCGTGACTCAGGGACTTTCGTCCGCCATGTTCTCCAACAATATGAAAGAGGTGGAATATTTCCTCGGGCCGGAAGGCTCCGATTGCGGAATTGCCAATGTCAATATCGGAACCAGCGGTGCGGAAATCGGCGGTGCGTTTGGCGGCGAAAAAGACACCGGCGGCGGGCGGGAATCCGGCTCCGACTCATGGAAAGCCTACATGCGGCGGCAGACCGTGACCAAGAACTGGGGAGAAGAGCTGCCCCTGGCGCAAGGCATCAAGTTTGGGGATGTGTAAGCAATAAGTCAAACGTGAAACGTGAAAGGTGAAAGATGAGACGCGCAGGGTGCGCGGGATTCTGAGAATGGGGGCAGGACAATCTTCTCGGAGGTGTCCCAGGCAGCATCCCGCGCAGCGTCAATAGATGAATAGCCCCCGTATTGAGAATAAATGGTGATCAAAGTGGTTCCAGTTTCGCCCAATCGCCGGATGTCACCTTCTTCGATTCTCGAAATCGCTATGCACTCTGCGCTTTGCGAACGGCTATTACGATTAAGATTAGGGTAACGCGCACGACGCAACCATTGGCGATGGATACTCGCCGGCTTCCCCCTTCGCCATGCGCTATGCTCCAGGCCCTATGCGCCCCGCTAAATATTTCCCGAAATTTACCGATAACAAATCTAAGTTTATAAAAAATGAGGACGGCATGAAGAGTCTGTGGGAAAACATTTTTAAAGGCCGCAACGAATCGGAGCGGAGCATCCTGACTATTCTCAAAAATATCCCCATATTTGAGGAGCTTTCCGACAAAGAGCTGGGAGCCATCGAACGGATTCTGCACGAGCGCACCTACAAAGAAGGCGAGCTGATTTTTCACCAGGGGGACGCCGGGGTTGGAATGTATATCATAGAGAAAGGCCGGATCGACATTCGGCTGGAGCCTTCCGGGCAGGTGGTTGCCACGCTGAACGAAGGAGAATTCTTCGGAGAACTGGCCCTGCTGGATGACTCAGCCCGTTCGGCCACCGCGGTCGCTGCAACTGATTGCAAAATGCTGGGCTTTTTTCAACCAGATCTTTTTGGCCTGATCGACCGAAACCCGCGTCTTGGGGTGAAGTTGGTTCTGCGCCTGGCCGGGATTATCGGCGACCGGTTGAAGGCCGCTAATCAGGAAAACCAGGAGATGCGGAAAGAACTAAAGCTTCTCCGGGAAAAAGAGGAGCAAAGCGCACAATGAACCGCTACGTCAAACTGTTTTTCTTCTTGCTGATTTTAGCCGGTGCCCTGTTCTTCCTTCATTCTATTGCGCCGTTAGTAAGAATTCTGATCGTTTCGGCACTGCTCGCCTACATCCTGGACCCGCTGGCCAGCGCGCTGGAAGCGAAAGGTTTGGGACGTTCCCTGGCCACGCTGGTGGTGTTCGCCTCGATCATGGCAATTATTGCCGGCTTTGTTCTCCTCATTTTGCCAACTATTACGGCGGAGAGCAAGGCCATCCAGGAAGGAATTGCCAGCGGCAAGGCCAAAGCCTTCTTTGCTCAAATTGAACCGACGCTGCGTGAGCGACTTGCATTCCTGGGAATTCAGGATCTCAATCTGACCGAAAAATTGCAATCGCTGGTCAGCAAATTCGGGCAGCAAATTTTCAGTTACCTGCTGAATGCTGTGTCTCTGGTAACCAATCTGGTGATCATCCCCTTCATAATGTTTTTCCTCATCAAAGATGGCAGCGAAATTAAAAAAAGCATCATCAGCCTGGTGCCCAATCGCTATTTTGAATACAGCCTGACCGTTGTTCATAAAATGGACTTGCAGTTGGGAAATTACCTGCGTGGTCAGTTTATGGATGCGCTCATCATCGGCATCCTGAGCATCGTTGCCTTGTGGATTCTGGGCATCGACTATTTTATCGTGATCGGCGCCTTCGCCGGTTTGGCGAATCTCATTCCCTACGTTGGCCCCATCGCCGGAGCGGTTCCGGCCATCATTGTTTCGGTGATGCAGACCGGCAATTTCTCCCAAGTTTTGTGGATCGCGGTAGCGTTTACGGCGGTTCAGTTGGTGGATAACGTGCTGGTGCAGCCGCTGGTGGTTGCCAAAACGGTAAATCTGCATCCGCTGCTGGTGTTGCTGGTGGTGATTATCGGCGGACAGTTTTTCGGCGTGCTGGGAATGCTGCTGGCGGTTCCGGCAACCGGCGTCATAAAGGTTGTCGCCCAGGAAAGTGTCAAGACTTTCAAGCAGTACCGGTTTGATTAAACTTTTTGTCCGCTGGCGCGAAAAATACCCGGCTCCATTCTACCGGAAACCGTTATATTTAACTCACAAGAACATCTTCCAGGCTCCGGATAAAAATAAATTCCGTTGTAGCGGTGGCAATAAACAATTATTTACCTTACCTTTTGGTGTTAACTGAATAGTTGTGAAGTGCAGGATATTTTTACGACCGCTATGATGTGAATATGAAGATTCAACAGCTTTCCCCGGATGAAATAGTTTATTCCACTCAATATTGTTACCACTTTGAATTGGAACTGCCGGATTTGGAACGTTCCATCAAGTCGGCTGGTGTTCTGCGGCCGGTCTGGGTAGTGGCAAGAGAGAAACCTTTGCTAATCGACGGTCATCGCCGCTTGCATATTTCTCAAAAATTGAAAATCGAAACCATTCCGGTTCAGGTATTTGCGGGTGACGAATTGGCAAAAACCTACATCCTCGGTCTGCAGCTCAACCTGGCGCGGGGCGATTTGAGCATGATGGAGAAGCTGCGCGCTTTTCATATCGCAAAGCGAAATTTCTCTTCGGGAACCGTGGGTGAAGTAACCAACCTGCTTGAATTTTCACATCTTCCGCGTCTGGCGGAAATTGAGAAAAAGTTGTTTGCGCTGCCGGATTGGGTGCACGGCTACTTCCACCAGGCGGATATTGGGCTGCGAATGATGCAGCGCCTGCTGGACTATCCGTTTCCGGAATACGAGCCGTGGTTCCGGGCCGGTTTTCAGCTTAATATCAAGGGGACCGAGCTTTCCGGGCTGCTGGATCAAATCCGGGACATTTCGTTAAGAGATGAAGTAAGTGCTGACGCATTGTGGAAGATGCTGAACAGTTCGGGTTTTCTCAAAGAATCTTTATCTCCCCAGCAAAAAGTGGGCGCGATAAAAAAATGGATGGCAGAAAAGCGCAACCCGGTTTTGACGCAAATCCGTAAAGCGGTGCAGGAAACCGCCGGCAAAGTGGAGAAAACCATGCCCGGAAATTGCCATGTCGGCTGGGACCCATCGCTGGAAGATCCTGCGATATCACTGAATTTTCGCTTTAAAACATTTGACGAATTGCAGGAAATTATTAATAAAATTCAGGACGAAAAGATGCAGCAGGAGCTGAGCCGGCTGTTAGATAAAATGAATCAATTACCATAGCCATTCGGTTCATTTCTTACAGAGAGTATTCCGTGAGGACAGAACTTGTAATTAAACATCCGTGGTCGAAGTAAAGCGAACGAGTAGTAAGCAAACTATGCGGTTTTAATCCAGTTAATCATGTCAAAAATTCTTTAACCTACCTGAGGAGGCCAAATGAGCAAAATTAACCGACGCGATTTTATAAAAAACTCGGTGCTGGCTGGTGCCGGGCTGGGTCTGGCGCCTGCAATGTGGAAAGAAGCCGGCGCGCAGCAGACGAAAGGGATGGTGAAACCGGCACACCCCGCGGTGGTTTCCAGCGCCAACGGCGAGCACGCCACTGCCCGGGCGATGGAGCTTTTGAAGGGCGGGAGCGATCCGTTGGATGCGGTGATTGCCGGGGTTAACCTGGTGGAAGATGATCCAAACGATATTTCGGTGGGTTACGGCGGACTACCCAACGAGGACGGGGTGGTGCAACTGGATTCCTCGGTGATGCACGGCCCGACCCACAACGCTGGCGCAGTTGGCGCACTGGAAGGAATTAAGAATCCTTCGAAAGTTGCTAAACTTGTAATGGAACGGACTGATCACGTGCTGCTAGTCGGCAAAGGTGCGCAGGAATTTGCAAAAGCGCATGGTTTTCCCATCGAGAACCTGCTCACCGATAAGGCACGCGAAATCTGGCTCTATTGGAAGGAAACGTTAAACGATAAAGACGATTGGTTTCCGCCACCGCCGGACGAGGTGAGCGAGGAGGTGAAGAAGTTCTTTCATCTGCACGGCACCATAAACTGCTGTGCGGTAGATGCCAACGGCGATCTGGCGGGTGTGACAACCACCAGCGGGCTGTTCTTTAAAATTCCGGGAAGGGTAGGGGATTCGCCTATCATTGGCGCCGGGCTGTATGTGGATAACGAGGTTGGCGCTGCCGGCTCAACCGGCAGGGGCGAAGCAAATCTGAAAAACCTGACCAGCTTTATGGTAGTGGAATTCATGCGGATGGGCAAATCGCCGACCGATGCATGTCTGGCGGCTTGCCAACGGATTGCCGACCACACCAAGCTGCCCTACCTTCTGGATGATAAGAAACGTCCCAATTTCGACGTGAAATTTTATGCGGTTAACAAGAAAGGCGAGTGGGGAGGCGCAGCCATCTACAGCGGCGGAAAGATGTGGGTTTACGACGGAACCGGCCATCGCCTGGAAGAAATGGC
>CAZUZS010000058.1:6990-10762 GCA_964624795.1 uncultured Calditrichaceae bacterium
GCTGTAATCCCACATCTCCTCCAGCTTCTGGCCGGAATGCACATACAACTCTTCGTAAGGAATATCGGTAGTTCCCCGCTTGCTGATCAGGTCGCTGATGCCGACAAACATGCAGACCGCCCGAACATATTTTGTATAGTAAGTAGCGAACCACGCCGCGGCAAAACCACCGTAAGAGCCGCCGCCCAGGCCAACCCGTTTTTTATCGGCAATCCCCTGCTTTACCAGGTAATCGATTCCGTCTGCCACATCATCGAACTCGGTGCCGGCCGCCTGGCCGAGGTGTTTTTCCATGGCAAACTTCACCCCGTAGCCGGTGCTGGCGCGGTAGTTGGGATAGAAAACCGCGTAATCTTTCCCCGCTAAAACCTGTCCGGGAGTAGAATAACCGGTTACCCATTCGTTTGAATAGTGGCTTTCCGGTCCGCCGTGTACAAACACAACCAGCGGATAAGCTTTGCCTTCCTGGTAATTGACAGGGTAGAGCAGCAGTCCCTCAATTTCCTGCCCATCCCTCGCCGGATAATGAATGATTGCCTGCTTGCCCAATTTCCGGTCCGCCAACCAGGGATTGACGGTGGTCAGCCGTCTCATCTTTTTGCCGGGCTGCCAAAAAAAGACATCTCCTGGTATTTCCGGCGATTCACCGGCAAAAGCAAAATGTTTGAAATCCGGGGTATAGCTTGGCGCACCGAAGATGACCCCGTTGTCCCGCGAGTTCAGGATGATCTTGCGCTCGCCGCCGGTGAGTTTGACCGTACTGAGTGTTCGCCAGACGCCTTCCCCCGCCCTGTAGAGTAACGTGTTGCTGTCTTTCCAGCCAACCCATTCCACGTGCCCCTTGAAATCCGGGATGGTCAGGTTGCGGGCTTCTCCTCCGCTGACCGGGATCACATGGGCCTGGCTTACCGCGTGGTCGCTCTGTTCGCTGGCCGCTGCATAGGCGAGATATTTCCCGTCCGGGCTGAAGGCATAATTGCCCAACTTTCCCGGGTTGTGGGTAAGCTGGGTTAACTTCTTTGTCGCAGGGTTGAGCAAATATATTTTCTGAAACATATATTTGTAATCGATCAGATTCTTCTCTGACGCCGCTACCGCGATGGTCTTGCCGTCCGGTGAAAATTCCAGCGACCAGATAGTGATGCCGTCTGTCAACTGCTGCGGCTCGCCATCGGCAGCATATTTGCCAACGCTAATGGTGTAGAGATTTTGATGTTTCCAGTCTTCATCATAAAAAATGAAGTTGAATCCTTTCTTATCCAACGCCTTCTGGCGTTTGGTTTCGGGAGTTGTAGCGAGATAGGCAATTTGCTTTCCGGTGGGATTCCAGGCAAAATCCGCCACGCTGGTCTCGCTGTTGGTGATTTGCTGTGCCTCGCCGCCGTTCACCGGGATCATCCACACCTGCCGTTTCGCCTTTTCGCCGCCTCTTGCCAGGTAAGCAATGGCAGAACCGTCCGGCCGCCAGGCAATACCGGAAACATTCACTTTGCCGGTGATGAACGGGCGAATCTCGCCGGTTTTCACTGAAACCAGGTAAAGCTCGCTGTATGCGCCGCCCGGTTCCGCATCAGGTTGCCGTGGAACCCTCACGGTGTAAGCAATGAATTCTCCGTTGGGGCTTATTTCCGCCGCCGAAACGGATTTCAGGTTTAAGACATCCTGCGGTGAGAGCGCATCAGCCGCCCAAAGATGCAGCGCCGGCAGAATAATGAGAAAGAAAACAATTAATAATGCAGGCAGCGATTTCACCGCCTTTTTGTTCCGAACAGAGAATTCCGCCCGTCGGGCAAGTATCCATAAACCAAAATTTCTTTGATTATCTGGCATCAAAAACTCCTTCTGAAGTTTGATTATGGGGTTTGCATTGTAATTTGCTTGTCGATGTTATCCGGATCCCACTTCATAAATTGGAGAGGAAACATTCAACTCTTTGAAACTGGCTCCTAACTAAGCTAATAGTGCTTCGAATATCAATTATCCACTTCGCCATCTGATATCCGGCTAATGAAAATAATAAAATACTTTTGCGGACAAATCTATGATTTTCTTTTTTTGAAGGCGGATTCAGGCCAAACTGAAATCATATCTCAATAAAACATGCTTAATCTTGCGAAAATTTAGGATATTTGCAAAAATGTTTTGATTTATTTATGGATTTTCATTAGGTTATTGTGTAAATAATTTCGTGCCCCGAAGCCGGTTCGCTTTTAAGTCAAAGAAAAGGTTGAGTTTCCTCTTTGCGAATAAATGAAAACGACTCGGGTGTTCAAGCTTGTTTCAATTTGATGTGAGGTATGTATGATGGTAAAAGGTAAGGTGAAGTGGTTTAATGAAAAGAAAGGATTCGGTTTCATTGAACGTGAAGAAGGTGATGATGTATTTGTTCACTACAGTTCCATCACAGGAGATGGCTTCCGCACGCTTAGCGAAGGGGATGTCGTCGAATTTGAAGTTGAGGATAGCCCGCGAGGCCCTCAAGCGACAAATGTTAGGAAAGCATAGACGATGACTCCACCTGTTATCCCGGGCCTGCACCCGGGATTTTTTTTGCCCGCCGTTGCCAAGTGCTGTTTATGATAAGAAATCCGGGAATTTACTTTCTACACTCCAAGCTTATTCCAATCTGCAGACTGCTGCCATTCCATTTCCCCTGATGGAGAAAAGCCAGTTTGTCTCCTGCTCCTCCTGGCTGGTACCGGCAGCCGGGTGAGGCAAATAAGTCTGCTGGGAAAAAATTCTATTTCACCGGCCACGCCCCCATCAATTTGCGGAGCAGCACCAATTCACCGATGTGATACGCGTTGTGGTCGATCACCAGGATTGCTTCCCGCAGGAGCGTCTGTCCGTCGCCATGCGGTATTTTGGCAAATAAATCGTTTTTCGGATCTGCCACCAGATCCTGCAACTCCTGCAAATCCCGCTGAAATGCCTTGATGCTGTTTTCCCAGGCCGCATCATCGGGCGGGGCGTCTTCTTCCGGCCAGTAATCCTTCGGCCACTCCAGCTCTTTATAATTTGGATTACGGCTGAAATCCAGGATATCGAACTGCGTGCGACGCAGGTGCTCTACCAACTGCCAGGTGGTGTACGGTCCATTGGGAACGCGTTTGCCACGAAGCTCTTTCGGCAGATTTTTCACTGCCTGGTCGAAATTGACGTGTGCGCCTTTTCCCTGTAGTGAATAGATGAGTCGATCCCGAAGTGCTTTGTCGTTTTCCATTTGGCCCTCCTCCTCTGATTTTTTTGGTTTAAATATCCCCGGTTTAGCAGATAGGCCTTAAGCCCATAAATTTTCAAATTAATTTTTATGACTATTCCCTTTTCTCAGTATGATAAATAAATATTGGTCAATCAGGACTCTGACCCCACCCCCTTTTCCCCCTCCCCTAATACATTGGGGAAGGGGGCCAGGGGGGAAGGGTTAGGCTTAAATTTATTCCGTTTTCTCATAAATATAACTTACATGTCGAGTAAAGTGCACAAGTGTTCTGATCTTCGACATTCCACCTTGATTTATTCAAAAGTTTTTGTTATCAGATAAAAAATAGCAATCAGCGCTGCCAGGTTTAGCAAAACCAGGGCGTACCACCAATTCCAGGATTTAAAAAATGGTGCAGGTTCTTTATTGCTTTTTTGCGCCGAGATTTCTTTTTTCATTTTTTTGCCTCGCCGAAATAAGGTTGACAAACAGCCGGTAAGCCCCCGGAACGCCCGCCGGAAGCTGCCGGAAAAATGAATAGCCGGTATAAATGTAGATGCCTTTACCATA
>CAZUZS010000058.1:10862-34137 GCA_964624795.1 uncultured Calditrichaceae bacterium
GGAGACGTCGTATTGCACCACCAGCGTGCCGCCATCATGGACGTAATCCAGGAGGCGCCTATTGTAGTATTTCAACCAGGGATTGGTATTATAAGCACGGATCCCGGTCACGATGGCATCGAAATTGGAAAGAGGGCCGCCGGCAACATCGCTTTCCGAGAGCAGTTTAACATCATAGCCCGCTTGCTGCAGACATTGCGGAATGTCGTCTCCCGGCCCCATGATGTAGCCAATATACTTCCCATCTTCGTTAAGATTTAGCCGGACGACTGAGGCTTGCGCCGGCGGGAATACCGTCTGGATTGGGATGTAAGGATGGTCCACAGTAACGATGCTGTAAGAATATGTCCCGTTTGCGGTTTCGACTTCGGCCGTCAGACTTCCGGTTGCCTGGTTCTCCGATGGCGTTATTGTAAATTGCAGTGGTTGTTCCTGATTTTTCCGGTCGAATGAAAAAGCAATTGAGCCCGGCTCGATTTTCCAGCCGGCGGGCGCCGTTAATTTGACCGCCCCCGAAATCTGTTTGCTGCCGCTTTTTAATTTCAAACTGGCTTTTTTGCTTTGTGCGTCCGGGAATATATAAACCCCCTCATCAAAATTGGCCGTGACTGGCGGAACAACATCCACCGACCGGTATCTTTCCCCTTCCACCGGATCTGTCCAGCGGTAAAGAACAGGAACGGTGAAATCCACAGTAGCGTCGCCGCTGCCCAATGTGATTCGGGCAAAAAGTTGCGGCGGATTGTCCGGCAGACCAATCAGCTCCTGGTCGGATACCCGGTAGGTGCCTTTCAGCGGTTTCTCTCGCAGCCAGTAGGGCTGCGAATATTCCGCATCTGGCGGCACCCGAATATGTGTCTTGATTGCCAGCGGAACATTGTTCTGCAGTGGTTGGTTCACCGCAGAATCAGAAGTTTGGAATGCCAGGGCGACACTTTTTAATTGCAGGGGAAAGTCCGACCGGTTGATCGCCGTAACTGTAATCGGCAGATTTGCTCCCGGTGTTACAGAATACTCATTAGCGACTGTTTCCAGCCATAAGCCGGTGCAGGAGCGAATGATATCTGCCACCTCCTTCTGTTTCACATCGACCCAATAATTGGGCTTAAGATCGTTCATCTTTTGGTAGGCTTCCAGCAGCAGCGGCATGCTACCGGCCGGATTCTGCGGTTGGAATTCGGCGTTTGCCTTTTTCAATAATCCGGCAACCGTCCCGCTGCCCGACACCCGGGACCAGCCAAGGTTGATTCCGTCAAAGAGATCGTTAGCTGCAGGATCGCCGGCCAGCAGCTTAAAATATTCGGTGTGTTCCCCTCTTCGCGCTGCGACCCCAAAACCCTGGCTTTTGTGCATACTTCGCGCTCTAGCCGCAATTTCGGTGTACGATTTCCCCAACAGGGCGTTATAATCCCCCACATCTGCCGTCACCAGTTTTGAAGTATCCATGGTATCCGGAAGACCGCCCCATTGAAATACATTCCATAAAATCCGTTTGGGCTGCCACGGCTGGACATACTTAAGTTGCTCCGGAAAGGCTGTCGGGTCTCCCGCTTTACGAAATGCTTCCAGCGCCAAAATGGCGGAAGCGAGGTGGTGCCCATGTCCACCCCGCGTTGGTGTAAAACGGGTGATGATGACGTCCGGCCGGAATTTGCGAATCACCCAAACCACATCCGAGAGCACCTTTTCGTGTCCCCATATATCGAGCGTTTCTTCCGGTGTCTTTGAATAGCCAAAATCGATGGCACGCGTGAAAAACTGCTTTGCGCCGTCAATTTTGCGGGCATCCAGCAACTCCCAGGTGCGAAGCAGGCCAAGGTATTCTCCCTGCTCGGTGCCTACCAGGTTTTGCCCGCCATCGCCCCGCGTCATAGACAGGTAACCGGTGCGCACCAGCCGCCCTTTCGAGAGATAAGCCAGCACTGCGGTATTCTCATCATCCGGGTGCGCCGCAAGGTAGAGGGCGCTGCCCAGAACATTGAGTTTTTGCAGCGCTAACTGTATCTCTGAAGCATCCTTCGGCGTCTCCGGCTGCGCCAGCACAGAATTGACCATCCACAGGAATAAGCTGAAAAAAACTAAGATCGACCGCAATCTATTCATCGGAATCCGCCTTTTTATTCTTGGTTGAAGGTTTTTTCATATGCCGGTGCTGCAAATATCGCAAATTTCCGCCACTTCGCCATATTGGGCAGAGAGTTCCCCTCCCGGCACCGCGAATGAATATTATTAACTGGCAGTCCGAAATCAAGTTTCATTTCGGCGGTGTGGTGAAATTTTCACACCTGTGGCCTAAACTCACACTTTTTAATCTCCAGTTGGAAGGATGACAATTGAGCATCTTTATGTTTTACAATCAATTAGGGACTTGCCACACCTCCTGGCACGAAATCTGTCTCTGTTTCGGGCAGTTAAAAAAAGGAGGATTATCATAATGAAGAATCTGACAATTGCAGTTTTGTTTGTTCTGGTTTCCATTCTCTGTTTTCAATGCCAGAAAAATCCCGTGGACGATAAGAAGGATAATGCTCCCACTGAACAACCCGATCTGCTGGCGATGCAAAAGGTGGATTCCGGCGTTCCGGCGGCAATGGACACCCTCACCGGTACCGATGAAAACACGCGCACCGGCGGCGTATATGCGCTGATTGTTCGGGATATCATTTTCACCAATCCGCTTATCGGGATCCCGCTGGTTGCCACCGCGGGAACGCCGGTACACCATCCCCAGCCGGGAACATGGTTATGGGAGAAACAAATATTCCAGGCTACGCACACACTGAAAGCGGTCTGGGACGGCACCGACGGTTACGATTGGACATATTTCTGGAACGGCGGAGCCTTCGATAACTACCTGGCTCTGGACGGCCACACCGACCTCCCCGGTCTGAACGGGAATTATACCATGTATTATAATGATGCCGACCACAGCGTTTACGGAACCAAGATCTGGAGCGTGGACGACAGCTCAAACCTCATGGTGAGCTGGGTCAGAGCGAAATACGATCCTAACAATGTTCACAAGCGAGAATATTTGGGGCACTTTAACGCCGACCACTCCGGCGATCTCACATTTTGGGAGAACGATTTCAAAGGATTTCACATCGAATGGGCCGCCGATGGTCATGGCTTCTGGGAAATTTGGACACTTGCCGGCAATTATCTGAAGGGAACGTTTTAACAATCTGACAAAAATCTTCTATGCGGATGGCAATTTCCCTGCCCTTGGAGTGATGGAGTTTTGCCACATAGTGGCCGCTATGCGGAAGCATTGAAGTAATGATCAATATTCAATGACCAATCCCACCACAGGGCAGATGAATTTCAAAAATAATAATGTTGGATAAAGCCTAAAGGAGAACATCAGATGAAAGAGAGTAGACGGATATATCGAAGATCGGTCGTGCCGGTTTTGCTTGCTGGGCTTATTCTGTTCCTGATTGGGTGTGAAAAAAATGCCACACAACCGCCGGATCAGAAAATGGAAGTCAGCCCGGCAGCAGCCGAAGGGCTGGTGAGCGGGTGGCAAACCATGCACTCCATTGCCGCAGCCGGCGAAGTCGACCAGTTGGTATCCGGTGATGCGCCGGTTGAAAAAACTGATTTAGGCGGAATTTACTCCAAGCAACAGTTACAAAAAGAAATCAGCAAAATGGAAAAAGGTCTGGCGCAGGCCATTCCGGAGAGAGGTTTCAGCAAACCGGCTGGCGAAGACTCGCTGCTGTGGTTCGTCGACTGGACGAACCCGGCAAACGGATATTCGATTCGCAAAGCGTTTTATTACAACAACGCTACCGGGCGTGCCCGTTACTACGAAGCGATCTACCGTTTCCCGCCCCAATTGCAGTTGGTGTACGATTCAACCGAAATCCGGGTCGATCTGAATTTTACACTGAACAATTCTTCTGATGACAAATTTCTTTCGCTGTCCAAATTGAGTCGATTCAAAGATGAATTCTATGTGAATCGCATCGAGTCGATTGCCCAGGCGACAGATTACGGTCCAAATAATGAGGTAATCGGGGCGGTTTTGCACAACAACGTCCGCTACAATTCCCAGAATCAACTGGATTCGCTTGCCCAGGAATTCGAGCTGAATCCCGATGAATCCGGGCACATTTTTGAGCGATTAGCCTACCGGGACGGAACCTATTTGCAGAAGACGGTTAATCTGTATGCCGATTACACCGGTGATTTCAGCGAGACCTGGCGAAACGGCACCACCGTTGCGGGAACTTTCGACCGCATCGAGGATGACAACCATGCGGCATTCACCAAAACCATCACGTTCCCTTCCGGTCACAACCCGGCACAGATCGAACAAAAGGCGGATGTCACGCTGAATCCGGCGGATTCCTCTGGCTATCTGCTGCTAAATGAGAAAGTCCATTTCGCCAACGGCCGGCTGGATACCAGTCAATTAAACATCGATGAATATTATGAGAACGGATTAAAAAATACGCACCTGGAGGCGGCCAACAGCAACGGATCCCATGCCGATCTGCTGGTGACGCACAATTCCGAGTACGATGAAGTCCAGGGAAATTACATCGGTCCGCTGGGACATTTCTCGCTGGTTCATGCCATCCTTTACCAGGATGGGAGCGGTGAGTTGTGGCTGAAAGTCTATGCCTCCGAAGAAGCATATAACAACGGGGAGCCACCCCTGGTTGACGTTTATATTCACTTCAACCCGGATGGCAGCGGTGCCGGCAATTACAGCGAAGCAGATGCTAAATACCAGGTTAACGTGAATCAGGGCGGGCAGATGACTGTGTCTGATCAGAAAGGCAACCAGCAGGTTGTAGCCGGGTATTAGCCGGTTTTGATTTTGCTTCCGCGAAGGGGGAAGGCGGCTTCGTCTGCTTTCCTCCTTTTTGATCAAGACAAATCATGCACACTCAGATTCCCGATATCGCACTATCCGACATCCCCCCTACCCCCCTTCGAAGGGGGGAAGAGGGGATGTAATAAACTCAAATCTAAAGCGTCTTTGCACAAAAAATAATGTCATTCGTGAACTCTTAGTTGACAATTTAAAAATCAGGGTGCTTAGATCAAGTTTTGGAAGCAGGTGGAAAATCAAAAGTCATTTTCACATGTGGATGAGAAGAAAATAAAGTTTCCTATTGCTTAAAGATTTCTCAATGCGTTCGAGATAATAGTCCGTACAATGATAGAAGGATTACTTGCTTAATGAATGTTATCTTGAAATAGGCGTCCGAGACCTGTAAATTAATTGTTGAAAATTCGTTGGTCGGCCATTTCGCAGAGCGGAAGAGGAATGGCTAAAAGATGAAAAAATCCGTTATGAAAAAAAACAGCCTTTTTAGTTTCTTTTTGGTTCTTGTTCTTTTTGCCGCCGTTCTTGGGCAGTCAACTCCAGTCGACGCAAATCCCGGAAATGCGCCTTCTCTGGTGGTAGAGTCGATTCAGGTTTCCGGAAATACCAAAACCGGGCGGGATGTCATCCTTTCGCTGCTGGATTTCCGGGCGGGGGATCGCATTGATCAGGAGCAGCTTGACCGCAATGTCCGGCACCTGGAGGAAACCAATTTTTTCAAGGATGTAGATGTTTACACGCAGCCTGGCTCGGATCGCGGGAAAATCCAGGTGTTTGTTGAGGTCCGGGAGCGAAGCTGGCCATTCTTCCAGTTCAGGAGCGGTTTCAGTGAGCTGGACGGCTGGTACATCAGTCCGCTGGCGGTGCGCTTCGACAACATCTTCGGGCACGGCAATTATATGGGAGCCGAGGTTTTGATAGGTGACCGGGTGAGCGGACTGGACATTTCTTTTCTGCGCTCCAATTTCATGAATTCCGATCTGAACGTGCGGTTCCTGCTTTTTACCCGCAACCGCGAGTTTGTGCATTATGTGGATGACCAAAAAAATTTGCAGAATGTGTCCAGCAGCGGTATCAGCATTCGCTTGAACGGCAACCGTGGCATCATGAAATACTTGTGGTTCGATTTTGTGCGGGAATCCTTTCAGGCGGATAATTTTATGTGGCCGGCAGGCAATAAAAATGACCACCTCACATTGCCGGGTGTTTTGCAGCCGTTTTCCGGGAAAAAGGAAGTAGGCCGCTTCATTGTCAGTTTGTACGCCGATACCCGTGATCAGCGATTTTATCCCATGCACGGATGGTGGGGCAGCATTTCGCTCAACCAGGCGAGTGCTCAACTGGGCGCATTTGCCGATTACAAAAGAGCCATTGTTGACGTTCGTCGCTACCAGTTGCTGGGACAAGGGGTGGTTTTTGCGATGCGATTGAAGGCTGGGTGGATTGACGACAGCGCGCCGTTTTACGAGAAATTCTATCTGGGTGGCCCCAATTCGCTGCGGGGATACGCGGATCGCAGTTTGAATCCGTTGGGCTATGCTTCGCGGCTGGTTTTGGGCAGTGCGGAAATTCGTTTCCCAATAACACACCGTAATTTTCCACGCCAATTTCTTACCGGCGTTCTTTTTTACGATGCAGGCCAGGCATGGAACGCTGCGCAGGAGTTCGATTCCGGAGATATTCATACCAGCCTGGGGTATGGATTTCGTTTTAAATTGCCGATTGTGGGTTTGGTGAGGCTGGATTTTGCCTACCCGGTTCCCACTTATGATTTTAGAGTTCACCTTTCGCTAGGGCATACGTTTTAGTCCATTTTCCCCCCTTTTTAAAAAGGGGGAAGTGGCATAATTTCATGAAATCCTATTTTATCACATACCGGAAGCATTATTTGTTGCAGAAGCTAAATCGCACATCAGGTTGGATAATTTTGATCGGGTGGATTCTCCTGGGTACGCCGCTCTACGCCCAGGATTTTCAGCTTTCGGAAATCCGGCCACGGCTTTCCCACGACACGCTAACGGTCGAAATCTCCTGCCATAACCTCTTCGAAAATCAAATCAGGAAAACTCTGCTGGCCGGTTTGCCGTTGGTAATGGATTTTTCCCTTCGGCTTATGAACACGCAGCGGCAGGCGGTGGTGATCCGCAGCGAGCAAGCCGGGCTAACATACGATGTGTGGGAAGAGATTTTTCGGGTCAGCGGAATGGAAAAAATGCCAGTGCAATTCCAAACGCTCGAACAGCTAATAAAGCGTTTTTCTGATCTGCCGCCGATCGTGCTGGCACCGGTCAGCCAACTATCATCAGACGACAGTTACCAGGTGCAGGTCGAATTGAAGGTCGTCCTGCTGTCCCAAAAGCAGAGCCGGCAACTGAAAGATTGGCTGGAAAGCAGCGAAACAACTGAGGAAGATTTGCCTTCACAGGATCGTTCCACCGGTTTTCGGCTGAACCTCAACCGCATGGTGCAAATGTTTTTTTCCGGTGAAAAGAAGCCGGATGAATATTCCGCTTCCGCGATTTCAAAGAAATTCAAAATCAGGGATCTGAATCGGCCGTGAAGAAGATTCGCACAAAGATGATTTTCATTCTGGCGGCGGCAGTTTTGCTTCCGGTGATCCCATTATCATATTTTGTCTATAATTTGGTGAATCAGAGCTTCCGCATCGGTGTGAATTCGCAGGTTGAAGAAGCGCTGGAAAACGGGCTTTATTTTTCCAAAGCCGTCTATGATTTACAGCGGCGGCAATTGGCAACCGCCCTGGAAGTTTTTGAAAATTCTGGAAAATTTCGTGATACCGCAGACGATGGACCGGCAAGGATTTCGCCGGAAGACTTGCCGGTAGATACTGCCTACTGGCAAATTGCCTCTCTCCACTTTTTTGATGCGTCGGGCAGTGAGAAATGGCACCGCGATTTCATGCCTGAGCAAAACAGGAATATCGATTCCCGGCTTTTCAAGCAGTTTGAATCACCCGACCAGCGCAGCCTGATTATTTCGGATCGTGCCCAAAATTCATTTATTGCTCTTGAAAAAGTAGGTGAAGCTGGGCGACTGAAGGGATATCTTGTTTTGAAGGCCAGACTGCACCCCAATTTTTTGAACCGTGCTGACCAGGCTTTGAACGTTCACCAGATTTACCAGACGCTCGATTTGACCCGTACCTCGCTACTGCACAGTTTTTTGTATGCTTTTCTTGCTTTGGCCCTGTTTCTGGTTGCGCTGGCGGTGGTGGTGGGTATTTGGATGTCTGCACGAATCACCGCCCCGCTATCATTGCTGGCGGAGGGAACTGCGCAGATCGGCCGCGGCAACCTTGATTACCGGCTTCCGGAGAATCGGCGTAACGATGAGCTGGGCAAATTGATGGATCATTTTAACGGCATGGCTCACCGCCTGAAGGAGAATCAGGAGCGACTGATCTACCTTGAAAAAATGGCGGTGTGGAAGCAAATGGCCCGCAAGCTGGCCCATGAAATCAAAAACCCGCTCACACCCATTCAGTTGACACTTCAGCAATTGGTGGACAAGTATGACGAGAAAAACAGTGAGTACGGCAAACTGCTGTCCGAATGTTCCGGAATCATAAATGAGGAAATCGGGAGCCTGCGGCGACTGGTTTCCTCATTTTCCGATTTTGGCCGGTTGCCTGAACTGCAGTTGGCAGAGGGCAACCTGAATGAATTGGTCGTGGAAGTCAGCGCACTCTACGGTGACCGGATCGCGTGCGAATTGAATCCGGATATTCCGGCGGTTTTATTTGATCCCGACCGCTTGCGGCGAGTGCTGATTAATCTCATCGAAAATGCAGTGCAGGCGGATTCCGGGAATCACCCGGTGACGGTGAGAACGGAACTCCTGGATGGCAGGGTTTGGATCACAGTCGAGGACCGGGGAAGCGGGATTCCTGCGGAGCAGGTCGGCAAAATCTTTGAGCCGTATTTTTCCACCAAAAAGGAGGGAATGGGTTTGGGACTGTCAATTACCCGCCTGATTGTTGAAGAACACAACGGAACCATCCGGGTGGAAACTGAAGCAGAAAAGGGGAGCCGGTTTATCATCGAGCTGCCGGCAGTCTCGATTGATTGAATATGAATGCCACGGATAAACGGATTTTCGCGGATACTATGAATATGTGAAATGTCAAACGTGAAACGTGAAACGAATGAGATGGGGTGCTGGAGTGTTGGGTTCTGAGTTCAAGAATACGGCACCATACATTCTGTATTCACATTATTTTGCACCATGCGCCAAGCCCCATGCATTCTGAAATGATTAAGGCAAGAATAGTAGTATGCGCTGAAGAAATTGACATATACTCTGTGGAAATCCGCGTTTTCTGTGTCTTCTGTGTTCTATTTTTCGCTGAAAGATATTAGATTTGTTTTGAAATAATATTGGTGGGTATTAATGCAACAGTTTACAATCCTAATTGTTGACGATGAAAAAAATATTTGCCGCTCCATGGAGATAATCCTCTCCTCGGAAGGATACCGCGTACAATGGGCTCTGAACACGGTGGAGGCCATGCAAAAAATAGAGGCAAGAATCCCGGACCTGATTTTTCTGGATGTCATGCTGCCTGGCGAGGACGGTCTGTCGCTGCTGCGCAAAATCAAGGCAAAGCACGCGGAAGTCGAAGTGGTCATGATTTCCGGGCATGCTACCCTGAGTATGGCTATGGAAGCAACCCGCGCCGGTGCCTACGATTTCCTGGAAAAGCCGCTTCAGAAAGATAAAATACTCCTTATTGTCCGCCACCTGCAGGAGAAAATGGAGCTGCGCGAACAGTATCAAAAATTGCAGCAGGAGCGATTCGATGAATATCGCATGGTGGGGGAAAGTGCTGCCGTTCGGCAGGTAAGGGAGCAGGCGGAAAAGGTAGCTGCCACAGGCAGCAAAGTGCTCCTTTTTGGGGAAAGCGGCACCGGAAAAGAGCTTGTGGCATGGATGATCCACCGCAAGAGTGCCCGCCGCGAGAAACCTTTTATAAAAATGAACTGCGCTGCTATTCCGGAAGAGTTGACGGAGAGCGAGCTTTTTGGCCATGAAAAGGGGGCCTTCACCGGGGCAGTGGAAACCAGCGACGGTAAATTTTTGCAGGCCGATGGTGGCACGCTTTTCCTGGACGAGATTGCCGACATGAGCCTGCGAGTGCAAACCAAAGTGCTGCGGGTGCTGCAGGACGGCCGTTTCGAGCGGGTTGGCGGCAAAACTACCCTTTCCGTTGATGTGCGGGTGATTGCCGCCACCAATAAGAATTTGGAGCAAATGGTCAGGCAGCAGCAATTCCGGGAAGATCTGTTTTACCGGCTCAACGTGTTTCCCATTCGAGTGCCGCCGCTGCGCGAACGCAGGGATGACATTCCGCTGTTGCTGGATTATTTTCTGCGGCAATATTGTCAGCGCAATAACCGTCGCCCCGTGCGGATGGAGGAACCGGTTCTCAAACTGTTGACGGACTACCGCTGGCAGGGAAATATCCGGGAGCTGAAAAACCTGGTGGAACGCTTACTGATTATGACTTCCGGTGAAAGCATTGGTGTTGAGAATCTACCGGAGCAATTCAGAAATGCTGATTTCACACTTCCTTCGGCGCAGCCGGGGATTAGTTCGCTGAAGGAAATTCGCGAAACGGCGGAACGGGAATATATTCTGCTTTGTTTGCAATCCTGCGACGGCAATGTATCCAAGGCAGCCGATATGCTGGGGCTGGAGCGCACCAATTTGCACAAAAAAATGAAGGCGCTTGGTATCTCACGTAGCCAGCCTGAAACTTAGCCACAGTCCATTGTGCTAATTAAATTCCTGTGTAAAAACTAGTCGTATTGCAAGATTTGTCGAATATTTGTCATTCCGAATCCGGCTTTGGCAAGGTGGGGAATCTTTTAAGGATTTCCCGCTAATGCTTGTGGCATAGCCATCCCAACGGGCAAATAACATTTGCTTGTCCCCGTCTATTCTCTGTAAAATTTTCTAATTGGCAAACAGGTTAGCCATAATTCCATTCCACATTTGCTTTCCATTATTGCCGATCCGGATTGTATGGTACAGCACTTTCATTTTCTCCCGTTAAAGTAATTGCGTTCTGGCATTATTCCTTCCTCTGCACACTGAACAAAAATTACATTCACAGCCGGCAAAGCTGAGAATTCGGGTCAGCGTCCTCCTGTTAATCCGGATCAATTTCTTCATTTAATCTTCATGTTAAAATTATAAATAAATGTGAAAAATGTAGTATGTCGGAGATTTTTGAGAAAAAATATATGCTGACAGGACATGACTAAATGTGAAGCTTTAATTAGCAGCAAGAGCATCTTGTCTAAATATCAAAAGCAATCGATTAAATAAGGAGGATTTTCAAAATGGCCGTAACCGCAAATCAAACACTGGATTGCAGCGGACTTGCCTGTCCGATGCCAATTATTAAAACTAAGAAAGCTGTGGATGGAATGAAGGTTGGAGAAATTTTGCAGATGATTGCCACTGACCCCGGGTCGGTAAGCGACGTTAACGCATGGACAAAGAAAACCGGCCACGAGTTATTGGAACACGAAGAGGGCGGCGGCAAATTCACATTTTATATTAAAAAGACCAAATAGCTGTTAATTTTGTTGACTGGTTCAAAAACGAGTAAAGATGTTAGGAGAAAAAATGGCCGAGGAAACAAGCAAACGCCTGGCAATTATTGCCATGCACGGATCGCTGGACATGGCATATCCGCCATTTATCCTTGCCACCGCAGCGGCTGCGATGGATATGGAAGTGGCGGTTTTTTTTACATTCTACGGATTGGAAATTCTAAAAAAGGGAAATGCAGATAAACTAAAGGTGGCACCCATCGCCAATCCCGCAATGCCGGTGTCGGTTCCCAATATTGTGGGAATGCTGCCCGGCATGACTGGCATGGCCACCTCCATGATGAACGGCTGGATGAGAAAGGCCAATGTAGCCAAACTGAGCGAGCTCATCGATATGGCGATGGAATTGGAAATCCGAATGATTGCCTGCCAGATGACGATGGACGTGATGGGCATTAAGAAAGAAGACCTCATACCCGGCCTGGAAATCGGCGGAGCCGCTACATTCCTGGAGTTTGCCAGTCAAAATGCAATCTCGCTAACCTTTTAGCGGCGACTTGATTTTAGATCAATAAAAATCCATTACCAATTTCGTTTTAAGGAGGATGAGATGGATGAGGACAAAGTCATGGTCATTATGACCAGCGGCCCGGATACGCCCCGGCGCTGTGCTACCCCGTTTTTCATGGCGACCTTAGCTGCTGCCATGGATTATGAAGTTTCTATGTTTTTCACGATCGACGGAACGCTGCTGCTCAAAAAGGGACTGGCGGAAACCATTTATCCGAAAAAGGGCGGCAAATCGGTGGGAGAATTTTTGCAGGAAGCGATGGAAGCAGGCGTGAAAATGACCGCTTGCACCGCCTCAATGGAACTGCACGACCTTACCCAGGAAGACCTGATTGACGATGTGAAGATGGTTGGCGGCGCTTCCATGTGGCAGATGGCTGAAGACTGTAAAACCGTTTTATCATTCTAAAACCCGGAGACTAAATCATGGCAACAATTAATGGATGCAATTTGCCGGAGGATTTGTACTATTTTATTGAAAAGCATATCTGGGCAAAACCGATGGATGGAAAGGTTGTCCGCATTGGGATGACCACAGTGGCCGGGAAGCTTTCCGGCGGAAAGCTCAATGCGGTAACCGTGAAGCGAAAAAAAATCGGTGAAGAGATGCCCAAAGGGAAAAGTGTCGCCACCGTAGAAAGCAGCAAATATGTCGGCCCTGTTCCTGCCCCCATCACCGGTGTGCTGGTGAATGCCAACGACAAATTGGACAACGATCCCAACCTGGCGATCAGTGACCCTTACGGCGAAGGCTGGATTGCCGAATTTGAAGCCAGCAAATGGGACGAGGAAAAAGCGGATCTTCTCACCGGGCCCGATGGTCTCGAAAAATATAAAGCGAAATTAGAGGCCGACAATATTTCGTGTGATTAATTCATTGTTCTTCGGAAAGGAGAAACCAATGGCGGAAAAAACGATCTACGAACATCTGAAAGATGAGGGCGTTTCGCGGAGGGAGTTTATGAAATTTTGCGGCCTGCTGGCCGGCTTGATGGGAGTTGAATTCTCTCCGCCGGTGAAAGCGCTGGCTGCGGTGAAAGCACCCGATCCGGCACAGGCGGTGGCAACCGCTCTGAAATCGAAACCGAAATTGCCCATCATCTGGTTGGAGCTGCAGGACTGCGCGGGATGCACCGAGGCCATTTCACGTTCCTGGTCGCCCAGCCTTGTGAATCTTGTACTAAATAAAATCGCGCTCGATTACCAGGAAACCCTGATGGCCGCCGCCGGATTTCAGGCGGAAGAAGCCAAGAAGCAAACCATGAAAAAGTATCATGGCAAATATGTGCTGGTTGTAGAGGGAAGCCCCACAATTGGCGAAGACGGCATTTACTGCACCATTGGCGGTCGCAGCAACATGGAATTGCTGAAGGAAGCGGCGGAAGGTGCAGCCGCGATTATTGCCACCGGGAACTGTGCAGCCTTCGGTGGTATTCCCAAGGCAAATCCCAACCCGACCATGGCCAAAGGGGTGTGGGAAGTAATTACAGACAAGCCTGTCCTGAACATCCCCGGCTGCCCGGCAATTCCCGAAGTTACCACCGGCACCATCGTCTATTTCCTGGTGATGGGAAAGCTTCCCCAAATGGACAGCCTGAACCGGCCGATGACATTTTACGGCCACACCATCCACGACCATTGCCTGCGCCGCCCGTTTTACGATGCCGGAAAATTCGCGGACAGTTTTGATGACGACGGGGCGCTGGCCGGACATTGCTTGTACAAATTAGGCTGCAAAGGCCCTACCACCTACAACGCCTGTTCATCTCTGAAATGGTACCAGGGACTTTCCTTCCCGGTGCAGTCCAATCATCCCTGCCTGGCCTGCTCGGAGCCCAATTTCTGGGATGGCGGCGGATTTTACCAGGGACAATCGGCGCCCTTGAATCGACCGGATGTCGCGGCTTTCGGTATAGCTGCGGGGGCCGGAGCGGCGCTGGGACTGGCAATGGCCGGTGCCAATGCCGTGAACAAAAAACGCGCCGAACACAAATCCAAAAGTGAAGAATAGGAGGCATATTATGGCCTGGGATGAATTTTTGCGTTTCCTGCGCGGCCCCATGTTTTATGCCGCCATTTTGTTTTTTCTTGGCGGTATGTTTTTCCGGCTGGCGCGGGTAACCTTTTTGGGATGGCAGCGGGATCGCGTCCCAAGCAAAGGCAGTAAAATTGGTGGCGTATTTATTACCTACCTGAAAGGCATCCTCATTCTTCCCTTCATTCCATGGGTGAGAATGACTTTTAACAAAAATGCACTAACCTACATTGCCGGTGGTTTTTTTCACCTGTCGCTTTTCGCGATTATCTTTTTCGGCGCGCCCCACATGCTGGTTTGGAAGAGCATCCTGGGATTCGGGTGGCCTACCCTGCCGGCACCGTACATCGACTGGTTTGCAGCCATCGGGATTGTTTCGCTGATTGCGCTTCTCATAAACCGGCTGGTTCACCCGGTATTGAAAAAAATTACCCGAACGGCAGACTGGTTCAACTGGACGATTGTATTTTTGCCCTTTGTTACCGGCTACGTGATGTCGCGTCACCTGTGGTTCGAGTACCAGGTAGCATTCAGCCTGCACATGATTGCGGTCGATCTTCTGCTCATCTGGATTCCGTTGAGCCGTATCTCGCACTTTATGCTATACTTTTTCTCTCGAACCATTCACGGGGCGCAGTTCGGAAAACGAGCGGTGACGCCATGAAAGGAGGAAGAATATGAACGCAGATACAGCCGTAAGTGCAAACACTATGGAAACCGCGAAATCGGGATCGAAGCGGGTTGCGACAACTATCAATGCATTTGTGAAGGAAACCGGCGGCTGGGTTGCCAGCCAGTTAGAGGCGTGCACCCGTTGCGGTTTGTGTGCCGATGCCTGCCATTTTTACCAGTCAACCGGCGAACCGTCTTACTCCCCGGTATGGAAAATTGAACTTCTACGCCGCGCCTACGAGCAGCGGTTTACAGTGGGCGGCAAACTCCGGCTGGCAGTTGGCCTGGAGAAACCAATTACCGATGAAGACCTGGAACACTGGAGCAAAATTGTTTTCGAAGCCTGCACGGTTTGCAATAAATGCTCGCTGGTTTGCCCTATGGGAATTGATCTCGGCCCTATCATTCACCGGGTGCGTGCGGCATTAACTGCCGGCGGCGTTACTCCCAAAGACCTGCACGATGCAGTCAACAAACAGATTGAGATCGGCAGTCCGCTGGGTCTGACCCAGGAACGCTACGAGGAGCGCCTGGAATGGATCACAGATGAGTGGGAGGTGGAAATCCCCATTGATAAAAAAGGTGCCGACACATTGGTGGCGTTTACCTCCATCGAGACGATGAAATTTCCGTCCACAATTGCCGCCATTGCAACCATTCTGAATAAGGCGGGGGAAAACTGGACCATCAGCACCAAAGGCCGCGAGATGGTTAACTTCGGCTATTTCGAGGCCAGCGACGAACACACAAAGTTGTTTCTCAGCCGCCTTTTCGATGCCGCCAAGGAATTGGGCGTAAAACGCATTATGGTAAGCGAATGCGGTCATGCTTACGATGCCCTCCGCTGGACGGCGGCCAATCTCATGGAAGTGCCTGCCGGGCTGGAGGTAACCCACATCATTGCCGTCATGGCGGATTACATTCGCAGCGGCCGCATAAAATTGAAAGAGGGCGCTTACAATAACGGGACCATCACTTTTCATGATGCCTGCAAAATTCAGCGCCGCGGCAGCCACATTAAAGAACCGCGCGAAATTCTCAAAATCCTGGCACCCGATTCTTTCAAGGAGATAACGCCAAATAAAGAACAATCGCTGTGCTGCGGTGGTGGCGGCGGTGTCATTTCCATAAAGGAAGCCGATCCGCTGCGTTTTGCAGCTTTTGGATTGAAGATGAAACAACTGGAAAAAGTCGGGGCCAAAACGGTTTGCATGGTCTGCTCCAATTGCCTGCTGCAGTTTAACGATGGCCTGGATCATTATAATTCGGATATCAAGGCACGGAGTCTCTCCGACCTGGTATCCAAAGCTCTGGAATAGCGGCTAAAAGTGGATATTTTCATTCCCGGCGGAAAAGTGGACTTTGGGAGGCAGTGAGTCAAATGAAGCTCTCGAATAATTTTTTCGCGCAGCGGAGCCAGAAAAATAATTACAGCAGCCGCTAATCCAAGACGCCATTATTCCAGGGAATGAAAAAAAATAGAAATCTAAAAATATGACGAGGAGGTGTTGTAATGGCATCTTTTAACCTCACCCCGGTCGAAAAAGGAATCCTTCGCTGCAAGCACACCGGAAGCTTCACACCGGAAGATGTGCAGACGCTGGCTGTTTTTCTGAAGGACTATCGCGGTAAATTGCTCATCGATTTAACCGGAATGACCCCGGAGGAGTGCGCCCGTAACATCAAACATTTCCGGCCGATGATGCCTACCGCGGCCATCTTCGGTGCCGACATCGATCCTAAAATTCTGGATATCGACCCCAGTTATTACGCCAATAGTGTGCAGTACTTCAAGAGCGAAGAAGAAGCTTTGGACTGGCTTCGTAATCAATAGGAGGATAGCATGAGCAAGCGAATTGTAGTTGACCCCATCACCCGCATTGAAGGCCACCTCCGGATTGAAGCGGAGCTGGACACCCAGAATACGATCACCAAATCGTATTCTTCCGGAACAATGGTGCGCGGGATAGAGATCATTTTAAAAGGGCGCGATCCCCGCGAGGCCTGGGCTTTTGCACAGCGTGCCTGCGGTGTATGCACCACGGTTCATGCATTCGCTTCCATCCGTTCGGTGGAAGACGCCCTTAAGATCCAGATTCCAAAGGCGGCAAATATCATCCGCAATATGATGATTGCACAGCAATATGTGCACGATCATGTGATGCATTTTTACCACCTGCAGGCGCTGGATTTCGTGGATGTGGTGAGCGCGCTGAAGGCCGATCCCAAGAAGACTTCCGATATTCAGCAAAGTATTTCAAACTGGCCGAATTCGTCGCCAGGCTACTTTGCTGAGATTCAGGGCAAGGTGAAAGCGATTGTGGAAAGCGGCCAGCTCTCGCTGTTCACCAATGGCTATTGGGGACATCCGGCCTACAAGCTGCCGCCGGAAATCAACCTGCTTGCGGTTGCCCACTACCTGGAAGCATTGGACTGGCAGGCGCACGTGACCAAAATCCATGTGATCTTCGGCGGAAAGAATCCGCACCCCAACTTTGTCGTGGGCGGGGTGCCGCTGCCCATCAACATGGAAAACGACCAGGCGCTGAACGCCGAGCGGCTTGCCATTATCAGCGAGTCGATCACCAAGATTAACGATTTCATCAATATGGTTTACCTGCCGGATGTTCTGGCAATTGCGCCATTTTACAAAGAGTATGCGGGTCTCGGCGAGGGATTGGGCAACTTCCTTACCTGGGGCGAATTCCCGGAAGGCGATATTCACGATCTTTCCAAATTGTATGTTCCGCGCGCGCTGATCCTGAACCGGGATTTGAAAAATATTACCGTTCCGGATCCCCGCGACATGGAGAAGATGAAGGAGTTCGTTTCGCACTCCTGGTACAAATATTCGCAGGGCAATGACGTGGGGCTATTCCCCTGGAAGGGAGAAACGGTTTTCAACTACACCGGGCCCAAACCGCCCTATGAATATCTGAATGTTGAAGAGAAATATTCGTGGCTAAAGGCGCCCCGCTGGAATGAAACCCCGGTAGAGGTGGGGCCGCTGGCACGAGTGCTGGTGATGTACGCCAAGGGGAACCAACAGGCGGCGGAGCTGGTGGAGCTGGTGTTGAACAAGCTTAATGCGCCGGTGAGTGCGGTTTTTTCCACCTTAGGCAGAATCGCGGCACGCGCCATCGAAACCAAGCTGTTTGGCGATCTCCTGCCCAAATACTACGGGGACCTGATTGCAGAGATCAAGGCGGGAAATACCAAGACGTTCAACGGCGACAAATGGGATCCCATAAGCTGGCCGGAACACGCTGAAGGATTCGGGTTTATGGAAGCACCCCGTGGCGCACTGGGCCACTGGATCGTGATCGACAGCGGGAAGATTTCCAATTACCAGATGGTGGTGCCTACCACCTGGAACGGTTCCCCGCGCGACAATAAAAATCAACCGGGTGCTTACGAAGCATCGCTGGTGGGAACACAAATGGCGATCCCGGATCAGCCGCTGGAGATTTTGCGGACTATCCATTCTTTCGATCCCTGCCTGGCGTGTGCGATTCACATGATTGATGCGGAAGGGAAATCTGTTGCGGAAGTTGGAACGGGTTTTAACGTCTGTCTCACATAGGAAAATGCTAACGGAAACGGAAGCGGGGCGTTAACTGATCGAAGCGGGTGCCTTCGCCAAAATATTGGGAAGGTGCCCGCACATTAAAAGGGAAATATGTACGGCAGTAACAGAAAAATTGTGCTGGGCCTGGGAAACACGCTCAACCGGGATGAAGGGCTGGGGGTTCACTGTTTGGAGCCGTTGCGGCAGCGGCTACGCGATCCCGGCGAAGTGGAGATACTGGATGGCGGCGTGCTGGGGATGAACCTGCTTCCGTTTGTGGAGGCCAGCAGCCATGTGCTTATACTGGATGCCATTGATGCCCGCAAGCCGCCCGGAACCGTCATCGAGCTCACCAGGGAAGAAATCCCCCTCTATTCACAAATCAAGATGTCCGACCATCAGGTAACATTTCAGGAGGTGCTGCAGTTTGCATCCATGCGCGGAAAACTTCCCGGCTACCTGCATCTTATCGGCGCCCAGCCGCAGGATATTTCGGTAGGGTATGGAATGAGTCCGGCAATCGAGGCTGTGGTTCCGGTTATGATCAATCGCGCCGTCCGGGTTCTGGAAGATTGGGATTTGATTTCCCCGGTTTGAGATTTGGTGTTTTCCAGCTTTGCGGTTGACCCTGAGCCTATTTATTCCGTGTCTTTTCGCCCAAAGCCACAAAAGAGTGTTAATGGATTTTCTATATCATTAACACCTGGATTTATCCAGGTGATATTGAGCAATTTTACTATTTTGGAAACCGTTTTAACGGTTTATGGATTAACTAACACAATGGGCAAAAGCGTAGAAAATCATTCGTTAAAAAACCTTCTTCTTTAGAATCGGAACCCAAATGAAAAAAATCAGGCTACTCGATCTGGGAAATGTTCCGGCGGTTCGCTCGCAAACCTGCTACCATGCGGTTGCCTATTGCCTAAGGCCGAATTCCCCGGACACCATCGTGCTGGTGAGTCCCGCGGAGCCGTACGTCTGCATCGGGTTTCACCAGAACCTGGAAAAAGAGGTGGATGTGGAATATTGCCGCAGCCATAATCTGCCGGTTTTCCGGCGGGAAGTGGGTGGCGGCGCGGTTTACCTGGACAACAACCAGCTTTTTGCACAATGGATTTTCCAGCCGCAGTCACTTCCCACGAGCCTGGAGCAACGTTTCGCCCTCTATGTTAAACCGCTGGTGGAGACCTACCAGGCGATGGGAATCGATGCTTACCTGCGCCCGGTGAATGACATTCATGTGGACGGGAAGAAAATCGGGGGAACCGGCGCGGCCCAAATCGGCGAAGCCGAGGTTGCAGTGGGCAGCTTCATGTTCGATTTCGACAAAGCCGCCATGGCAAGAGTGCTGAAGGTACCTTCGCAAAAAATGCGCGACAAAATTTATGAGAGCCTCGGTCAATACATGACCACCATGAAAGAGCAGTTGGATACCCTGCCCGACCGCCGGAAAGTGAAAGATCTGTATATCAAAAAATGCGCGGAATCATTGAATGCCGAAATTGTGATAGGCAGTTGGACGGACGAGGAAGAAACCATGGCGCGGGAATTGGATGAGCGGTTTCGTTCGCCGGAATGGCTGCACCAGAAAAGCAGCCTGCAGGCATCGGGTGTAAAAATTCATGAGGATGTGAAAGTGGTAGAGTCGGCTTTCAAAGCGCCCGGCGGACTCATCCGGGTAACCATGCGGCTGCACGGGGATAAGATCGAAGACATCTCCATTTCCGGCGATTTCACCCTGTTTCCGGCTTCGGCAGTAGGAGAAATTGAACGGGCATTGCGAGGATCTTCAGTCAAGAAATCGCCGCTGGAGACGAAATTGAAGGAAATTTACCATTCCCTCCATATCCAGTCGCCGGGCGTAGAGCTGGCGCATTTCGTGGAAGCGATGACATTGGCAGTGGAAAAACAGGAATAGCAGTAAATCAGAAGCAGCCGCACAGCCAGTTTCGCCCCATACGGGATTTTGAATTCATATAGAGATTTTCTCTGCTACAAATATCTTGTCCGTGATGGGACGGGGATCGCCTCATTTCTCGGAATCCTTTTGAATAATAAACCAAGGTGCGATTCTTAAACTTGCTTGGTGAGTTGGAGTTGTTGCGTCCAAAATATTGGCGTCTCGTGAGAGACGAAATATTTGTAGCAGGAATTTGATGCGAACAAAAATAAGCCCCAGCGGGGACACATGCTAATTTTTGGTAATGATCAAATTCCTGTATCGGGTTTGGCTTTTTTCTGACCCCAACTTTCCTCCCCAACATTTTTCCGTTTCGTGAACTTTTTGCTCATCCCGTCATTCATCTACCATTATACAGGAAATCTGCTCTTGATATGAGCCTGAAATTATCATTTATTTAAATGATCTTGAATTAAGGTAACGAATGTTTCTTCCGACCACCAGAGAGGAAATGCATAAATTAGGCTGGGATCGCCCGGACATCATTTTGGTGACCGGCGACAGCTACATCGACAGTCCGTTCATTGGGATTGCGGTGATCGGCAAGGTGCTGCTGAATGCCGGCTACCGGGTGGGTATCATCGCCCAGCCGGATGTGAATTCTGATGATGACATCATGCGCCTGGGCGAGCCGAAGCTGTTCTGGGGCATTAGCGGGGGCAGCGTGGATTCCATGGTGGCCAATTACACTTCCACCGGGAAAAAGCGCCGCACCGATGATTACACACCCGGCGGCAGAAATAACCGCCGGCCGGACCGGGCGGTGATCGTTTACAGCAATCTGATCCGGCAACATTTTAAAAATACCAAACCGCTGATACTGGGCGGAATCGAGGCCAGTCTGCGGCGAATTGTCCACTACGATTTCTGGTCGAACCGCATCCGTAGATCCGTTCTGTTCGACGCCAAGGCTGATATCCTTGTTTATGGAATGGCGGAAACGACCGTTCTGGCGCTTGCGCAAAAACTTCGATCCGGAGAAAGCATCGAGAACTTGCCGGGAATCTGCTACATCTCCAGAGAGAAGAAGGCCAGCTACCTCGAGCTGCCCTCCTTTGCTGCTGTGGCAGCGGACAAGCAGTTGTTCGTTGAGATGTTCCATCAGTTTTACCGGAACAGCGATCCGCTCACCGCGCGCGGAATGTGCCAGAAGCAGGATTCGCGCTATCTTATCCACAATCCGCCACCCAATCTTCCCACGCAGGATGAGTTGGATGGAATTTACAATCTTGAATTCGAACGCGCGCTCCATCCTTTCTATCGTAAAGATGGCCCTGTGAAGGCGCTGGAGACGATAAAGTTTTCCATTTCGACCCACCGCGGCTGTTACGGAGAATGTAATTTCTGCGCCATCGCGATTCATGAGGGCAGAACGGTGGTCTGGCGCAGCGAGGATTCCATTTTGCGGGAGGCGGAAGGTCTCATGCGCGTGCCTGGCTTCAAAGGCTATATTCAGGATGTGGGCGGTCCGACCGCAAACATGTACGGATTTGAATGCCGGAGAAAATTGCGGCGCGGCTGCTGCGATGACAAGCGCTGCCTGCATCCGGATATCTGCCCGGTTCTGAAAATTGACCACAGCAAACAGACCGCGTTGCTGAAAAAGCTGCGCAATCTGACGGGGATAAAAAAGGTGTTTGTCGCTTCCGGAATTCGTTACGACATGGTTCTCGCCGATCGGAAGAACGGTGAAGAATATCTGCGCGAGATCGTCAATCACCATGTTTCCGGGCAATTGAAAGTGGCGCCGGAACACAGCGAAAACCGGGTGCTGGGGCTGATGGGGAAACCAGGGAGGGAATCGTTGCGGGAATTCAGGGACAAATTTAACCAGATGAGCAAGGAGGCCGGCAAAAAACAGTTCCTTACCTACTATTATATCGCCGCTCATCCCGGCTGCGATGAAACGGCAATGCAAAAGCTGAAAACCTTCACTTCACGTGAGTTGAAAATCAACCCGGAGCAGGTGCAGGTTTTCACGCCGTTGCCTTCCACCTACTCGGCGGTGATGTATTATACCGAGCAGGACCCGTTCACCGGTGAGAAAATTTTTGTAGAAAAAAGCCTCGCAGGGAAATTGCGCCAGAAAAATATTGTTGTCGCAAAACCCGGGGAGAAGAGGGGAAAGGGCAGGCATTTTTCAAAGAAAAAGATGTCTGATTAGTTCGCCGCATAGGCATGGTGAAACATTTATTCTTGACAGGATTAACGAGATTTGCGGGATTAGGTTGGGGCTTTGATCCTGTCTATCAAAATACTCTTTTGGTTTTTGCTTTTTTTCCACCAATGAAATTCGACAGGACAGCCGCGGGTTGCTGTGCTTTGGCTTTGTTGAAGAAATTGGGTAAAGTAAAATAGCCTGGCCTTGCCCATACATAAACATTGTTGGCTACTCGAGGAAAAGAAAGAGGGCAAGTTAAAAAAATGTCATTGGATAAACAGGATCGATCTTGTTGATTTTGTTCATCCTGTCAAAAAATGAATTTATGGCTGTTGGACTACTTGGGCTTAATGGAAGAATATTTGCAAAATCCGTTGAAATGATACTGGTACGAATATTAGCATCGCCCTTAAACCCAGATCTTTACTGTGATCACCGAAATAGCAATGAGGAGGCGCTCATGAAAAAATCAAATTCATTCCGACTAAATTTTTTATTCGGCGTTCTGACCGTTTTGTTGTTTGGCCAGGTGCTTTTTGCCCAAGAGAAAAATCCGATTAGCAAACAGGATGTGCAGGCTGCTGAAGCGCTGATGGGGGTAAACTTCAGCAACGCGCAGCGAGACTCCATGTTGCCCGATCTGGAAGATAACCTGGGCAGTTATAAAAAACTCCGGGAATTGGATTTGCAGAACAGCGTTCCTCCGGCGCTGCTTTTTAATCCGGTGCCGGTGGGGATGCAGTTCGAAAAGGAGCAATATCCGCTGGAGTGGGGTACGCCGCGGAACGAGAAGGTGCCGGAAAATTTTGAGGAGTTGGCATTCTATTCGGTGCGCGATTTGGCAGAGTTGATTCGCACCCGGAAAATTACATCCACCGAGCTCAC
>CAZUZS010000059.1:0-33708 GCA_964624795.1 uncultured Calditrichaceae bacterium
AGATGATTAAAGAAAGGAGGTGAATCCCCAATCAATTGAGGTACGGAAGAGCGACACGGAAGTGAAGTGTTCGAATGGAGCGAGGTTCGTGGGGGAACAAAAATTAAATGAATGTTTCCCGGTATTCTTAACCATTATTAACAAATTATGGAGGTAAACCATGATCTCCTTGTTAGGATTAACAAAGCACCGTACAGGTTTATTATTTGTAGTGCTTCTTTTTTCTGTGGGCGCTTTAATGGCGCAGCAGATCGGCGGGCCATATACTCCCGATGCCAATACGGTATTATTGCTGCATTTTGACGGAGACTTGACAAATGCATCTACTTTGACGGCGAATGGTGAATATAATGGCAATCCGTCAAGTTTCTTCTTTTTGACCAATCCGGTCACCGGCATGGGTCAATGCTTGCGTATTGATAATGGATCAATAACTGATTCAGCATTTGTTACAGTGCCCCCGGATGCCGACCTCGACTTAACCGGAGACTGGACGATTGAGGGCTGGATCAACATTTTTACCTTTGGTACCGGTGGTAGCGACTGGCGATGGGTTCCCCGTTTGGTCATAAAAACCGGCGACCAGGTTTTCTGGCGGCCCAATTACTTCGTGGAAATGTGGGGAGATGGCCGGCTTTTCAGTTGCGGTTACCAAACGGAATCGCAGGATGCATGGCCGCAGGCGAATTCTCCGACCAACACAATGGTGCCGGGTCAATGGTTCCACATGTCTTTTATTCGGGACACTAATCGTCACTTGCTGTTAACCATTATTCATAACCAAAATCGCGAGCTGGTTGCTTTTTCTGCAGTTGACTATTACTCATTTCCGGCCCAGAGTTATGTGCCAATTGTGACAAGCATGCCGGTGCATATCGGTTACGCTGGTGGTGGTGGCGATTCTTACCTGGACGGCTTCGTAGATGAAATCCGGATCAGCAATGTGGTACGCGAAATGCCCATTCCACCGATTATTACCAATGTTCCCCAATTGCCCAATCAGACAACCAGTGCTTCACAGTATGAAGTGGGCGCCAATATCTATACGTTATTTAGCACCACTATCCAAAGTGCGGATTTGTATTACTCGACAGACGGTATGAACTTTACATCTGTGCCGATGTCCACGGTTTCAGGCGATTCGATGTCTGCAGCCATTCCTGCCCAGTCCATTGGTTCGGTGGTGAGCTATTATGTAAAAGCTGTTGATAATAATGGCCTGTCCAATACGATCCCCCAAAATGCCGAAACCGATTCCGTGTATTATTCATTCGGTGTTTACCAGCCGGCGACGCAAGCGCTGGATCTGACCTTTGAGGAAGGCCAGGGAGTTCCGGTGGACCATTCTTCCTATGGCAACACTTTTACAATGCATGGTATGCCAGAATATTCAACAAACGCCGCGGTTGGAAGTTATTCAATGTATTTCGAGGGCGACTCCAGTTATATCGAAAGTGATTCTCCTTTCCTTGCCAGCCCGACTTTTACGCTTGATTTCTGGTTCAATATGGATTCGCTGGAAACTTACAAACGTATCGTTTCCCTCGGCACCAGCACCGGAAGCACCAATTATATGGTCTTCTTAATGCCGGATAGCACAATTACCGCCGAGTCCAGCCTGGATAATGATCCGGTTTATGGCGCAGCAGGCTTGAGAGACGGTATAAAATTGTCAACACCCATCTCAACCAATACATGGTACCATGTAACTTATCAGGTTGCGATGGATAGTGCTTTACTGGAGTTGCGGGACATTAACGATAATCTGATCGATTATCATGGTTTGAGTATCGTTGGACCCGCCACCCGTTACGATGGTGTGTTCCGGGTCGGGTTACTCTACAACCATACCGGCTACTATGGAGGATTGATTGACGAGGTAAAAGTGTATAACTACCCGATGACAATTACCGGAATTGGGGACGGAAATAATGTAACGCCGATGCGGTACGAGCTGGCGCAAAACTATCCCAATCCTTTCAATCCCACTACCGACATCCGGTTTGTTGTGCCCAATACTGAGAAAGTCAGCCTGGTCATTTATGACGTTCTGGGACGCCAGGTAAAAACGCTGGTAAATGAGAAAATGGTTGCCGGTGCTCATAAAGTTATGTGGGACGGCACCAGTGAATCCGGTTACCAGGTTTCGAGCGGTGTTTACTTCTATAAACTGCAGACCAACAGCTTCCAGAAAGTAAAGAAAATGATACTTATGAAGTAAACGTGCATTACCGAGTCCGGGGGCTCATCGGCAAGCCCGGAAGCCCCCGGGTTCTTTTTTGATCATAATGAGGAAAATTTTATGGTTATCAGAAAATTAACAGATGGTCTAATTCTTTTCATCTTAGCTTTTTTGACAATGGGATTACTGAGCTGCAGTTCCAGCGTCGACTCTTCCCCCGACCCCGGAATTCTCCGTATAATGTTACAATCCGATCCGGGCGATACTACTATTGTGATTCAGCCTGATACGATTCGGGTTTCGGATGGAGATGTCTTCGCAGCCGCAATCTTCCAGGGGCAGGCATATCAGGATAGTCTGTTTGCTGTTCTGTATCCCGATTTAAGAAGTACCAAGCAGACGGACGTTACCTATAATATTATCCAGCGGCAATCCGGCGAATACGGTAACATGATGATATTCGAGACCCAAATACCGCCGCAACAATACAATAAAATTCGATTTGGCATAAAAGGTAACTCATTAAGTTTCAGAGGATTTGGCGCTATTCCAGTTGAACTATCTCCGGATGCGACGCCATTTGTTACATTGGAAGGAGAGTTTGAAGTTAAGGAAAATCGCGTCACCGAAATCGATCTTCGCATCCAGCCATTTAAATCCTTAACCCGGTACAAAGATAAATACCTAATGTATCCGCAAATTGAAATTGCGGACGTAATAAATTATTAAACAGGTTCCAATAATAGAACAGGTATCATAATGAAAGTTTTGGCCAATTTATTTGTATTCATGGCGCTGGTGATTTCCATCTTCATTTTTTCGTGTGAACGTAAAACGTCAACAGCGAATCTTAATATGCCGCCCAACACCACTATCGCCAATATTCCGGTGGACAGCACTACGCTTTTTGCACTGCAAACCCTGCATTGGGATGGCGAAGACAATGACGGTTTCATTTCCAGTTACCAATATCGATATGTGACATATCACCAGGTGCTGGGGGATTCTTTTGTCCAGGATTGGCAGCAGACAAATGAGACCAGCGTGATAATCCCGTTCGAATCCAGCGATGAGCTAAATCTTCAAAAATTCGAAGTGAGGGCAGTGGATAATAATGGTGATATGGATCCGACGCCGGCGCAGAAAATATTTTTTACAAAGAAGACAATATTTCCTGTCACTGAGGTCGTTTCACCTGTCCAGGGGCAACAATTTTTCGCTATTGATCACACCACGGACTGGTGGCCGGGAATTCATCTGGTTTTTACAGCCCGCGATGAAGATCGTGATCCGCAGACCGGCGAAATTGTAGGCAGGGTTGTGCAATATGCCTGGGCAGTTGATAATGGAGAGTGGAATTGGGTTCAGGACACTTCTATTTATATCGCACCGGAATATTTCAATACGCTTGAAGGCGAACACACTATCCGGGTGACTTGCCGCGATAATACCAATCTGGTTGACCCGGTGGGTGATTCCGTGAAAGTTAACCTGCTAACACCCCAATTTAATAAAGATTTATTGATTGTCGATGAAACAGATGAGAGTCAGTTCTCCTTTGGACTCAATTTTAGTGATGCAGAGGTAGATAGTTTTTATGCTCGCATTTTTCCGGGAGGAGATTCCTGGGATTTCAAGCGTAGCGGGATGCCGCCTAAAGATGTCTTGGGGCAGTATAAAGTGGTAATCTGGCACGCGGATAATGCATTTACCAACGAAACGAATTTGCATAAGCTTCCGCAACATATCGGGGTAATTATGGATTACCTGAATGTTGGGGGAAATTTTATCATGAGCGGGTGGAGAATGCTGAAATCCTTTGCACACACGGAGGCCTTTCCCAAGACCTTTGAGGAGGGAAGCTTTATCCATGATTACCTCCACATTCTGGAGGCTGACGAATCCGCACTGGTTCCCACCGATTTTGACAGGGTGCTTGTGTACAAAGGAGATGAAGTAACGGATACCTTGTTTGTAGACGGGCAAAAATTGATTGAATGGCCCTGGTCCGGGAAATTGGGACAAATTAATGTCGTTCTGCGGCAGGCGGGTTTTACCGATCGATTTTTCGGCTACGGAAATGATGACGCAACAGGTGACCCCAAATACAGAAATGCTGCTATCGGACTGCGATACTATGGCACCAGTTTCCGGGCCATAGTACTGGGTTTTCCGCTATTCTTTATTAAGGAAGACGATGCTGCAATTATGGCCAGAAATATGCTGACGAGCCTGGGATTGTAACATCAATTTGCTCGAAATTCTAAGATTAAAAAGGGAGTATCTTCACCCATGCTGAATAAAAGATTATCACTGATTTGGATTGCCTTCTTTGCGTTTGTTACTGTTTCCATAGCAGGCAACACCGGAAAGCTGGCCGGCCGGGTTACAGATAAACAAACCGGAGAGCCGCTTATAGGAGTCAATATCCTGGTAAAGGGAACCAATTTTGGTGCTGCCACCGATGAAGATGGTTTTTACTACATTCTTCAGGTCCCGCCGGGTACCTATGATGTCGAGGCAAGCTATATTGGTTATCATAACGTGACAGTGAAGGATGTCAGAATAAAAGTCGATCTGACGCAGCGAATCAATGTCACTATGGAGTCCGCCGCCATTGAAGGACCTTCGGTTGAGGTTTACGCCGAACAACCTCTGGTGCAACGTGACATTACTTCCACGCGCAGGGTTGCTTCCCGGCAGGAAATGCAGGATACTCCGGGCTTTGAGTCCACAACTGACATTTTTCTGCTGCAGGGCGGTTCAGTGGTGGATGCCAATCCCCAGGCGATAACATTTGGCGATGGAACGCAATTGCAGGTGAGAGATGAGAGCCTCAAGGACATCCATGTGCGCGGTGGGCGCGGCGGCGAAATTTTGTATATGGTGGATGGCGTTCCCATTACCCACCCCATATATGGGGGCCGCGATGTGCTGGATTTGAATGTCGTGGATGTGCAGGAAATGGAATTATTGACCGGGGCTTTCAATGCCGAATATGGCCAGGCGCAATCCGGCGTGGTTAATATTACCACCCGGTCCGGTGGCGATAAATATGAAGGTGGCATAGAGTACAAAACGTCCGAATACGATTTTATCGGAGATTCTTACGATACTCGTTATACCTCCGTTTATCTGGGTGGACCGGAGCCGATAACCCGCAAGCTTTTATCAGGAATGGGACTGAACCTGCCCGGAAAAATGAATTTCTTCATCTCCGGAAATGGAAACCTGAATAATACGGCATTCAACAATAACCGAACCCGCGATAATATTACTCTGTTGGGAATAAATATTCGTGAAAAACAAACCAACACCGGGAATCTCAATGGAAAATTGAACTGGAAATTGTCCAACAAGCTGGAATTGAGCGGTAGTTATCATGGCTCGTGGAGGGGCTGGAGCGGATTTGACTGGTATTGGAAGAATTATCCGGATCACCTGGCCGATTATAAGCGGGACAACCAGAATCTGACATTCAGAATAAATCATACGCTATCAAAGTCTACCTTTTATAATGTCAATTTTGGCTTCCTGTCGGTGAAGTACAATGGGTCGTTGAACGGCATGAGTCCCTCCGACTATTGGCTGTTTTATAAAGATGGAAACCCGCTTTCATATAATGACTTTGTCAGAAATTACTCGGGTGCACCGGACTCCATCGAATCGAGCATTCGGGAACCGCAGGCAGATACTTATGGTTTTTTCGATCGCAGAAGTTTCCAAAATATTTGGCGGGACGATTACACCAAGACCTACACATTTAAGGGGGACATTACCTCACAAATTCATCCGGAGCATTTGATTAAGACAGGTATAGAAGTACAGTATAACGATCTTCAGTATGTCGACATACAGGATGGCGGTGTGAAGCTCTCCAATTATGGCCGCTACCTGTATGAAAATGAAAGTCCATTCCCGGCACCGAACGGGCCATATAAGGAATTTGGGCAGAACCGCTGGGTCTTCAGGGCTTTTCCGGTTATTGGAGGGGCATACATTCAGGATAAGTTCGAAAAGGAAACCCTGATTATCAATGCTGGTATCCGGGTGGACTGGTTCACGGTAGGTTCCACTGTTCTGAACAATGCCTGGAAGCAACAATGGAAAAACGCCACCGGATTGGAGCCGAACTGGGATTGGTTTAATTATAAGCTTAGCCCTCGTTTTGGCATTTCGTTCCCGATTTCGGAAAAAATGGTGGTCTTTTTCTCCTATGGGCATTTTAACCAGTTGCCGGAAATGCAATATTTCTATCGGGATCCCTACACCGGCGGATTTACCGGGAATCCGAAACTGGACTATGAACAAACCATCCTGTATGAATTCGGATTCACCCGCCAGTTGGGCAATAATTGGGCATTGGACATCAAAAGCTACACCAAGGATATTTCGCAGCAGGTTGGGACTACCCGTTTGCACGCAGCCTTGGGATTGGCGGTTGATTTGTACGACAACAATGGTTACGCGCGGGCCCGCGGTCTGGAGTTTGAATTAACAAAACGCTATTCCGATTTCACATCCGGAAAACTGACCTATACCGTACAGTGGGCAAACGGTTATTCTTCATCCGCCTTTGAAGATTATATCCGGTCGCTGAATGATTTTCCCAATCCGATTCGTGAGAGGCGATTGGGGTGGGATATTCGCCACCAGGTTGTTCTTCAGGCCAACTTTGCCTCACCCAAAGGCCGTCCGATCAACCTTTTTGGCTTCCAACTGCCGGATGACTGGAATCTGACGGTTCTCTCCCGTTTTTCATCAGGGCAGCCATACACACCCGGTTCTTTTGACCCGGTGGTGCTGCAGAAAACCGAAAACACCGCAACCGGGCCGGCTACTTACAATACCGATATAAAATTCAGCAAGACTTTCGAGTTGTCAGGTGTGGAATTTTCGCCCTTCCTGGATATTTTTAATCTATTCGACCGCCGGAACGTTGTGATTGACGGCAGGTGGTTCAATTCATGGACAGGCGAACCTTACAGTTTTGGCGATGTTGTTCCGCAGAAGAACCAGTACTATGATTGGTATACCATGTACAGGCTGATGGATCCCCAGCAATATTCACCGGGCCGTCAGATCCAATTTGGATTGCGTGTAGATTTCTAATTATGCGAGATTAAACCATGGCTATCGTAGCGCTTTGTCCGCGTTGCGACCAGGTTGAAGTCTGTTTTACGATGATTAAATATTTGAGGGTGTAACTTTGGATTTGTTTAAGAAATATATTTCGTTCATCCTGATTTTCTTTTCTGTTGCCAGCCTGTACGCCCAGGCAAACGTTTCACTGGACTGGAAAATGGAAGACGTCGGGAATGTGCGGCAATTTGTCTGCAACCTGGGCTCTCTGTGGCCGACTGGTTACCTTTGGGATGCATATCAGCCTTTGATTTATTGCGAGTATAAGCCGGCTCCCGGGGAAGAGCATATCGGGGAAGGCGGCATTTGGATTGGCGGGATTAATGGAAATGATACACTGGTTTCCGTTACTACAGGCTGGAACTCCAGCCAGGAATTTTTCCCAACCAGCGCACCTTGGGATACTGTCTGGGTGGTGAATAAGCTGGATACGGTTGATATACCTTATTGGCCAGGATACGTGGGCATCTCTGATAAGGATCTGGTGTGCAGGTATAGTGACTATAATCTGACGACGGTTACATCTCATACTCCCCAGTATCTGGATGTTATCCAAACAACACATGCATGGGCGAACAAGCCAATGGATGAGTTCATTTTTTACCAATTCTATGTCATTCCAACTCGTAATGACATTAAAAAGGCCTACATATCATACTGGCTGGATGGCAACGTTGGTTATTGTGAAGCCTGCAGGAGCGATTACGGCTTTGGACTCGATGACCGGTCGTTGTATTATCCCGACCAGCATCTGGGCGTTGCCATCGATCCCCCCGGTGGAACCGATGGTACTGCAGTGAGTCCCATTGGCGTCAGGATCTATCCACCGGAAAATATTCCTGCTGATTCGCTTCGCTGGACTTTCAATTGGTATCCCGGCGGAAATGTGCCAGCCAGAGATGGCTTGCGGTATGCGGATATGGCTGCCGGCGTTATTATGCAAAACCAGCAATCGGCCTCCAACGGCTCTCAGTTTATTGTATCTTTCGGTCCAATTGATCTGAATGTTGGGGATACGCTCCATTTCTCGGTCGGAGAAGTCTTCGGCAAAGGTTTGGATAGCTTGTTGGCGAATACCGAAACAATGGATTGGTTATTAGCAAACGATTTTAAAGTGCCATCCCCACCGCCGACGCCGCCCGTGAGGGCTACCATAAAGACCGGTCAGGTCAGGCTCGATTGGTCAGCGCGCCCGGGAGATGTCGATCCCGAAACCTACCAGGATCCTTACCGGGCAGACAGTTCGGCGCAGCCGTTTGAGGGATACCGGATTTACAAAAGTACCCGCAGTGAAACCGGCCCATGGACGCTCCTGGCGCAATACGACGTGGACGATGATGAGTTTGGACCGAACACCGGATTGGCACGCCAATATACCGACATCGGGTTGCTGGATTATTTCGAATACTTCTATACTGTCACTGCCTTCTCCAAACCGGATACGGTAATCGGATTTCGCTCGCAGGAATCCAGCAAAGATCCCAATGCAATTACGGTGATACCGGGTCCCGATCCACAACCTACCGCTGGCAAGGTCGCGGTAGTGCCAAATCCGTATCGTGGGGACATCAGCTACGACAAATTCAATCCTGCCTGGGAAAAACCGCCACGAACCCGCCAGACATGGTTGGAGCAGGATCGAAAAATCTTCTTTGTCGAGTTGCCGCAGCGCTGCCAAATTAAGATTTATACGCTTGCCGGCGATCTGGTGCAAACCCTAAACCATAACGACCCGTTACAGGGATTCGAGGAGTGGAATCTTACATCAATGGTGGGCCAGGCTGTTTCCAGCGGAATTTACCTGTTTACGGTGGAGGATTTTGGGAACGGAGAAGTCCAGGTTGGCAAATTCGTGATCATTAAGTAAGCAGTTGCTTGAATAATGTATAAAATATGGTTGGCACCAGTGGAGAGATCATTTATGATAACATCTTGGAGAAATATATCCCGCGGCATTTTGTTGGTTTTGCTCGTCGCGGGAGTTTCGCGAGCTCAGTACAGTTCGCTGGATTGGAAATTACACAATGTTGGCCAAGCTCTGCAATTGGTTACCAATCTCGGATCGCTCGACAATGACCCTGTAACAAACACAACCAACGAGTTGGTTAATTATCCGGGACTTATTTTCTGTGAAATGCCCCCCGGCAGCAATGAGGAACACTTGATCCAGGGCGGCATCTGGATTGGTGGAATTACCCCCCAGGGCGATACATTGGTCTCGGTGACCAGAACCCATTTTACACCTCATGAATTTTTCCCCAGTTCCGAACCCTGGGATACGATATGGGTAGTCAGCGAACACGATTCGGTTGATATTCCATACTGGTCTAATTATCATGGCGTATCCGATCAGGATTTTGTTTGCCGTTATGGGGACTATCATGTTCTCAATATTGCCAATGATAATCATGTTCCGCTTTATGTGGATGTTATTCAGCGAAGCTATGCATGGAGTTCTTATCCGAATAATCAATACATTGTATTTAATTATGATGTAATCCCTCAAAAAATTGAGTTGAGCAAGGTTTTTGTGGGCTTCTGGCTGCACGGGGAGATTGGAAACGCCGATGTGGCAAACAATTTTATCGATGAAAATTCTATCTTTTTCCCAACCCGTCAGTTGGCGATCGCGGAAGATAACCAGGGAGGAGAAGACGGTACTGCTATCAGCCCGATCGCGATCAAGATTCTGGAACCTGTCGATTCCTCAAAGATCTTTACTATGCGATGGTACAATCATGAAGATTTGAACGGCTATGGTGATGATGCCTTGCGCTACCGCGAGGCGATGAGCAGCGGGCTTATCATGCAGGACAGGCCGGAGCCGGAGCGTGCCCATATTTCTGTGTGCTTTGGTCCTTTCGAGACTGTTTCGGTAGGCGACACTCTTCACTTTGAATTGGCCGAGGTCTTCGACGATTATCCCGGCGCATTTGGATTTGGCAGGCATGGGCCCGGAATTGATTCACTCCTGCATTTGGTTGACAACCTTGAAATATTGAAGGGAAAGGATTATAAATTGCCATTTCCACCTCCCAAACCGCAGTTTCAGGCGACAATCTCCAGCAACCATGTTACGCTGAACTGGAAGCCGCAGCCGGGCGGTGTTAATCCCGAAACTTATCGCGATCCATATCGTGGCGACAAAGACGAGCAGCCTTTTGAGGGATACCGGCTATACAAAAGCACGCATGGCAAAACCGGCCCGTGGACGCTATTGGCGGAATATGATGTCCCCGACGATAATTTTAACAATAATATAGGCTTGCAGTGGGAATTTACCGACACCGGATTGCTGGATTATTTCCAATATTATTACAGTGTCACGGCTTTTTCCAAACCGGATGCAGGACCACCAAAATATCCGTCACAGGAGTCGAGCATCAATGCCAACGCCATAGCGGTTACTCCCGGAACTGCCCCGAAAGTGAATGAAGGCAAGGTGGCAGTGGTACCTAATCCCTATCGCGGCGATATAGCTTATGATAAATACGATCCGAAATGGGAGCAGCCGCCTGACAGCCGTCAAATATGGCTGGAACAAGACCGCAAAATCTTATTCATAAACCTGCCGCAAAGCTGCGAAATCAAGATATATACCCTGGCAGGTGATCTGGTGAAGACGTTGTTCCATAATGATCCCGATAATGGCTTCGAGGGTTGGAACCTGACGTCCTCCGTAGGACAGGCAATTTCCAGCGGTATTTATCTCTTTACGGTGGAGAACAGGGGAGACGGCGGCGTTCAGGTGGGCAAATTTGTGATAATTAAATGATATGACAAACAGGATAAATTAAAATTTGGGATGTTGCTATGTTTAAGAATTTGTTAATAATGCTGTTTTTGATTCCACTCGCATTATTTGCGCAGTATGAAAGACCGGGCAGCACCGATGCCCAATTTTTAAAGATTGGCGTAAGCCCTCGGGCAGCCGGCATGGGTGATGCCTACATTTCTGTGGCCGATGGTGCGGAAGCAACCTACTATGATCCCGCGGCTCTTGCACGAATTCCAAAATCCGCATTGGCCTTCACACACACCGCCTGGTTTGCAGGCATCAACCATGAATTTGCCGCAGCAGTTCATAATTTTGGAGTTTACGGGGCATTTGGTGTGTCGGTTACCGCGCTGTATACGGATGAAATGGCCGTTCGAACACCGCTGCAGCCGGACGGCACCGGTGAAACGTTTTACTCTGGAAATTACCGATTCGGACTTTCCTACGCCCGCTACCTGACTGACCATGTTAGCATCGGCGGAACTTTCAATTATATTAATCTTTCCTTATATGAGAGCTTTACTGCAAATGCCGTTTCAGGCGATATTGCCGTCCTTTACGTCACCGACTTCCGAGGATTTCGTTTTGGGATGAAGATTGCCAATTTTGGCTCGGAGGTTAAATTTGTGAACGAGTCTTACCCGCAGCCGACCAATTTTCAATTCGGGCTTTCATTTAATGCAATCCAGGCTGAAAAGCAGACAGTCTTATTCGCCATATCGGCAATGAAACCGAACGATGGCAAGCCGTTGAGCCAAATCGGTGCGGAGTGGTCATTCAACAAAGTGATTTACCTGCGGGGCGGATATCAATTGAATAATGATGTGTCCACATATTCTTTCGGCGGTGGACTGCATTGGGATATTTCCAACTACCGCCTCGCCTTTGACTATTCCTACAGTGATTTCAGTTTGTTGGGAGCTGCAAACCGGTTTGGCATGGCATTTACATTTTAAGAACCGGAAAAGTCGTGTAATCAAATGATAGTCAATAGAAAACAAAGGATTACTATCTTCCAATTTTTTTTTATCCTGTTTGTCCTGATTCACAGTAGTTATTCTCAAACGACTCAAACTTCGGTTTATTATAAGAATTTTGTAAGGCACTCGGAGGGGGAATTTTGTGAGCATCAGCCTCCGGCGACAACTTTCGCAGTTTACCTGAACAACAATCAGGGAAAAATTCTTGTCGAGAATGCACCGCGCTGGAGGACAGGCATGGACCCGAATATCCCCGGGACGGGTGTCTTCGGCGTGGAGTTGGGGAACTTCTCCAACCCTCCGCTTGCGATTGGCGATACTGTTTCAATCAGGTTCAGTTGCAATGAAAGCCATGAGCAGGGTGTTTTGACTGCGGTAGTTTCGGGTATTCCATGGTATTATTTTCCTGCCACGCTATCGCTCACCCCGGTGAATATGCCTTCTCCACCAACCGGACTTTCGTTGACAGTCAGCAGCAATGGCCAACGAATTCTTCAATGGAACGAGCAATCCGGTGTTTCATATTCAGTTTACCGCAGAGATGCAGCAGACACGGTCGCATTGGGTCAATCCCGTATGCAATATTTTCGCCTGGCGGAAAATGTGGTTGGCGGAAGCTTCACCGACGCTTCGACATCCGCTGAGGCGCACGGCTATATTGTGATACCAAAGCGTGGAAATGTATACGGTTCTCATTCAGTGGAGGTCACCGATTTCCCCGGCATTCCCGAAGGTTTGGAGGCCGCGGTGGCGTCATCGAATCCGCTGACTGTGGCAGTCACCTGGCGGCAGCCCGGCGACACCACCGGTCTGCGCTACCGTATTTACCGCTCGCGGTCGGCCGGATTGAGCGTTGATTCAACAAAATTAATCGGTTCCACCGCAAGCTGGCATTTCATCGATTCGTTGGTTACTCAGGGAGAAACTTATTATTACAAGGTTGTAGCGGTGAATGAGATCGGAATTCCCGGTCTTCCATCGGACGAAGTTTCGGTTAGCGCAGTGCCCTTCGCAAACGGCTATCCTGACTTGGATATTCTGCACATTTCGCGATCTCCAAAATATCCCCGATTTGAAGTGGAATACACCGCGTCCGGTTACAATCCGCACCCGCGCCCGGGCACCGAAAATCAAAAACATTATCCTGATCCGGGCGAAATGATGACTTACACCGCAACGGTTCGCAACAGCGGCGGCGGAACAATGGACGGATTTCGGCTCTTCTGGTATGTGGATTCGCAAATCGTCCAAACCGAAGATTACGGGGCGCTGTTTCCCCGGCAGAGAATTTTCTCACGCCTGCAGTGGCCGTGGAGCGATTCGCCTGTGAATATCAAGTGCGAAGTTCAGCCGTTGCAGACAACGAATGAAGTAACTGCAAATAATAATTCTCTGCAAATCCGATCAAATGCGCTTTCGTTTCATTTTTATGCGGAAGAGAATATTCTCGAGCTTTTCGGAACGCATCTGAATCCGATGGACTCTTACAGCTTCGAAGATTGGGCGCAGGTGCATGTTGGGAAGCTGAACCGATTTTTTGCCGAAGCCGTTTATCCGGGCTTTGCTCCGCAGGGGGTTCCGGAAGCGGTTTTTCTTGATACGGTTGATTATCATGCGAATGGAACTTTGCCGGCCGGCGGTACACATGCGCCGGAAAGCATTTTATGGGACGGGCAGTGGGGTTTTACCGGTGATGCGAATGCGATGAACTACTTTCTGAATATCGTACTGAATCAGCAAAATGGAATGGACTGGGCATTACTGCACGAACTGGGACACCAACTGGGCTTGATCGATCTCTACAATATGGATGTGCAACAGAGTGAATTTCAGGTGATTGATCCTCGCACCGGACAGACCCCACCCCTGACTCCCATTGCGTGGGATGTTCTTTTTTATTGCAGCCGCAGCCCGCACCTGATGCACAGCAACTACCAGGCAGGACTTTCCGACCATTCAGCAGGCGGCCTGCTGCGGAACCTCAGCAAACGGCGCGGCTACTTTGGCGATTATCTGGCTGATATTCCGCATGAGAACACACTGGAGCTTCGATACCCGGATGGCATACCGGTCAGGAACGCGGAACTGTGGGTTTACCAGATGCAGGATAATTCTATCCCCGATATTCCCAAATTCCGGGGGCGCACCGATTCACAGGGCTCTTATATTTTTCCGCACACTACCGATTCCCTCTATTCCGGCGGCATTGCGGTTGAAAACCCTTTTTCCTCTACTTTCAGTCCGGCACCGCACGTGGTCGGCACAAACTCGGTCCTGTTCATTCGTGCGGCGAAAGACGACAGCGTGGGCTATCGATTCATGGATGTTTGTGAATTTAATGTGGCCTATTGGTCGGGCGATTCGCTTGCTGCTGCCTATCCGGTTACTATCTCAGAATGGTTTGCCATGCCGGCTTCGGGGGTTGGCGGTATTTTAAATAATGTTCCACAGCACTACGCACTTAATCAAAATTTTCCGAATCCGTTTAATCCGGTGACGCGAATTGCCTACCAGTTGCCTGAACAGTGTGACATCGATTTGATGATTTACAATACGCTGGGACAAGCCGTGCGAAGACTGGTTTCCAAAAGGCAAATGCCGGGAATTTACGAGGTGGTCTGGGATGGCAAGAATGATCTTGGCGCTGCCGTTTCCAGCGGGATTTATTTTTACCGAATAGAATCGGAAAATTTTAACAGCATCCGGAAAATGATTCTCCTGAGATAGAGTGGATAGAAAAAATGGCTGTCCGTATCTTCTGCTGAGATAGAAAAAGTAGGTATTATGACGGGAGCTCATTTTTATTATATTCTGAAAACGTTTCTTCTTAAAGCTGTGGGGAAGATAGGAAAATGAATGAAACAATGAAGGAATAAAATATGACCTTAAAGAAAATACTGAGAAGCCTGGCGGGGGCCAACCTTTTCATGATACTCTTGTTGGCGATGTTTTATAATGGCTATGCGCAGGTTGACAATGATTATGCTTATTACAAAAATTTTGTGCAGCATGCCAATGGGAGTTTCTGTGATCATCTTCCCCCCGAAACCGGTTTTACGGCATTCCTCAACAGCGATGAAAGCAAAATATTGCTGGAGACTTCACCCCGCTGGAAATCGGGAGCGGAACCGAACATTGCCGGGAACGGCACCTTTGGCGTGGAGCTTGGCAATTTTGCCGATCCTGCGCTGGCGATAGGGGACAGCGTTTTTGTCCGGTTTACCTGCAATACCACCCATCAACAGGGGGTGCTTTCGGCGGAAGTGAATTCGCTTCCCTGGTTTACCTTCCCTGCTACGCTGAACCTGGCGTCCGTGAACCTGCCAGCGCCGCCGCAGGATCTGCGCCTTTCGCTGGACAGTACCACTTTCCACCGAACCGTTTCCTGGACGGCGGTGGCGGGAATGTCCTACGATGTTTACCGCCGCGCTTACAGCGATACGATCCCGGACGGCCGGGCGCGCATGATGTATTCCCGTGTCGGGCAGAATATCAGCACCGGTCAGTTCACCGATGTCACCTCCATCGGTGGTGAAAAATATGGTTATGTCGTTTACGCGGTGAACGGAGATGGTGTGAAAAGCTCGCATTCTGAAGAAGTAAATGAAGATCCTTACGTCAAACCGGGACTGGATTTGACGATTGGCTACATCGCCCGTCTGCCGCGCATCAGCTATGTGTGGGGCAGCACCAATCCCGCGGAAGAAGGATGGCCCGCTCCGGGTGAGACTGTCACCTGGCATGCAGTCATTAAAAATTGGGGGGATACAACGTTAAGTTCTGTGAAATATAAATGGGTGCTGGATGGCGTCGTGGTGGATACCGGCTTTGTGAATATGCCCGCCGCCGACACCACCTCCGTTGAATACCCATGGAGTTGGACATTCGACCGGCATACGCTGAAATTGGTTCTCGATCCCACAAACCTGATTGGTGAGGAAGAGGAAGGTAACAATGAACTGACCGTCTATACCAACGCGATTGCCGCCGGTTTCTATGTTGAGCAGAGTGTTTACGATTATTTCCATCAATATCAGAAACTGTTGGGCGTGAATTCCAATTGCTGGGAGGACTGGGCGCAGCGACATATCCGATTATGGAATGGAATGTTTGCCAATGCTATTTACCCGGATTCTCCTGATGGGGTTCTGGATCGTATCCGGCTTGATAAAATTACCGTGGTCCCGGACGGTGCGCTGCCGCTTGTTGCGGGCTGGCTGCCGTCCAACACACCAAATGCCAACGACCGCACTATTGATCTGCAGTGGGGCTTTACCATCGACCTGCTTAGCGGGAGCTTTTATAGCAACCATACTAATGCAATCATGACCAATCCATTCTATTTTGAGGGATCGTTGCTGCACGAGTTGGGGCACGCCCGCTACCTGATTGATCTTTACGGATTGAACGTTCATGATGACGGTACCGGAAATACCGTGGCGATCCGTGAGAACGGCGCATTGATTGTTGGCACCCCATATATGCCGTTGATGGGGGACGCTGTTTATTATACGCCTATTCACGGATTGATGAATGGGGATTACACCTGGGTGGATGAATACAGCACCGCCGCGCTCAATCTGATAACCGGGCACCGGGCGATTCTCGGCAATTATAACGCGCCGGGCAATATTGGCGTTTTTCTGCAGGATTTACCGGCCCAGAACCGCTTGACCATAAAAGACAGCAACGGCAATATTCTTCCCGGAGCGGATGTTGAGGTTTTCCAGGCCACGGGGCAATCGGGTGTCTGGTATGGCAAGCATTTCGACAGTATTCCCGACCTGCAATTTACCGCGGACGCCAACGGTGTAATAGAAATGGGTCGCTGCCCATTTTCGGTTACCGGCCACGTCACCCACGATTACGGCCTTTCGAACAGCGTGATAATTTTGCGAGTAGCACACGACAACCGGGTGGGATACGGATTCTTCGAGGTGACCCAATTCAATATGGAATACTGGCGCGGACATACCCAGGAGGGTAATTATGAGATCGAGGTGAACCTGGTTGAGCCGGCCGGAATCGCCGGGAAGGCGGACAATCAAATCCCGGAAAAATTTGCGCTACTGCAGAATTATCCGAATCCGTTTAATCCGACCACCGATATCAGATACCGTATTTCCCATCAGTCCAGGGTAAAGTTGACCGTGTATAATACTCTCGGCCAAAAAGTCAGAACGCTGGTGGAGAAGAAACAGGCTGCCGGTGATTATTCGGTGCAATGGAACGGATTGAATGCGAATGAAATGCCGGCGCCCAGCGGCGTCTATTTTTACCGCCTGGATGCGGAGGGTAATCACTTCACACGCAAGATGGTATTGATGCGGTGAGTGATGAGGAATTTTACTGGTAAGTGGGGAAGAGCAAATCTCGGAAGCTAAAATTTTGACCCCACCCCCTTTCTCCCCCTCCCCTGATGCATTAGGGGAGGGGGTTGGGGGCAAGGGTCAGGCAGGGAATTGGCTTTTTGCTTGCATGCGATATTTCAGGAGGCGGACATTATGGAGCATATTGAATCGAAAAAAATGAGGAATAAAGAAATCTTTGCCATAATGAGGCATTCTTTTGGGATTAGCTCAAGTTTTAGTTTCGCGTTAATCTCCCTGCTGATCTCAATGCTGAACTGGCAGCTGGCACAAGCGCAGGGAATTTCCGTTTATTATCAGAATTTTGTCAGCCATTCGGATGGCAGTCTCTGCCAGCACACACCGCCCGCAACCAGCTACACCGCTTATCTGAATGGGGACCAGAGCCGGATATTGATAGAAACGTCTCCGCGCTGGGATCCCGGCGATCCGAATATTTCCGGCAACGGCACGTTTGCAGTCGAGTTGGGTAACTTGGTCAGTCCGGCACTGGCGATAGGGGACAGCGTATTTGTGCGATTTACCTGCAATACGAATGGCGAGCAGGCGGTTTTATCTGCTGAAGTGCCCGGAATCCCCTGGTATTATTTCCCGGCAACATTAAGCCTGATTCCGGTGTATCTCCCATCGCCGCCTCAGGATGTTGTCGTTATGCCAAATGCGCAGAACCAGAGCGTCGTCAATTGGGATCAGCAGCCGGGGATGACCTACTCGGTTTACCGCACCGATTTAAAGGATACCATTTCGACCGGTGAATCCCGGAGAATTTATCAACGCCTGGCTCAGAATCTGGCATCGGGCAGCTTCGCGGATACAACCATATCTACCACCGGCCTGTTCGGCTACATTGTTTACGCGCACTCTGCGGAAGGAGTGGTCAGCTCACATTCCCGTGAAGCGGTTGCAGGAACCCGGATTTCCGGGCTGTCGATCAGTCCGGGTGTTACGGTCGCAAAGTTGACATGGGATGCTTATACACCGCCCATCGGGAGTCTTGCCGGCTATAATATTTACCGGCGCACTGCCTCTGGCACATTCAGCCAGCCAGTTGCCTATTCCGGTGTAGACACTTTTTACACCGATTCACGTCTGAACCCGAATACCACTTACTATTATAAAGTCGCGGCACGTGTCGATCCCAATACCGAGTTTGGTGAAACCGGCGAGATTGCCGCAATAACCCTCCAATCGCAGAGCGGAATTTACACTTATGCAAATTTAAAGGTGGCGGTGGTGATCTACAAAAACACGAATGGTGGAATAATCTCCAACAGCAGTATTCCCGGAATCGAGGCCGGACTGGAGCTTGCCAGGCTCTTTTACTGGCGCAATTCCGGAATGAAGCTGAACCTGGAGTTTACTTATTATCCCATTGATGAGTACAAGAATTTCGGCGATCCCAACGACCTTAACGTCCAGATGACAGTTAGTGATCTCGCAAATCGTGGTGTGATGAATACCCAGTATGATATCGTTTTTCGTATCACCCCTGCTACAGCAGGCTACTGGTCGATAGGCGTGAGTAACCTGGCGTTTCCCGGCCCTTACCGTCAAACAGGGTTTTCCCAGTCCGCCTGGCCGGTAGGTACCGGCGTCGTTTATCCAGGCCATACCACGAACGTGAATTACGGACTTACCTGGGTTTTTGTGCACGAATGTCAACATGCCATCGATGCGCTTTATAATACCAATGGTCATCCCGAAATGTATCATGGTGACGCGCCGTGGGAATTTCCGGTAGCGTGCGGTGAGCAGTTTGATTTCCAGGCAAAGATGTTTCGCGATTTCCAGGCTTATGAAAACCTGCTGGTAAATTGGGGCGATATATATGAAACGGCAGATGCCGATGAAGACGGTTTTCCCGATAACGATCCGGTGGTTGCGCTGGATGAAGCGAGATTCGGAAGTCTGGCTAATTCGCAGGATTCCGACGGCGATGGGTATCACGATAAGCAGGAAGCAATGGATGGAAATTATGCCGGCAGCAGCCCGATGGAAACCGACACCGATGGCGATGGCGTGGCCGACGGTCAGGACGCTTACCCCCGCTATCCGCTATTGACAAACATTCCCGAATTTACGCCGGTGATCGATGGTAACATCGAGAGTGGCTGGACACTGCTGGATAATGAGGTGGTCTATACACAGGAATCTTTTTCACCGCGTCTGTACATGGCCTACAATGCTGATTCCCTCTATCTTGCACTGAATCTCTCCGGTTACGGGGTTCCGCGTATTTTGTTTGATTTTCAGAACGATGGATGGTGGCATTCCAGCGGCAATACCGTGATGAAAATCAGTCCCGCCAGCGGGACATTCAGCGAATTCCATTCCTGGGACGCCAGCGATGAAGTAAAGGCTTACAGCCTCGCCCATGGCGGCGCCGGCGGCATGTGGGATGATGATCCGGCCTACCAGGTCCGGTTCAATCGCCGGGTGATTTACCCCAATTCCGTTCACCTTGAGGTCAGCGTGCATTCTCCTGGTTTCCAGGTGGAGATGGCTATTCCCAGGCGCGAATATGCCGGACTGATGTTGCAGGAGGGTGATCGCATAAAACTGAATATCAATTACGAAAGGGTCAACAACGATCCCAACCAGTGGGCATGCACTTTCGACCAGTACGATTTTGCATCGTTGGTCTTGGGCGGAAGCAGCGCTATTCCCGGAGGGGATGAAGCCCCGGTCGTATCGGTATTTGATCTCCTGCAAAATTATCCTAATCCGTTTAATCCCGAAACCGAGATCCGTTTTTCAATCCCGCAGGCCGGAGAATTGCAACTGGCTATCTTCAATACACTGGGGCAGAAAGTACGCTTGCTTGTCCGTGGGAATGTCAATCCGGGTTTGCATCAGGTGAAATGGGATGGTAGGAATGATTTGGGGGTGCCGGTGCCCAGTGGCATATACTTTTATCGTCTGACATCATCTTCAGGAGAAACATTGTCCCGGAAGATGATTCTCATGCGATAATTGCCTGTCTGCCGGGCGAAAACCAGGTTTTTAAACAGGTTCGTCAACTTAAACGAGCTATCAGTTTTGATTTTACAGAGTGACCAATATGCGATTTAAAATATTCATTATTCTTCTAAGTCTCCTGCCATTTTCGTTTTTGCAGGCCCATGGATATGTGTTTTCCAAGGCCAACGACGAGATGCGGGACGATATTCGGATCGATGTTTATCCCGGATATATGACCATCATGTATCAGTCTATTTACCTTGGCCAGTTGGCGCCGCACATCCGCCTGATGATCGACACCAATGGTGATGAGCAATTAACGAAGGCAGAAATCGATACATTCTTTGCCGGCTACAAAAATTCATTGAATAAACTCCTGGAGACGATGCCGATCGATCTCGACGGAAAACCGGCGCACGTCAGGTTGGTGAACATTTTTGCAAACACCCTGGAAACCGACTCGCTTCTTGCACCCTTCCGCATTCAGATGCTTTTCTCGGTTGATGCTGTCGAGATTCAGCAGGGGGAGCACGAGCTGGTGATCGATCCCAAAATACTATTCGAAAACGGTAGCTTTTTTATCGATATGGCGAAACGGCGGGTGGAATTTTCCGAAAAGCAGGTGAAGGCCATTGGGCGATTTTTACAGGTCAGCGTTTATGGCTCGGACGGAATGCATTTTATATCCACCTACCCCGGCCGTCTTAAAAAAGGCGATAAAATGGTGTTTATCTATGGGGTATTTTATGACGACACAATCTTGGGCATCGATTCTTCCCAGGCATACAAATTCCGCATAAAATTCAAAGTATCGTAAGGCAGGTCTGTGAACCAGAATATTGTGAAAGAAATTCTTTATAATCAAAACATCAGCCCGGCGATGATGGCGCTGGTGCTGGGTGTGGCGTTTGTGTTGGGGGCGATTCACGCCATGGGCCCCGGACACGGAAAATCGCTGATGGCGGCTTACCTGGTAGGCGCCAAAGGCAAAGTGCAGGATGCGCTGGTGCTTGGGCTGACCATCACCATTTCCCATGTTTTCAGTGTGATTGTGATTGGACTGGTGGCGCTTCAGGTTACGGATTTCTTCAAAACCGAAAAAGTCAGCCTCTGGTTGGGACTGGTTTCAGGCATCCTGATAGTGGTGATCGGGTTATGGTTATTCGTCTCACGATTCAGGAACCTGAGGAGAAAGTCCGCAAGGGAGAACTTTGTCGGATTGGAGAAATCGCAAAGCGGGGAGTTGCAATTGGGTGTGATTGCACCCGTAGAAGCGAACTCTTGCCTGACGTCTCAAGAGCGCCATAGCTACTATTTGGCAAATGATTCATTGATTCACTCACATCCAAACGGGGAAGGTCATACCCATTCTCAGGGCCATGGCCATCACCACCATCATTACAATCCGGATATGTCTTTATGGAGCAATATTGCATTGGGCGTTTCCGGGGGAATTGTCCCCTGTCCCAAGGCCATTGTCATTTTACTGTTGGCTATATCGCTGCAAAGAATCGGGCTGGGCATCGTGATCATATCGGTTTTCAGCCTGGGCCTGGCGGCGGTATTGATCGCAATCGGCATTATTATGGTGAAAGCTTCTCACCTGCTGAAAGGAAAATTTGAGGACCGCCGAATACAGTTTCTGCCGGTGCTCGGATCGCTGGTGATTATCGCCTTAGGGCTGTTTTTGTCAGTTAGAACCATTTTAATTATGTGATCTTGAGAAAATGTTAGGATGCCGGTACACAACAGTGAATTCAGTTTTATCATTTCGAAGCAGAGCAAAAGTTTTGAGAAACGCCCGCAGGGAAAGATTCCTCCCTGCGGCTGAAATAACAGTTTTGTTTGATAATTAGATATGGTAGCGAGGAGCGCTATGGTGAAAATGATTCCTGTGATAATTTCAATCATTATCTTTTCTTTCCTTAATTCAGGTTATGCCGCAGAAACTGTAACTTCGCCCGATGGCCAGGTCCAAATCAACATCGGAATGGGGAAATTCTCACAACCGTTTCCGGTGGGAAATTATCTCTTTTATGAAATTTCTTATGCCGGAAAAATCATTGTTCAGCAATCGCCGGTTCGGATAAGCCTACAAAAGGGGCAGGCAATCGGCGCCGGTCTGAAGATTGTAGACAAAACCGGGTGCATGGTCGATGAAGTGTCTGAGCTGCCATACGGCAAAACCAGCAATCTGCATGACTACTGCAACGAACTCACGCTTTATCTTCAGGAAAACTCAGGGGCGCGGCGTCGGTTTAGTTTGACGGCCCGCGCTTATAATGACGCTGTTGCTTTTCGATTGCAGATTCCGCGGCAGCCAGAGCTTAAAAATTTAGTTGTTCGGAATGAAGAAACTTATGTGCGATTACATCCCGGAACTGCCTACGCGCTGCCGCTCAAGCATTTTCAGACACCCTATGAAAACAATTACACGATACTTCCTACTTCCGAATTGCAGTCGCTGAAATTGATCGGGATGCCGCTGCTGGTGGGGCTGGATTCCGGGCCGTGGGTGGCAATCACTGAGGCTGATCTGGATGATTACCCCGGGATGTACCTCACGCCATTTCCTGGCGAGAAAAATACGCTGGTGAGTCGCCTGGCGCCGCTAACCACCGATTCAACCATTGCAGCCAAAATTTCTACGCCGCACGACCTGCCCTGGCGGGTCTTCATGATTTCCGATAGTCCCGGCAAATTGATTGAATCCAATGTTATCCTGAACCTCAGCAAACCGAATAAGATTGAAAATACTGCCTGGATTAAACCAGGCAAAGTGGCCTGGCCGTGGTGGTCGGGCAGGGTGGTGGAAGGCCGCGATTTCAATGGTGGAATGAATACCGCTACGATGAAATATTACACTGATTTCGCTGCAAATGCCGGGCTGGAATACCTGCTTATCGATGCCGAGTGGTACGGGAAACATGACACACCAAAGGAAGACATTACCACCACCATCCCGGAAGTAGATTTGCCCGAAATAATTCGCTATGCCGATTCCAAGGGTGTGGGCATTTTTCTGTGGGTTTACTGGGAGTGCGTGCGAGATCAGATGCAAAAAGCATTTCCCCTTTATGAAAAATGGGGAATCAAAGGCGTGAAGGTGGACTACATGAATCGGGATGATCAGGATATGGTGAATTTTTACCGGGACGTAGTGAACACCGCCGCCCGCTACCATCTGTTGGTCGATTTTCATGGCGCTTACAAACCGACAGGACTGCGGCGAGCGTATCCCAATCTGATCGTTCGGGAAGGCGTCCTGGGGATGGAATACAGCAAATGGAGCGAGCGCTGCAATCCCGGACATGAGCTGATCCTGCCATACACGCGGATGCTGGCGGGGCCAATGGACTTTACTCCCGGTGCATTTCATGTTGCGGACCGGGAGAATTTTAAAGCCCAATTCACAGGGCCGATGGCGGAAGGCACCCGCGCCCATCAGTTGGCCATGTATGTGGTATATGAATCGCCGCTGCAGATGGTTGTGGATCACCCGGCTTCATTTTTTGGACAGATCGGCTACCAGTTTCTAAAGGATGTGCCTTCGGTGTGGGACGAGACGAAATTCCTGGATGGGAAAGTTGGCGATTACATTGTCATGGCCCGCCGAAATGGGGAAGACTGGTATCTGGGTGCCATGACGGACTGGACAGCGCGGGATTTGAATCTCCCGCTGATCTTCCTGGGGGAAGGGAAATACATGGCGCAAATTTATAAGGATGGACCAAATGCCGGCAACGATCCGACGCAGGTTGCAGCGGAAATTCACGTGGTTACGGCGACCGATTCTCTGCCGGTTTCACTGGCTTCAGGTGGGGGCTGCGCGGTGCGATTTGTACCAACCTGGACGCCGGAATAAGTTGCGCAATTTTAATAACCGGGCGATTTAATGGGCAGAAAGAATGGGAATTCAAGCTTAACCGGTGGTCACAGCTTATATAACTGGGAATGAATTGATGCGAAATATGTCCAAAAAATACGGATTCGTTTCGATGAATATTGATTTTGGATTTCCGATTGAATTCTGTAGATGCCTGCTTCCAAAGGGGACATGTTCTTTTTTTGCTGTAGCGGGGGAGGAGATTTTTTTGAGATATAAAAACCGGTATCACGATGGCCCAAAATAAGGGCTTCCTGCAAATAAATTTTTTGACAGGATTAATTTTCAAAGTCAAATGAAGGAGGAGAATATGCAACGTTCAATTACAGACAAGCTTAATTATTTCTCGTTCATTTTGGTTTTATTATTTGTGTTCCAGCTTGCTGCCTGGAACACCGTGTTCGGGGGAACGATCTATGTCGATGCTTCCGCGGACACCGCATCTGCCAACGGGACTATGGCAAATCCGTTTCCCGGCATCGACATGGGCTGTCTTGCGGCTGCAAACGGCGACACAATTATGGTTTTGCCGGGCACATACGGGAATGCCAACATTCCTGCCCCGCGGCCGGACAGCCTTACAATTATCTCTTCCGATGGCGCGGCGACGACCGTGATCGATGGCGGCCAAACGCAAGATCTCTCCTTTGGCATTGTTTTTCGGGCCGGGCGTGGCTGGACGGTGGACGGCTTCACTTTTATCAATATTGGCGCTGCTACGCCGGGTTCAGGATATGCCTGTGGTGTCTACAATGACAACAGGGCGAGCGGCGTGGCGGATACGACAGTAGTCAACGTAGTGCGCAATTGTGTGTTCATGGCACCACAAATTCGAGGCATCTGGGTTCAGAAGGGAACCAAAGTGCTGATTGAGCACAACTATTTTATTCGTACGGGAGCGAATGCAGTCCTTTCGTATGGATTTACCAATTTTTTCAATAACACCGTGGTGAGCACCGATACCCTCTCCCCGGATGGCGCTAACAGCGGTGTGTATCAAGCCGGGGACGGCGGTTCCAACGGCATCATGAAGGTGAAGAATAATATATTTTGGGATAATTATGTGGGCATCATCCGGGCTGGCGATAGCTTTCTGTATTCATCCTACAATCTGTATTATGAAAATTATGTGGATGCGATTGGTGTAACGGCAAATTACGGGCATGATGTGATGGATGATCCGCTGTTTCTGGATGCGGCAAGTGATGATTATCGTTTGCAGGTGGGAAGCCCGGCTATCGATGCCGGCATTGACGTTGGGATGGCGTACCAGGGAGCGGCACCGAATATGGGCGCCTATGAAGGCGACGGGATTTTGCTCACTATTTATGTGAATGCAACTGCCGACACAGCATCGGCCAACGGCACACAAGCGCATCCTTACCCGGGAATCGATATGGCTTGCCAGGCAGCTATTGATGGAGCCACCATTTTGGTGGCGCCGGGAACATACGGCAATTGCTACATCGATGCGCCCCGCCCGTCGGGCCTTACCATTCAATCCACGAACGGTGCTGCGACAACGATTATCGACGGCGCCCAGACGACCAACTTTACTTTTGGAATTGTCATTCGAGCTGGAAGCGGCTGGACGGTGGACGGATTTACCTTCATAAATATTGGTGCCAACAACTCGGGTTCAGGGTATGCCTGCGGTGTTTACAACGATAACCGGGAGAGCGGCATAGCAGACACAACCGTGGTAAGCGCAGTTCGAAATTGTGTGTTTGTGGAACCACAAATTCGGGGCATCTGGGTTCAGAAGGGAACCAAAGTGTTGATCGAGCACAACTATTTTATGCGGGCCGGGGCGAATGCAGTGCTCTCGTACGGTTTCACCAATTTTTTCAACAACACCGTAGCGAGCACCGATACGCTTTCGCCGGACGGCGCCAACAGCGGTGTATATCAGGCCGGGGATGGTGGTTCGAACGGCATCATGAAAGTGAAGAATAATATATTTTGGGATAATTATGTGGGTATCATCCGTGCCGGCGATAGCTTCCTGTATTCATCCTACAATCTGTATTACGAAAATTATGTCGATGCAATTGGGGTAACGGCAAATTACGGGCACGATGTAACGGATGATCCGTTGTTTGTGAGCGTCCCAAATGATGATTACCGCTTGCGGGTCGGGAGCCCGGCCATCGATGTCGGGACGGATGTCGGACTGCCATTCGTGGGAGTTGCCCCGGATCTTGGCGCCTATGAAGGAACCGGCGTGGTGGGGATTCAAAATAAATCCACGGTTCCCAGCCAGTTTGCCTTGAAACAGAATTATCCAAATCCTTTCAATCCCACTACCACAATCAAATATGAGATTGCCCGGCTGGTGGATGTGAAGCTGGTCATCTACAATTCTTTGGGGCAGGAAGTGGCGGTTCTGGTAAACAAACGGCAGCAAGCAGGCTATTACCAGGTGAAATGGGATGGCAGAAATTATGCAGGAGAACGCGTCGGCAGCGGCATCTATTTTTATCAGCTCAAAGCGGGGGATCATATCGAAACCGCAAAAATGCTGCTGGTGAAGTAGATTTCAAGATCTTACTCATGGGTGGTACTTGAAAGAATGAAAGGATTTTTCTGACCCTCCTTCTTAATCCCCTTCCCTTATACATCAGGGAGGGGGAAAGTGGGGGTGGGTTATTTGGTGAGTTACTGCTTGATCAAGCCGCTCATTAGTGAAGCTTTTCAGGCAGTTTGCATTTCGCCTTTGCCCTGCGGAATGTAATGAATATTTTATCCGGGAAACTTCTAATCCGGAATTATCCCGGAATAATTGAGGGGCGGGCTTTTTCATCGAAGGAAAGAGACGTTCAAAATGTTGAAGGATTTATATTTTGCTGATTTTTAAAATTATCCGGAAGATTGTTCCCGCCATTCTGGTTCTGTCCCAAATCTGCCTGGGCCAGAATGCGGATTATTTTGATCTGGCCGGAAGCTGGCATTTCAAGATCGATCCTCAAAACACCGGGCTGGTGGAAAAATGGTTCCTGCCTGCATTCGATGACAGCCGGTGGGAGCAAATGCCGGTTCCCGGATTCTGGGAGAGCAGGGATGAATATGCCGGCTACGACGGCACTGCCTGGTATCGCCACCGGGTGGTTGTGCCGGAGAGCTTTTTGGGAAAGCAGATCTACCTCGGGTTGGGTGGTATCGATGATGAATTCGATCTTTGGATCGATGGAAAACATTTCGGGCACTTTGGGGAGAAGGAAACCGGTTTCACCTACTACCAGCGAAAATCCGTGCATAACGTCACGGATTGGCTGCCGCCGGGAAGCCACATGCTGACTTTCCGGGTGGTCGATTGGGCTGGCGGCGGTGGTATTCACCGCGGTCCGGTGGCACTGGCATCGGACACCACCTATTTCATGACGAAGAATGAGAGATTGATGGCCACCGCCCAAAAATATCCGGATGCGTTGTGGCCTTACTGGGTTCAGGGACATGGCCGGGCCTGGACAGTGATTGGCCTGGAAGATGCTGTATCGGAAGGGATGGTCAGTTGGGACGGAGCTCTGGGGGCAAAGGATTGGCCGTTCTCACTATCGGTCTGGCTAAGGACCGCGGACGGGAAAGTTTATGCAGCAGAGAAATTTGATCCGTCACAGATTCAGTGGTCTCTTCCGGACGGATTTCTTCCGTTTCCTGTTTTGAAATTTGGGAATGACAAGATTCAAATAGAGCAGCATTTTGCGGTGCTGCCCGATAAGAATCGGAACTATCCGGAAGGCATTGCCCGGATCGATTACAAAACAAATTCATCGCTGAAACAACCAATCGAAGGCAAACTCTACCTGGCGATCCGTCCTTATCAGGTGCAGGGCAGGGTAGGGGACATCGATAATATTAAATGGAACGACACACTTCAAGCGGTGAAAATCGATGGTAATTCTGCGGTGTGGTGCAGTGCGGGAAAACCTGTCGAAGTTATGCAACAGCCGGTTTCCCTGCTTAATTTTTCAAACTCGCCCGGCGATGTCAGCCTTTATTCTGTCCTGAAAAGTGATCCGAACGAAGTGCCGAATCGGCGAGACAACGACCTGAAAATGAATGCCGCAGCAGTTGCGTGGCCGGTAGAAATTCAGCCCGGCGCTACTGCATTTACCCTTGAGATTCCCCTGGGCAATGGCAATCCGAAATCAGGCGCAATTATTCCCGCGCCGCAGTCGGTTAGTTTTGATAATTTTGCCGCACAGTGGAAATCCCGTCTGCAAAAGGTGACCATTCAAATACCGGACAAACAGGTGACAGATGCCTACTATGCGTCGTTGGCATACATTCTAATCAATGCCGATCAAAAAATGCCACACCCTGGTCCGTGGGCCTACGATCTGTTCTGGTATCGCGATACTGCCTACATCCTGGCAGCTCTGCTGCGAAACGGCTATTTCGATTTTACCCGGGAAACCATCGCGCACCTGATGAATGCGCAACGCCCCAGCGGTGAATTCCCTCCCATTTTCGATCTGAATTATAAACAGGTTGGACAGCGGGAGTGGGATTCGCAGGGACAGGGGATTTTTGCATTAACGGAGTATGTTCGCTTTACCGGCGATACGGCATTGGTGAAAACGTATTGGTCAAATGTTCAGGATGCTGTGCGGTTCCTGGATTCCCTACAAGCCTCTCAGCCGGATCATATCTTGCCAAAATCGTGGTCGGCGGAAGATTTAGGTTCTGTGGACTGGCACCATTACTGGGATGATTTCTGGGCGGTGCGCGGTTTGCAGGATGCGGCATGGCTGGCAGATCGATTAGGTAAAGAGCAGGAATCCGCTGAATTAATAAAAAAAGCAGAAACCCTATCCAGGAACGCAATGGTTTCCATCCGGAAGGTGATGGAAGAGAAAAGTATTAACTGGATTCCCAATGGCCCGGAAGACATTGACGGCAGCTCCATGGCGCGAGGCACATCTCCCGGCTTGTGGCCGGGTGGGGCGTTGGATGCGGATGATCCGCTGGTGCGGCAATCGTTCGATTTCTATTGGCAGAAATGGATTGAACCGTATGACGGTGCTTACCTTCATCAGGGGAAATTCTGGCCGTATGCTTTCGAGTTGGCGACCTGCTATATTTTTCTCAATCAACCGGAGCGCGCACAGATAATCCTGGACTGGCATTTGGCACACCAGACCATGCCTGGCGTGTACGCCTGGGGTGAAAATTCCGATACAACGACGCTGCAGTTTGCAGCCGGCGACATTCCCCATGGCTGGGTGGCAGCGGATTACATTAATCTGGTTCACCATATTCTGGTATATGCCAGCGGCGATTCGCTGGTTTTCGGCGCGGGGATTCCCTGGAAATGGCTGGAAAACGGCCAGCCGGTGACATTGCAGCATTCGCCTACTTACCTGGGGCAGGTCAGTTTCACCGAGAAGCTATCCGCCGGGCGGGATAAAATTGATTGGGACATTGAAGCTGGTGATACCGATGCGGTGGGATTGGTCTTGCGTGTGCCGCCGGGAGTGCGGATACAATCGGTAAAAGCAGACGGAAGGCCGTGGACGGATTTCAATAGCAGGGGAATTCGTGTGCCGGTGGACGTCTCTAAGGTTATAGCGCAGATTGAGGTTCACTAAGGGAGTGTTTTTAGCCCGGTCTTTCAGGACTGGGATTGAAGGGTCGAAAAGTTAGAAAATTGAGGCGATTCATGGCCTTCGGAAGAACAAAGTCACGGCAATAAATGCCCGGACTTATGAAAAAAATAAATTTGGGTTAAAATTAAAGGATATGCTATGCTCCTAAAAGGAATCACCAAAACGCTTATTCTGATGTTAATTTCCCTTTCCTGCATATTTGCGCAGGAGGAAAGTGCATTTCTTTCCAACCTCTCCGCCACAAAAGATTCGCCGATTTACACCACCTATGCGGCCGCCATGCAGCGTTCGGAATTCGCCCTGGATGAAGGGTATCGTTTCATGTTTTACGATACCAGTCGGGGTCTGGATTTTTTCACCGACACCGGCGGTGATAATTGCCTGGCGTTCAAAAAGGGCGCCGATTACATCTATAAACTGAAAGACATGGCGCAGGAACCGGTTATCACTGTCAATTATCCGGACATGGTTCGCTACCATTATTCGCCCTTCAAAGATTTGCGGGTGGATGCGACCTTCCTGGTGCAGAGTTCGCACATGGCGATCCAGGATATAACGCTGAGCAACACCGGCACTGCGTCGATGGACTTCCAGGTGATTCCTTTTATGCAGAATAATTACCGGGTTTTTAACACTGTGGACTTCCACCCGGAAGATAATGCCATTACTTTTATCCATGAAGAGTTGCCGGATGGCTGGGTGTTGGGGCATGATGTCCCATATGTGAATCCGGTGCGGGACGTGTTGCTGCTCTCTGAAAAACCGGATCGCCAGACCAGTTATCGCAGCTATAAATGGGGCACGATTTCAGTTCCACATGAGATTGATCTGAAAAAGAAACCGGAGTACGTGGTATGGGGAAGAGTCTCACATCCCGATGGCGGAAGATGTCGTCACCACAATCCTGCCCCGGAAATTATGGTGACGCTGAACCATGACCAGAGTAAAATTCTTACCGGAACCGCACCCCGCTGGGGTAGTGCAGATGAAACGATTACATCCTACGGTTATTACGGGGTTGAGCTGGGAAATTTCGGGCAGCTAAAGAATGGTGATATTTACACAGTTCGCTTTCTGTGCCGGGAAACCGGGGAGAGCGCGTCGATTACCGATACCGTCAGGAATCTGGGAAAAGAGGACCGCATACGCCGTGATTTGACGCTCGCGGCCAATGATTTGCCTTCACCGCCCCAAGGTATGGGAAGGGATATTTGGGGCAGCGGTACCGAGCTTCGTCTCTACTGGAAGATGGACGGCCAGGATGCGAAATACGACATCTATCGCAGGGATTATCGTCATAGCGGCGATTATGTCCGGGTGGAGGCGGGCACTGATCGTGATTTCTACACCGAAAAAGATATCCAGGGCGACAAAATTTATGGCTACGTTGTGGTGGCGGTGGATAAGAACGGGCAGCGAAGTATGCCCAGCCGTGAAATTAACAATATCGCCGGAAGCGATTTCCTGACCGATATCCGCTATCCTGACCAGTTGAAGAACGATGTCAAGGATCTCTCGCGGGTAATCGCCATGCCGTTGCGGGTAGAACTTGCGCCCGGCGCCTCAAAGCATCTGCGGATTGTGCGGGGCGTGTCCCGCATGGAAACCTCACCACAAACCCTAATCACAGATGCGAAAAAACTGCTGAATGAAGATTTAATGGGATACCAGACGGCCAACGAAAAAGAATTTGCCAATATTTCCCACCTGAAATTCCAGGACCCCGAAAAAGAGATGCTTTACTGGAGCGCATTTAGCCTTATGCGCCAGGTGATGCTGCCGCCGGAAGCGAAATCATCATTCAATTATTACGTGTTTTCACGAGAGCCACAGTGGGGTTGGGGACATGGCGGGCAGGTTTTTCATGAGAGCCTGACCATGCTGGCTTATGCCTACATGGATCCCATGAGCGCCATGAATTCGCAGCGGGTTTACCGTGAGCGCCAGTACCCCGATGGCTACATCAACTACCGCACCGGTTCGTATCTGGATGAGACAATTCCCTACAACGATCAGCTTACCACATCCGCGCCGTGGTATGCCTGGCAGAACTGGGAGATTTATAAGATCACCGGGGATAAAACCTTTCTCAAAGAGATGTATGAATCGAGCAAAAAATTCTACAATTACTACGTTTCCAACCGGGACAGCGATGGCGACGGTCTTTGCGAATGGGGCGCCCATGCGGTTCTGGAGTCGGTTCGGGATGCACAGGTAGCGGTGTGGGATGAGGTTGGTTGGCCCAGCAATTTTGAGGGAATGGATCTGAATTGCATGTTGGTACAGGAGGCAAAATCTCTGGCCGCCATGGCTAAGGAATTGGGGCTGGAAAAACAAGCCCGGTCCTGGGAAAAAGATGCTGCTGCCCGTCAGCAGAAGATAAATGACCTGATGTGGGATCCGGAAACCGGGTTTTACTACAATATCGATAAGAAGGACAATGATTTCACTTTCAAGACACCTAATGATTTAAAGCGCGAAGAGATCATCGGATTTCTGCCTTTGTGGGCGGGAGTGGCAAGCAAAGAACAGGCGGATATTCTGGTGAAGAAACTTGCCGACTCCACCAAATTCTGGCGGAAGTACGGGGTGCCCTCGCTTTCGGCGGACGATTCCTATTACAATCCCAAAGGTTACTGGAATGGCCCGGTGTGGGTAGAATGGGATTTCCTTATCGAGCACGGACTACTGCAATATGGTTATAAAGATTTGGCCAAAGAGATGGTTAACCGTGTCGCAGTAAATATGATTGATGAATTGAAGAAAAATCATCAGTTGTGGGAATTTTACAGTCCCGATGACCAGTGGGCAGGCTACCACCGGCAGTACATCTGGGCGGGAATCATAAACCGGATGATGATGGATGTAATGAAATAAGATGTTGGCAAAATTTCCACCAGTTAGCCCGGTCGTTTACGACCGGAGCCTGGAGAGTAAGTCAAAAAACCATTTAGGCCATTTATGGCCTTCAGTAGATGCCCATGACAAGATCGCCAGGTTGACTAAGACGAAATAAGTTAAAGTTGAGTTTTTAAATTTGAAAAACAGGAAATTCTGATGAGAAAAAAAACTGTGTCCTCTATTCTGGGTTTGATTATCTGTTTGGCAGCCACTTCATATTCCGGCAACACAGAACAGAGTCTTTTTACAATCAAGGAACTGACTCTCGAAACGGCTCATGGAGTGGGTGTATCCGGCTTTGTCCCCGAAAAGGGCAAAAAACAATCCTTGGCCGAAATACTGCCGTTTTTCTCGGTAGATATTAACGACACCACGATAAGCACGCTGAACGCCGATGTTAATCGAACCAAAAAAGGTATTTCGATCAACCTGCCCCACGGAATAAGTGCGATGTTTGAGATTGATAAGAAGTTCTCCCCCGGTTGGAAAGCCGAGATTCGGTTTGCCAACAATTCGCAGGATACCGTTAAAATTTCCAACATGGTGCCTTTCGGAAAAACGGAAAAACGGATTTATCTCACAGCGTCCGGTCCGTGGTCGCTGGCGCGGACAAAAATCTTTCGTCCCGGGCTGGGGCCGGTCGGTGTGGTGTTGCCGGACAATGCCTGGAATACGGGATACGGCGATGTGCCCCTGAAAAACGGCCAATCGGTTTGCGCCATCACCCGCCGCACCAAAAGTGACAGCGGCACTGTGCGCCGCTGGTGGACACTTCTGCCGCCTGGTGCCGATGTGCAATACGTTATGTATGCTGACGGATACACCGGTGCCTGGCAGAATGGCTTGCGACTCATGTTCCAGCAGCGCTACCTTTATGACCTACCGGAATTTGATAATACG
>CAZUZS010000060.1:0-2342 GCA_964624795.1 uncultured Calditrichaceae bacterium
TTTTTGGAGCCGACGAAATCCTTGTTCATCATTTTCATCATTTTTTCCATCTGGCTGTCCAGCGCCTCTTTTCCGCTGACCAGCGTTGCCGGTGAGTCCACCAGGCGCTTGGATTCAATGACGTCTTCTACCTTGTCTCCCAGGGTTTCCTTGAAAACCTCGATGAGCGGTTTGGCAAGATTCTCCTTGAGCGCTTCCTCTTTGTCCTTCTGGTCCTGTTTCAGCTCAAGGTCTGCCTTGTCGATGGATTTCAGCGGCTTTTTGTCGTATTCGGGAATCGAGGGCACGATAAAAATGTCTGCCGGATCAGTGAGCAGCAGAACCTCGAGATCATTCTTCTTGAAATATTCCAGGTTAGGATTCCGCTTCAGTGACGCCTTGTTCTCACCGGAAATGTAGTAAATCTCTTTTTGGTCGCCCGGCATCTTGGTGACATAATTTTTCAGGGAAGTAAGCTGTCCCTCATCGGTCTGCGTCGATTCGAAACGCAGCAAATCGATGATCTTGTCGCGATTCGTAAAATCGGCATTAATTCCCATCTTGAAAAGCGAACCGAAATTTTCATAAAACTTTTTGTATTTTTCCGGCTCATTGGTCGCCCAATCTTCCAGGAAACCCAGGATTTTGCTTACCAGCACATTTTTGATCTTAGCTACCGTGGGGCTGTTCTGTGTCCATTCGCGCGACACGTTTAACGGCAGATCCTCGGTGTCCACCACACCGCGCACAAAGCGCAAATATTCCGGGATCAGCTCCTTGGCATTTTCCTGGATAAAGATTTTGTTGGAATACAGTTGCACCGACTTTTCCAGTTCTTCCCTGTAGAAATTCAGCGGCGCATTTTCCGGGATAAACAGCAGCGCCTTGAAGTTGACTACGCCCTCGATGGACAGGTGCAGGCTTCCCAGCGGCGAACTAAAATCGTTGCTTATAAATTTATAAAATTCATCAAGCTCCTCATCCTTGATTTCGCTCTTTGGTTTTTGCCAAAGTGCCGTGACCCGGTTTACCTGCTCCTTGCCCACATAAATGGGGAAGTCCACGAAATTCGAGTATTTCTTAATGATTTCCTTTATCCGGTATTCTTCGGCAAATTCCTTGGCTTCTTCTTTCAATTTGAAAGAAATCTTGGTGCCGCGAGTCCGCTTGTCGATTTCCTCGATGGTGAATTTTCCTTCACCTACTGATTTCCAGCGGTAGCTTTTGAGTTCCGGATTGGCATGTCGGGTATCAATCGTTACCTCATCCGTAACCATGAAAACCGAGTAGAATCCCACGCCAAACTGCCCGATCATATTGCCATCTACCGCTTGTTTTTCTTCCTGCAGCTTTTTCAGGAAATCCAGCGTGCCCGAGTGGGCAATCGTTCCAATTTCGCTGATCAATTCATCACGGGTCATCCCGATCCCGGTATCCTCAATTGAAAAGGTATTATTCTTGGAATCCAACTCAATCTTTATTTTTAAGTCCGCTTCGGAATCAACAATATTTTTGTCGGTAAGCGACTGAAACCGTACTTTATTCAACGCATCCGATGAATTGGAAATCAACTCCCGCAGGAATACTTCCGGATGGGTGTATAACGAATGAATTATCAGGTGCATTAGTTGCTGCATTTCAGCACGATATTGGAATTCTTCCACAGAACCTTGTTTTTGTTTGGTAGGCATCTGATTTCCTCCCGAATTTTTATTTTAGTTTTGCAGATTTACGCCGTTTTTTTCACAGCGGACAATTTAAAAACATTTCGCCGTTTCATCAACTGTTTAGATATTAGATGTCTTATCAGGTTACAGGAAACATATACTTTTTCCTTGGGAATTATTTGGCTAAATTGGCAGGGTAGTTTTTGAGGGCAAAGAAAGGTGGAAAATCGAAAATGACAATCTGGTTCAAACCGGTTACAGTGGAAGAATTGAATAAGCACAGTGCGAACTCCATGCTGGAGCATCTGGAAATCAGGTTTACGGAAATTGGGGAAGACTATGTGAAGGCCACCATGCCGGTGGATCGTCGCACGCGGCAACCATTCGGCATATTGCATGGCGGCGCCTCGGTGTCACTGGCGGAATCCATGGGAAGCGTGGCCGGAATGCTCTGCCTGGATCCGGCAAAGCGGTATCCTGTGGGGATTGAGATAAACGCCAATCATATCAGTGCAGTGAAGGAAGGAATGGTGGAAGGAATCTGCCGTCCGGTTCACATCGGTAAAAGCACCCAGGTGTGGGAAATCAAAATTTCTGACGAACGCAAGCGTCTGGTGTGCATCAGCCGCATCACCCTGGCGATTCTGGACAGGTAATTTCAGGATTTCATTTTTTTAGACAGGATGAACAGGATGG
>CAZUZS010000060.1:2442-19052 GCA_964624795.1 uncultured Calditrichaceae bacterium
GATGGATACGTTCACACAAATGACATTGGGCGCCGCTGTCGGGGAGTTGACCCTGGGCAGGAAGGTGGGAAATAAAGCGCTACTGTGGGGAGCAGTCAGCGGACTCATCCCCGATCTGGACATGATTGCCGGTCCTTTTCTGGATTCGGTTTCCCGGATGACTTTTCACCGCAGCTTCTCTCATTCCATCCTTTTCGCCCTTTTGTTAGCACCGCTGCTGGGCTATCTCATTTTTAGATTATACAAAGGAAAGGAAGCCAACTGGTGGGATTGGACGCTACTCGCTTTCTGGTCCCTCATAACGCATCCGCTGCTGGATAATTTTACTTCCTACGGAACGCAGCTTTTCTGGCCGTTCAGTGGATTCCGGGTGGCGTATCATTCCATCTCGGTTATCGATCCGCTTTACACGCTGCCCATGTTGGCTGCTCTGGTGGCACTAATTTTCCTGCATAGAACATCACGAAAACGCCGCGTTCTGAATTACCTCGGGATTGGTCTCAGCACTTCATATTTGTTATTTACGGCTGTTAATGAATTGTACGTCAATTCGGTTTTCGCGCGACAGCTTGATGCCCAAGATATTAAATACCAAAGGATCCTGGCTGCCCCCACACCCTTAAATAATATTTTGTGGCGGGGTGTTGCGGAAAGCGACAGTGGATTTTATGAAGGTTACTATTCACTGTTCGATAAGTCCGGGATTATCCGGTTTGAATATACTCCGAAAAACCACCGGCTCATTAAACCGTACCGCCGTGATCCGGACATTGAAAAACTTGCCCGGCTCACCAAAGGATTTTTTGTTATATCGGAAGTAGGGCAGGATCTTTATTTCAATGATATGCGCTACGGCCGGATGCCCGGCTGGGGCAAGGAAGAAGGCGAATATATCTTTTCATTCAGGATTACAGTTATGGAACCTGTCTCCGGTAAGACGTTGGAAATCCGGCGGGTACGGCCGCAAATTCCACGGGATTTCTCGATGTTTAAAACATTGGCGCGACGTGCTCTGGGCTACCGGGTAAAAAACATTCAATAATTATGCGCCGCTAAGGCGCAATCAACAATGCCGGGGTATTCAGGAATTCGCATGAAAAATGAAAGGTGAAGGTTGCCGGAGAATGTACAAACTTTTCAGAAAAATTCTTTTTCTTTTCGGTCCGGAAACGATCCATGATCTCGTGATTGCATTGCTGAAAGTCCCCTTAGTCAGCAAGGTTTTCGCACTTATTTACCACTTCGATCACCCGGCGCTGCGACGCAACGTTTTCGGCCTTCAGTTTGAAAACCCGGTAGGCCTGGCAGCGGGCTTTGACAAGGATGGAGAGATTATCGGGCAGTGCGCTGACCTTGGATTTGGCTTTGTGGAAGTTGGGACCGTTACGCCGCTGGCACAGGAAGGAAATCCCAAGCCACGGCTGTTCAGGCTGCCACAGGATGAAGCTATTGTAAATCGAATGGGCTTCAACAACCGGGGAGTCGAGGACATGGTTCGCCGGTTGAAAAAGGGAAACCGCAAAATAATCGTTGCAGGAAATATTGGGAAAAATAAGATTACACCCAACGAAGAGGCAATAAAAGATTATGAGCGCTGTTTCACCATGCTGCACGAGTGTGTGGATTTCTTTGTGGTGAATGTCAGTTCTCCCAACACTCCGAGGTTGCGGGATTTGCAGGACAAGGAGCCACTGAGAAAATTACTGATTCACCTCAAAAAGCTGAACAGTGAGATGTCCAATGAGAAACCGATTCTGCTGAAAATAGCGCCGGATTTAACTGACTCCCAATTGGATGATATTATCGAAATTATTCTCGAAACCGGCTTGGATGGTGTGGTTGCTACAAATACGACTATCGGCAGGGAAAATCTGATTACTCCGCTTGAGAGAGTCCGGGAAATCGGCGAAGGCGGGTTGAGCGGGAAACCGCTTGCCAAACGCTCCACTGAAGTAATTCGATATTTGCATGAGAAATCCGGAGGAAAATTCCCGATTATCGGCGTAGGCGGCATCCATTCCGTGCGGGATGCCATGGAAAAACTGGATGCCGGGGCCTCGCTGGTGGAGATTTATACCGGCTTTATTTATGAGGGAACGGGGCTGATTAAGGGAATAAAGGACGCGTTGGTTGGAGCAAGAGCGGGAAATGGAAAATAAGTAAACAGACCATTAAATAGGGCTTCAAATTTAATCCGACAGCTAATGAGCTTGCGTTTTATCTTTTGTAGTACCGTTTGGGGCAAAATATATAAAATGCGATATGGCAGAATTCTGGGAAACGCTGATGAATGGCTACTTTTCCAGGTGCCGGATCATTTTGTTTATTACAAGGCTTAGTTCTGGAATTTTATCTTTGCAGGTGTTGAAAACGGCTTCGGCATTTATATCTGCGTAGTGATGCGTCAAGATATCTCTCATCCCTTTCGCTTTTTTCCAATCTATTTCAGGATAGTGTGGTAATAGGTTGCCCTCAGTTATTTTATCCAAATTTTTCAATGATTCGCCAATAACGATCAGAAGCATACAGATTGAATCCATCTTTTCCATGCCCGCCGGGTCATCTGTAAAATCAGAAACTTTTTTAACCGGTTTGAAGCGAAATGTTATCGTTTCAGCGGCAGTTCGTATCTGTTTCAATACCTCCCGTATCAGATTCTTATCATGCATAAATGGCTTCCTCATCGATTGTCTTTTTTAAAAAAGGATTCATCGAGGAATGGTAGGTAACGATATCCACAGGCATTTTTATTTGCTCCTCCAAATCGTTTTTAATCCCGGCCAACAGAAAAAGCTCAGGTTTGGTTATGCGAACAACAATGTCCACATCATGTGGCTGCCTTCGTTGAGAATGGACAACAGATCCAAACACACCAATAGAAAGGATACCATATTTTAACGCAAATCTTTTTTTAAAATTTTTCAGGATTTCGAGAATTTCTTTCTGGTCCATTATTTGACTCCATCATCCATTTTATGCTAACAAATGAACGTGACATTCCTTAACAAATATTTTAGCCATTTCTCAAGCTGTCTTATCTTACAATACGATCAAACCATAAAAATATAATAAAACACTCTCGGCCTTGAAATAGAATTTTAGCTGTTGCATTTGCCGAATATCGAAGCGTCTAATGAGCCAGACGCATAAATTTTGAAATTTGATCTTAAGCCTTTCATCCTTAGTGCAGTCTATAACCATCCTGCAGAGTCCGCCTTTAACTCAATTTAGGCTCCAGAACACCTTTATTCTTTTCGTCACAAAATCCCCCTACGCACCATGTGCCAAGCCCTAAGCGCCACGCACCCTGCTCGTATTACTCCGCTGACAACCGCAAAATTTCCACTACCATACCCAGTGCCTTCTCCATATCCGAAACGTAAATATGCTCATCCGTTGAATGTTCCAGTCGGGCGCCGATTCCCACCACCGCCATTTCAATGCCTTTGTTATTGTAGATAGAGGCATCGGTGAAACCGGTTATGAATGTGGTTGTGGCGTTAATTCCCACAGTTTTCAGAGCCTTTTTAGCAATCTGAACCGTCCAGGAATCTTCCGGTATGTCCACTGCCCGGCACAAATTATCAATCTTGATCTCTGCTTTGGCACCCACAGATTCTACCTGCTCTTTGATTTTCCGGTCCATTTCATCGGCCAACCGTTGCGCTTTTTCATGATCCAGACTGCGACATTCGGCCAAAAAGGAAGCCTTATCCGGTACTCCGTTCCGGATCATCCCCCCGTTAATCACGCCCACGTTGGCGGTGGTTTCATGGTCCAGCCGGCCGAGTCGCAGCGCGGCAATCGCTTTGGATGCTGCCAGAATGGCGTTGATCCCTTTCTCCGGCTCCATCCCGGCATGGGCTGAACGGCCCTGGATATTGACATCAATTGCGAAATAGGATGGCCCGCCAATGACAATAGTGTCGAGGGTGTCGTTGTCCAAAAGGAAGCCCCGTTTGGCTGTGAGCAGCGAGTAGTCGAGATTCTTTACACCCAGGATTCCGACTTCTTCCTGGCGGCTGATAGCAACTTCCACCGGGGGGCGAACCTCGGCAATACGCAACGCTTCCAGCATTTCGGCAATGCCGGCTTTGTCATCGGCTGCCAAAATGGTATCGCCCTTGGAGCGAATGACACCGTCCTTCAAAACCGGCTCAATTCCTTTGCCTGGCTTCACCGTATCAGCATGGCAGGAAAGCAGAACCGGTGTTTTGTTCTGTGTTCCTTTAGCGGGCAGTTTCGCCACCAGGTTGCCGTATCTGTCCTTTTGCGCATCGGCGCCTAATTTCTCGAATTCTTTTTTCAAATAGTCGATCATAGCGGCTTCCTCGCCCGACTCGCTGGGAATCTGGACCATTTCCATGAATTGCTCGATCATTCGTTCCGACATTTTTCACACCTCTCTTTTTTATTTCAGCTATTCCATATCCTTTGTTGAACTTGGTTATATTGCCACCCAGGCACCAATACACAAGGGAACACAAAAAACGAAATATGCCTCTGATATTTGACGAGAAAAAACACTCAACCTCGTTGCACAAGATAGCTTCTTCCAATTCAGGAAATTCCACCTGAACCGGAATTGAAAAACAGGCGATTATGTTTCAACAAGCTTATTCCTTCACCGGCAGCACGTGCACCGCTTTGATAATCAGTTGCACTTCATCGCCGATTTGCAGATCCAGGTTGCTCACTGACTCGGTCGTCAGCACCGACCCCATTTCCGCCGGTGGAACCACTTCGAATTTTACCAGCGACATTACATCTCCGCGCTTGATGGACGTGACTTTCGCCCGGACATTGTTTCTGGCACCGTATTTCATGCAATTCTCCTTTCAATCTATCTCCACAGTTTATCTTCAGGTATCTGATGCACTATTACCGCGAGGCATTTTTCTCTCCATGAAACTTTCGGGCATCTCGAGTGCCCGGAACCCGAATTGCTTGTACAATCCATGGGCATCGCGGGTTGCCAGCAACCATCGACCTGCATCTTGGAGTTTGGGATAGTCGAGGATGTACTCCATCAGCCATTTGGATAATCCCCTGCCGCGATATTCCTGCAGAATAAAAACGTCAGCCAGCCATGCGAATTTCACATAGTCGGTAACTGCCCTTGCAAAGCCGATTTGCTTTTCATATTTATACACACCAAAACATAACGAGTTTTCGACTGATTTTTTCACAGCCTCGAATGTAGTATTTTCTGACCAGTATGAAGTCTTTAAGAAATTATGAATGGTGTGCAAGTCCAGGTGCTCTTGATTGGTGCTGATGGCGACACCATCTTCTGAATAAGTCATGTTTTCCTGCCGTAATTCGTAAAAAAATCAGTTGCATATTCTCTGCTCAACTTTGATGAGAATTCACATCAAGCAGATTTGGAAGGCGTAAACTAATATGTTTTCTGAAATTTTACAAACAGTTTTGGAGTGATGATTGAAGAGTTTGCTTATTGGTTGAAAAGTAGTTTGATTTCATTTTCCGGGGAACCCTTCCCTTGTATTCCCTCCCCTTCCGAAAGGGAGGGACAGGGTGGGGTTGGATATTGATGTGTGATAAAAGTTGGCTTTTCCCAGTGGCGAGGACCTGTTTATTTTTCTTCTATCCTTCAGATCTTCCACCGGAGGGTAACGCCCCATTGTTGGGTTTGTCTCCCTTTTACACGATAATTCCACAATCCATTCACGGCAAATAGTCAATCGATCTTCCGGACATGAACTAAGACAATGTGCCGCAGGTGTTTCTAAAAAGGCGCTCAGAAAACACCCTTGCTGTCGCTTCCAATGCCTGCCACGCTGTTTTTCCAGTTTCTGTTGAGCATCAGGTGAAAGCCCCAGTTTACCTATTATGTCGTCAAGCATTGCCGGCGAACGGTAGCCTTCCGGAAAACCGTTTACCCTGGCTGCGGCAGAAAGGCTTGAGAATGGACGGAGCCGGGCGCTTAAGATTGGTTGTGAATTTAAAAAAAATTCCGGGTGCATAACGCATCCGGACTTTCCGATAGATTCGAAAGCGGTTGAATTACTTGGAATTCGAATCACCTTGCATCACACCGAGAATATTTCCTTCGGTGTCTTTGCAGCAGACAAGCCACCCCACACCAGGCACTGCCATTTTGGGAACCGCCACCTGGCCGCTATCGAATTGTGCTGAAGTTTATTCGTACGCTCTTTGCCCGCAGTGCTCTGGCATGCAATGTCTTATGTCGTCCCAATTCCATTCTTGCTTGTTTTCTTGATGCGGTACATGGAATTGTCTGCCAGCAGCAGAAGTTCTTTTTTGATTTTTGCATCTTCCGGATACATGGCAATACCGAAGCTGGCGGTCAATTTTACCGGCTCCTTCTCGGTTTGCAGATAGATTGAGGAGCGGATGGAATCCAGAATTTTCTTGAGGATGTCAACGGCCTGCATTTTGTTTCTGCCGGGCAGCAAAATTACGTATTCATCGCCACCGTATTTTATGAGAATGTCATCGCCGTCCAAATTTGCGGAAATGGTTTGCCCGATCTCTTTCAGCACCTGGCTCCCGCACAAATGCCCATGCGAATCTACCACCTGCTTGAAATTGTCGATGTCGACAAAAACCACCGCCAGCGGCTGGCCTTCCCGATCGACTTGCGCCATGATGTCGCCCAGGATCTGATGGAGATAACGGGCATTGCGCAAGCCGGTGTATTCATCGGTGATGCTCAATTCCTCAATCTGTGCTGTATATTGTGAATTCTGGATGGCGATAGCGGCATAATCGGTGAGGATGGAAAGAATAGGCAGGTAGCGGGTCCGGTATGCATCGAGATTACTGACGTTGACGATCTCCAAAACGCCCAGTACCTTCCCATGGATTTTCAGTGGCAGGCAAATAATGGATCGGGTGGTAAAACCGGTTTTTTTATCAACCTCACGGTTGAAGCGGGCATCATTTTGGGCATCCGGGAGAACAAGAGGTTCGCCGGTTTGTGCCACCACCCCCGCAATTCCGGCGCCGACCCGGATGGGGATATCTTTAACTGCTTCCTTATCGATCCCGACCACTACCTCGAATCTCAGTTCTTGTGAGGCTTCGTCCACAAGCAGCAAAGACCAGTTCCGGGCCTGGATCAGGCTGCTTGCCTTAAACAGGATCAGCTCCAGAATTTCATTAAGATTCAGGGTTGAAGTGAGAAGCTTTCCGATCTCAACGCAGGCCAGGAGTGCGCCGCTTTGGAAATCGATATTAATATCGCTTTGCCTCATAATTAAACAATCCTTTGATATTTTATTTAAGAAACATCGTTCATTAATAAAATAATTCAGCGAGCATAAATTAGCGAAGACAATGCCAAATATCCAGAATATATTTCGTCATAGGCATTCAGTACCTTGAGATCATTCAACTTCAGGAAATTTGAGAAAGAGGATGATTGCGAATTGAATCCAGCAAAACGGAGATTCGTTTGATTGTTCCGCATTGCGATGATTTGATTTTGCACTGATCGCATAAACGACTTGATAATCCCAAATGTTATTATTATATTTCGCCAAGTAACGAAGTGATGAGTGAGATCGAGGGATTTCGAAGGGCACGATGATGTGCCTGGACACGCAGAGCCTGCATGGCGGCGGGGGAATTGTCGGCAACTATGTCATCAAAAAAAATAGAGAAAGGAATTAACATGCAAACAGATTTAAAGAAAATTGTAAAGGACAAATATGCTGCCATAGCGAGTCAGTCGGAGGCGAATGGCAATTGCGGTTGCTGCGGCGACCAGAGCACCCAGAGTTATACAATTCTGAGTGATGATTATGAGAATTTAGCAGGTTATGCACCTGAAGCCGATTTGCAATTAGGCTGCGGTGTGCCGACCGGATATGCAGGGATCAATGCTGGCGACACAGTTGTGGATCTCGGTTCGGGCGCGGGCAACGATGTCTTTGTCAGCCGCGCACTCGTTGGGCCGGCTGGCCGGGTCATCGGAATTGATATGACGGAGGAGATGATTCGGAAAGCGCGCGCCAATAATGACAAGCTTGGCTATGACAATGTTGAATTCCGCCTGGGTGATATCGAGGATCTGCCGTTGGAAAACGATACCGCAGATGTGGTTATCAGCAACTGTGTACTCAATCTGGTGCCGGATAAAGAGAAAGCCTTCCGCGGGATCTACCGGGTCCTGAAACCGGGCGCTCATTTTTGCATCTCGGACATTGTTTTGCTGGGCGAGCTGCCGGAAAAATTGCGGGAATCAGCGGAAATGTATGCCGGATGTATCTCAGGCGCATTGCAGCAGGATGTCTACCTTGCTTTGATCAGAAAATCTGGTTTCCGGCGTGTGGAGATCAAGCAGAGCAAACCTGTCGTGCTGCCGGATGAGCTTCTCCGGAGCTATCTGTCGGAAGATGAGATCGTGGAATTTCGAAGAAAAAGGCATGGAGTCTTCAGCATTACACTTGTCGCAATAAAAGAATAATTTAGATAATTGTGCATTGACAAAATCGGCAGGAGCTAATTGGTTCTGCAATTAATTTACCGCGAGATAAAACTCCGTCTCTGCCGAACCTTTAGTTGGTAATAGAGAGTCTAATCTCCGGGATTGACATAATTCAGATTTTGTCTGAATAAAGTGCCCTGAACTCACCCGGCACCACAACGGTTGTGCGGTTCCGGTAATCGTAAAACGCAATTCGGGTTTTGGCACGTGCCACTTCCTTGCCGTCTGCTTTCCGGGAAATCTTGTAGATGAGATCGCAGGCCCGTTTGCCAAAATCGTCAACAGTGATTTCGATCTTCAGCACGTCGCCGTGGAAAGCCTCCGATTTATAAACGATCACGCAGTCGGCCATAATAATGCCAAAACCACCAACATCCTTTTCGGAAAATCCATGGTGCATCAGAAATTGGATCCGGGATTCGTGGATGATGGAAAGCAGGGAGTCATTGCCCAGGTGTCCACCGTAGTTCACATCCGTAATGCGGACAGCGATTTCGGTAGAAAAGATAAATTGTTCCGGCAAAGTAATAACAGCACGCGGCATTGAAGTTCTCGCTTTTAGTTTTGCTCCGAACTAATTTAGTGGCGTACGGCATCCAATGGAAAAGAAACTTTTTCAAAATCAGGCGCGCAATCGCTGCGCAATACCGAACAGGCTGCTTGAAATCAGCTTAACCTGCCAATCCAACTTACGCCGCTTTGGGCAGGTTACCGGGCGTTATCGGCCGCGTGGGTTCGTCCGGATCTTCGGGATCATCTGTCGGGAGCGGCGGTAAATGCCACGCCAGCCTTGCCTGGTCGCAACGCTCATTTGTTATGCCATTTTTCCCTGAAAATTCGAAATCCCGGCAAATCGTGGAACGTTTATCATAGATTGAGCAGAGCACAATTATGCCGATTTCACCCTGCAAAGCGATGCAGCGCGGCGGATTGGCCTGAGTGCCTTTCATAACCCGGCGAAATCCGTTGAACGGCTCGGTCAGCTCCGCCGGGACAGTACCACCGGGAACATCATCGGCTTCGGCCCAATAAAATGAGGCCCGGTAAAAGGCGCAGCACGCGCCGCAAGTAAGACAGGGATTCATATCATTAATTGAAGGTGCTGGTGAATGCTGAGTATCAGACTCTGCACCTTCGGCGATAGGGAAATTAAGTGTAGTGAGTTTTGTCATTCAATCATTCTACCAGTTGGTCTATCCTGAACAAAATTTTAATTCATAAACCATCTGCCCGAATTTACCGCATGAGGCGATCCGGGGTTGAAAAAACGGCAGAATTTAATATTACCGAAAATCCGGGGCAACATATTTTAACGGCATTTTATCACCCACAAATTCTTACTTTATTTTCTTGTAAAGGACCGCATCGAGGCTAAACCTGCCTGGGCCCGCCAGCAGGAAGAAGAGAACGATAACACCATAAAGCACGGCCAATTCCTGCTGTGCGAATGGCTGGCCGGCATTACGAACGAATGCGGCAACATACATCGTGACCAATATTAAAAATGCGGCAGGGCGGGTCAAAAAACCGACTACCAGCAGCAAGCCGCCGATAAATTCGGAAGAAGCCGCTGCCCACGCAAAAAATGAGGGGAATGGAAAGCCGAGGTTGCCCGTCATTTGAATGAATCTTTCAGACGGTGGGAATTTCATGATTCCGTGCTGGAGTGCCAGAGCAATTCCGGAAAAAACGCGGAGAAAGGCCAGTCCTAAGTTGGTGAGAGCGGAGTTAGAAATGTCTCCGCTTAAAATTTTCTTTATAATTTGCATCGCTCATTCTGCTTTCTTCAAATATGAAATAAATAATCTGCTATCTGTCAGACGATCCAAGGGTGATAAACTCACACCTGATAGCCTGGATATGCCTGAACAATAAAAAATGTTGAAATGTTCCTTCAATCTAATTGAAGTTGAAATGCGCAGGAAAATTTTTTCTTGTGAAATAAATTTTTGATTGACAAAATAAAGTTTGTTTTATAACTTGGTATACCAAGTATGTCATATTGGTGATGGAGATAATTAGAACTATTATTTAAAAGTACCATGTCATCATTATATTAGAGAATCAAAGAATCCGTTTTTAGTATCTTAACTTAAGCGGTTGTCTTATCATGATAAAAAATTCTTACCTCCGCCGCAAACTCCTAATTTTGCTGATATTTTCGGCGGCTTTGATCTGGAGTTGCGGCGGCCAGAAGCGGGTGACGGTTATCAAACTCGCTCACGGCCTGGATCCGACTCACCCGGCACACAAAGCCATGGAATTTATGGCGCGCCCGCTAGCGGAGAAATCCAACGGCACCATGAAGGTAGAGATTTATCCCAGCCAGCAATTGGGCACCGAGGGTGAGTGCCTGGAACTGTTGCGGATCGGAGGCCTGGGAATGACAAAGGTCTTGAGCAGCGTTCTGGAAGGATTTGTGCCGGATTTCAATGCATTCAGCCTGCCGTATATCTTCAAGGATGAGGCGCATCGTTTTAAGGTGCTTGAAAGCCCGCTTGGTAAGGAGCTGCTTCTCAAATGCCAGAAATATTGGATGCGGGGTCTCTGCTATTACGATGCAGGCAGTCGCAGCTTCTACACCAAAAACGTGCCTATTCTCAAGCCGTCAGATCTGGACGCGTTGAAAATTCGAATCCAGGAAGGCCCCGCTTCTATAAAAATGGTGCAGGCGCTGGGAGGCTCAGCAACGCCAATTGCCTGGGGCGAGCAATACAGCGCCCTCCAACAGGGAATAGTGGATGGCGCCGAAAATAACCCGCCCAGTTTTTATCTCTCCCATCATTACGAAGTTTGCAAGTATTACTCGCTCGATGAACATACCGCCGTTCCGGATGTCCTGGTCATCAGCACCGAAGTATGGAACGATCTGACTCCCGATCAGCAGCGCATCTTGCAGGAAGCGGTTGATGAATCGGTTGTTGAGCAAAAGAAATTGTGGAAGGAAGCCACCACCAAAGCGCTGGAGGCGATTCAGGAGGCGGGGGTGGAAGTTTTTTATCCCGACAAAGAGCCTTTTCGCCGGAAGGTGGCAGGCTTATACGAAGCGTATAAAGATCAGCCTGAGATATATAGAGTGATTCAGGAAATAAAGGCGGTGCAATGATCATGAGAAAAGTCGGGTTTGCAGTGGATAAAGTATTGGAGTGGGCGCTGATTGTGCTGATGGGAGCAAATGTTCTGAATGTGCTGTGGCAGGTGTTCAGCCGCTCTATTCTGCGAAATCCCAGCTCATATACAGAGGAGCTCACACGGCATCTGCTTATCTGGGTGGGACTGTTGGGGGCCAGCTATGCGGTTAGCAAAAAGTTGCACCTGGCGATCGATTATTTTTCAGCGAAGATTCGCCCTGCGGCAAAAAAGTACGTCGATCTGTTTATTGAAATCTGCATTTTTCTGTTTGCCTTTTTTGTGATGGTGATCGGCGGAGTTCGCCTGGTTGTCATTACCCTCGCCCTGGATCAGATCTCCGCCGCATTGCAGATTCACCTGGGGTATGTTTACCTGGTGCTGTCGACCCTGTTCGGCTATTAAAAGTGGTTGGCGCTTAAAATAGCGTGCGTTCGTAAAAATGGCGTTTTTACCGCCAGTAAGGAAAGAAGGAAGGAATTTGAATGAATTTAACGGAAATTAACAAGGTGTATGATTTTAGCGGGAAAACCTATGTAATTACCGGCGGCGCCGGGGTGCTGGGCGGAGAAATCGCCTGCGCGCTGGTTGGGTGCAGTGCCAATGTCGTCATCATGGACAAGGACCCGGCCTTGGCGGAAGAGATTGTTAAACGAATAGATACACGTTGCGGAAGGCTTGTGGTGGTTTATGGGGATGTTCTCAAACCTGACACACTTAAACAGGCGGCAGACGAGACAATAAATGTATTTGGGAAAATCGACGGCCTGATAAATAGCGCCGGCGGCAATCACCCGGACGCGACCACCTCCGCGGATCGCTCCTTTTTCGATTTGCCGGTGGAAGCCATGAAGTTTGTCAGCGATCTGAACCTGTTGGGAACAATCTTGCCCAGCCAGATTTTCGGGAAATACATGAGCGTATCGGGCAACGGCGTGATCCTGAATATCTCATCGATGAATGCATTCAGGCCGCTTACAAAAATCCCGGCGTATTCCGCTGCCAAAGCTGCCATAAGCAATTTTACGCAGTGGCTGGCGGTTCACCTGGCGCAGGAATATTCGCCGGATATCCGGGTTAATGCCATTGCACCCGGTTTCTTTCTCACCAAACAGAACCGGTTCCTGCTTTTGGATAAGGAAACCGAGGAATATACGGACCGGGCAAAAACAATCCTGAGTCACACCCCCATGAACCGCTTTGGCAAACCGGAAGACCTGCTCGGCGCGGTGCTTTGGCTGCTTTCCCCGCTCTCCGCTTTTGTCACTGGAATTGTGCTGCCAATCGACGGCGGATTCTCCGCTTTTAGCGGTGTTTAATTCCCGATAAATCGAACGAAACCGAAAAAGGAAATTCTGATACGATGAAAAACATTTCGCGCGAAGATGCTGTGCTGGCGGCCAATACCATTCGAATATTGGCCGCGGAAGGCGTGGAAAAGGCAAAATCGGGGCATCCCGGAATGCCCATGGGAATGGCCGACTGCGCCTTGGTGCTGTGGACCCGCTTTCTGAATCATTTCCCGAAGGATCCCGATTGGGCCGGCCGCGATCGTTTTGTTCTCTCGGCGGGCCACGGCTCGATGCTGCTGTACAGTCTGCTCTACCTGAGCGGATATGATGTGACGCTCGACGATCTGAAATCGTTCCGGCAGTGGGGCAGTCGCACCCCCGGGCATCCTGAGCATGGGCTCCTGCCTGGAGTTGAAACGACTACCGGACCCCTCGGGCAGGGATTCGCGAATGGCGTGGGAATGGCAATTGCCGCCAAAATGAGCGCCGCGCGATATAATACTTCCGACCACACCCTGTTCGGAACCCACCGCATTTATGGCATTGTGAGCGACGGTGACCTGATGGAGGGTGTCTCGTCCGAGGCCGCTTCCATCGCCGGGCATCTCGGCCTGGGAAATATTGTTTATTTTTATGATGACAACAAAATTACCATCGAAGGCAAAACGGAGCTGACTTTCTCGGAAAATGTAGCGCAGCGTTTCGAAGCCTACGGCTGGCACACAGTCACCATCGACGGGCATAACCATGACCAGATTGAGTCTGCACTGCACGCCGGAATCGAGGAAACCGGTAAGCCGACTTTGATCATCGCCCGAACGCATATTGGATTTGGTAGTCCAAACAAGCGGGATACGGCGGGCGTGCATGGCGCTCCGCTGGGTGCCGAGGAACTGGCTTTGACACGGCAAAACCTGGACTGGCAGGAGAATACTGAGTTCAGCGTTCCCGGTTGTGTAGACAAGATCTTCCGCGACAGAGAGCGCGAGATGGAAGAGGAGTACACCACCTGGCAGCAAGAGTTTAAAAATTGGCAGGCCGCCAATCCGGAGCTGGCGCAGGCAAGGAAATCGGCAATGGCGCGGGAAATTCCTGAAAACATCAACAGCATCCTGCTGAATGCAGTTCCCACGGATGCGGCGGCGACCCGCTCGCTGTCCGGCAGACTGATGCAGGAAATCGCTGGGATGCTTCCCAATTTTGTAGGTGGCTCCGCCGACCTGGCGCCTTCCACAAACACTTATCTCAAGGGAAACCCGGATATTGCACCGGGCGCTTTTCAGGGCCGCAATTTCCACTTCGGAATTCGCGAGCACGGAATGGGCGGAATTCTGAACGGGATCGCCCTTTACGGCGGTTTCATTCCGTTTGGCGCCACTTTTTTTGTGTTTTCCGATTACATGCGCGCGTCGGTGCGATTGGCTGCCATCATGGAATTGCCGGTGATTTATGTATTTACGCACGACAGTATTTTTGTAGGTGAAGACGGACCAACCCACGAGCCGGTGGAACACCTGGCCGCGCTTCGCACGATTCCCGGTCCCACGGTGCTGCGACCGGCCGATGGTCTGGAAGTCGCCATGTCGTGGAGCTACGCCCTGAAAAACCGCACCGGCCCCACTGCGCTTATTCTCACCCGCCAGAAAGTCGATCCGCTGTCCCGGGGCGGCGATTTTGATCCTGAACTGGTAAATCGCGGCGCGTACGTGATTTCCAGAGAATCCGGTGTGCGGCCGGAAATCGTCATATTGGCCAGCGGCTCCGAGGTTCAGGTGGCGATGGAAAGCCAGAAACTGCTGGAAAACGAGGGCAAGAGCGTGCGGGTTGTTTCTGTCCCCTGCCGGGAATTATTCATGCGGCAGTCCCCCGAATACCGGCAGAGCGTGCTTGGACTTTCCGGCAGCAAATATGTGGTGGTCGAAGCAGGTGTGGCGCAGGGGTGGGGCGATTTGCTCCTGCAACCTTACCTCATGATTGGTATGAATCGCTTCGGCGCCTCGGCGCCCTACAAGATTCTGGCGGAAAAGTTCGGCTTTACCGGTGAACAGGTTTCCGTCAAAATAAAAAAATGGCTGGACGGCGGAACGACTGAATAGAATTGAAAATATCACAAGAACTGATGAGACACAGAGGAGAGAATGGAATGGATAAAAGCGACATCGGTTTGATTGGACTGGCAGTTATGGGTGAAAACCTGGTGCTGAATATGGAACGGAACGGTTTTTCGGTGGCGGTTTTTAATCGCACGGTCTCCAAGGTTGATGATTTTATCGGCGGCCGGGCTAAAGGGAAGAACATTGCCGGGTGTCACAGCATCGAAGAGTTGGTGGACAGCCTGGAAACGCCGCGCAAAGTGATGCTTCTGGTGAAAGCAGGCAAGCCGGTTGACGATTTCATTGAAATGCTGATCCCCCACCTGGAGAAAGGGGATATTATCATAGACGGCGGCAACAGCCATTTCCCGGACACTATCCGGCGAACGAAATATGTGGAAAGTAAGGGACTGCTTTATATCGGAACCGGCGTTTCGGGCGGCGAGGAGGGTGCGCTGAACGGCCCTTCCATCATGCCCGGCGGCTCACCGGATGCCTGGCTGCATGTGAAACCGATCTTTCAAAGTATTGCCGCCAAAGTGCCGGACGGTTCTCCCTGCTGTGAGTGGGTTGGGCTGAACGGCGCCGGGCACTTCGTTAAAATGGTGCACAACGGCATCGAATATGGCGATATGCAAATGATCAGCGAAGCCTACTGGATCATGAAGCAGGTCCTGGGCATGTCCTACGAGGAGATGGAGAAGGTCTTTCGCGAGTGGAACAAGGGAGAGCTGGATAGTTACCTGATCGAAATCACGGCCAACATCATGGGCAAAAAGGATGAAGAAACCGGCAAGCCGATGCCGGAAGTGATACTGGATCGGGCAGGGCAGAAGGGCACCGGACGATGGACCAGCCAGGAAGCGCTGAACCTGGGCGTCCCGGCGCCAACCGTGGTGGAAGCGGTGCTGGCGCGGGCCATGAGCGCCATCAAGGAAGAACGCGTGGCAGCCTCGCAGGTGCTGAAGGGCAAACCGGCCCGCTTTGAGGGAGATAAAACCGAATTCGTCGGGATGATTCGCCGGGCGCTCTACGCCTCGAAGATCTGTTCCTACGCGCAAGGATTTCAGCTTATGCGTGCGGCAGCGAAGGAATACAACTGGAAATTAAATTACGGTGACATCGCACTGATGTGGCGGGAAGGCTGCATCATCCGGGCGCAGTTCCTGGGCAAGATCAAATCTGCGTTCGATAAAAATCCCGGGCTGCAGAACTTGCTGCTGGACGATTACTTCAAAGCCGCGATTGATGATGCCCAAGTCGCCTGGCGGGAAGTGGTCGCTATCGCCGTGAAATCCGGGATTCCGGTGCCGGCTTTCAGCAGCGCGCTGGCCTACTACGATGGCTACCGCAGTGAGGTGTTACCGGCGAATCTGCTGCAGGCGCAGCGGGATTATTTCGGTGCGCACACCTACGAGCGGGTGGATAAGCCGCGCGGGGAATTTTTCCACACCAACTGGAGTGGGCACGGCGGAAAAACGGTTTCCGGCACCTACAACGGCTAAGACGTGCCTTCTTTGAAATGCGTTGCAGGAGAAAATCAAATTATATGGGAAAAGCGTGTTAGCAGGAAAAGGTTCAACCGATACAATTTTGACCGAATTGCAGGTGCGGGAGCTG
>CAZUZS010000060.1:19152-25786 GCA_964624795.1 uncultured Calditrichaceae bacterium
GATCATTCACGGACTGCTCCCATCGATGTAATGTTTCGCAGCGTTTACCAACTGCTGGCGCAGCGCGTGGAGAAACTGGATTTCATCGTCGCACTGGGCACCCATCCGCCGCTGAGCGATGCCGCCATTTACCGCCGGGTTGGCATCACCGCCGAAGAGCACCGGCAGAAATATTCCAAAGCCCACTTCTTTAACCATCACTGGAAAGATCCCCGGCAGTTGGCGGTGGCCGGCATCATCCGGGAAGAGGAAGTAGCGCAAATCTCCCGCGGCCTGATGCGCGAACCGGTGAAAGTGACCATCAACAAAATGGTGTACGATTACGATCTGCTGTTGATCATCGGTCCCACCTTTCCCCACGAAGTGGTGGGCTTCTCCGGCGGCAACAAATACCTGTTTCCTGGGATTGCCGGGCAGGAGATCATCGACATGTTCCACTGGCTGGGTGCGCTGATCACCAATCCGTCAATTATCGGAACCAGGAACACGCCGGTTCGACAAGTGGTGGACAGGGCGGCGCAGCTTCTGCCAATGGAGCGAATATGCATGAGCCTGGTGGTAAAAGGGAGCGACCTCGTCGGCCTTTACATCGGTACGCCGGAGAAGGCGTGGTCTGCTGCAGCCGATCTCTCGGACAAATTGCACATCATTTACAAAGACCATCCTTTCCAAGCGGTGCTTTCCCGCGCCCCGGCGATGTATGATGATCTGTGGACCGGCGGAAAATGCATGTACAAGCTGGAACCGGTGGTCGCCGCCGGCGGGGAGCTGATCATTTATGCGCCGCACATCAAAGAAGTGTCGGTTACGCACGGGGAAATCATCGAGGAAATCGGTTACCATGTGCGGGACTATTTTGTGAAACAGCCGGGCAAGTTCGCCGGCGTCCCTGGGGGAGTGTTGGCGCACTCCACGCACGTAAAGGGGATTGGGACGTATGAAAACGGCGTCGAGACGCCGCGCGTGAAGGTGACGCTCGCGACCCAAATTCCGGAGGCGGTCTGCAAAAGAATCAACCTGGATTACCGGCATCCGGATTCCATCCGAATTGAAGAATGGGAAAACCTGGAGGACGAGGGAATCCTGTGCGTTCCCAAGGCGGGAGAGATGCTCTACCGCCTGAAAGAAGATCCGTTCAAAACCGGGACGATTTGAATCCTGGACTAAATAATAAATTGGGGAAATCCTGTAAGACAACATTTTTGCTGGAGGAAAGTTATGCCGAGGAACAAGAATGTAGTCATCGCCCAGTCGGGCGGTCCATCGCCGGTAATCAACAATTCCCTGCGGGGGATTATCGAAACCTGCCGGATGTTTCCGGACAGATTTGCCAAAATCTATGGAGGCTGGCACGGGATTGAAGGCATCCTGAAGGAATATCTCCTGGATCTTTCGGCGCAGCCGGAGGAGGAAATCTCGCTGCTTCGCACCACGCCGGCAGCCGGTTCCATCGGCACCTGCCGCTATAAACTGAAGGCGAAGCAGGAGGAGGATTTCGAGCGGGTGATACGGGTGTTCGAAGCGCACCGTGTGGGTTACTTTTTCTACACCGGCGGCAACGATTCCATGGACACCGCCAACAAAATATCCAAGTTGGCGGCGGAAAGGGGCGTGGAATTGATCGCGGTGGGTGTTTCAAAAACGATTGACAATGATGTGGGCGATTCGGAATTTAAGCTGATTGATCACACCCCGGGATACGGCAGTGTGGCACGCTACTGGGCGAACATTATTCAAAACATAAACGAAGAAAACAACGGCGCATCGCCATCAGACCCGGTGCTCATTCTGCAGGTGATGGGGCGGAAGATCGGCTACATTCCGGCGGCGGCCAGGCTTGCGGATCCTAGCCGCGAAATGCCGCTGCAAATCTATATGCCGGAATCCGGGGTTACCTTAGACGAAATGACCGACAGGATAAATGACGAGCTTCAGCGAAGCGGTCGGGTGATTGTGGTTGTAAGCGAGGGATTTGATGTCGGTAATATCGGTGCGTTGAAAGATTCCTTCGGCCACACCGAATTCAGCGCCAGCATGTTTTCCGCGCAGCAGGTGGTGGTCAACCATTTGAATAAAGTGGGATTGCGGGCCCGCGGCAGCGCCCGGGGGCAGATTTCGGGCACCGACCAGCGCGACACGATGATCTACGCATCGACCGTCGATCTGGATGAGGCCTACAAAGTCGGGCAGAACGCGGTGGTAATTGCCATGGAGCACGGATCGGGCTATATGTCCACCATTCTGCGGCGTCCGGGGTTGGTTTACAACATCGATCTGGATAAAGCCCCGCTGGAACTGGTGGCCAACTCGGAGCGCGAATTTCCAAAGCAATGGATCGCGGAAAACCGTATCGATGTGACCGATGATTTTGTGCGTTACGCCCGCCCGTTAATTGGAGAGGATTGGGTGAGCGTCCCGCTGGTAAACGGAAGGCAGCGATTTACCCGTTTTGCCAAAATATTTGCTGAAAAGAAGCTGGCCGAATACATCCCACAGGCGTACCGGAATTAGTTGGAAGATCTCATTGGTGGATCTTTTGATTAAGTAGCAACTCGCCAAATAATCCACCCCCTCTTTCCCCCTCCCTTATGGATGAGGGAGGGGGGATCAAGGAGGATGGTCAGAAAAGTGACAATTTCTTAAATTGCCACCTTTGAGCGGGATGCTGCGATTATTTGATTGTTTGAACACAACAGGAGGAATGAAAATGAGTAGTGATCCGCAAGCTGAACTGAAAAATTTACAGCCGAAACATGAATACCTGATTGCCATCGATTCCGATGGCTGCGCTTTCGATACAATGGAGATAAAGCACAAGGAGTGTTTTATTCCCAACATTGTGAAACACTGGAATCTGCAGCCGGTCTCTAAATACGCGCGGGCCGCGGCTGAATTTGTTAACCTGTATTCCAAATGGCGGGGCATCAATCGCTTTCCGGCGTTGCTTATGGTTCTTGATTTGTTGAAAGAATGGCCGGAAGTGCAGGCGCGTAAAGTGGATATCCCGGAAGCGCTATCGTTGCGGGATTGGGTGAAACGGGAAACCCGGCTCGGCAATCCGGCGCTGAAGATAGAAGCCGAAGAGGAAAACGACGAGGTGCTGATTCAGGCGCTTCGCTGGAGCGAGGCGGTAAATGCAACGGTGGCCGACATGGTGCGGGGTGTCCCACCTTTTCCGTTTGTGAAAGAGAGCCTGGAAAAGATTTCGCAATGGGCGGACATCATCGTCTGTTCGGCAACACCCTATGAGGCGCTGCGGCGGGAATGGGAAGAACACAACATCGCTGGTTTCACGCGCATTATCGCCGGGCAGGAGATGGGCAGCAAAAAGGAGCACATTCAGCTCGCATCGGAAGGCAGATACAAGAAAGAAAACATCCTGATGATTGGCGATGCTCCCGGCGACCTGCGGGCAGCAAAAGCCAACGATGCAAAATTTTTCCCGATTAATCCTGGTCAGGAAGACCGGTCTTGGGAAAAATTCTTTCATGAAGCATCCGGCATGTTTCTCAAAGACGAATACAACGAATCCTATGAAGGCAGCCTGATCTCCGATTTCGAGAAACTTCTGCCGGACGTGCCACCGTGGAAGAAAGCGTAATTCGTTCTTGAGATGAGTTGGTTGAGTGCGAATATCGGCTCGGCTCGTAATCGTATTTTTAATCATAATAATACTCGACAGGATATTCCCATTCCAGTTTCTTGAGAGCTAATTGTGATTGCAGCTTCGGTGGAAATTTGGTTTGCAGTGCGATTCAATAAACTTTAAGAATATTTCCGATCCATTAAAGATTTGATCCTTTACGCGATTACGATTACGAGTATGATTACGAAAACTTTCTTTGGCCGAAGATTTCTTTTGCAACTATAAGTAAAAGAGCAAAGCCTCATCCCTATTCCCCGATCAATTAAATTTTGTTCAAATATATTATCTCCCCTTCCCCTTCTCCAACTTGGAGAAGGGGAAGGGGCCAAGAGAATCCAGGCTACTTTCTAAGGCTACCGGGGGAAGTGGTTGAGGCTAAATTAAACCGCCAGGGAAATTGATTAATCCTCATCATCCCACCCACCAGTGGGGACTCATGGCAAATTCCTTAATGTAGTTGTAACACACCCTTATTAATTTTATATTTTAAAAATTTTGTAACATGCTGCTCATTATTTGCGTCATGGGAACGTTTGTTGATTGCTCGCCTGCCTGGCAGGCAAAATATGACTCATGTAACGGGAAGGAAATTAGATGGCTGGATATAGGTGGCTGATGCTGGCACTGTTGCTGCCGCTGGCAACTTCAACTGTTTTCGCTGGAACCATCCACGGGTTTGTGCGGGATAAGGATAATCGTGAGCCGATAATCATGGGAAACGTGTGGCTGGAAAAGAGTCCGGTTGGAACCACTACCAATACCAAAGGCTACTACGTGCTCTCCTCGCTGCCTCCTGGCAGCTATGAAATCAATTTTTCTTACATGGGTTACAAGACGGTGAAGAAAAAACAGACGCTGAAGGATGGGGAAGATATTGAGCTGAATGTGCTGATGGAGGTAGAGGCCATTTCCGGTGAGGAGGTGGTCGTGACGGCGGAAGAGGACGAGGATAAGCTGGATATCAAACCGGGAAAAATTCTTGTGCAGGCGACCGAGCTTCGTACCGTACCTCAGGTGGCGGAACCGGATCTTTTCCGTTCTCTCCAAATGCTGCCGGGTGTGGCAACTCTTAGCGATTTTTCCGCAGGTCTCTACATCCGGGGCGGCAGTACCGACCAGAACCTGATTCTCCTGGATGATATCGATGTTTACAATCCCAATCATCTGTTCGGCTTTTTCAGCACTTTCAACACCGACGCGGTAAAATCGGTGGAGCTTCTGAAAGGCGGTTTCCCGGCGATGTACGGGGGGCGGCTCTCTTCTGTTCTCAATGTGCACAACAAGGAGGGGAATCGTGAAGAGTTCGAGGGAGTTGCCCGCCTTAGCCTGTTGGGCGGTAGTGCCACCGTTCAGGGTCCATGGAAAAAGGGCTCGTGGATGATTTCCGGGCGTCGCACCTACCTTGATCTTGCTGCCAAAATCGCGAATGTCGATCTGCCGTATTATTTCTACGACGGACATGCCAAGTTTAATTATGATATCGACAAAAACAACCAGGCCAGTATCAGTTTCTACACCGGCGACGATGTGCTGGACCTTTCTCAGGATGGCACCGACATCAACCTGAAGTGGGGCAACCAAACCTTCAGCGCGCAGTGGATGCACCTGTTTTCCAGCAAGCTTTTTTCTCATTTTGTGTTTGCGGGAAGCCGGTTCGAAAGCGATTCAAAAATAAAATTTGATGAGGTAAGTTTTGGGTTGCTGAACCGGATTACCGATCTTTCCCTGAAGGGCGCTCTATCTTACACGCCAAGCGTTCGCCATAACGTGGATTTTGGTTTCGAGTGGAAAAAGTTGGGCTTCAACCTCAATTACGAAATAGTTGGGTTGAAATACCTTAATAAATTCTCCGGGAATTACCTTGCGGCATATTTTCAGGACAATTATCATGTGAGCACTTTCGATATTCTACAGGCCGGTCTTCGGCTGTCCCATTATACCGATGGTAACTATACACGGATGAACCCCCGCATCTCCTGGAAGCACCTGCTCACCGCGCAAAGTAACCTGACCTTCACTTATGGGCACTTTTCGCAGTTCCTCAATTTGGTGCAGCAGGAGGGTATTAGTTTTGCAGATATGTGGTTTCCGGTAGATCCCACATTCAAGCCGGGGAGCGCAGACCACTACATTATCGGCTACTCCTTTGATGACACCCGAAATTTTTCCATCAATATGGAAGCCTACTACAAGAATTACCGCAACATTGCCGAATACCGCACCTTCCGGGGAGCCGATGAAAATCTGGATAACCAGACTGCCGCCCAGAATTTTTACAGTGGTACCGGCATAGCCTACGGCGGTGATGTTTACATTCGTAATAAATTCCTGGGGTTGGAAGGGTGGATTGGTTATTCTCTGGGCTGGACAAAAAAGCAGGTGGACGGTTATAATTTCGGGAAAGAATATTTCCCCACTTACGATCGACGCCACACCATCACTGCCGTGGAAGATTTCTGGCTGAGCCGTAAATGGCGATTCAACCTTGCCTTCAAATTTGGGTCCGGGCAGCCTTATACCGAGGCCACTGCCCGTTATGCTGTGCTGAAGCCGGATGGCGGCATCTATTACCTTCCGCTGGAAGGCGCCAAGAATATCTACCGTCTCCCGGCTTATCTGCGGATGGACATGGGTGTTTTCTATAGAACTACCTTTCTTGGGATGGAAACTGAGCTTTACACGCAGATCATCAATTTGTTAAACCACAAAAATGTGTGGTTCCGGCGCTACCAAACCGACAAGAATCCCGCGGTGCGGGAAGACATTACCATGCTGCCATTGCTCCCGACGGTAGGTGCGTCATTTAAATTTTAAAAGGCGGGCAGGATCGGATTGGATAAACATGGATCATGATAAAAATCGATATGAGGGGAAATAGATGAAAGGTTTGGTCACAAAATTTGGGACTGTCTTAATCGGGATTATTCTGATTGCCGCATGCTCGAAAAATCCGTCCACACCGGAATATCAGAAAGAAGTGACGGTCTT
>CAZUZS010000060.1:25886-33574 GCA_964624795.1 uncultured Calditrichaceae bacterium
CCGCCGGTATTGCACCTGACCACCGATTTGCGAACCGATACGGTGAATGCCGTCCATCCGCAGAATATTTCCCGGCAAATGCCGGTTTTCCTGGATGGTGAAAATCCTGACCAGATTGTGATGGTGGATATGTATTGCAATGAATCGTGGCAGAATGCCGAATATATCAACGCGTTTTTCGGAGAGGACAAACCGGCCGACCGTCAATCGTATGATGGCGGGGCAGACAGGGAACCGCGGCATATCCGGGGACTGGCGCGCATGAGGGAGCTGGCTTCCGACAATTTTCCGGGTCGCCTTGTTATCGACTGGTATTCTTCCATGATCGTTTTTTATGGCTCCAACACCATGCAAATACTTGCTATTGACGATAATTACCACAATTTCATTTACCGGGAGCACCCGGAGTTGAGCGGCGGAATTGAAGGTGGAATCGGGGTGTTCGGATCGGTTTGCGGAGAGACATATCGGTTGCAGGTGCTCAAGCCGTAGGGTATATTTTTGTGCGGCCATATTTGAACCGAACTCTGGCAAACCGGCATTGCTCAAAATTTTATTATTGCTGAATCCGATGCAGGCATAAAGTCCCAAGTCGTTTCTCCCGATTGATTATTTTTCATTCACGCTTATGTCTGGACATATTCCATTTTTAAAAAAATCTTGACTGTTACGCAAAGATTCAATATACTTGGCATACCAACTATGCTAAGTGAATTGAAAATGATTGCAAACCATCCTCCGAACCAAGTTTCATCTTATATAAATGGCCTGGCGGACCCGCGCCAAGTGAGCCTGGCGGAAGCCGGGTTGGGAGGAGAAGTAGAATTCACTTGGCGGAATAAACTATCAAGAAAGACGGCGCCAACTGTCCTTGCGGGAACGTTAGAATCGCTGCCAATTTCAATGTCCATTTGTGGGAACAAGTAAATATGACAATCGATTTCAAAAATCCAACGCCGCTTTATGTCCAGATCGTAAATGATATAAAGGAAAAGATTTCCTCCGGCGAACTCAAGGTTGGGGATCGGGTTTCTTCGCAGAATGAGCTGGCCGCCACCTATTCAGTCAGCCTCATCACTGTCAAAAAGGCGCTGGCGGACCTGATCAAAGAGGGTGTGCTCTATAGCCGGGTGGGAAAAGGAACCTATGTTGCCCGGAAATCGACTTTTGCAAACTTAAAAGAATATCGGACGATCGGCTTTGTTCTCCGCGATCTGGACAGCCCGTTTTTTTCCAAAATCCTGTCTAATATGGAGAAAGTGCTTTCCCGCAATGAATTCAATCTTCTCCTTCGCAGCAGCGACGGTAACATGGAGAAGGAGGAGAGCCAGATACAGCACTTTCTGGAGCTGGGCGTGGACGGGCTGATCATCGCTTCCATGTCGCGGGTGTATTTTGCATCATCGGTGTTACGGGAATTGCAGCAGCGCGATTTCCCCTACGTGGTGGTTTCCTACATCGCGGATGAAGATATTGCCTACGTTGGCACCGATCACGAGGAAGGCGCCTACATTGCAGCCCGACACCTGATTGACCTTGGGTATCCGCAGATCGGTTACATCAATGGAGAAACCGGGAGCCTGTTGGGGGAAGTGCGCAGGAAAGGTTACATGCGGGCGCTTCAGGAAGCCAATCTGCAGTTTGCCCCGGAATTCGAGTATCATCTCCGGCTGCGCGGCGAGTGGTACGATTTCCAATCCGGGTATGAGATTGGTCAGGAAATGGTCAAAACCAAACGTGTTCCGGAAGCGGTTTTTGCTTATAACGATCTTTCCGCACTCGGTCTTGAGAAGGCGCTGCTGGATAACGGGCTGCGGGTCCCGGAAGATGTGGCGATTGTCGGATTCGATAATATCAAAAGAGGATTAACCGCGCTGGTCCCCCTGACGACAATTCACCAACCGACCGACCGGATCGGGGAGCTGGCAGCAGAGCGAGTGATTCGAAAAATTCGCGGTGAGACCGTTCCGCTTCGCGAGATCCTGAAACCCACGCTGATTGTCCGGGATTCCTGCGGCGCCAGGCGGCTTTTTCCCGAAAAATTCAAAGATCCAAGTCCGGCTCTCGGACAGATCGAGCCAAAATAGTGGATGTATATTCCGGGTAATCATCCCGGGCAGTTTCAATCTGTTAGAATAACTGCGGACATAATTCAAAAAATTTTTCATTTCTGAAGGAGTTGATTGATATGATAAATGTGAAACCGTCTGTTCTCGGCCTGAAAAGATCGTTCGGGTTTGGCGACCGTCTTGGTTTGGCCGGTCCCGGGCATATCGACGCGGTACGCGGAACTGCATTTCTCCCGATTTTCGCCCAACAGTCTATCCGTGAATTGAACCGCACCCAGCGCAAACCGGAAGACGTGATGAATGCGGCAATCGGCGCTGTGAAGGCGGAAGCGTGGGAAGGCCCTTGGGGGGCAGATGCCGACCATTTGCAGACCAAAGACGACGTTTTCCTGATGGCAAAAAACGGGTATACGTTTTTCACCATTGATCCATCAGCGCATGTTAACAGCCGGGCGGACGCATTCGCGCGGGACGAGTTGGAGAAATATCACGGCCGAATGGCAGACGATGGGCTATTCCAGAAAAATGAGATTTTCGATCTGTACCTGAATAAAACATACGATCTGGAGGATGGCATGAGCGTCTCCTTCCCGGATCGGGAGACACTTCTCCGGGCGGCTGTGAAATATGGGCGTGCGATTGCGCACACCCGAAACATGTACCAGTGGATTCGCGAAGCGAGCGGCACCGGGCAATTTGAAGTGGAAATGTCGGTCGATGAAACAGAAACGCCGACCACCCCGCCGGAACATCTTTTCATCGGGCTGGAGCTGAAGCGGTTGGGTATCGAAGTGGTCAGCCTGGCGCCGCGTTTTACCGGGGAGTTCGAGAAAGGCATCGATTACAAAGGCGATTTGTCCGAATTCGAAAAAAGCTATCGCCGGCACGTTGCCATCGCCAAATACTGCGGACCCTATAAACTGAGTGTTCACAGCGGTTCCGACAAATTTCGCATTTATCCCATTGTGGGGCGGCTGAGCGGAGATTTGCTGCATGTCAAGACTGCCGGTACCAGCTACCTGGAAGCCCTGCGTGTGGTGTGCCGTACGGACAAAAAGCTGTTCCGTGAGATTATCGCTTTTTGCCGCTCGCGATACGATACCGATAAAGCCACCTACCATGTTTCTGCTCAATTGAAGGATGTCCCCGAAACGCTCGCCGATGACAAATTGGAAGAATGGTACCTGGAAAATACTTCCGGACGGCAAATTTTGCATGTCACGTTTGGTTCGGTGCTGGTGGGAGGAAAGGCCCCAAGCGGTGCCGCGTTTAAGGACCTGATCATGGAAAATTTGAACAAAAATTTCGATCTCTACCGGGAAGTGCTGCACCGCCACCTGGGTAAGCATCTGCGCCTTCTTATGTCTGAGGCACAATAGAAAATTGTGAGCAGGCACAAAACCTAATAAAATAAAGATGGAAGCAATTCGATGATCATCGAAAGCCGCGCGTACGCCAGGGCCGGTTTGTTAGGGAATCCCTCTGATGGCTATTTTGGCAAGACCATCTCGATCAGCGTCAGGAATTTCGGCGCACACATCTCCCTTTTCGAAACGCCCGAGCTAAGAATTATTTTGGCTGAGCAGGATTCAAATACTTACCGGAATATTTTTGAGCTGATCGAATCGATCGATCTGGTTGGGTATTATGGCGGGGATCGGCTGATAAAAGCCGCCATAAAAAAATTCTTCGAATATTGCCGTCAAAACGAAATACGTTTTTCAAATAAGAACTTCACGATCAGTTATCATACCTCCATACCACGGCAGGTGGGATTGGCCGGCTCCAGCGCGATTATTGCCGCTACCATGCGGGCGCTGATGCAGTTTTACGATGTTGCGATCCCGCAGGAAGTTCTGCCCAGCATCATCCTTTCCGCAGAAACAGATGAACTGGGGATAAACGCCGGTTTGCAGGATCGTGTGATCCAGGTTTACGAAGGATGCGTCTACATGGATTTTGAGCGCGAGCACATGGAGAAGACAAAGACCGGCGTTTACGAGCCGCTCGACCCGAAGCTGCTTCCCAATCTTTTCATCGCCTACAAAATCGACTTGGGAAAAGTATCAGGCAAGGTGCTCAATCCCATTCGGGTTCGCTACAAGAACGGCGAGAAGCTGGTTGTCGATACTTTGCAGGAAATCGCCGGTCTGGCGAAGCAGGGGAGAGAAGCGCTGCTGGCGAAGGATTATGCTGCATTGAGCAAATTGATCAACAGAAATTTCGATCTGCGCAAGAAAATAATGGACATAAGTGATCGCAATTTGGAGATGGTTGCGCTGGCGCGCCGCTGCGGGGCATCGGCAAAATTCGCCGGTTCGGGCGGCTCGATAATCGGCACATACACCGATGACGAAATGCTGACCCGCCTGATTGTGGAATTGAAAAAAATAAAGGCAAGAGTAATTAAACCGTATATTCTTTAGGTGGACAAATGAAAATGGTAAAAAAAGCTGTGATTCCGGCCGCCGGATTGGGAACCCGCTTTCTTCCGGCAACAAAGGCCCAACCCAAGGAAATGCTGCCGATAATCGACACACCAACCATTCAATATGTCGTTCAGGAAGCAGTCGATTCAGGAATCGAGGATATTCTCATCGTTACCGGTAAGGGAAAGCGTGCCATCGAAGATCATTTCGACCGGAACACCGAGCTGGAGATGCAGCTCGAAAGCAACGAAGATGAAGATTTATATAACGAAATCCGCCGCATCTCGGATCTGGCAGATATCCACTACATCCGCCAGAAGGAGCTGAAGGGCCTGGGGGATGCTGTTTACTATGCCCGCCACCACATTGGGGACGAGCCGTTTGCGGTGCTGTTGGGCGACACAATTATCCAATCGGTCATTCCCGTAACGCAGCAATTGATTGATATTTACAACCAGTACCGGCAGACCATTCTTGCGGTGGAAGCTGTGCCGCGTGATAAAGTCTCCCGCTACGGCATCGTGGGTGGCGAACCGGTCAGCGATCGGATTCTTAAAGTCTCGCAGCTTGTTGAAAAACCGCCGGTTGATCGCAGCCCCTCCAACCTGGCAATCGCCGGGCGCTACATCCTGACTCCCGAAATCTTCAAGGCGCTTGAGAAAACCTCCCCCGGCCTGCACGACGAGCTGCAACTGACCGACGCCATGCGAATTCTGCTCGAGCGGGAAAACATCCATTCCTATACCATCGAGGGAAAACGCTATGATATCGGAAATAAAATGGATTACCTGAAAACGATGGTGGAATTCGGATTGAGTCGGAAGGAATTTTCCGAGCCTTTCTTAGAATTTTTGAAGGAAATTGTTGCTGCAGCCGGATGATTCATGAAAATCAGCAGCAGAGTGGCCGCGAACCGGTTGGAAAAATTGGGAATACGAACCACATTTTTGCCGGTGAACCAAATAATTTTGACATAAAACAGTTGCCCGGAGGTGTTAGACAATGGAACAAATTGAAAGACTAATCCTCAACGAAAATCGTTTTTTTGATCCCGAACCCGGGGTTCGAAAAATCGCGGCCGAGTTGTATAACGAAGTGAAGGATTTGCCTATCGTCAGCCCGCACGGGCATGTGGACCCGCGGCTGTTCTCGGAAAACCAGCCTTTTCCGGATCCTGCTGAGCTGATTCTTATCCCGGATCACTACATATTCAGAATGCTCTACTCGCAGGGAATTCCCCTGGAAAACCTGGGAATTCCAACCATCGACGGCACTCCGGTGGCAACCGATCACCGGAAAATCTGGCAGATTTTCGGGGAAAATTTTTATTTGTTTGCCGGCACCCCGACCGGCGCCTGGCTGGCCCATGAATTTTCGGTAGTCTTCGGAATCCGTGAAAAACTGAATGGCGCTACCGCGATGGCGATTTACGATGAAATACAAAGCAAGCTGCAAACTCCGGAGTTTCTTCCACGCACCATGTTCGACCGGTTCGGCATCGAGGTGCTTAGCACCACCGATGGCGCAGGGGATGAATTGGCGCACCACCAGCAAATCAGGGAGTCGGGATGGAATGGAAACATCATTCCCTGTTTCAGGCCGGATGCAGTAGTTAACCTGGCGGCCAAAGGCTGGAAAGAGAATATCGATGAACTAAGCAAGGTGAGCGGTATCGAAATCAATTCGTACCGGAATTTCATCTTGGCATTGGAGCGACGGCGTGAATTCTTCAAGTCCATGGGCGCGGTTTCCACCGACCATGCCGTGCTGGAACCTTTTACCGCAGAGCTTGCGCCTTCCGCGGCGGAAGCTATTTTCAGTAACGCGCTGAAGGGAAAAGTGAGCGAGCCGGAAGCTTACCATTTCAGCGCCCATGTCCTCATGGAGATGGCCCGCATGAGCATCGAAGATGGACTGGTAATGCAGATTCATCCCGGTTCATACCGCAATCATAATAAATATATTTTTGACAAGTTCGGCCCTGACAAAGGGTGCGACATTCCGGTAGCAACCGAATACACCAAGAATTTGCGTGCTCTCCTGAATAAGTACGGAAATGACAGCCGTCTCTCGCTAATTGTGTTTACTCTGGACGAAAGCGTTTATTCCAGGGAACTGGCGCCGCTGGCTGGACATTATCCGGCACTCAAGCTGGGGCCGGCCTGGTGGTTTCACGACAGCATCGACGGAATGACCCGCTATCGCCAGATGGTAACCGAAACTGCCGGAATATACAACACAGTTGGATTTAATGACGATACCCGGGCATTTCCATCTATTCCCGCTCGCCACGATCTTTCGCGCCGGCTGGATTGCAACTTTCTGGCAAGACAGGCAGCCCGCCATATCATTGACATGAGCGACGCCCGGCGCATGGCTCGCGCGATGACGTATGACCTGGTAAAGAAGGCGTATAAACTGAATTAGTATTTGAATATTTCAATTCCGGGCGAGCGAAATAATTAGCCTCTTACCTGTGTTTTAGGTATTTAGCGAAAAGTCAGAAATCCGGCTGAGAGGGAAAATTCTAATTCGGAATGTATATTTGAAATAATTATTATTTGGTCTGAGATGATTTTTAACTCGATCATGGCACAGTCATCGGTTATCATGAATATAAACAGAATACATATAATTATAGGTGAATATTTCATAATGCGTGGTTTCCTCTTGTTTCTTTTACTGATTTTATCGTTTATTCTACTGCCTTCGTGCCAGTCTTCGAAGGAAGAAACCGCAGATCAGCCGCCATGGTCGGTGCGTATGTACGAATCGGTGATGATTCGTAATCCCGAACCGTGGATGATAGATTTTCGAATGACAAAAGCTGCCAGAATGGGATATGTAGATTCCATGTAAATGGATATTGCCCGAAAAGGCTACGATGGAATTCTGAAACGGTTTATTCGGATTGATGATAAGGGTCTGGTGAATCTCACCAGCACATGTTCGGTAGCGGGTTTGGGAGGCGATCCGTACCGAGTTGGTTCCTACGATTACTACGTCAGCGAACCGGCAAGGTGTAATGATCCGAAAGGAGTGGGGCCGTTTATTCTTGCCAGCCTCGAATTCGAATTGAATACCAAATGATGCTGATGCAGCTAATTTTCTTGTTCCAAGACCTTCTGAGGAATTTGTGAAAAACAGGAAGGGTGGGAAAGCGTTCGAAAATATTATTTCTTGTCTGCCG
>CAZUZS010000061.1:0-16757 GCA_964624795.1 uncultured Calditrichaceae bacterium
TTCACGTTTCACCTTTCACATCTCACGTTTCACCTGCATCCACCATCCCTGCCATCACGCCCGCCACCATGAAATCATCCATCGCTTTCATCGTTCAGCCGTCGGCAGTCAGCGATGTAATGCAGTGCCGGAGTATTATTACAAGGTGCCCGTGTATCCCATGGAACGATACAGGAACATCGGAATATTGTAGTATTGCCACCCGCACTTCAAAACGATTACGATTATAATTGCTCTGTTGCAACGACAAGTGAAACCACCAATGACTAATGACTAATGACCAATGACCAATGACCAATGACCAATGACCAGTGTCCCCCCGACTCGCATCGCCCCAGCTCCTTGCACTAGGCCCCATGCACCAGGCCGCAAGCCCGGATACAGCTCCGCCACGTCAGTTACAGAGAGGAAAAAGCATTTGCATCATCAATTGGCTTACCCTCCGCTTATAAAACCGGCAGGAAGTCCCAAAATTGAAATTGCTTTACCGCTTTGCTTACAACTCTTTTATATATAATAGCCGTCTTAGGGCTATTAATAAATTCTAAAACGCAAGAATTGGGGTGGATATGTGACTTCGTTTTCCATGAATTAAATATCTCTTGTTTCAATATAATCTATTTTTTCATGACATAAAAATCAAGAGAAAAATATAATTTTGTATAAAATATCGGTAATAAGAGAACCATCGCTGATTTTGATACTGGCTTGCCCCGATCTTCAGATCGGGGATTCATATGATCTCCCTCAAAATTCCGGCTTTAGCCGAAAAATTTGGCTAAAGCCTCATCTGATCGGTTAAGCTTATTTGATCCCCGATTTAAAAATCGGTGCTATCCATTATTTTTCTTCTGATCCCGGGATTAACCTATTTGCCAAATTCTATGTGCTAGCGGGATGGGAAATGTTTTTATTGCGAATCCAATTCTGACAGACAGTGGCTTCCCGCCAAATGCCTGCGGGAAGAACCGCATAACCGCGCGCAAGACTTAATTTTAGCAACTCTTCCGAATGGATCACTGTAAGGAACAATCCTCTTCGGCCTCCATTTTCGCCTCGCCCCGTTCATGCCTGCCGGCAAAACTGATGATAGCCTTTTTTATCTGACGCTTTATTCCCAAAACATGGGCCGCAAGATATTCCGCCAATCAATAATCTCCCTGCTCGGTCCGCTTGATGATTTCGTTCTGCAATTCCAGCGTCAGGTCCACAAAGTAGTCGCTGTAACCGGCAACCCGCACAATCAGGTCCTGGTATTTCTCCGGGTTCTGCTGCGCCTTGCGCAGCGTTTCGGCCGTTACCACATTAAACTGAATGTGGTGCCCGTCCATCCTGAAATAGGACCGGATGAGGTGCGCCAGCTTGTCGATGCCGTCATCGTCGGCCAGAACCTGCGGCGTGAATTTCTGGTTAAGCAGCGTTCCGCCGGTGCGGATGTGGTCGATCTTGGCGGCCGATTTTATTACCGCCGTGGGGCCGTTGCGGTCGGCGCCCTGCACCGGCGAAATCCCCTCCGACAGCGGCTCGAACGCCTTTCTGCCGTCGGCGGTTGCGCCCACCTTGCTGCCAAAATAGACATGCGAAGTGGTCGGCAGCAGGTTAATCCGGAATTGCCCGCCCTTAGTGTTGGGCCGGTTTTCCACCGCCGCAAAGTAAGCCTCAAAAATCCGTTTGGTAATCCCGTCGGCATAGTCGTCGTCGTTGCCATACTTGGGGGTCTCGTTCAGCAGCATTTTTTGCAGCGAGTCGCGCCCCTCGAAATTGCCCGCCAGCGCCTTCAGCAGCTCGCCCATTTCCAGATCTTTCCGGTCAAAAACATGATAATTGAGAGAAGCCAGGCAATCGGTCAGGCTGCCCAGCCCTACTCCCTGGATGTAGGAAGTATTGTATCGCGCGCCGCCGTCGTTGTAATCTTTTCCGTTCCGGATGCAGTCGTCCACCAGGATGGAAAGGAACGGCGCCGGAAGATGCCGGGCATAAAGCCGCTCGATGACAACATTGCCCCTGATCTTGATGTCGATAAAATAGTTCAACTGCTTTTGATAGGCATGGAATAATTCATCGAAAGATTTAAATGCCGCGGGATGCCCGGTCCGCAGCCCCATCTGCTTGCCGGTCAGGGGATCGATCCCATCGTTGAGGGTGAGCTCCAGTATTTTCACCAGGTTGAAATAGCCGGTCAGGATGTAGCTCTCCTTCCCGAAGGCGCCGGTTTCCACGCACCCGCTGGCGCCGCCGTTGCGGGCATCGGCCACCGACTTGCCCTGCCGCATCAGCTCCTGGACAATGGCATCGGTATTGAAAACGGACGGCTGCCCGAACCCGGTGCGCACGATCTTCAGCGCCCGGCGGATAAAATTGTCGGGATTTTTCTTGCTCAACTGCACCATGGAGCTGGGCTGCAAAATGCGCATTTCTTCGATCACATCCAGCAGCAGGTAGGACAGCTCGTTCACCGCATCCTCGCCATTCTCCTTCACCCCGCCAATGTTGATGAGGCAGAAGTCGGTGTAAGTATTGCTTTCCGAGGCAGTGACTCCCACCTTGGGCGGCGCCGGCTGGTTGTTGAATTTCACCCAGAAGGCCTGCAGCAGCTCTTCCGCCGCCGCTTTGGTGAGGACGCCCTGCTCCAGATCATTTTTATAAAATGGATAAAGATGCTGGTCAAGCCGCCCGGGGTTAAATGAATCCCAGGTGTTCTGCTCGGTGATCACGCCCAGGTGCACGAACCAGTAATACTGCAGCGCTTCCCAAAAATTGCGCGGCGCATTTTCCGGCACGTGCCTGCAGATCTCTGCAATTTTCCGCAGCTCCGCTTTCCGCTGCGGGTCGGTCTCCGCTTTGGCCAATTCATTTGCTTTTTGCGAATGCCGCTTCGCGAATGCGATCAGCGCATCGGCTGCAATCAGCATGGCTTTCAGCTCATCCCGCTTGTTGAGCGCCTCCGGGTCGGTGAAAAAATCCAGCGCTTCAATGGCGCTTAAAATATCCTGCCGGAAGCCGGACATTCCCTTGCGGTAAATTTTATTGTCCAGCACGGTGTGTCCCGGCGCCCGCTGTTCCATGAATTCGGTGAAGATGCCCGCTTCGTAAGCCGCTTTCCATTCCGGAGCCATTTCTTCGAAAATCTTTTCCCGGATAGACCGTCCCTGCCAGAAAGGGATGATGTTTTCCCGGTAGACCTGCCTGGTTTGCTGATCCACCTTGAATGAAATTTTTGGCCTGCTGTCCAGGATTTTGAGGTCCTCCAGAGTGTGAATGCAGATTTCCGGGTAGGAAGGCGTCGCTTTCGGTGCCGGCCCGCGCTCCCCCACAATCAGCTCCCCTTCGTTGATGCAGATGGTCTTGTTTTCCAGCAGGTATTTAAATGCCATCGCCCGGGCAATGGGAACCGGCAGCCGCTCCGCAGCCCCGCTCTTATAAAATTCGGTGAGCAAAACAGCCCGCTCCGGCGAAAAGACCGGTTTGGCGCTCAGGCTTTGCTCCCGCAGTTTTCTGATTCTCTCGTTCATCGCTATCCCCCCATTTTAATTTTGAAACCGGTTGATTCAAATTTTTCTTTGAACCGCTCCATTTCGCGGTTCGTTTGCATTTTGAAATGCGGCAGCCGGCATTCCCTGCCCAATTTGGAATACTTGCCCTCCCCTATTGGATTATAGGGAAGCAAATGTATTTTTTCCACATTTTTCAATTTGGAGATAAACGCCGCCATCTGCTCCAGGTTTTCACCGGTGTCGGTGACGCCCGGAATTATGGCGATCCGCAGGAAAATTCGATTTCCATTTTCCGCCAGGCGAACGAGGTTCCGGTGGATAAGCCGGTTCGAAACGCCGGTGTATTTTACATGCTCGGCATCATTGAATATCTTGAGATCGTACAAAAACAGGTCAACCAGCCCGCGGATCTCCGCGAACACTTTCCAGGGAGCGTAGCCGGAGGTGTCCACCGCGGTGCGTATTCCCTCTTCTTTACATGCCGCTAATAGCGATTTCAGGAATCGCGGCTGCAGCAGCGGCTCACCGCCGGAAAAGGTAACCCCGCCGCCCGACTGGTCATAAAAAATGATGTCCTTCCGGATCTCGTTCATGATTTCGTCGACGCTAACCTTCCTGCCGATCATTCCATCCGAATCCACGCGCAGCGAATTCAGGTAGCTCCTGTGATTCACCTGCTCAATGGCCTCCGGCGCCAAATTCTGGCTTTCCGGGTTGTGGCACCACCAGCAGCGCAGCGGGCATCCCTTGAAAAAGACGGTGCTGCGGATTCCCGGGCCGTCGTGAATCGCGTAGCGAATTAGATTAAAAATTACACCTGTAGTTTTCATGTTCTCCAGATTCCCGCCGGGCCTGTTTAAACCAATCCGTTTTTTAACGCCACTTCAACTCACCCTCAAACAAAAAACAATGGAAATATATAAAAATTCGCGTAATATTCAATAAGCATTTTACTTTAAACCGGCAGAGGGCGGCGGCTTCCATTCTGCTGCAAGACGGCAAATTGGTCTTTTCTATTGACATCCGAAACGAAAATGTTCATTATTGAAGCGGTTCGAAGACAATCGAACCTGGTTCCCGGAGGAGTTGTCTTGTGTTCTCAGAAACGTTTTACGCAATTTTTTCCTGAAAAGAGTAAATCCAAAACAAATTGAAAAAAGGACAGGCGAACATGCTCAACAAATACTTCCCCCAGGTAGAGAAGCAGATTCCGTACGAAGGCAGGGATTCAAAAAATCCCCTCGCTTTCAGGTATTATGATAAAAACCGGCTGGTTGGCGGCAAAACCATGGCCCAGCATTTGCGCTTTTCCGTCGCTTACTGGCACACCCTGATGGGCGACGGCTCGGACATGTTCGGTGCCGCGGCCTTCGACAGGGAATGGCACAAAGCGTCTGATCCGCTGGATCGCGCAAAAAATACACTGGAAGCCGCATTCGAATTCTTTACAAAGCTGGGGGTGGATTATTATTGCTTCCACGACCGCGACATTGCTCCGCGGGGCGAAAGTTTCTCCCAGTCCTGCAAAAACCTGGAATCAATTGTAGAGCTTGCCAGGCAGTTCCAGAAAGAAACCGGCGTTAAGCTGCTGTGGGGAACGGCCAATCTCTTTAACAACCCAATCTATTCGCAGGGCGCCGGAACCAATCCGGACGCGCGCATAATGGCGCTGGCGGCGGCACAGGTGAAAAATGCCATCGATGCCACCCACGAGCTGGGAGGAGAAAACTATGTTTTCTGGGGAGGACGCGAGGGATATGAGACGCTGCTGAACACCAATTTGAAAAGGGAGCAGGAGCAGATGGCCCGCTTCCTGCGCATGGCTGTTGATTACAAGAAGAAAATCGGGTTCGACGGTCAGTTCCTGATCGAGCCGAAACCGAAGGAGCCGACCAAGCACCAGTACGATTTCGATGCCGCGACCACCCTCTATTTCCTTAAGGAATACGATCTTATCGACGATTTTAAATTAAATATCGAGGCGAATCACGCCACATTGGCCGGTCACACATTTGAACACGAACTGGCGGTCGCTTCCGCCGCCGGCAAACTGGGCAGTGTAGACGCCAACCGCGGTGATCTCCTGCTTGGCTGGGATACCGATCAATTCCCCACCAATATCTACAGCACAACCATGGCGATGATGATTATTCTCAACCAGAGTGGCCTGGGCAAGGGCGGATTGAATTTCGATGCGCACCTGCGGCGCAGCTCCATCGACCCGATTGATCTTTTCCACGCGCATATTGGCGGGATGGATACTTTTGCAAAGGGGCTGCTGATTGCCCATCAATTGATCGAGGACAAGGTAATCAGCAACTTCATCGAACAGCGCTACAGCAGTTTCGATTCCGGTATTGGCGCCAGAATTATGTCCGGCGAAGTCGGATTAGAAGAATTGGAGAAATGGATCATCAGTCAGGATGCGCCTGCTCCGCAAAGCGGCCGGCAGGAGATGCTGGAAAACATCATCAATTCTTACATATTTTAAGGATTTAGTATTCACAAACCGGGTTACTGCTTTTCCTCCCTGAGAGTCCCAGGCATCATTTCCAGGGAACCGATTTCCATAACTGTCAGTCGAAACATAGCGTGATTGCTCTGCGTCCCCCGGGGATCCCGATTGCACCGGATAGATTCCGGTTGACTTCCTCTTTTGTGGGTCAAATGAACCACTATGCAAAATAAAAACCGTTCATTATCATTTCAGCCGACATGAATTGATTACCACCGATCCGGTCGTGATTCGGTATTTTTGTGAGCTATATCACGCCATTGGAGCAATGCAATTTCTCAGTTCCCGCAATTTGTGATCTATGGCACTCTAATTGCGGAGATTATCGGTGAAACGTAACCAGGGAAGGTTTAAATGAGACGCCATTATTATATTCAGCCAAGCCTGCAGCATGCATTCACTCTGCTCTATTCCTTTCTGTCGACCACAGAAGTATTTGTTTTTGGCCTGTTCATCCTGGTTTTTGAGAAGCTTTCCCTCGATTTGGAGACTGACTTGTTGATCTACTGGAAATTTTCCATTTTCCTTCTCATTATCATTTCCATCTCAGCATTTAATTTTTGGGTTGGAGTTCGTTTATCTCACCGTATCGCGGGGCCAATGGTGCAAATCCACCGCGCACTGCACCATGCTATTTCCGGGAATTATGAGACCCGCGTGCAGATGCGCTCCAGTGATTACCTGCACGAAATCGGGGATGATCTAAACATTCTTTTGCAGAAATTGGAAAGGGAGAAGAAAAATCCACAGAAGAATCCTGAAATCATAAAAACAAACAAAAGAAAATAACCTCGCACAGGCCAATATTTTATAAGGAGGTATGAATATGAAAGCCCCAGGAAGGAGCAAAAAATTGGTTCAAAAATCGCACAGCCTGATTTATGCTGTTTGCATTCTTTGTCTATTTGGGATGTTTGCCAATGCGGAAGCGCAGGTAGCCCAGAAACTGCAGATATTGCTTCCCGGTATGACGGCCGCACCCAATACCGGCAACGGCTATAACGGCGATCCGATCGACCAGACCAGCGGCGTTCCCTTTAACGTCGTTGTGAATGCAGTAGATGATAACTGGAACATTGTGAATGTTTCCGACCAGGTTTCTCTCACCTCATCGGATCCCCTGGCGGATTTGCCGCTCCCCGTGAACCTGGTAAACGGAACCGCAGTGCTTTCTGTCATCCTGAATTCTAATGGCCTGTATGCTCTGACGGCTAATGACGAATCCAATTCGAATGTCACTTCCGCCACGTCGCCGCCGGTGCGCATTGTGCAGATCGAATACTTTATGATCAGCCCCATTGGCGATCCTTATGGCGGAAATCCCGGCCAGGTGACTGTGGGAGCGGAAATTCCCAACGTGGAAATCACCGCCCGCAACCAAAACGGCAATATCTCATCGAAATACAACGGCCGGGTTTACCTGTCTGAGTTGACCGATTACGGCGAGGGCAGGATCGAGCCGGAAGCAATCCAGTTCCTGAATGGAAGGTGGACAGGCAATCTGAAGATATTTCGCGCGGGAGAAAAAGAAGCGTCCTGGGGCGTTACCGGGGATATCTGGGTGAAAGCCACCGACGGCACGCCCGCTTCCGACAGGATGGAAATAATTATCACCGCCGATGATGCGTACGATCTGTATGTAAACGGCGACTTTATTGCCAGCAACAATCAGCCGCTTGAAGCGCAGACATACATCCTTCCCTACCGGGAAGGCAAGAATGTGGTCGCCATAAAAGGATCGAATCAAAGCGCGGATGGCGGCCTGATTGCCGAGATCCGTGTGAACGGCCAGGTGGTGAAGCGAACCAGCGGCGCCTGGCTGAACAGCCCGGTTTTTCAAACCGGCTGGGAGAAAATAAATTTTGACGACCAGGGATGGTCGAATGCCACCGACCTGGGAGCCTACGGAATTTCGCCATGGGGAGCTTCTGTCGGTGGATTCCCGGTTGGCAGCATCGCCCACTGGATATGGGGTAGCGGAAGCGAAGAATATTTCCGGACGTCCATAAATATCGATCCTAACGCGCTTCCGGCGCCACCCGCATTCACACCCCACGAAGGGGAAAGCAACCGGTTCTGTGCGCTTCCCGGGAATTTCAGCCGGCTGCTAACCGTGCTGCCGGGTGAAACTTATATGCCGGGAAGCCGGGGCGGCAGATCGGGCGTTCCTGCCGATCAACCTTCCGGCCGTGAGTTCTGGATTAATGTTTACGGAACTGACAATTACTGGAATAAGATTTCCAGTGCCCAGGATGTAATTGCCCTTTCATCCAGCGACCCTGCCGCTGGCCTGCCTTTCAACCAGGCGCTGAATAACGGCCAGACCATAATGAACGTGACCCTCAACACTGCCGGTTTACAGACAGTTTCGGCAAACGATATAACCCACAGTGCAATCCAAGCCGACACCTCATCGGAAGTCATGGTTCTGGAAGGAATCGATCATTTTGTTTTCAATAATATATCTGCCACACAGGTTGCGGGACAACCGCTGCAGGTAACCGTTACAGCCGTGGACGAGTTCGGTGTGCCGGCATCCAATTATAGTGGCGTTCTCACTTTAAGCGCAACCACCGGGGAACAAACTGTTTACCCGGAAGAGATTACCGTGGTGAATGGCGTATGGTCGGGACCGGTGCTGCTCACCAAAGCCTCAAATTATGTTAACCTGGCAGTAACCGACGGGGCCAGCCCGGCCCACACCGGCATCAGTAACCAGTTTAACATTGTGCCGGGGGCGGTAGCCCAACTCCAGGTTTTGGCGCCCGGTCAGATGCCTACTCCCGGAGTTGCGCCGGGGCTTACCGGCACCCCCAGCGAGGTGCTCTCCGGGTCCGGCTTTTACATCCGGGTGAATGCCGTCGATCAGTGGTGGAATGTGGTGAGCGGAAATGCCGATCTGGTGCATTTGACCAGCTCCGACCCGGCCGCCTCTTTGCCGCCCAACGCTTCGTTGAGCGGCGGCGCCCGCCAATTCCTGGTCTCTTTGAACACCAACGGACTCCAGACAATCTCCGCTTCGGACCTGACCAACCCGCAGGTAAGTCAGGGAACCAGCAGCGAGATCCGGGTAAACCCGGGGAATATGGATCACTTCGTATTCACCCAGATCATAGGCCCCAAGTTCGCCGGAACCCCATTCTCAGTAACTATAAATGCGGTCGATCCACAGGGGAACCCGGTAGGCAACTATTCCGGAGTTGTCTTTCTGAATGCCAGCACAGGCAACAACACCATGATTCCGGTTACCGCCAATTTTCTCAACGGCACCTGGACCGGGAACGTTACCATCAAAGTCGCCACCGGCGGAGTCTATCTCACCGCATCGGATGGCGCCACGCCGCCGCACACCGGCACCAGCAACCAATTTGAGGTGCAGCCGGGAGCGCTTACCCGCTTCCAGGTCATTGTACCGGGCCTTACCGCCACGCCAGGCATCGATCCCGGCTATAGCGGAACCCCGCAGCCACAAAATGCAGGTCAGCCCTTCCCCATTGTGGTAAATGGTGTGGACAGCTACTGGAATGTGGTAACTGCTTCCAGTGATTCTTTCGGCGTTTCGTCCACCGATCTTTACGCCTCGCTGCCCGATCCGACACGGCTGGCGGGCGGCACCAAGAATCTGAGCATCACTTTAAACAGCGACGGAAGTCACACCATCTCCGCATTTCACATGAACAACCCGGCAATTCAGAACGGCCAAACGCCGTCAATTACGATACTGCCGCAAAACCTGGATCATTTTTTGTTCAGCACGATTTCCGGGCCGGTTACCGCCGGGGAACTTGTTTCGGTTACCATCGAGGCAAAAACAGCCAACAACCAGACAGTGTTCAGTTTCAACGGCTCGGTTTCATTGTCGGCATCTTCCGGTGAAGGAACTGTGGTTCCGGCTACAGTAGGCCCGTTCCAAAACGGCGTGTGGTCAGGCGATATTCAGATGACCAAAGCGGCATCCGATGTAACGCTTCAGGCGGACGACAACGGAACGCCTGCTCACACCGGTATCAGTAATCCTTTCACTGTTTTAGCCGGCAACTTTGTGAAGCTGCAAATCCTGTTGCCCGGTGAGCAAGCTACTCCGGGAATTGCACCGGGAAGAACCGGTGTCCCGCTGGATCAGCAGACCGGCGAGCAGTTTGATGTCTCCGTAAGGGCGGTGGATGATTACTGGAACCTGGTTTCCAGCGCCGCCGACAGCATCAAGTTGATGACGCAGGATACCAACGCTATTTTCGCCGCCCGCAATAAGTTGATAAACGGTGCTGCCAGTCTCACTGTCATCATGGGAACCGCCGGCATGCATACCCTGTCGGTGGAGGATATCTCCAATCCTTCGATTCTGGCGGCGGTTAGCAGCGCCTTTCATGTCTATCCCGGCAACCTGGATCATTTCGAATTCAGCACTGTTGCCGGACAGGTGGCGGGAGACGCTTTCAGCGCCACCATCACGGCATGTGATGTAGCCGGAAACCCGGTGGCAGGATACAACGGGCACGGGCGTCTGGAAGTAACCACTGGAAGCGCCACACTTTCACCCACTGAAATTGATTTCGTGGATGGCCTGTGGACCGGCAACCTAACCATTACGCGTGCAGCCACCAATGTGCAGCTCACCTGCCTGGATTATGCAGCCATTCCGCATTCCGGCCAGAGCAATGCTTTCACGGTTTCGGCAGGGGCGTTCACCAGCATGCAAATTCTTTTGCCCGGCGAAACGCCTACTCCCGGAATTGCGCCCGGAAAAACCGGTCAGGTCAACACCCAGGTAGCCGGAGATGCCGTGCCGGTTACAGTGAATGCAGTGGACGCCTGGTGGAATACGGTAACTTCGGTTAGCGGAGCGGTTGGACTTTCTTCCACCGATCCGGCCGCCAATCTTCCGCTGGATGCAGCACTGCAATCCGGCACAAAAACATTCAATGACTTAAGATTGAACACCCCCGGCTACTGGACGGTTACCGCTCACTACCGGTCCGATCCGCAGATTTCATCTGACACCTCGCCGCTGGTGCATGTGGTGAGCGGTTCGGTGGCAAGTTTTGCCTTCGAATCCATCGTCAGCCCACAGATCGCCGGCGACACGATTGATGTCACCATCCATGCAGTGGACGGCACCGGAACGGTAGTTCCCAATTATAACGAGCAAGCCAGCCTGACCGCTTCCACCGGACCGGGTACCATCATTGTGGGAACAGTGCAGTTTACAAACGGCACCTGGAGCGGGCCGGTCATTGTTACCAAAGCGGCGCAGAGTGTCCACTTAAATATTCACGATTTTCAGGATCTGGTGCGTGGAAACAGCAACCCGTTCACAGTTGTATCCGGCACTCTCAACCGGGTGCAGATTCTGCTGCCCGGCGAAACCGCTACCCCCGGTCTGGCTCCTGGTAAAGACGGCGCACCGCAGGCACAGGTCAGCGGCATTCCGTTCGAGATACAGGTTCGTTCCACAGATGAATGGTGGAATGCTGCCGATCCGGAAAGCCTGAATGTTCATTTTGCCTCTACCGATGCATTGGCCGATCTTCCTTCGGACACCACACTGGTTATGGAAAGCACCAGTTTTTCAGCCACACTCCTCACTCCCGGTAGTCACAGCATCCGGTTGCAGGGGAACAACAATCCGGCATTCGCCGATACTTCCAGCACATTGACCGTTCAATCCGGCCAGTTGGATCATTTCGGATTTTCGCAGATCGCCGGCGGACAGGTTGCCGGCCGGACTTTCACAGTTCAAATTCAGGCTTACAACAACTACAATTACCCGGTGACCGACTACCAGGGCGACATTATTTTATCTGCTTCAACCGGAAACGGAACATTGACCCGCACCGGCGTCACCATCGCCAACGGCGTCTGGCAGGGCAGCCTGGCCGTGACCCGCGCCGATACGCAGGTGGTTTTATATGCCGCGGACTACGTCCCAGCGCCCAATACGCACACCGGTTACAGCAACGGATTCTCGGTATTTGCCGATACGCTTGCCGGCCTGCAGGTGATTCTGCCCGGGGAAGAGGTAACCCCGGGCGTGAATCCCGGCAGAAGAGGCACACCCACGCTACAAACAGCCGGCTCCACCGTCGATGTTGTGGTGCGTGCGGTGGACGCTTATTGGAACTTGATCGAAGGCCGTACCGATTCCCTGCAAATCAGCGTGAGCGACACGTTTGCACAGGTGCCTTCCTATCTGGCTCTCGATAATGGATTGGCTCACATCCCGGTTGTTATGCGGGCTGCCGGTGCTCAGGTAGTAGAAGCACAATTTGCACAGAACGCCACCTACCCGGTTGCCAGCAGCGATACTGTTTCCGTGCAACATGCCGCCTACAGCCAGTTGCTGGTTTTGCTGCCCGGTGAATCGCTGCTTCCCGGCGATACCGAGAACGATCCGCTAAAAACCCCGGGACGCGCGAACAACCCCGTTCGGCAAACCGCTGCCCTGCCCTTCCCGGTGGAAGTCTATGCAGTGGATGATTACTGGAATCCTGTTACAACAGCACCCGCGGATCAGGTGCATCTCTTCACCACCGACAACAGCGCCAGCATTGTGGCACAGGATTCCGTGCTGGTCAACGGGAAAGCAAGTTTCTCCGTGACCCTGAACCAGGGTGGTAACCAGATTATGCGAGGGATAAATGATAGTAACACCAGCATCCGGACATCGCTTGATGCTCTCCTGGAGGTTCTGGTTGGCGGATTGCATTACGAGATTGGTCTGAGCACCGGTCGGGTTGGCGCAGGTGAGTCCTTTCAAATGGAAGTTTATTACAAAAACGGAATGGGAGAAGTCGTTCCCAGCGCCACCCAGGTGGTTCACCTCAGCGCGGTCGATGCACAAAATATCGACCAGGTGGCCGGCACCGTGCAGAACGCCAGTTTCAATTTACAGAGCGGCAGCCGAACCATCCAGCAAATCTGCAATTCGGTGGGGCTCATCCGCATAAAAGTGGACGACGAAATCGGCACCGATCCCGGCTATTCCGACCCGATTGAGATTTTCGCCGGCTCCGTCTCTGATATTTCCATCACGGCTCCGAAAACCGAAGTCTGCGGCCTGGAAGAAATCAGTCTCGCTGCCCAGCTTCTGGACAAAGCCGGCAACCCGGTTCAAAATCAGGAAGTCGGTCTGGAAGTGATCCAGGGTTCCGGTCAATTAAAAAAGAACAGTGTTACTTCCAATAGCGACGGGATTGCCACAATAGGATTTACCGCAGGGAAAATCACAGAGACCAACATCATCCGGGCTTCGGTCGATACCGTATTCACCGATTTTGAAGTGGTGGTTAACCTCACTCCTACTACCATGCCGGATGGGAAACCGGTCAATTATCCCAATCCGTTTGGCGTCGAATCGGATGTCACCCGCATCGACTACTACCTGCCGCAGGATGCGGATGTGACGCTGCAGATATTCGATCTTTTCGGGAACCTGGTATGGACAAAAAAAATCGCAGCAGGCGAGCTTGGTGGCAAAGGACGTTCCGGAAACAGTCATCCTAATTCGGTCATCTGGGCCGGTGTCAACAACCACGGGCAGCAGGTTGGTAACGGCGGCTATATTCTGCTGGCCAAAGCAGTTGCCAATGGAAAAACGGTCATGAATGCCAAACGCAAAATCGCAGTGTTGAGATAAACTGCAATTACCGTAAAGATGAAACTGAAGAATACAAATTTTGGAGATAAAAAAATGAAAACACAAGGATGTCTCTTCATCTTGATTCTGCTGTTCGCTGCATGGAGTGTCGCACCGCTGCAAGCTCAGGATGGGTATGCCGGAATGCCCGGGACCTATCTTTACCAGGGTGTTGGCGCGAGGGCAATGGCAATGGGGCAGGCGTACACGGCACTCGCGGAAGACGGTACAGCTCTCTACTGGAACCCGGCGGGGCTCGCCAATCGCGATCCCTACCAGGTTTATTTCATGCACTCCAGCTTGTTCATGAGCACCAGCTTCGATTACATGGCGGCAACCGCACCAACCCGGCGTTACGGGAATTTCGGATTGGGCCTGGTTGCACTCACCTCCGGTGATTTCGACCAGCGCAGCGAACTGAACGAAGAGTTAGGCAGCTTTGGACTCACCGATATGGCTTTTCTTCTCTCTTGGTCGAAACAGGTTTTCTCCGATATCGCCATCGGTGTCAATTACAAGCTGGTTTCGGAAAAAATGCTGGACTATTCGGGAATTGGGCATGGTATCGATTTCGGGGCACGAAAACAACTGTCAAACTGGCTGACAGCTGGTTTTTCGGTGATCAATTTGATCAACCCCCGCGTGACGCTGGCGAATTCTGCATCCATTTATCCTCGACAGTTGCGGCTGGGATTTGCAGCAACGGCTTTCAATGAAAAAGTTGTGGTGAGCACCGACTTCTCAAAAATCATGGGCTGGGGCAATGTCCGTTTCAATGCCGGCGTGGAATATCACGTGCTCCAGGGACTGGATTTGCGGGCAGGTTTGAACCACGACCGCTTCACTATGGGTGTGGGTTTCGCCCTGAATAAGATCGGTGTCGGCTACAGCAACCGCAGCACCCCGGAGTTGGGCTGGAATCATCTTTTCGCAGTGAATTATGCGTTCGGCGGATTTGGGGTTGGAGCGGAAGCGGTTCCGGACATTTTCTCGCCGGTTGGCGAACAAAACATTTCAAAAATCAAGCTGCATGTAAAAAGCCGCAGCACGATTGACACATGGTACTTTGAAATTCTTGACAGAGATAAAAACGTGATTCGCACTTTTTCTCAGAACGGAGAGCTGCCGGAAGAAATCATCTGGGATGGCCGGGACGACAAAGGCGCTTTTGCCCAGGATGGCAAGTTCGGCTATCGTTTTGAGGTAAGCACTGCCGACGGGAAAAGTTATGAGTCCAGTGGCAGCCTGGTTTCCATTTCTACCGGCGGGCCATCCGGCACTCTGGGCTTAAAAAATGAAAAAAGTGAGACCGAGGAAGCTCAAAATGAAAATTAAATTTTTATTAAATTGGGAAATACTGGGTATTGCGTGCGGCATCCTGCTGTTTTTGGGGACGAACGCGCCAGGCGATGAATACAGCGCCTGGACGCACTACAGCAATGCCGCTGCCGCCTTCAGGAATGGCGAAACGGCCTCTTTAATACTTCCGGAATGCCAGGCAGCATTAAAGGAAACCGACGACCCGGTGCTGTTTTCCCGCATTTCATTTTTGCAGGCCGAAGCTCTGATGAAGGTACTGAAATTTGACGATGCGATTAGCGTTCTTCAAAAAGTGGAGACATCCGGGCTGGATATTCCCGCCACGTTGCGGGAAGAAGCCAGCCTGCGCAAGGCAAGTCTGTTCCTGAAACAGGACAAAATAAATCAGGCGGTGCGCATTTTTCAATCGCTTCATGATATCGGCAGCCAGTCATTTATAAAATCCGAGGCAGCTTATGCACTGGCCTGGCAGGCCGCCAATAGCGAAAACTGGGCCGAATGCCATTCCCTGGTAGATGAAATCAAGAATGACAGCCTGGCTAATGACGATGACATGCGGTTGAAATTCCTCGAGGCGCGGTTGGCATTGGCAGATAAAAATCCCGCTGAAGCTGTCCGCCTGTTGGATGGAACGGATAACCCACTCGGTTTATGGCTGCTGGCACAGGCTCACGAAATGGCCAATAAGCGCATCCTGGCGGTGAGCACCTACAAAAAAATTAACGACCGCTTCCTACAAACGCCGCTGGCGGAGGAGTCTATGCTGCAGGCGGCGGAAGTGTTCATGCGATCCGATGACTGGCTGGCGGCACAGTCCGAGCTGCAACGGTTTATGGAAGCGTTCCCTGAAAGCAAATTTCGGGATGCTGTTCATTTCCGACTCGGCTGGATTTACCTCAACCTGGGCCAGATGGACAATGCGCTGAGGGAGTTCAGCAACGCCAGTAACCCCACCAACCGGGAATATTTTCAGTATATGCAGGCGGAATGCTACCGGACCATGGGAAAACAAAATCAGGACAATTACCAGGAGGCGGTGCGCCTGTTTAACAATATCGCATCCCTCAATATGAACGGATCGATTGCGCCGCTGGCCAAAATCAAGGCAGCGATGACTGAATTCGAAGCGGGTGACACGCTCAGCGCTCTCATCAGCCTCAAGCAATTTCTTTCCATCTACCCAAAAAACGAGCTGGTGCCGGCCGTAAATTTCATGCTGGCAAGTCACGAAAACGAGCAAACCGCAAACAAATATTTCGACCGGATTGTTCAGTCAACCGTCACCGGCGGCATCCAGGAGGCGGCTATTTTTGCACTGCAAAATCAGGACTATCAAAAAGGAAAGTACCAGCAGGTCATCAACCGGTTTAGCTATCTCAAAGATAAAGAAAGCGGCACCGAAGCGAGCTATTGGGTGCGGGCCAACCGTCTGCTGATTGCCGAGGCTGCCTACTTCCTCAAACATTATGATCTGGCCCGGGAAAACTACCGGCTGGTGCTGGCAACCAAACCGGATGATTTAACAGAAAAGGCTGAGCTGGGACTGGCATGGTGTACCTTTTACACGAAGGGCATCGATTCGGCTGCGGTTCGCTTCACAGAACTGAAGAGCAATTTGGGGATGGAAAATCGCCCGTTTGCCCGCTATGGCCTGGCCACTGCCCTCTTTCACCAGGGAGAATTCCAAAAGGCGCTTCAGGAATACCCGTTAAATATTGATTACCAGAACCGTCCGAAATATTTGCCGCTCATCGCCAAATCATTGTATCATTCGGCGGAATGCTACAACCGT
>CAZUZS010000061.1:16857-32436 GCA_964624795.1 uncultured Calditrichaceae bacterium
GACCTGGCGGTGGACGCTCGCTACCGGATCGCGTCCAACTACCTGTCCGAAGAGAAGTTTGAAGAGGCGGTAAAAGAGTTCAAGGAAATTTTGACACAATATCCCAACTCTTCTTATGCCCCGGATGCGCAGTTTTCGCTGGCGAAGGCTTTCATGGCGCAGGAAAAATACCAGGATGCAGTGCGTGAATTCAGGCAATTCATTCAATATTTTCCGCAGAACAACCAGATAGCGGAAGCCAGGTTTCTCTCCGGTGTCTGTTATTTCACCGTCCAGAGTTATCTGTCTGCGATTGATTATTTTAATGAAGTCATCGAACAGAATCCCGAATCGGAATATTATGCTTCTTCTCTGCAAAATGCGGGGTGGAGCAGCGACCGCCTGAAAGATTACGAAAAAGCGTTGGATTATTTCCAAAAATACCTGGCGGCAAAACCGAAAGCGGAAGACAAAACAAAGATCCGTTTACAAATGGCAAATGAATATTCGGAGTTGAACAGAGCGGCAGATGCGGCAAACCTGTATTCTGAATTGGCAAAGGCCAAAGATGCCGCAATCGGCGCAGAAGCAGCCTACCAGCTTGGAATGCTCCGCCTGAACCAGAACCAGGTAGCACAGGCCAAAACAGCATTCAACCTGGCTATCAAAAATGGCGCCTCTTCGGATTATTACCGCTTGAGCTCAATTGCCCAGTTGGCCGCCATATATGAGAACAGCGGCGAACAGCAGAAGGCAATTTCCGCCTACAAAATGTTAGCGGACAGCACCACCGAAGCCCGATGGGTAGATGCTGCCAACCAGCGCATTCAGGCACTACTCGCTGCAAACAAGGGAAATTAGAATTAAAGAATTATTCTACAATTAAGGAGATGACAGATGGATGTAAATGTATTTGAAACCCTGAAATCCAGTTTGACCATGATCGTCCTTATGGGATGCTCTGTTCTGGCAATAACCTTCATTTTCGAGAGGTGGCTCTACCTCAAACACACGGCGGTGGATTCCGGGCGATTTTTCGCCAGCATAAAATCATCCTTGCTGCAGGAAGGACTGGAGTCGGCCATTACGGTCTGTAACAATTCTCTTTCTCCCCTGGCGGCGGTGGTAAAAAGCGGCCTGGAAGAATCCAGAAAAAATACCGGCACGGTGGTGGAAATGATGGATGCTATCGCCATGGAACAGCGCTCCAAACTGGAAAAGAATCTCGGGGTGCTGGGGACGCTGGGAAATATCTCACCTCTGATTGGTCTTTTCGGCACCGTTGTGGGCATCATTCAAGCCTTCCATTCGCTGTCGGTTTCAGGCTCAGCAGGACCGTCTGTGATTTCCGCAGGAATCGCGGAAGCACTGGTCACAACTGCCGGCGGACTGATCGTCGCCATCCCGGCTGTGGTCTTCTACAACTATTTTCTGCGACGGGTGAATAACACCATGCTGGAAATCGAGTCGGTGAGCAAAAAAGTACTGGTTATGCTGGGTATTCCGGAAGCCGCCTGAAAGGAGGTTTAAGATGAATTATGTATCTTGCAAGGTGGCTATGGGGCATGACCTTATCCAAAAAAAGGAGTTTAAAAATTGATCACTTTTTCTGACCCTTCCCCGTAATCCCCCTCCCTTATGCAGAAGGAAGGGGGAAGAGGGGGTGGGTAACATGGCGGATTAATTCCTGAATGACCTGCCTACTATATAAAGAAGCAGGCTTAGAGGAGATTTTCACGGATGAAAATGAACGAAAAAATCAAAAAAAGCTACGGCGTATCGGAAATCAACCTGACCTCATTGGTGGATGTGTCACTCACGCTGGTCATCATCTTTATGGTATCGTATCCACTGGTCATGCAGTCCGGAATAAACGTTTCCACTCCATCGCTGCAGAAAGCGAAAACCGTGATGGAAGAGACCGAGCTGAAAGCCGAGATAGACCTGAAAGCAGACAGCACAATCGAATTGAACGGAACTGCAATCAGCCCGCTTCAGCTCCCTGATTCACTGAAATCCATCATGCAGGCCAGCAAGGAAAAGTTGGTGCTGGTGAGCGCCGATGACAGTGTCCTTCACGACCGGGTTGTTGCCATTCTGGACATGGCGAAACAATGCGGCGCGAAACAGCTATCCATAATCAAACATAAATAAGCGGCAGGGACGAGAAATGGAAGAACCGATCAGCAAAATTGACATAACACCCCTGGTGGGCGTGGCGCTTATTCTGGTAATCGTTTTTATGGTAACTTCTCCGTTGATGATGACGCCGGTGGATATGAACATCGATCTGCCGAAAGCAAAAACAGTGGAATCCAAATCGGAATCGAATATTACTATTACATATTCTTTTGACGGGAAACTGGCGCTGAACGACACGGAATTCCACAGGCTTGCTGAATTGAAAAACGATTTGCAGAAAAAATTGGTTGAACACCCCAATCGACTGGTGGTGATCCGGGCTGACAAAAATGTGACCCACCGGGTAGTCCTGGAACTTTTGACAGTCGCCAAAAAGGCGGGGGCCACCCGGATTGCCATTGCCACATTACAGCGCAACCGCGACCAGGTTTAAAAGGGAACCAATTATGAACATCTTGAAAATCGGCAGGCAAATAAAAATTACGGACAGTGCACAATCCGGCAAATCGAAGCAGGCTTCCGGTTTTTACAGGAAATGGGCTTCCTTCATCGGGCAGGATAATTACCGGCTCGCCGGCGGTGTTGCTATTTCATTCATCCTGCACATCATTTTTATCGGCGGGTATTTCGGATTGGCAGACATCAGCAAGCCGGAGACACCGCCAATCCAGCAGATCAATTTTGTTGACCTGACGGAGGAACCACCAGCACCGCCGCCCCAAAAGCGTACAAAGCCAAAAACGCCGGTTCATTATGTGCAGCCTGAAAACGTAAACGCATCTCCGGAGCCAGGCGGGCAGACGGTCGCTTCCCGTGCGGCATCCGGTTCGGACAGAATTTTCCTGGACATGCCACGCAAACAGGTTCCAATCAGCATCGACAATTCACAGGCAGTTGCTGAAAATGTTGTCAATCCGAATGCGCTTATCAAAATATCACCGGCGAAGGGCATTCAGCATGACAACTCAATAGCACGCCCCTCCCCAATCGATCTGAAAGCAGACAAAAAAATGCTGCTGGCTTCGAACGGCTCCCCGCAACAGGGAATTTCATTCGCATCCACAAATGCTCCCAAAATTCAGCTTACCGGCGGTAGTGCAAAATCACCGGTATCGAACGAAGGCATTGAGATAGACAACCGCCCGCCAAAAATCGATCTGAACACAGGAGATATTAAACAGAAAAAAACCGAGACCTTTATCACCGGGCCGCTGGCGAGCAGGGATATCCTTAAAAAGATAATTCCGCCCTTTCCGGCATGGGCCAAAAAACAGGGAGTGGGTGCCACAATCGCCCTGCGGTTCACGGTTATGGAAAATGGCAGCATTCGCGAAAATATCATCGTGGAAAGAACCAGCGGCTCCCGTGACTGGGATCGAATGGTCATCGACGCTCTGAAAAATTGGCAATTTGCTGCTTTGAACAAAAACGGTGTCCGGTTAGACCAGACCGGCGTCATTACGTTTCAATTTGTTATTTAATTGAAAAATTTGAGGAAAATCGAAATGAAAGCATTTCTAATTTTTGCCCTGCTTGTTTTTTCAATGGGAATGGGTTTTGCCCAGGATTCCACCACTACCGGCAGGGCCATTGATGATGTGGTGGTAAAGGAAACCTACCAGGCAGAGTTAGAGGAAGAAAAACTGCCGGTTTATCTGAAAACGGATTTTTCTGACCTGATCCGCGTTCCGGATAACATCTCATGGGCGACCATAAAAAGCACATCAGGAAATTCGAATATTTCGGGCGGGTGGGATTTCTTCCGGTTTAAACTGGCGCCGCCTGAAATCGCCAACATTCATCCGCAACCGGTGAAAGTTTTCCAGGTTAATTTTAAGGGTCTAATGAACTGGCGTCTGGACATCACAGAAAGCAACGGCGATCTCTTCCGCAGCATCAGCGGGGAAGGAAATCCGCCGGAATCCATCCCCTGGGACGGGCTGGGAGATTCCGAAGCGCTGATGATGCCGGGACATGTGTATTCCTACAGTTTCACCGCGGTTGACAAAGCCGGAAACAAACGAACCTTCCCAGGCCAGATGTTTTCGGTAAGCGCTGTCTTTTTCCGGGACAGCAGCAGCGTGCGGGTACGCGTTGCCGGCAGTCAGCTCTTTTCCGCCGACGGGGGCGGGCTTCTGCCGCAGGCATCAAATTATGTCCGGGAGATAGCCGGGCTGTATCATTCCTATACGAAAAAGAACCGGTTGATGACAAATGGCGCCAATCCCTTTTCACGGGCGCTGGCAGAGCAGCTGGGAAGTGTAGTTCAGGCAACAGATAAAGATGAAATAATGCGCACTTCGAATGATAGCAGCAAAGACTGCTTGACAATTGTTATCGAATAATCTTTAACCTCGCAGGAAAAATCTGTGCAATGGAAAAGAGTAAAAATGCCATTTCAGTAATTCGCCGGATCTAATTGTCAGATTGGCTTGTTATCCGCTTGTTTTCCGCGGCTGATTAAGAAATATAGCCTGAAGCCGATACTATTAGTGATGTAACGCGATATGTTTAACGAAAACAAACGGGTAAAACAGTGCCATTCAGTTTATACACAAATTCCAATGAGCCGGTTATTCATTTCAATAATCTTCTGGGTCATAGCTACAAGATGAAGCAACTGTTTGAAGAGATAAAAAAGATAGCACAAAGCCCCACCGCCACTGTTCTGATTTTAGGAGAGAGCGGCACCGGAAAGGAACTTGTGGCGCGCGCCATCCACAATGCCGGAAAGAACTCCGCCCAACCGTTTGTCGAGATAAACTGCACTGCATTACCGGACAGCCTGCTTGAAACCGAGCTTTTCGGATACGAACCAGGCGCTTTCACGGATGCCCGGAAAACAAAAAGAGGCCTGCTGGAACTTGCTGACGGTGGCACTTTCTTTCTGGACGAAATCGGCGATCTAAATATTAATCTGCAAGCCAAATTGCTGAAAGTACTGGATGAAAGAGTTTTTCGCCGGATCGGCGGTGTCAAGAACATCAGCGTACGGCTGCGGATTATTGCAGCAACTAACCGTGACCTGTTCAAGATGGTTCAACAGGGGGTTTTCCGCGAAGATTTGTACTACCGTCTGAATGTTATTTCACTCCGGGTTCCGCCGTTGCGGGAACGAAACCTGGACATCCTGTTTTTGGCGGAGTTTTTCCTGCGGCAATTGTCCGCTGAAAACAGCAAGGAAATATCCGGCTTTTCGCCGGAGGCGAAAGAACTGCTTTTGAGCTATCCCTGGCCAGGTAATGTGCGAGAGCTGAAAAACGCAGTGGAACGCGTCGTCTTGCTCACCACCTCGAGGTTTATTACGCCACAGGATTTAAAGCTGGGAGAGGGCCATGTTGTTCAGAACTACCCGGCTCAAATTAAGAAAAACGAAAAAATCGAGATTCACATTCCCCCGGACGGGATTTCGCTTGAAGAATTGGAAAAGACTGCCATCGTAAAGGCGTTAAAGATGGCAAACGGAAATAAAGCGCAGGCAGCCAGGTTGTTGCGAATCTCCCGGGAAAAATTGAAATACAAACTCAAGAAACATAGAATCAGCCTTTACACTTCGGTGCAAGTCGAAGTGTGAATGGGCAAGCCCCATCCGGCATCATAAAACTTAAAAAATCGACGGTTGGCTTTAACGGCATGCTCCGGGCATGTCGCAAAACAAAACAGCCGGCCCAAAAGAAAGCCGGCTATTCAAAATGATTATATTTTGAGATAAGCGTTTATCTTGTATTTTTCCCATTTACCCTCACTGGCACCGGTACCGGCCGGGGTGAGAAATTTTTGCGGATTTTTTCAATCAACTTTCTCAGGCCGCCGGACAATACAAATACCACCATCAACGCATTCAGGGGGAGAACAATGTTTAGTGATTCAAGTGTCATTTATTTGAGTCTCCTTATTTAATGTCTTTCCACATACTCAGTTAATACCTCAAAGTTTCGGCAATTCAAATTTTTGCATTCACTTCCAGCCGAATATTGCGGGGGAACATTCATTTCTTGTTTGAAGTACAAAGTTGTTTTCAAAAAGGAGAAGGGGATTGGGATGGCGATTGAATTTGCAGCAAAATTACTCAAAGCGCGCAATGCGCTCCCCTCTTTTTTTTCCGATGTGGAAAAAGTCCATGAATTCGCGGACAACCTGATCCAACTGCTCTTTCCCCATTTTTCGGGGGACACGGAATATTTTAGCCCCGAAGAAATTGAAGGCCGACTCTGTTTGTTGGCAAGAGATCTGAAGAAAATCCTGCGCTCGCAGCAGAAAAAAGTTCCAGAAGATGTGGAGGAAATAACGGATCGGTTTTTTGCCAACATCCCCGCTATCTACAAGAAGCTTTTATTGGACGCACAGGCTATCTACGAAGGGGACCCGGCGGCGGAAAGCGTGGATGAGGTCATTTCGGCTTATCCCGGTTTTTTTGCCATTTACACTTACCGGATTGCCCATGAGTTTTATTTGGAAAGCGTTCCGGTTCTCCCGCGCCTGTTTACAGAATACGCCCATTTTCGTACCGGCATCGATATTCACCCGGGTGCGGAAATCGGAGAATCCTTTTTTATTGACCACGGGACAGGCATCGTCGTCGGCGAGAGTTCCATAATCGGCAATAACGTAAAGATCTACCAGGGCGTAACGCTGGGGGCACTGAGTGTGTCTAAGGATTTGGCGAAAACCAAGCGCCACCCGACTATCGAGGACAATGTGGTTATTTATTCCAGTGCTGTGATTTTAGGCGGAAAGACGGTGATCGGCCACGACAGCATCATCGGGGGAAACGTGTGGCTTACCGACAGTGTCCCCCCGTACTCTATGGTTTATCACAAAAGCGAGATCAAAGTGCGTCCGAAAAACGGGAACAGTGATGCGATTAATTTCAACATTTAGTCGCCGGATATTCCCAATCGGTATTGCGCACGTAACCGCTTTTTTTTTCGAGACAGCATTTATTACATATTTGTTGGCAGTAATTATTGAGGATAATGAAATGGAGATTGCGAGGAGGATATTCTAATGAAATACAATACAATTTTGGAAGCCATCGGCCATACGCCGCATATCAAAATCAACCGGTTGTTCGATCCCGGTTACGAAGTGTGGATGAAGCTGGAACGGAGCAACCCGGCCGGCAGCATCAAGGACCGCATCGGGTTGTCCATGATCGAAGATGCCGAGCGCCGGGGAATTCTGAAAAGCGACAGCGTGATCATTGAGCCAACTTCCGGAAATACCGGCGTAGGATTAGCAATGGTTGCCGCAGTGAAGAAATACAAGATAATCCTGGTAATGCCGGCTTCCATGTCGGTGGAGAGACGCAAGTTGATGGCTGCCTACGGCGCAAAATTCGAATTGACGCCGCCGGATCAGGGCATGAATGGCGCAATTGAACGCGCAAAACAGCTATTGCATGAGATTCCTAATTCATGGATGCCCAACCAGTTTGAGAATGAAGCAAATCCCGCTGCTCACCGGAATTTCACCGCGCAGGAAATTATTCGGGATTTTCCGGAAGGGCTCGATGCCTTGATCACCGGGGTGGGAACCGGCGGGCACATTACCGGCTGCGCAGAAGAGCTGAAGAAGAAATTTCCGGGAATAAAAGTTTTTGCGGTTGAGCCGGCCGCCTCACCGGTCATCAGCGGGGGCAAACCGGGTTCGCACCCGATCCAGGGAATCGGGGCCGGCTTCATCCCCAAAATACTGCGAACCGAGCTGCTGGACGGCACAGTCCAGGTCACCAAAGATGAGGCATATAATTTTGCGGCGCGCTGTGCGAAGGAAGAAGGCATTCTGGTAGGTATCTCAACCGGTGCCGCCCTTGCCGCCGTCTCCAGGAAAATTGCCGATTTCCCGAAAGGAAGCCGCATTCTGACATTCTGCTACGATACGGGTGAACGCTATCTTTCGGTTGAGGGCCTGTTTGATTAACTGACCTCAGCCCTGCGCGTCGCCTGGCTCTCCAAGTTTGATCGCAGGATAGAGTGCGGTTTGAGCACAAATCCGGCTGCAAAAATCAAGTTCAGTTTGGCAGCCATTAAATCACCAAACTCAGAACATAAAAAAAGCGCTGTCCCGGACAGTTGAAAGCAGCATCATTCGAGACAGCGCCAATGCAAAATACAGTGTGTCAAGTCTACTGCTGACCGATAAGCGGCACGTGCAGGGCAATAGTAAAATTACGCCCCATGTTGTAGAATCCCACATCCGGATCGTTAAAGTTTCCCGGTTTTATCCGCGACAGGTGATCGTAATAGACCTTTCCCAGGAGATTGGTTACCGCCAGCGTGCCATAAATCTTTCCGCCAAAGATGTGACCTCCCATTTCAATATTGAGAAGCGTGTAACCGGGCGTTGCTGTCTCCGCCGGCGCCACGTTCTTCTGGTTAAAGGCCGTGAAAGTGCCAAATTTCAGGTATCCGTCGCTGAATATTTTCCAGATGTCGGTGTTGATTTTCACCTCGTGGCGCATGGTATTGGCGGGCATCAGCGGCAGGTAGGTGCCATCGGATTGCCTGCCGTCCAGGATTGAGAAGCTGTGGCGAAAAGTCAGGCGATTCAGTGCGGCTGGCCGCCAATCGAGGCTAATTTCGCCGCCCTTTAAAACGGCGTCGGTTTGCAGAAAGCGATACACCCGGAAGCCGTTCCGGCTTTCATTGGTAGGAGATAGAAAAATGTAGTGGTTGAAATCATTTCTGAAAACCGAGGCGTCAATGGACACCAGAACAGAGTGGTAGTGAAGGCCGAAATCGATTTCATTGTTCTGCTCGCTTTTTAAACCCGCATCCCCAATCTCGTAATTCAACGTGCCCTCGTGCAACCCGTTAGAAGATAATTCGGCCAGGTTTGGTGCACGGTAGCCGGTGGCAAAATTTCCTTTGAACAGTAAATGTTCCGCCAGGTTGTAGGAAAATCCAACCGAACCGTTAACCGGGCTGTAGGATCTGTCCAGCGCCGGTATATAGCCTGTCGAATCAGGAATTCCCCGCTCAACTGTCTCGATATGGTAGTTGTTGAAGCGAATCCCTTCCTCGATGATCAGGCGATCCAATTCATGGCGGAAATAGCCGTAAGCGGAAATTTCACGGGTATTGGCATTGGGAACAATGACCCTCGCGCCGTTATTGCGATTGGATTGGGAAGTGGCCTCGATGCCGGCCGTCAGCCCGGACCGGAAAATGGAAGGCGATACATAACGCAAATTCCCGGAATAGGTATTGAGCTGCATATCCAGATTTCCCAGGGCCTGTTCTTCGGGACCTTCCTGCTCTTTGCGGTTATTCAAATGGGCGCCGGCATCAAGTTTTATTTTCGAAGCACCAGCAAAGTAGGTATTCTGGGTGGTAAGCAGATGATAGTTCACACCGTGATACGCTTCTTCCATCTCCCTTCCGAAACGCTCTTCCTCCGTGTTCTTTTTCTCTCCCTCGTTCTGTTCCACTACACCAAACTGGTAGGATGAAAAATGGTAATTAAAATTGGAAACCAGTTTCTTGCGAATCACTCCGAAATTGGTTTTCAGATTGAGCCCGTTAAACCGGGTGTTGGGTACCCGTGCGTTGTTGCCGTCGAGGTAATCCGCATGCGAGTCACCGCCCAGGCGGAGCTTCCAGTAATATTGATCAGTGCTGCCTTTTATTCCCACATCCGTGTTTAATCCCAGTGTGTTTTCATCGAGCCTGACATTATAATCGCTCACGGTGGTTCCAATGGGCGCCGGTTTTTCATCCACCAGGTTTAGCACACCGCCCAGGGCATCCGCTCCGTACAGCAAAGACGCCGGGCCTTTCAGCATTTCAACACTATTCAGCCCCATCCCGGACAATCCCAGCCCATGCTCGTCCTGCCACTGCTGGTTGTCGAAACGAAATCCCTCGATCACCGTCAAAATCCGGTTTCCATGCAGCCCCCGGATTACCGGCTTGGCAATTCCATCGCCGGTGGAAAGCTGGCTCACACCAGCGATGTGGGTCATGGCCTCGGTCATCGTGGTCGCCCCGGAATACTGTATTTCCTTTTCCGAGATGGCCGCGATTTCGTAAGGCGTTTCCTCGGGCAAGGTTGCGTAAGGCGCCGTTACGACAATTTCTTTCATCTGGATGGGCGAGATGGAAAGCATGACATCGCGCTTAATTTGCTCTCCCTTCAGATCGACCGTCCGAACAACAGTTCCGTAGCCAAGGTGGGAATACTCTATTGCGAAGTTGCCGGCCGGCAAATGCGCCAGTTCATATTCTCCGGCAGAATCGGTGTAGGTTCCAATCTTGAGTTCCGGTATAAAAATGGAAACCCGGTCGATCACGTTTCCTTCCGCATCGGTCACGGTTCCTGCGATACCGGCGGCAGCAGGATCACTGTTCAGGGGAGCCGAATGCGATTTATATGGAATGTGAAGTATCAACATCACAAATAGTAATAAAAGTGTGAATCTATACATATTTACTCCTCGACAAAGATAGTTAAAACAGAACAACTAAAATTGTAACTACCCAGGCCAGTGCGATCATATAGATCCGGGCTAAAGCCCTTCTTCTGGTGGGGCTTATTAAGTCCACGATCTAAAGATCGTGGCTATGCACTGGAATACTAAATTTCATCGCCACGGGCTTTAACCCAACGAAGCCGTATTAAACCCCACCCTGAGTAGCTGCATAACATTAATAATATTTTCCCCTGCCGATTTTACGGCATCATAGGGCCACCCGCAAGGAAGCGATGAAGTTCCGGCCCGCCGAAACAATTCCGGAGGAATACGGCCGGTAGCGCTGGTCGGTAATATTTTCCACGCCTGCGCTCAACATCAGCATGTCCGTCAAACGATAGACGGTTTTCAGGTTAAGCGTGTGCCAGGCCGGCGAATACGGATTGCCGTTGCTGTCTATGGCATAGATGTAATCCTTCTCCTGTTCGGAGGGCGCCAGGTCGGCGTTGGATATCTCCCCGTTGTAAACAGCATAGAAAGTCGCCCGGAAGCGATCCCGGCTGAAAGTAAGACGTGTTGTCCCGAACCATGGTCCGGCATGGCGCAGCGGCGCGGTGCTGCCATCGTCCAGTTCTTCCTCCCCTTTCTGGTAATTGAAACGGGAAGAAAGGGCAAATCCGGCAGGCAGCTTTATTTCCAACCCGGCCTGCAGACCGTGCACGTTGGCTTTGGCGGCATTCTGAATTGCCTGCACCCGGCTCATCTCGCTATCATACATAATGCTGTCCATGCCGCTCAGAGTGAAATCCCGCCGCACCAGGGCATCTTTTAATAAGGTATAATATCCACCGACATCCACTTTTACCAGCTCGCTAAAAATCTTTTCGACACCGGCCTCCGCGTTGTATGCATACTCCGGCTTCAGGTCCGGATTCGGCACCACCACCGAACCGGGCTCGGAATCGAACACCTTGCCGACGTCATCCACATTGGGGGCCCGAAATCCGCTGGAAAAATTCAAATTGATTTGCCAGCTCTTTTCCGGTTTATATGCCATCCCAATGCTGCCGTTCAGGGCGCCGGTATTAATATTGGCTTCGGTAAACGGGAAGGGGTAAAATGTTGTATCGAATTTCGCATCCAGGGTCACCAGGTTGTAGCGCAAACCGGACTGAAACGTCATTTTAGGACTGGCCTTGAAGCGGTAGTTCAGGTAGGCGGCGTATGAATTCCAGGTGGCGCCGTCCGGGTAGCGGCTGCTGCCGGGGATGGTGACACCGGTGGCTATATTTTCATCTTCCCCAGTCGAGCCGACTTTATTCAGAACGACCTCCGCCCCGTAAAACAGCAGGTGGCGTTCATCCATGACCTTTTCCAAATCCAGGTTGGCAGACAGCACATCCACCGTTTCGGTGCGATGAAATTTCATGTCAGCGTTAAAATCCCGGTCGTGGCGGCTTTCCTTAAAATATTGGTACGCCACCGTTGCGTTCATGCGGTCGAACCAGCCGCCGGAAGCGGAATGAGACAGGTTCAGGGCATTCATTACCCACACCTGCGGGCCGTAATACCACTCGGCGGAGCGGAGAGCGCCTTTGCGGTAACGTATCAGCCGGTCGTAGCGGGAATAATCGGATGTCGTGGAATAGTGGAATCCGTAATTGACATTCCAGGTATCATTAGGTCTGAAAGCAATTTTCTGCATCAGGTTCACCTGGTGATAGCCGGTGCTCACCTGCTTTTTCTGATTGGAATTTGCGATGATGCTGTCTTTCCCGCCGATGGTTTCCACATATTCCGGGCGCAGGTATTCTTCCGGGCCGTTGCTTCCCATCACCAGGTCACTGTAATCCGAGAAGGTGGCGCTGCTGACAAAAGCCCACTTTTTCAATCCCAGCGTAAGATCCAAATGCCCGGTTTTCTCGAAATCGGCCGAGGAGGTGCGGGTAACCGCATTGGCCTTCACCAGCGGCCGGTCATCCGTCGCAAACCGCAGGGTCGGCGTGTAAAAGCTCATCACCCCGCCAATGGCGTCGCTGCCGTAGATCACCGAACCGGGACCAAATATCACCTCGGTTTTCTCCGTCGCGAACGGATCCAGCGAAATGACGTTCTGCAGGTTGCCGCTGCGGAAAATCGCATTGTTCATCCGCACGCCGTCCACTGCGATCAACACCCGGTTGGTGGCAAATCCGCGGATCATGGGGCTGCCGCCTCCCAACTGGCTTTTCTGAATAAAGACATCGCCGGAGGCGCCAAGCAGATCCGCTGCAGTCTGCGGATTTTGAATAGCCACATCTGCCGGCCGGATAGTAACGACGGCGTTGGGAACATCACTTTTTTCCTGCTGCCAGCGGGTTGCTGACACAACTACCTCATCCGTAGAAAACGGGGATTGTTCCAACAGAACCCGGAACCGCATTTTCTCAAGCTGCTTGTAACTCATTACCACACTATCGTACCCGATCAGCTCTATTACGATGCTGTCGGCGCCTGCGAATTGTGAAATATCCACCCGCCCCCTGGCATCGGTCGATGCCGAAACCGAAGGATGCCGGCTGTAAACAGATACCAGCTCCAGAGGCTGATGCGTCAGTTTATCTTTAATCACCAAATCCCCTGCAAAAGCTGACGCCGCACAGATCAAAATAATCAGGGGATAAAATGTTTTTTTAATCATATCTAATCTGATCATTACATTCCTCTCTAAGTGTGTACATTCCGCTGCTGAATTCAAAATCAATCTCCATATTCCCATAAGCGCATCAGGATAAGGCATATCGGTTTACCGGTAATGAAACCGCCTGCAACCAAGGCGGCTTTCCGGGATTCCGCCCCGGTTCTCGCCTTTTTGCCTGGCTTTCAATCTTGCCCGACCGAATTCGTCTGCTGGCAAAACGGGTCAATTGGCCGCATTCCACCTGCAAAACCGGCTTTAAACCCGAATATTACGGGTTTGCTTCACAGTACCCGGAAGGTGAAAACCTGCCGGCCGGCACTTAACGGACAGGCGTGGCACCGATAATAAATTTAAATCAGGGTAAAAGCTTTGGGAGGAGGTGTAGAGGGGGGATCTATCCAGGTTTTGAGCCTGAACAGGTAAGCGGAAAATTCTATCTCTTTTTCCCGTTTGAGCAGGGGAAAATCCTGGTAGCCGGTACAGAGGTATTGGCTGAAAGACCTTTGAAGACTTTCATTTTGCTTCTTTCGCTGCGGATCCTGGTTCATGCTGTTCCTGACCTGTTCATCAAGATTAGCAAAGAGCCGCGATTCTTTTTCATCGGGAATACAGTAGTAGAATGTGGTATCTCCCGATTCAAGCCTGCGCACCACATCATACATTTTGCCCTGGTAGCGGAACTCTTTTTCGCCGATCAGCCAGTGTGGCCGGGAAAAATCCGCCTCTCCCGTTTTTGGGAATCTCAACAGAACAAGCTGGTCATCCGGAATTCCGGCCTTGATCTGCGCCTTCATTTCCCGCCGGATAAGCAGTTGCTGCACTTTGAAGATGAGGAGGAATCCCGCGGACTGGAAGCCCAGCAGCAGGAGCAGTATGATGATTCGGGTACGCATGGCATCTAATTTTACAAAATTAGATGGGCAGTTTGCAAGAGTTAGATTATCAAAATCATACCTGCAGCCGCATGGTCTTATTAGGCGCTTCGTTGACCGGCGATATCTAAATCGGCAAAAATTTCGTTGTGACACCTCATTGAAATGTGGATTTGATGACGCAAATTGCTTGCGAACGATGCAATATTAAGCTCATCCCTATCCCCTTGGTCAATTGGCTTTTATTCAGATCCATTAGCCTCCCCTTTCCCTTCTCCACGCTGGAGAAGGGAAAGGGGCAAAGCAAATCCAGGCTATTTTCAAAGCCAGCGGGGGGAAAGGGTTGAGGCCATAATAAGCTAGTAGGATACTGATCAATCCTCCCCCCCAACGGTCACTGAATCTCTGCTATTCGTTTGCATTTTAAGTTTACAGAGTTCGAAACCGCCTTGCGCAAGATGGCCGGTGGCGGGCTGCTGCATTTTGCATCACAGCGGCTGGCAGCCCCCGCAGTAATAAATGCTGCCGCCCATATAATTCTCTTTTTGAATAATTGCGCCGCAGGCCGGGCAGGGTGTGTTTGCCGTATTTTTGCTGAGAACGGTCTTGTATCCGCCCCACTCGCTAAAAAGATCGCGTTCCGTATCCCGGCCGCCCTGCGCTGTCATCTGTTTCAGCATACTTTTCACCGCATTAAACATTTTATCGATTTCGGAAGGAGACAGCTCCCGCATCTTTCGCTTGGGGTGAATTCGCGCCTTCCACAAGATGTCCTGCAACACGCCGTTGCCAAGTCCCGGAATTCGCTGTTCGGTAGCTAGGAACGCCTTCGCCGACAGCCCTGCTGTTTTTTCACTTATCAGCCCATCGAAATACGCTCGATTAAAATCATCGGACAATGGTGAGGGCCGCCCGGTTGCGATTTCATAATCGGCAAAACCGCTTTTCCCTCCTTCCGGGAAGCAGAAGAAGCCGCCCCACATCCGGACGGTGGAGCTGATCGCCGTACCATTCTCAAACTCCACCAGAAGCTGATGTTTGGCAGGTCGTTTTTCGTCCCGGAAATAATAGCGAAGGGGTGCATAAACAACAAGCTTCATTTCATCGGCATAGATTTCCACGAACATAGCCGTGCCGGTAGCCAGGTTGATGGTTTTGCCGGCAAACCGCTGGTTATACTCAGCCGGATTTCCGGTGTACCAGGCAAATTTGTGTGGCGAGTGATTTGCGAGCGCACTCAAAATCCGTTTGCCGCCGACAGTGCCGTTAATCTGCCCGGCAATTACGATAGCTTCGGGAAGTTCAATCATGGATTATTCTCCATTTGTTGAAAAGCAGGAGCATTTCCCCTCTTTTCCTGCTGTTGGTCTCGATCTTTCCGGGCATGCATCGTTTAATTGGCTTAAAATTTATTTTAATTGAATCAAAATATTTTTTGATTGGCTTTAAATTTATTTTGACTGTCATTAATTTTTCTTGCACAGCAAATAACG
>CAZUZS010000062.1:0-19480 GCA_964624795.1 uncultured Calditrichaceae bacterium
GAAGCAATAGAACAGGTTATGCTCCCGCTGGTTTAGTAATTCCTGCAGGTATTTGACAATGGTTTTAGAATCATCGACGATTAAAACATTGAGGGCATTCTGATCCATCAAAGGCCTCGTCAATTTATTAAAGTATTTTAAAGAACAAAGATTTGATTAAGTATACAAATTCCAAACGTTATATTCAAGTATTATTATTTTTCCAGGAAAAGGATGGGTATGCTAAATTATTCCCAGACAAAGATTGGAATGAAGAAAATAAAGGTAATGACATTAATCGGATAATCGATGCCAAAAGTCGGGATAAATTGTTAGTTATTTCTGACGATAAGGATCGGTATTAGGGCCAGGTAGATTTCAACGTCACATTCACATAATATGCAAAACCTGGCTTAACAGCGAAGTTGGTTTGAGGAAAGACCGGGCAGTATTGAAAAAATCGTTGATTGACAGCATCCCAGTAGGCTACTGAATTGCAATTAGGAACAGTATTCAACAGTTGGTTTGCATCGGAAATATCAGTCATCGTCAGTGGCAAGATGATAGCATTGAAGTCTGTACTTGGTGTAGTCGTCAAGTCAAACGAGGCCGTCACCATTTCGCCCACCAAAGTAAAAACGGAATTTGCTGAAACCTTTACTTGGTATGCATGGCCGGCCTCAATTTGAAAATTGGTCAATGGATTGGAAGGCAAAAAATTCATATATCTTTGGGAGGCCGCATTCCAATAGCCAACAGAGAAGGAATTAGGGATGGCGCTCATTAAATCGGACGCATGATTCATCGTGCCGTCCCATAGGCAAACTGCAATTTCATTTGCATTACCATTGTTATTGGAAATCAGGCCAAAATCAAATTCGCCCACCCGCTTGGAATTTACACTTTCCGTCACAGAATTGGCGGCGCGTACTATGTAATAATAGTTCGTATTCACATCACCAATCACATTGTTTGAAATCTCGTTATCGATGTCAAAATAAAAAGTGGTCGAGACAGCAGCCAGAAAATTCGATCCTGTGGGCACAAAAAGCGGGGAGGTATCCCGATAGAGGTTATAGGCTGTGGCACCTTGAATTGTTTGCCAATTCAGAAAAAGACGATCGGTGAGATTTTGAATTGACAAATCCACAACCGATCCGAGTGGAACAATTGAAAAGTCAGTATCACTCTGATCTGTTGGCTGACCATCCGCAAGATCGCTTATTTTAATCAGACAACTAGAGGATACGCTATCCGCAACAAGCCAATTGTAATCTCCTGTATTGGCGGTGCTTGTCGTGATATTTGACCACTTGCTACCGCCATCTGTCGAGAATTCTATTTTCAATGAGTCACCGGCATTCATCGAGTTCCAGGTAATTGCATGCCGGGTGCCCGCGATCCAGTTACCTCCCCCATTCGGCGAAGTGATGGTCAAGGTTTCTGAATAAGATGCGCCGCTCATAATCAGCGCAAAATCCTGTGATCCGCCACTAAGTGTTCCCTTATGGTTAACGGCAATAGTGTATATGCCCGCAACTGGATTTTGAACATAGACCTGTTCGGCATTATCTGTTATATTATCACCCGGGGTAGCAGGATCGGAGGGATTATCCGGATCGAGTATCCAGGGATAAAAGGTGTCGTTCTGATCACTCACCCGCAAATCCAGGTCGTTAACCAGCATTTTTAATCGGGAGTTTAGCGCCGGCGACGGCGGTGCAGCGGCTGGATCAGTCCAGCAGATGGTGACAAGCAGCGGCTCGATACCTGCACTGCTTACCTGGATCGAATATTCCGAACCCTCCTGCAAGGTTAGTTCCTGAATAAGATTATCATCCCAGCCGTTTGTTTCGTCAGAAATAACCCCTGCTGCTTTGGCAGTATTTAGAAGCCCCCAGCCAAATTGGTAATCCGGCCCGGTAGCAGTTCCCGCCTCATCCGCCGTATGAATGACCAGGCCTTTTAGTGTCGCAGATTGCATTGGATTCCCATTATGAAGATCTTGATATAATTGCTGCAACAATACCAGGGAACCGGTGGCATTAGGTGCTGCCATTGAGGTTCCCGACATGGTTGCGTAGGCATTATCGGATGCGGAAGAAGTTGAGTATAAGCCAATACCATTTGCCACAATGTCCGGTTTTATCCGTCCATCATCGGTCGGTCCCCAACTGCTGGAGCTGGCTACTACCACCTGCGAAGGATCTGAGTAGCCGCCCGGGATATCATTCACCGATCCAACCGTCAGAATATTCTTGGGCACCGATTCGGCATCCAGGCAGTCATAGCCGTCCGCACCGCCATCTTTTTCGCGAACGGCGGTGCTATAAATCCAACGATCACCCGCCCAATAATTATGACCTGTTCCTGGTGCTGGCCCGCTGCCCCTCTCATTCCCCGCCGCCCGAACGATCAAATAATAGGGCGCGTCGTAAGAGATCTCATCCCATGCACTGCTATAATTATTATAAAATCCAAAGGTATAATCTTCGGTGGTACTAAAAGTAATGTCACCCAACCAATACCAAAAATTGTTGTAATAATGCCACCCAATCGCCTGTCCATAGGAGTGATTGGAAAGCAATAGTCCATTCGCTGCCGCTGCTGCCATTTCCGCGTTGTCATTATTCCAATCATATGATTCTAAAGTTGCTTCAAATGCCATCCCCTTGGAATTGGAATCGATACCATGCGCTATGATCGTGCCTGCAACATGTGTCGAATGATTGTTGACGGTATAGGCGGCGTCCGATTTGAAAGCTCTTCCCGTGAATTCCTGATGGGTTGTTCTAATCGCCCCGGCATCCCACATGCCAACCACCATTCCACTGCCGTCAAGACCAAACCCGGTTGGGCCACCTGGCCACACCAATGAAGTGGACACAGTATGCGCAGCAATCAGATTTTCAGTCACAACATAAATGGGCATTCCCCTGCGGTCCAGGGCACGGATTTCCATCGCAGAGCCGTTCGGTAAATCCAATCTCACCGGCCAGCCATTTTGTTTAGCTTTTTCCACCGCTATATTGTAATTCCTGAAAAATGCATCGTGGAATTTCTCAGAAAGCAGGTGCAATTTTTCGATTTTGGTGCTTTTCCGGACTTTGGTTTGGGCTTGCACAGGCAGACATAAAGAACAGGTCAAGAGCACGATCCCTGACAGAATAATAATTGAAGGAGAAATCTTGTTTGCTGCTTTCATTAAGGTTCCTTCACTGTTTTATTTTTGGCCTCGATAACAATTGAGGAAAAATAACAATTTGATTTTCTCATGAAAATACCTGCGTTTTTGCCGTTAATGCAACAGAGTCATCTTCTTAATATCGAAAAAGTAATCGTTCCTCAAATAATAAACATAAGTCCCGCTGCTCACCCGATTACCATTTTCATCTTTACCGTCCCAGGCCATCAGATAATTTCCCGCCTGAAGCGGGCCGTCCACCAGTGTCCGTATCTTTTGGCCCAGCAAATTAAATATTTCCAGTCTGGACCTCCCCAGGTTCTCCTTAACTGGGATAGAAAATTCAATTTGGGTGGCCGGGTTAAATGGATTAGGATAATTTTGACCCAGGGCAAATTCAGTGGGAATATTCTCGTTCTTTCTGACGGGATTTTCCGAGGCGGCCGTGGCCGTTCGAGTACCGAAGGAATGTTGTGTCCCATTAAAATCCACGCTGGCCAAACGGTAAGAATACTCCACGCCGGGGGCCACCAGTTGATCAACAAAGCTGTAGTCATGAGGCGAATTGGAGTTTCCGGCACCTTGCAACGTCGGGTTATTTTGGTATGAGCTGATTTCGGCCCATTCCGTTTCACCCTCGGGTTTCCGCCTGAGGATAAACCCCAGGTTTTCAGCTTCGCTTTCGGTTCGCCATTTGAGGGAAATTCTTTTGAAACCGCCGGCCGCCACAAAGGAAGCAAGCTCTACGGGAAGGCTTACATCCCCGAAACTCTGCACCGCCTCATCATTGAGGTTAACTTCGATACTTCGCGACTCCCCATTGGCACTATTGACAAAATCCACTTTTAGTATTTCCCCGATGGACCAGGGGGAAGGGAAATCGCCAACCTGAACCAGCCAGGTCAAGGTCGGAGGAGGTCCGGGCTGGTAAGAAAAGCCGGTGACACCAGCATCATCAGATGTCAATATTTCCGCGGGCCGGGATCTAATAAATGCTGTAAAATCAACATCGGATGGCACAGGCACTGTGCCATCGCCATTGTAAAGGTTGTCGCCAATGAGGTGGGGCGTCTGGGCGTTTACACCATAAACAGAGAATAAATAACAGAAAAAAATTCCCTTTAAAAATCGCATCTTCACCTCCATATGAGAAGCATGCTGCATTCAAATCCTTACACACACCGCAATTCAGTATCCATATTCGGACATTACACGAGATAGATTAGGTATTTCGGTGAGATATATAGGTTGATCGGATAATAATTGGTAGATAAACAGGGTTCGACTATGATCCCAAAAATCCAAAATAGTCGTAGTCGCATCCCTACTTTCCCGGCACGCCGAGAATTCTTCCGGGCTGTTGTCTATTAGTCGGACGTGGGAAGCCGGCAATCCAATGAGATTATGAATACTAAGGTCGATTATTCAAATAATAACACATGCGTCAGCCGGAGAAGCATCTGCCGTTTAAATTTTCCGCCACTTCTTTAACCTGATTTATTCAAAAACTATTGCCACATAATCTCCGGGAATCACGAAGTTATAACTTTTTTAGTGACCTGTTTTCATCGCCTTTAAGCAAATATTTTTCTTGGCATCTATATTTATTTTTGCTATTGAGCCTTCTACATTGGCAATGATTTCGTTTGTATTGAAATCGAGGATTGAATAGGATGCCTTATCCAATCCGCGTAATTCAGCTTCACCCTTAAAGGGGCCAGGAGCAAAGTAATACAAATTGCCATAGTTCCGGGTCACATGAAATTCGGGATTATCATTTGCGATATCATAAAGATTAAGATATTCGCCTTTATAAATCTCTTCTTCCCTGTAAATCTTCAGCCATTTTAACCATTCGGCTTTCTTCTCCGGACTAATTTCGGTATAGTAGGTTTCGAAGTAACCGCCCATGGCAATGCATTCATCTATTTCACACGGATCGTAGTTCCAGTCTTCCGACAGCTTTTCGGGAAGAATGTAACCGGGATTGAAATAGACTTTGGAGCCGTTAAGCGCCTTTTCCACCTTTAACCTTCGCCTCACCTGCGCTTTGGAAGTCGCATCAGACGCATTGGTGACATAATAATAAGGCATTTTATATGGGTCATGGGGACGCCCGCATTCACACATCTCAATCCCGCACCCCGGCTTAATCGACTGCGCATCATTGTACATTTGCTCGTATTGTTTGGCCATGTTCCAGTAGGGATCCAAGGGACTTTTATGCTTGTGCACCGGATTGTAGCATGGGGGGACCTCGATTAAATTGCCCCAATCGTGATAAATGTAATCGATATCATAGGTTCTGTAAATCTTTTCGATCTGTTCTTTCCAGTAATTCAGCACCGGCGGATAGTCGGGACACAGGAAATGCGCCTTGGGATCATGCCGGATATAAGGATCCCTCATAACATACGGCTTGCCGTCTTTCTGCTGCATGAACCAGTCCGGATGCAATTTTGAAACTTGCGATTTCGGCTCGACGCTCAAAGGACACCACCAAATGCCCACCTTTAGTCCCGCTTTGTGCATATCGCTTACAAACTTGGCAAGACTTTTTCTGCCTTCCGGGAATTTATCTTTTTCAGTGCTTGGTTCCCAATCGCCGTAGTTGGAGAACCAACCATCATCGAGGACAACCATTTGGATACCCAACTCTTTGAACTCAGGCACCTTGGCATAGATATCGCTCAATTTAAAATCGACCTCATATCCCCAGGTTTTCCAGTACGCATTTGGCACGGTGGGCGGCGTTTCTTTGAAGGTTTTTATCCCTTCCGCATTCAGATATTCAGCATAGGTTCTTAAAGCATCAAAGAAATCCAGCGAGTGAACGACGACAATATTTTTAACGGTTGAATAGGTTTCACCGGCAGCGAGACGAATTTTTCCATATTGTTGCGAAAAAGGTTCCTCGATGGAATATTGAACCCTGCCATCAGGCAAGGTTTTAATTGGCAGATTGACAAATTCGGGCTTTTTGGAGATATGCGCAATGGCCATGCCCATCTCTTTGCTCCATAAATCCAACAGCGGGATTCCCCCGCCTTTGGGATCACGATCGGCCACGGTAATGCCCATAAAGTTTGTGGCGGAGTAAGCAGAATCCACCCTAATATTGCTGTAATTTTTCCCCCATGTAATACCGCATCCCTGAAAAAGGGAAAAGTCGTAACTTTTCTTTGAATGATCGAGCAATTGGCGGTCTAGTGTGTAAGACACACTAACCGTCTTATCAATCTCTAATGGGCGATCAGATAAGTTGGTATAATCCACGTGAGTTATCACAGAATTGGGGAAATTGTTGTAAAGTTCAATTGTCAGTATTTTCTCCACTTCGGCGGTGGTTTCACCTGTCGGGACTTTGGCTCTGCCGAAAAGTTTTAATTGTTTCCCGACGCCGAAATTGTTCTCAATCCCGGTTAATTTCTTTTTTTCAATTGGGAACTGATATACATCTTTTCCATCGATCACCAGGTAATCATTCGGCTTTGATTGATCCGAGACCATTGATTGTGTCTTTGTTCCGTCAAAATACGAAACACTGATATTCATGTTTTGATCGATCGCTAATTTTATTGCGGTGTTCTCAAAATGGATCGTCCCGCGAGTATCTTTATAAGATATCGGCGATTGATTTTGACAGGAAACAATTCCCAATAAAAATATTACTGATGCAATTATTTTTTTCATCGATAATTACTCCTTCAGAAATGTGATTCACCCATAAAGTAAAAGTTTGCCCCCGTCGTCCAGATGGGCACGCTGGCGTCATTCAGGTGGAGGTAGTTGTGAGGCTGCTCCCGGGGCTTGGACAGTTGCGGGTCATTTCCCGCTGCAACGAATCATGACAACGCCATGAGAAGGCACCATTGCTGAATAACTTTCACTGAATGCACCCTTGTCGGCGTGCTCCCATAGATCACGCACTGATGCGCTGCTCCAGCTGACTCCAAGATCATCCTGCCAATTGACTGCCACATTTTGAGATGAAGAGGACCTGTTAAGAAATGCGATTGCCCAACTGCCGTCCTGCATCGGTTTGGCATATATTTGTGTGTTTTCATCTTCCTTCACTTTAGAAGCCTGGATTCCCAGAGAGTCCTGGTTGACTGCAATTACTTCACTATTTGTCAGCGTCTCGATAGTATAAGAATCCATATTTCGCAGGTCGTTTCCAGCCAATAATGGCGAGTCCAGGATACACCACATGCTAAACTGGGTGCGATATTCAAGCGGCGTGCATCCGGGATTATCCCCGTCTGCCAAATCCGGATTTTGACTTTTGCCATTTATCCCGACCACCAGCATATCAAAATCATTCCAACCGCCGGGGCCGGCAAATTTGACCAAATCAGCACCTTTATCAATTTCAGTGAGTATCATGTCCCATCGATCTGCGACGTCCCCATCTATCCTCCAATGATTTCCGCCACGAGACCGTGCCCACTGCCAAACATCGTTTCTGCCGCAATGACAGATGTGGTAGACGAAATCACGACCGGTCGATTTAAGTGCATCACTCATGGTTTGGTAGCGCTCCTGGTAATCGCTGCTGCGCCCGCAACAACCGTCATATTTAAGATGGTCTATACCCCAGGATGCAAACATTTTTGCATCTTCTGCCTCATGCCCGGCACTGCCTTCATATCCGCCACAAGTCCTTGGGTAAGGCGATGAATAGATACCAAGCTTCAGTCCTTTTGAATGTGCATAATCGGCAAGCGCTTTGATGCCATTTGGAAATTTCTGCTCATCATATTCTAACGCTCCTGAGCGGTTCGAACGGTTTTTTTGCCAGCCATCATCTAAACAAACATACACATAACCCGCATCTCTCATACCGGAGGAGACCATTGCATCAATGGTACCTCTGATGAGGCTGTCATTAATGTCATACCCAAAGTAATTCCAGCTATTCCAGCCCATTGGCGGCGTCTGGGCCAAATTTTGCGCAAACAAGCACTGAGCAAACAGAAAATAGATTAACAGTAAAAATAATTTCTTCATATTTACCTCTCAAGCTAATTTGGTTAATTATATTTTTAGAACTCAATTTCTTAAACACTAACAATGTTGCCATATTTAAGTTAATTTTTACGCCCTTTGCTCAGTACGGTGAATAAATATTGGTTGATCAAGACCTTGACCCCACCCTCTTTTCCCCCTCCCCTAATGCATTAGGGGAGGGGGTTGGGGGGAAGGGTCAAGCTAAAGTTATTCCGTTTTCTTAAAAATAAATACAATTTGTTGAGTAAAGTACATAATCACAATCTATTATTTTTGCATCATCACTTAATTAAAATAATTGTTTTTTCCCTCAAATACCTTTCCGCCATCCCGTATCATCAAATTTATTCAACTGAATAGTAATCGACCCATCATTATTGAGCGGCTGGGCGCACGCCCAATTGACCGGACGTCGCACCCCCTTGGTTTCGATTTCGGCGCGCAGTTTCATTTTCTTTCCTTCCATTCCCGGGGGGAGAATAAAATTGCACTGCCGCAGGCGGCCACCGTGCGGATGTCCGGCGTCCAGACCGCCGCCCATGCTGAATTTGCCGTCTTCACTTTCGATGTAAATCCGCAGAATGCCCGGCACGCCGGCAACCCCATCATTGGCAATGGCCAGCACCACCTCGGAGGTGCCGTAGCGTTTGCGCTGCCAGATCCATGAGGGGCGAACCCGGTAGCCGAGCCGCTGGTGCAGCTTGTCAAAGCCGACAGGATATTTTTCATAGTAAGTGCGCAGGTTATCGGCTTCGGTCCACAAAGCCCAGTAATTGGCGCCCATGTCCAGGCAGTGCAGCATCGATTTTTCCTTGAGATTGATCCCCGCTTCGTCCTGCGGGATATCATCAATGTTGTAATCGCGAAATCGGCCCTGTTCCATCACGACGGCCAGCCAGGGCGGGCGGTTGGAAAGCCGCTCGATCTGAATCGGCTCCTCGATGAAAACAATACTGTCCGAGCGCAGCCAGCTTCCCGCTCTCACTGCCAGATCCAGACATTCGCGATTTCCGGTTTTGCTGATGTCAGGCTGGGTATTGTTAACCAGCGGCACTTTCGTCCAGGTATCGATCTGATATTGGGTCATCTCCAGCATGGTTTTCTCGGCGGTGAGGTAATCCGGGAAAGGATTGGGCAGCGCATTGGTGTGGCCTTCACCCCAAAATCCGTACATCATCATATCCACAAACTCCATCTGCGGATGATCGTTGTATTCGGCCGCCAGCAGATCGTTTAGCTCCCGAAACGCTTTCTTGAATTCAGGATGGTCGTAACGCGGCTCCACATAATCCCAGTTGCCGGATTTCTTTTCTGTCGTCTCTCCCCGCATCTTGCCAATCTTTACCAGCGGAATTTTGTCCCGCAGGAAATCCGGCATGGCGATCTGCTTCGGCTCGAAATTCGGGCTGGAAAGCTGCACCCGGAATCCGACCCCCAGGTTGTACTGTTTGGCCGCCTCGAAGGTAAGCTTCCATACCGGGTTCAGATCGAGTTTTCCCGGCGCGCTTTGCACATCCCGCCAGTCGCAGCGAATATAAAGCTTGTCCACAAACGGCAGGCTGGCGAGGTCTTCCACCGCTTTCTCCAGCGAATATTTCCCTTCACGCACCGGCACCGACGGACCATTTTCTTCCCAGGTGTAGGCGGTAAGCCCAAGACCGAAATTCCGGATGTGTTTATCCGAGGCAGTGGTGCTGCCGATATTGCGCCAGCCTTCATCCTGGTCGATTCCGAAAGGCCCCTGGTTCAGGCGGTCCCGCACATACGGGCCGCTGCCAAAATCGTAGCCGTCCCAGCGGTGCGCCGGCACATCCGCCTTCACAGGATTGACCCCGACGCCGCTGAGCAGCGCCACCGCTCCGCCGGCTTTCAGAAAATTTCTTCTGTTGATCATGATTCCTATTCCTTTGCCTTAAAGAGTTTTTCGATTTCGGTCTCAGTCAGCACCCGGTCATAGATTCTCACATCGTCCAGGCTGCCTCTCAAAAACTGGTCGCCGGACGGGTAGTTGCCAAACATCAGTATGTGGGGAATTCCGGTTTGCGGTTTTACTGTGGATTGCGCCGTCTGCTTGCCATCGACGTAAAAGCGGTGCAGGTGCCCGTCATAAGTATAAACGCAATGGTGCCATTTCTTCACGGCCGGCGGCGGAGAATCGAGCACGGTTCTGCCGCCCCAGTACCACGCATCGAGGCCAAGCGTATGGTATCCCGGTGCCCGATACCCGGTTTGCACACCGACGCCGGCCACCGTATCCACCAGCGATATCATATCATCAGCGCCCAGCGAATCCGAATAAACCGGCGTTTTCTCAACCATGTACCACCAGGAAATTGTCTGGGCGCCGTCCACCGCCGGCATATTTGAAACTTTTGCCTCTATATAGGACGACGTGCCGTTAAAATGGTAAGCACTGTTTACGTTGCCAAACCGGTCTGTGGTCAGGCCAACGTCATGCACCACCCCGTTATTCCGGTTGCCGCTCTCGTCAAAAGCGTTCCCGTTGAACGGATAATAGGCAACCAGGCCGGCATCCATACTTCGCTGGCAGGAAATATTAAAAAACACCAGTATTCCGGCAGCGAGGAGAAAGGCACAAAGCAGGATGCCGGGGGCGTGGTGCGTGGAGCATGAAGCGGTAATATCGAGCTTTGTTGATTTGCGCATAAGTCCATCTCTGGTATTGTGATATTTTAATTTCTTGGATTTACAGTTTCATCATCGGTTCTCCGGCGTAACGATCACACGCCGGACATAAAAACAGGATTCCCTGTGGAATTATTAAGAAAACCGTGTTCTGAACCAGCCGCCGATAAAGAAGACGATCATCCCGGCGACCGCGGTAAGCGAAGCAAGGCGCAGCCCCTGGCTTCCCATAATCGTGCCGCAGAAAAAGATCAGCAGCCCCAGCGCAAGAATCAGCAGGCTCGCCCAACCGCCTTTGGTTTCGGGAATGATATTGAATGATTCCCCGCTGTCGATTTCTTCCTGGCTGATTTTTCTGGCATCGAACACCCTGGAAATACTCTCGCTGCTTTTCCGGGGCGTAAGAAAGCTGACCAGGGGAGCGATCAGCAAAGCGACCCCGCCGCTGGCGAAAGTGACCGTGGCGATATCAACCTGGAAAGCAAACCGCAGGATGGCGCCCACAAGCGCTCCGCCCAGGTAACCGGAAATCGCTCCCTGCCAGGTTGCCCTGCGCCAAAAAAGTCCATAGACCACCGCTATTACAAAAAGCGGCATATCCATGATACTAATGATCGTGAGGTAAGCATCCACGGTCCCGCCCAAGTACGGTACCAGGTAGGAAACGGCAATCATGATAACGCCGGTCGCAATCGTCGCAATTCGAATGACCCGCAGAATTTCTTTGGTCGTCGCTTTGCGCCCCAGGAAGCGGGTATAGATATCATTTGAGAAAAGCGTGGCCGCCGAACCGAGGTTGGAATCGATGGTGGACATCTGGGAAGCCAACAGACCGCAGATAATGATTCCCAGAATTACTTTTGGGAGGAGATTGATAATGATAGTCGGTACCGCAAATTCCGGTTTGGCCAGGCCGGGATATAAAATGCTGGCGGCCAGCCCGGGCGTCACCCATAGAAAGGCAAACGGCGTGGTAATAATGCCGGACCACACCATTCCTTTGACGACTACCTTCGTGCTTCTGGCCGAAAAAGTTCTCTGCAGCAGTCCCTGGTCCAGGCAGGCCCATTGGATTCCCAGGAACCAGATGGCGATCACGAATTTCCAGTTGTATTTGCCGGTCTGGGTGATCAGGTCCAGGTGCCCCGGCTGCAGTTTCGCCACCAGCCCCGGCCACCAGCCTACCGCATGCATGGCAATGGGCAAAATGATGAGCACGCCCAGCATCATTAAAATAAATTGAATCGCATCGGTGAAAACGATGGACCACATCCCGCCCAGCATGGTGTAAACGATAATCACGATCGAGAAAAGCAGCACCCAAAAGGTGAACGATTCGATCCCGGTTATTTGCTGCGCTGCCGAAACACCGGCATACAGCACCACCCCCAGCCAGAAGGCCAACCGGAACACCCACAGCACGCTGACCAGCAGCCGCACCACGCCGTTGTAGCGCATTTCCAGCAGCTCCGGAATGGTGCGTATTTGCAGCCGCCGCATGATGGGAAGTATAAACAGCCCGGCGAAAACCAGCGCCATGTTGCCGGTCCAGGTTTGCCAGATAATCGATATGCCGTCTTTATAAGCCGTGCCGCTGACCCCGACAAAGCTGTAAAGGCTGATGTTGGTGGCGGTCAGGGTGGCGGCTAAAATAAAAGGGGTGAGCTGGCGCCCCGCTACGTAAAAATCATCGGGATTGGAAACCCATTTATAAAATGATGCGCCAAACCAGAAAATGCCGACTAAAAAAACCAGTACTATCACATAATCAATCGCTGCCATAGGAATTGTCTTTTCTGTTCTCGATTTCTATTTTATTCTCACGCAGAAATTGCTCCGCTTCCCGGAAATTGGGAAAGGCTGTCGTCCCCCCTAATTGGGTAGTGGAGATCGCCGCACAGGCGTTTCCCCAGGCGGCACATTTTTCGAGGGTGGAACCGCTGAGAAACTGGTAGATGAATCCGCTGTTGAAACTGTCGCCGGCCCCGGTTGTATCGATCGTTTCCACTTTGAATCCGGCGGCATGAATGGTTTTCTCCGCATCCTTTGCCCAGGCTCCCGATTTGCCGGTTTTAATCACGACTGAGCCGACTGTCTTGCTGAGCACATCAAGAGCGGACCCGATTTTATCACATTTTGAAATCCGAAGGGCTTCCCTTTCGTTGGGCAGGAAAATATCTACATATTTCAGCACCTCGAAAATGGACTCGTCCCATTCACCGGAGGGATCACCATCCGGATCGAGCGAAGTGGTCAGACCGGCTTCCTTCACCCGCCTGAACAATTCGGCGCAGCCGTCCCGCATTCCCGGCTGCAGGTAGTAGCTGGACATGTGCAGATGCCGGGCGCTCAGCACATAATCCATATCCACATCCGCCAGGGTAAAGCTCTCCCGGACGCCTGCGTAACTGGCCATCGCATATTCATCGGGGAAGGACATGGAAACGCAGATACCGGTTTTGGATTGCCGATCCTTTATAATTCTTGATGTATTCACATTTCCGGCATTCAGACTGCGCAGAACAAAATCGCCGAGGTCATCGCCGCCGACTTTTCCGACAAAACCCACGTTCAGGCCAAGCCTGGCAATGTTGCTGGCAAAAATGGCCGAAGCGCTTCCCAGCGTGAAATGCATATCTTTGGAAACCCGGCACTGGCCCATCTCCGGCAGGGAAGAAAGCCCGGTCAGGATCAAATCGACATTCAGCTCACCAACAACGACAATATCCAATTTTTTCATGGCACCTAATCAATATCTTTCCCGACCGCCAGCGCACGGTAATAGCCGTATAATTGCGTCAGCAGCATCACCAAAACCGGCCGGGCATTTTCCGACAAACCCGATTGCAGCTCATAGACATCATTGGCGACTTCTGCAACGGACTGGCCTGCCTTTTCGCAGATGATTTTGATCTTCCCGCCCCAATCCTTTACCCTTTTCAGATATTCGATTTCCTGCTCCCTGGCGCTGTCCGACAGCAGGTAAAAGATCAGCGTCCTGTCGTCGACGGCATATTTCGGACCATGCATCAGCTCCATGCCATGATACGCCTCTGCCGGGACGCACGCCATTTCTTTCAGCTTGAGCATGGATTCCTCGGCGATGCCGTGCAGCGGTCCGTGCGCAAGGTAGACATACAGGTTGAAGTCCTCAGTATTGGCGAGCTTTTCCATGACCGGCTGGTACTGGCCGAGCAGCCGTTCCCCGTGCTGCGGAAGTTGCAGAAGTTCTTCCTCAAGCTGTTTATCGGCCGACAGCCAGGCGGTAATCAATTGAAATCCCAGCAGCATGCTGGTGAAAGATTTGGTCATATATTTGGTCTCTTCGGCGGCTTCGGGACACACCGCGGTCAAGTCGGCATGTTTTTCCATCTCGCTCCCCGCCGTGCAGGAGATCAGCAAAGTACCGCCGCCCAGAACTTCTTTTGCGTACCGTGCGGCCGCCAGCGTTTCGGGCGTTTTGCCCGACCTGGAAATGGGAACCAGCAGGTAGTCCTGGTTCCCGGCAAAGATTGTTTCCGGAAACAGCATGATCTCCGAAGCCGGCACGCCCCTCGCCTTCCGGCCGGTAAATTTTGTATAGAGCGCCGCCCCGGTGAGCGGCAGGTAGTAAGAAGTCCCGCACCCGGTCAGGACCAGCTCCGCATTTTTGTGCTTTTCCAGATAAGCCAGTATTTCCGCCTTTCGTTGAGAAAAAGCATTTATGGTATTTTGCCACGCCTTGGGCTGAAATAATATTTCCTGAAGCGTTTTTCTCATTTTGTTCTGTCATCCTCTTTCTGTTGTCCCCTATGCGCCGAAAAAAGCGATTTAAACTCTTTCGCCGTTTCAATCGACCAGAGCACCAGAATCAGGGCGCCAATGCTCCAGATGCTCCATGTTACCCAATCAAAATACATTTTTGTGCTCCTATTAAGGCCAAGGCTTAGGCTTGTTAAAAGCTGAGGCTTCTTTTGACAGGACTCACATGATATACAGGATAAAAGGAATTCTCTATCTTGTCAATCCTGTTATCCTGTCAAATTTTTCATCCTCCCGGCTGCACTTATCTTCCGGCAAACCTCACCGTCCAGTTCACCGGTTTCTCCTGCCCGGTAAAGCTGACTTTCAGCAGACTGTCTTCTCCCAGGCTGTGGGTAAGACTTCCGGCATCCGCCGAAATATCGTCGATCCGGTAACCGTCCGGCACATAGACAAAGAGCGAATATTGCGCACCGGGAACGGTCTCCGAAACGCCGCTCAGCGTCATGTCCATGGCATTCCAGACATTCTTTTTAATACTGACGGCGCCGGAGATATGCCGGTTGGTGGCTAACAGTTGCGGATGTCCTTCCTGCCGGCGAATGGTAAACACCCCGGTTCCGTGCGGCGGCAGGCTTGTCTGAAATTCGCTATCAAATCTTCCGACCAGAGCCTCTTTCCAGTTATCGAAAACCAGGTAACCGTCACCCGAATTCAAATTCAGCTCGCTGCCGATACCCACTTTGCGGGCGGTCTGCTCGTTCTTCCAGTTGGTTACCGCAATTACATCATAAACTCCGGACGGCTGGTTGATTTTCAGATCCATGATCTCCGGGTAGTGCTCGGGCAACCGGCTCCTGCCAAACAGATCGACGGGGAAAATCGGCAGCGTGGGAATGGTTTTCTTTATCAGATCGAGCCGCTCCTGCTGCAGGTGCAACAAATCGTCACCGTTGAGATACTGCATCCCGGAAAGGCTGAGCAGGCTGGCGCAGGTTCGGGCTTCTTCCAGGGTGAGGAACTTGTCATTTCTCGCATGACTCCCGTCATTGACCAGACTGGAATCCGCCCGGGTCGGTTTGCCCCGCAAGACGATGCAGTCCGGGTCGGAGTACCAGATAATGTGATTCTGGTAGGCGTTGTTGCTGATCACTTCCAGGAAGTGGTTCATCTGCCGCCAGCCTGGTCCCGGATCCCGGCCGCAGCCGGCTACATCGATAAATCCCATCCGGCCGCCATACGCGTCGGGATGGTTGGTGTACCACACTTGCGGGCCCATGATGTCCCGGAAAATGGTCATCGTTTTATGCGAGACATCGAAGCTGCTCACGGTGGTATCGCTGAAATTATGCTGGTAATGATACCACATCCAGGAAGTGTTCCCCATATCGAATTTGAAATATTCCCAGCCCTGCCGCTTCAGCTCTTTCCAGAGGGGAATCCAATATTGGCTTACGACCTCGCGCCGGGTGAAATCCAACTCGCCGCCGCCCTGGTAATCCATCAAAATTTTTCCCTGGTCGTCACGCAGAAACCAGTCCGGGTTGGCATCTTTCACCGAGTAACAATACGGCACTGTCCACAGGCCGGGAATCAGGCCCTTCGATTTGATGTAATTCGCCAGCCACTCCGGGCCGTGCGGAAAAGTCTGCGGGTCCCAGCCCTGGCTCCACCGCCGGCGGTCGACGTGATCATAACCGTCATCCAACTGGCAATGAATCATTCCATACGGTTTGAGGTTTTTGGAAATGTAATCGGCGTGTTCCACAATGTCCTTTTCGGTCACCTCGCGAAAAAAAGCCAGCCAGTGGTTCCATCCGGTGGGTGCGGACTTGTGGTAGGTATCGTCGTACGGCACATATTTGGGCATTCCCAGCACATCCACATAGTAATTAGGAATGAGCGTCAGCAAAGTGCCATTTTCCTCTGGTGAAGTCGTGATTTCCAGAAATGCCTGGTCCTGCGGCTTCCGGATCATTTTGGTACCCGGCGAAAACCGGATCACGGTGTCGCTCGCCTTATCGAACACCGCATGCAGATTGGGCGCATCCACCAGTCCCAGCGACAAATACATCACCTGCGGATTCTCCGGCGGCACGCAGTATTTTTCAACCTGGGCCACGCCGGTGTAGTCATTTTCCTCGCCGGTTTCCGATTCCTGCATATTGTCGGGATCGGCAATTCGTGCCGGAAACCGATTGGTTGGCGCCGGCATCAAAGCAGTAATCCGGCCGTTGCCGGCAGACGTGCTCACGTCGATTTTGTCTTCGCTAAAGCGGAATTCCCATTCGCTTGCAACCGGCCTGCTGGTGTTGATAGTCAGGCGGCCATCGGAAAACCGGGATTGCCATCCTTCCAGCCTGGTCAACTTGCCGTTATCCAAAAAATTAAGCCGGACATCGGTCAGCAGTTCTCCCAGATCTTTATTTGATATGGACAGGCTCGCCTTTTCTTCATCAATTTTAATCGTCCAGGGACCGCTGGTAAACTGTTCGCTCTGAAGACATCCTGCCACCATAAGCAGAGAAAACATTCCGGCAAAAAGTGCTTTTTGAATCATTGTAGAATCCTGATTATTATGTTCATACCGATAACAATTTTTACTTATTTAAAGATCTATATTCGGTGCCGGAAAGTAACAAACACGATGTAAATGTGGGGTTGAGAGGCAGGTGAGTTACCTGGATTTTCTCGTTGTGTGGCAATTCCACTGGATAGGTCCTGTTTTTCATCTCCGGTTCCGCTCTGATACATCATCCCTTCCAATCGCTGTCGTTGCAGCTTATGCCCGCGCACGGCAATACTGCAAGACCAATATCGATATGAACTGCATTCAAACCAAGGCCAATATTGACATTTTTCCCGGACTGTCAAATCCGCAATGACTAACCGGCATGCTGCGAGCCGATTGGCCTAAATTCGCAAGATCGATTTACCGTCCAACGCGTTCAGAATCTATGTTTGCTCTAACACTTGCCTCTCAAAATCTGAGGCGGTTTTTTCCTAGGCGTGTTTGGCCCATATTTACAGGAAATCGGACGTTAAGGTGATCTATTGTTCGCAGGCTCCCCAAAAATGAGAATCTAATTTATTTTTTCCAATCGATGTCTACGTTCCGTCAGCAATGCACACCCTGCATCGTGAATCACATCCTGCGCATTCTCACCGGATCGATTGATACCTTTGATGGGAGGCAAGCTCGACATCCTGCTTAATTTGGGTTTATAAGCGATTGAAAGGCGGCCTTCCCTATCCGCTGCCGTACGGCACGCGGTGCGCCGTATTCTGCAAATCCTTCATTCAGCCAATCTTCCCAGGTATCGGTCGGCGCATTGGACCACCATAAATGGGAAAATTCAATCATTCTGATGAGAGAACCTTAGAGATCTTTCAGACATCGCGACCTGGTTTTAAATCCCGGTGAACATTCCTAAAATTTTCTGGGCGTTCTTGTTATAGATTTTCTCCAGCACCTCATCCGGCAGGTAAACCCCGTAAATCATCCAGCGACCCTGCAGGTGATGCCCGGCGCTGGGATCGAAATATTCGTCGTCCGTTTCCAGGAAACGATAGTACACGCGATATGATTCTGCATTGGGCGGCGTGTCCGTTCCAAACAAAACCCGGTCCTGGTACTTAATCAGAAATTTGCGGGCGGTGCGCGGCTGACGACCCAATTCACTGATGCGCGCATCGATGTCAACGTAAAAGTTCGGATAGGCATCCAGCCAGTTTGCCACCTGGTCCAGCTCTTCCGGTAAATTACCCATGTGTGCGCCAATAAAAATGGTATTGGGATGCCTGGCAATCACCCGGTTTCGCTGTGCCAGGATTTCTTCCTTGGATGGAAACTGATCGCCATAAAACGCCCAATCGGGGTGGGCGCCAAGCTCGTCATATCGCTCGTTATATTTATCAACAGGTGTAAAAAACGCCTTGGGATCGGAAACATGGATCATGACCGGAATATGCAGTTCCCCGCATTTTTCCCATATTGGATCGATTCGCGGGTCATCCACCGGAACCAGTTTGCCGCTTTTGTCCCGCTCCGTAAGACCCAGATTTTTGGCGATCTTCAGCCCTCGCACTCCCATTTTCACGGCCTCTTCCAGCCTTTTTGCTTCTTTCTTCCCAAAATCCGGCTCATCAATTTTACTGAAATCCGGCCGGAAAAACAGCAGGAAGCGATCCTTCGAGACGCTCTGCGATTTTGCCAGGTGCTTTTTATAAAAATCGTCCTTCGAATTCACATCCAGGCTTACACATTTCCAGACACCGGCCTTGTCCATTTCCTCAAGATATTTCTCGGTGTTTTCCAGGCGGCCCAGGTGGTTGTGGATGTCGATTACCGGGAACTTGGGCCTCAAGACCCGGGTCTCTTTTACCACTAATTGGCTTTTCGGCTGCCAGTCCAGCAGCTTCAGGTCGCCTTCCTGCGCTTTTGCCGCAAATACAAACATGCATACAAACGATAGCGAAACGAACATACTGATTCCTTTGGTTTTCATCTGGTGTTTCTCCTTAATAGTTGGATTCTCCTTTGCCAGCCCAATCTTTGTGTTTCTCTCAAAGCGCTGAAACCATCATGAAGATACAAACACAAACTCATCCTGCGCCAGGGAAATTCCAAAATGGACAATCACCGGCTGGTATCCGCATCCGATCTGTAGCGGTGAATTTCATCTTTATATTCAATATCAAGGCTTTTGAGAACCAGCCTCCCGGTATGTGTTTCAGGGAATCTCATGCAATCCCATCGTTGAGATACTTTTTGCCGGCTATATCTCCCTTTGCCATTGCCGGAATCCAAACGGTGAAAATGCGGGAATTGAGTTGGAGATGTTGCATGGTGCGAACGTTACACAAAGTGAAAGCCGGCAGAATACCTGTTGCAGGGCGTAGGCGGCGCTTCGATACGCC
>CAZUZS010000062.1:19580-22766 GCA_964624795.1 uncultured Calditrichaceae bacterium
ACGCCGGGTTGGATGCATTGCCGGTCGTCGAGTAGCGCCAGCGCGGTTTGTATCGAGAGGCAGGTCGCAAACCACCGCGCTCGTACTTCCCCGCCAAAACCTTATTCGATTCTTTTAACCTTAGTAGAAATCAGGAATCAAAACCAATCGACCTTATTAGCTTATTCAAGGCTATCCCAAATCAGGAAAATATTGTTGATGTGAAATAAGGTAATAAGGTTTTGTATTGCGGGATCATCTGTGCTACTAAGGTTGCCAAATAAAATAAGGTTAACAATTAGCCGCCGGCGACAATCGCCCATTCGCCCTACTCTCCCGCGCCGCTTCACCTACTGGAAAACCCGTAATTGCCGGTCGTCGAGTAGCACCGGCACGGTGAGTATCGAGATGCCGGTCACCTAATAACACCGGCGAATCGCGTATCGAGACGGCAATCGCAGAGCAACTCCGGGAACGGAGCGTATCGAGATGCCGCCCTGCCCCATATTCCACACCCTCTGCTGCCGCTCTCTCCTCCGGCAACGATCAATAAATAAAGGGACGAGGCGCATTATTATCGAACAATTCACCATACTATGCTTATCAATCTTAAAATTTCTCCCGTAAACTTGTTCATTTCACCATGGTGTTTTGCCTGTTTCACCATGGTGTTTTCAGAATTTCTACTGATCTTTTATGTAATTGTCCCTATTAAATCATTAAATTCAAACTGTTCTATATTTTTGATGCAGGAAGGATTTATCCTTCCTCCTTCACATATTTGATGTCGGCAAGTATTTTCCTCAGGATCTTGGAAGCGCGAAAACGGAGCCGGTTATTCAATATATGGGAAGAAGCGGTTATTGCATTCTTATCCTCCGATCCCCTGGCCTTTACCGTAAGATAGAGGCTGCCCAGTTCACCTAAGCGAATGATTTCGCCGTTCGCAATGTGAACCGGAATCCGCTGCAGCAGGCCTTCTATGACCGCCATGGTGTCGATAGTGCTGACCGTCGATATCCCGGAGATTTCAGCCGCCAATCCCCTGATATCAATTTCGCCCGAATATTTTATCCGGGGATAATAGGTTACCGGGTCGCCCGGTTTGGAAGGAATTCGATACGGAACAACGATGTACTTAACAGGCATATTCTTATGCTCCCTTTTTATGATGAATCGGTTGAACTAATGTTGGCGGCTTGCACCCGGTTTCAGTGGTCCGGCCCGGATTGAGAAATTCGGTTTATTTCCCGGTTTGACCGGTTCCTCTATGCATCGCAGATTTTAGTCCGGTTTTAATTTGGATAATAATATACAAACGCGAGGAAAATTAAAAAATAAAATATGAGATCAAACAACGTATATTTGCCTGATTTTAAATGCATGAAAAAACGCCGGGTTTAGCCTTTTTGCGGGAACAGGACGTGACACTCCCGGCAGCCTTGTCAGCGTTCACTTAATAACCGTCTGCCAAAGTTCCGGAGCCCAAATCCGAAAGAACAGGCCAGTCCAATTTACAAAAAAAGCCCCGTCATTTCACCCTGACGGAGCTTTGCAATGGTTTATCAAGTCATTCGCTAAAAACAGGCGAACCAAGGATCTTATTTTATGATTATCGCGTTGCGCTAATTAATTTTCGATGCAAAGATACCATCCATATTGCATAATTTGCAGAATGTCTGTCATTCCGAATCCCGCTTTGGCGGGGTGTGGAATCTTATTTAGATTTCTCGCTAACACTTGTGGCACAGCCATCCCAATGGGAAAATAACAATTACTTATGCTCATTTATTATTGTATTTGAATTTTTAATGAGCACAACGGATTAATTGTATTCTGTTTTCTATCTTCCTCCGGTAACAGTGCCAAAACGCCAAAAGCTTTGGATTCGCTCCCATCGGACACAGGTAAAAACGAATCATCACAACAATTAATGAACCAATTCGATTGATTTCAAGGGATCCATTTCCATACCTTTTTTAATTGCCAGGCCAGAATTCTCCCATCATGCGACATGCTGCCACCGTAAATAACCTTTGAATTCCCCGACCTATTAAATAAATCGATTCCTATGATATTACCCTGATGACTGTATTTGAAGAATAACATGGAATAGTTTGATAGGGACCAAATAGCCACCCGGCCATCCTGGTATCCGCTTATCAAATATTTTCCGCTGGATTCGGCCGCCATTGTTGTGACGGCGGCGGGAAGCTGGCGGTGAGTTGGAAGATAAGGTAGTTATTCAGCCCAATTTGGATGCCGCACTTCCCGCAGAGGTAAAAGCCGTTATCAGATATGCCTTGCAGCATCCCCGGGATGGCTACCATCGGCTGGCCTACATGATGATGGACAAGGATGTGGTATGTCTTTCTCCCAGCAGTGTCTACCGGATCCTGAGTTCGGCGGATTTATTGTATCGTTTCAAACAGAGCAGCAAAAGCAGCGGCGCGGCTTTTTGCGTTCGCTGAATTAGCCTTGTTATGTCGTCCTCTTTAATTACCAATAGGCCGGATCATTGAATTCCTTAACGCATGTAGGACGTTCTTTGATACTCGCAATTGGCTCTCCTGTTAAGGACTGGCCCAGCCAACCTTCTGGCATTGAAAGCGTAATCGGAGCCTGGATGACACTTTCTGACAAAGCTCTGAATCCCACTTTTGAGTAATAAGATGGATCACCATATGTGATAACTACGGCCACGGATCTATTTTTCAGTTCATTAAGGCCAAAATTTATAAGCGCCTGACCGATGCCCTTTCTCTGATGTTCTTTTCTTACAGCAACAGGTGCAAGCATGTAAACCCGAATAGCCTCATTGAACCGAAGACGAGTAAAGAAAATAGACCCAATAATTGATTCACCATCATAAGCTCCGAAACAGACGATATCTTGATTATCGATTCCTGACGATAATTTTGAGACCAGATTACCAATCAACCGGCCTTCCTTCTCTCCCTCAGATAATGTGAATGCAGACGTAAAAAGGGTTGTTAATTCGCCCTGGCTTTTTTTATTAAGAATTTTGTGATTCATACCTTATCTTTACTAATCAGCTTTTGGACATAATCACAGCGCTCACCTGCGGAGCGGACGGCAAGCCGCAGGCTTGATGGCCGCGCCGTCAGGTGAAGTGCCTTGTTCCGAGGCGCGCTTCGCGCCGAGCGACAAGACCGCGAACAAAGGGAGCGCCGCGATTCCGGCGGA
>CAZUZS010000062.1:22866-24148 GCA_964624795.1 uncultured Calditrichaceae bacterium
ATTCTGTTGTTCTATCTAACGTGACAAGTTATTATTATTTTTATTGACTCACAATGTATTGGCTCGGTTGAAATGAGACTTTTAAAAAAATTTGCCTAATTGTCCGGCCCGGCGACTGCGTTCAACAAGGATTCAAACTCGGCTCCGCTCGCTTGAATCCTTATTTTGTCAAACTTCTATTTCTTCGATTTTCTCATCTCCCAGATCATAAACCATGCTGCAGAACGTAATATCAAACCATTCTTTAAACAAAGCGAAGTCTCTTTTTCGCGGCCACAGTTTTTTATCCGTAATCCATCCTGACAATTCATTCTCTAAAATATCTTTGTAGAATTCTTCAAGAATTTCATTTTTCATTTCTTCATCATCTATTTCAGGAATCAAGTAAATAGTCGGATCACTATTCATTTCTTCAATTCCCTTATCTCCGCTTGTGATGTCACCAATTGTTGCTATAAGATATTCTTGGAACTTTTTGGTTCCTTTTATCAATATTGCAGATCTGTTGATTTCGTATGCCATGACTTTCCAACCCCAGCTTCTCTGTCTTATTATCAGTGCCCCAAGCTCATTTTTCTGGATTTAAAAGGCATAAGGTAAGGTCTCGCAATTCCGCTCCCTCCAATCGGGAGCCCGATTTGATTATAGTCAGCTGGATATTGGTGAGCATATTCTATTGCTATTTGATAGGCCGTGAGAAATGGTCTCCCCATATGATGATCCTCTCGATAGTAGGTTACTTCTTGAAGGATTTGACGGATTCGCTCCTCGAACGCAAAATCTTCCCATTGAGACATTTTGTTTACCACCTCTTTTTAATTTATGACTAACCAAGGTTCCAACCGCCGCTTTGATCCGACAGCTTACTTCGACATTGGATTCAAACCCGGCAGCGCTCGCTTGAATCCTTATTATGTTATTAAATCCTGTTAACTAAAAAAATTAGAACCGATGCCCTTTATCGATATTTGGTAAATTTGTATCGATCGGCAAGTCTCATCCTTTCATCTTGCGATAAAGATGTGAAATAGCTTTTCCAGCCGGGGCAAAAGTTTATATGCCAGCGCCAGAGTCGCCCTAAGAATGATTTGGGCTTGTTGTCATATTTGGCCCTCCAGGCACAGTTTGCGCAGTTTTCATCAGGCATAATTAATATGCTCCGTTGTTTTGGATGTTTTTAAAAAATTAGGTTTTCTTTCCTTTATAGCGATATTCTCTTTATTCAATCGGTCAAATTGATTGATGGCGTCATCTCGGTGTGGGCTATGGGATTTTTAATTGA
>CAZUZS010000062.1:24248-30718 GCA_964624795.1 uncultured Calditrichaceae bacterium
TATCACGGCGGTTCGGATGGGCTAGTCGGGAACACTTGAAACTGCTTACAAAAATTGATTCATTTAATTGCCTGGTCAAACATCGCCTGAAAAGCTGAAAGTTGTCGTGCATTTCCAATTACTGCCAATAAATCCCCGGAAGCAAAGCGGAAGTTCGCACCGGGGTTCGAATGTAAATTTCCATTGCGCATTACACCCACTACCGAAACGCCGGTTCTGTCACGAATGGCCAGATCCTTCATCAGATTGCCAATAAGGGAGCTTCCCGTTGGCAGTTGGATCCAGTTTAATTCCAACAGGTGTGTTGCGTCTTGCAGTCGTTTTAGGGTTTCATAATCAATTTTATTCCGGTAAAGGGCTGCATACATGTCTTTGCGAACAACATCCGTAAATTTATAAATTTCCGTTGCGGGCATATTCAAATGCAATAACGCCTGGCGAGTAATTTCCAGACTGGCTTCAAATTCCGGTTGAACAACTTCGTACACACCATATTCCTGGAGCGTTTTCATTTGATCTGCTCCTTCAGCCCTCGCCACAATGTGAAGGGACGGATTAATCCGTCGGACCTGTTCAACAATCATTTGGGTGGTAAGAATAGCAGGAATGGTGCTTATCAAGAGGCGTGCTTTCTCAGGTTTAGCTGCCCTTAGCACCACTTCCTGACTGACATCCCCAAAGATTACGGGATATTTAGCTGTTTTCGCCTGTTCAACTCTGCGATAATCTAATTCCACCACTACAAAATCGAGTTTTAAACGCTGCAAAACCTGCGCGACATACTGACCAACCCTTCCTCCTCCTGCAATAATTACATGATCATGTAATCCGGTCTCCGGAAGATTTTGAGTCTGAACCGGCTCGTGCTTGAACAAACGTCTGCGAAGCATATAAAGTGGAGCACTTAATCCGGAAATAATTGGCGTAAAAACCATTGTAATGATGGCTGTGTTAAGTACCAATGAATATAATCCCATATCGATTGAACGGGTACTGAGGCCGACCTGAGCAAGAACAAACGAGAACTCGCCGACCTGAAAAAGCCCCAGGCTAAGGGCCAGCGGCACAATATTGCGATAGCGAAATAAAGGCGCCAGCATTCCAAAAATAAGTGCTTTTCCAGCGGAAATTAATAGCACAACCAGAAGCACGGTTTTCCAGTTAGCTATTAAAAAACCAGGATCTAACAACATGCCGACAGAGACGAAAAAAAGGAGAACAAATAAATCCCGCACCGGGATAATGTCACTCAGAGCCTGATGGCCATAGTCCGACTCGCTCAAAACTAAACCGGCAACAAAGGCTCCGAAAGCATATGACAAACCAAAAAGGTGAGTTGCGTAACCAATCCCCAAGCCGATTGCGGTGACCGCCAAAAGGAACAATTCCCGCGAATTCCAACCCGCAATATAGGCCAAAAGCCAGGGGATTACACGAGTGCCAAGAAATATCATTAACACAAGAAATATCGCAGCGCGCACAGCCGCCAGTCCCAGAAGTGGCAGACTGCTCTGAGGATTGCTCAACATCGGCAGAATGATCATCATCGGGACAACTGCCAGATCCTGAACAATCAGCATTCCGATCATCACCCGGCTGGAAAGCGTACCGAGTCGCCCCTGGCTCATCAAGGTTTTCAAAGTCACCATGGTGCTTGAAAGTGAAAACAGCGCGCCAAGCCATAGCGATGGGATCATATCCAAATCCAGGAAGCGCCCAATGCCAAAGCCAAAAGAGATGGTAAGCAGGATTTGTATGGGAGTGCCGATAATAGCGATATTCCGAACCGGCTTTAACTCTTTCAGTGAAAACTCGAGCCCCAGTGCGAACAGCAACAGCGCAATACCAATCTCCGCCAATAGTTCGATATTACGAACCTCAGTAATAGGAATTATGCCGGCATACGGGCCAACCAGTACTCCGGCCAAAATGTAGCCCAGTATGAGCGGTTGTTTCAGTTGCTGCGCTAGTATTCCTCCGATTAATCCGGCAACAACAATTATTGAAAGGTCAGCAGCTATTCCCATAATTGATTGTCTCTCTTGAGCGCCCTCTTAGCCGCTTCTTTTGATTTTACTTTCTGGACCAAGGAAAATCTCAAAACGATATACCCACATATTCCTGAAAGAATCGATCCTAAAATGATTCCTAATCGTTCGTCAAATAACAGATTTACGCCTGTTTCCTCAAACGCGAGTGAACCAATGAACAGGCTCATTGTAAAACCAACACCGCATAATATAGATGTGCCGTAAAGTGACAACCAGGATACACCCGCCGGCAATTTTGCCAAGTTTAGTTTGATTGCTATCCAGCATAGTGCGATTATTCCAATTTGTTTTCCCAGAAATAATCCGGAAGTAATCCCGATCGAGACGTTATGCATTAGCTGCGCCAGGCCGGTGCTTTTCAGGCTGATTCCGGCATTCGTAAATGCAAATATTGGCAGGATGACAAACGCAACCAAAGTGTGAAGATCATGCTCTAATTCTCTGAGCGGCGATCTATCCGCATCTTTGCGCGATTGAATGGGGATAAATATTGCAAGAATTACCCCTGCTAAGGTTGCGTGCACGCCCGACTTTAATAACGCCACCCACATAATAATTCCCACCCCCCAATATATGCTGCGTTCTTCCAGTCCAAATCTATTAAGTAAATAGAGGGTTAAAATGCAGAATCCGGCAACAATCAGGGATGCAAAGGATATCTTTGCTGTATAAAAGAATGCAATGATCAGGATAGCGCCAATATCATCAAAAATGGCGAGTGAGGTAAGAAAGATTTTCAGGCTCACCGGAACACGCGTACCCAGTAATGCCAGGATGCCGAGTGCGAACGCAATATCTGTTGCCGCTGGTATGGCCCACCCTTTGATGGCCACAGGATCGTTGTAGTTCAATAACAAATAGATTGCCGCGGGAACTAACATTCCACCAATAGCTCCAAAAGCGGGAAGCATCACTTTTCGCATATCGGAAAGTTCGCCTTGTACAATTTCCCGTTTTAGCTCCAGGCCCACCAGCAGAAAAAACAACGCCATCAGTCCATCATTGATCCAAAGCAACAGCGGTTTGGCTATTTCGAGAGTTCCAATGCGGATATGAACTGGCGTGTCAATAACCAGCTCGTAGTAAACAGACAGAGGAGAATTCGCAATAATAATTGCCAGTATTGCAGCAGCCATCAGTATAATGCCGCCACTGGACTCCATTTTAAAAAAGCTCTTAAGAAATGATCTATAAGAATTATCCATATTTTTGCCCTGGTATTTTTTTGGCGACAATACCAAAAAATCCTGAGATTCGTTCCAAAGTTTCCAGATAACTGTATTCCAGGAAATTACTCAGTGGCTTAGCATCCAGAAGACTACATTCCTCAAGCGAATCCAGGTAATTGTCTTTGTAATCCGTCATAATTACATCATAGTAAAAGCCATGAAATAACATTACATAATCGCCCAGTGCACGCGCAATTCGGCCATTGCCGTCTTCAAATGGATGAACGTGAGCAATAAGGTAATGCGCCTGCGCTGAAGTTTCAAGGATGTCGAAGAAATTATCTTCCGAGACTGGTTCGTATGAAAATAAGCGTTCATTGATGGTTGCAAATTGTTGCTGAAGAAGCGATGACATCTGTAAAAAATGTGGTGGCCTATGGCTCACGAGACGGATTTTAACTTCCGATTGGCGACACTGTCCTGCACCCTCCGGCCAACTGTCTTTGAACATCTTGCGATGCATTTCGAGAAGCATTGATATGGTAATTTTTGTACGCTGAAGCGCCAGTTTCTCAAGCCATCTCAGCATGGCCTCCTGGCCGTTTAGTTCGATGTATGCTTTATGGTATTCTCTCGAAATCCGGGACTTGTTTTTTACGCCGGCATTATGAAGCAGGAGTTGCAAAAATACCCGGTCAACTCTCTTATCCTCGATAACGTTTGAATGAACAGCTTTGAGACAGCGAAGCGCGGTCATTGTCTCTTCCCGGGCTAAAGGATAGTTTTCACCAAGCCTCCTGAGATGCATAAACATTTCCAACAGACGCTTCTTTTCGGATCGGGTTAAAACAACTAATGCCATATTTGAGTATCTTTCCTGAGATAATATGTGACTCAAAGAGCCATGATTAATAACTTTTATTTTGCATACCGGGTAGATCGCGCGGCCTGCACCCGATCCCCCCTGAGAACCGTATGTTTACCCCGGGAAAAAGGATATTATTTTATGTGGTGACACTTTCCAATCATACCGATGAGGCATATCGGCTCGACTTTCGGCAAGCTATACTTTACTACCTGAATATGTTCCGCCCCAAACGCGGGAGGGGTAAGCGGAGCTCAGCACCCGTGGAATTTTTGTATCTAAAACAATTTTATTCAAAAGATTTTCAGAATATTAGAAGTGAAATATCATCCCGAAGGATGCATAGTTGAGCAGGGCAAAATTATATACCTCATCATTGTCGGCGCCACCTTCAAGGATTCTATATCCGGCTTTTAGAGCAATTTTATTGGTTGCTTCTATAATTAATCCGGCAAAAACATCTTCAGCGCGACCTTGCGGTGCGGCAAGCGCATCACCATCAAGCAGAAAAGCAACCTTATTGGCAAATTTCCATAAGCCTCGAAAGTGGAGTATTGGCACAAAACCGACATTCGTTTTTTCCGATTCGTGGCCGTCTCCTTTAATAGCAATTTTCGCATCACGTATTTTAGCAGTAAATCCAACGCCTAACTCGAATTTATTGCTTCTTAGAAAATCGTAGCGGTAAATTAATCGATAGGAATTGAATTGGTAAGTTGCTTTCAAGGGGGTATTAGCCGGGAATGTTTCACCTTCGAATATGAGATCGCGATCTAATTGCCCGGTAGAATTAATGGATAAGGGTGCATAAAGAGCACCTAAATGATGGCGATCATTGAAATTATAGAATACTCGAATTCGGTAGAAAATTTCAGGATCGGCTTCAAGATTTTCTGAAAGGGAAAAAAGCGTTCCTCCTTCCCCAGGGATTCTTACATCGTTATATCCGCTATGTACAATGCCTGATTCAATGTCCAGATCTACTTGTGAAAAGACTTTGGGAGCAAGCGAAAAGACAATGCTCCACAAAATAAGGGAAAAACTGAAAATTCTTTTCATTTATTACTCCTTTTAGCTTCTGGATTATCCTTTTTTACTGCAACGAGGCGTAAATTACTAAGCTTCCGCCCCGATTCCAACCTATGCGTAGCGGAACTTCTTTTCAAACAGTTGGAACATTGCAAAAATTTGGCAAACAATTACCGGGGACTACCATTAATTTGGCAGATAACACTCTCATATAGTTGACCGTTCTTAATGATTAGAGTATCCGTGCCATAGGGTCGACGATCTCATGTCCATATCCCATCTATGGGGAGAGACTGACTCGCAGCCTACAAAATAAGGTTGCAAGAAAAATTAAATCATATGATAATCTAAAAAACAACATTTTTAAATATATCTTAAGTAAAAACGCCTAATCGGGATAGGGCGGGGTCTCGCAACTTTGATTGTCCCACACCATGCAGCACCAATCGCCAGTAAACAGTCCGGATACAGCTCCGCCACGTCACTTACATAACTTGTGGCAATAGCAAGATTTTGGGAACCTCTCGCCAACTCCGGGTCTGAAAATGGGCCAAAAAACTTAAACGAACTAATAATCACCGCTATTCTGTATTAAATAGCTAATATCTTGATTTGGAAAACATCTTCTTGAAATGATTCGTAACAGTTCTTTTCATGAATGAAAACCCCTTGTTACAAAAGCAATCTATTATCTGTTAGCCATATAAATCAAGAAAAAATTGTCCTTTGATGTAATTTTTTCATTCCCATTGAATTAATATAAATCAGAGCGTTGCGTCGATTCAAACATGAATGGGTGCTCTTTAAAACTCTTCACAAAACTGGTATAAAGAAAGTAGAGGAGAAATCTGCCTTATGATCGGCCTCGCTCGCCCCCATAGTTTCAACAAAAATCAACCCAAACAAGGAGATGAGAAATATGAAATTATCTTTATCATCTGTAACCGATTACTTGGGATGCCCGCTTATGTTTAAATTCAAGCATCCTGAGCAGCATGAAGATTTGACTTTGAATCCGCCGAAGGACCTCGAATTCAGCCACAGCTATGCGGGAGCCGTATCATAACCGGCGTCGATACAGAGAGCGAATTTTGGAATCCTCTTGAGCGTTCTTTTGTATACAACCATTTCCAATAACCTTTAGCACTGCATAGGGAGAATCATGTGGGGGCTGGCCGGCCATCCGGCTGGTAGTAAAATTTGGCAATCCAAAGGGAAAAAGAATCGGAAAACAATAATTCTTTATGAGCATGACCTTTTTACAGCCTACAAAGAAGGCGATACAACCAGATAATTTTACAATGAAGCGAGTTTGTCTGCGCCGGTAATTATCGGTATAGCATTCGGGCTTGCGAT
>CAZUZS010000063.1:0-30402 GCA_964624795.1 uncultured Calditrichaceae bacterium
ATGAAGCGAGTTTGTCTGCGCCGGTAATTATCGGTATAGCATTCGGGCTTGCGATAGATGCGTTTGCGGTGGCAATTACTGCTGGTATTATTTTACCACAAAAAACAGCCCGTCATTATTTTCGCCTAAGCTTTCACTTCGGATTGTTTCAGCCATTAATGCCCGTAATTGGCTGGCTCATAGGCAAAACCCTTGCGTCCTACATCGAACGCTGGGATCACTGGATTGCCTTCGGCTTGCTGTTTTATGTGGGTAGTAAAATGATTTACGAATCGTTCCGTGGAAGGGACAGTTTAGCACTCGCGGATCCGACGCGCGGCTCACGCCTGGTTACCCTCTCAATTGCCAGCAGTATAGATGCGCTAGCCATTGGGCTGAGCTTGGCCGTGCTGGGAGTTGAGATGGTTGAGCCGGCAGTTTACATCGGTGTGATTACTATGATTCTAACATTGGTGGGAATGCGCCTGGGGAGGCGTTTAGGCAGGCTATTTGGCAGGCGGATCGAAAAAGCCGGTGGGTTGGTGCTAATATTGGGATCGGGTTTAAGATATTGGTTCAACATTTGATGAATTAGATTTTTTGCAGTGCGAGCGTATAGCTACTCCCATCATGCAATAAGTATGATAGACTGGAAGTAATTCAGATAGCTATATAAATTCAAATAGAATTTAAGGAAATCTTATTCCCCACACTGTATCTCGAAAATTTACATCCGGATCTTATTGGGGCCACTCTTTCTTAAAAAGTCTTCGGAAACACTAAACTGCCCGGTGAAGCAGGTTTTCGATTCGCTCCTACATCGGGATGGCGATTATGCCAATCGGTAACTTTGGCCTGCCACAGGTCTCGCCCCTCTTGGCCGGTCACAATTCTAAAGCCATCCGGAAATTTTTGAACAGGCAACTTCCCCGGATACCGGCCGGGGCCAAGCCAAATAATCGTATTATTCTCGCATCTGTCAATTAATTCCTCTGGTGGGAAATTAAACTTGGGTGGGCTGGTAAGGTGAACCGCTAAAAATATGCAATTTTCTATGGCATAATGGGGATTTCGGTCAGGATCAGTCATTTTGAAAAAAGAGCCGTGGCCGTATGGTATGCCGGAGCCTGTATATGGCTCACCGGCAGCGTTGATAACTCCTTTCTTATCTTGCCATTTGTAAGGATACGGCATGGCTTCAAGGCGTATGAGAACTTGGTCGATCTCGATGATCTCGCCTGCCCCGTTCGATTTATTGTCGGACTTGCTGGGCCTGGTGCTGATTCCCGTATAGCAACCATCAAAAAGACAGTCGTAGATACGCCCCGAATGGAGATGGTCATTTTCGATGCAATCGTCCCGAACATATTCACCCCAACAGTGCTCCACTGCCCAATTGTAAGCATTGCTCGTCCGAACGCCATCATGCACATTGAAGAAATACAGACCGGCAACCGTCATGTTGGGAGCAGCAATGCTGATGGCCGCGCTGTTGCGGGTGGGGCCATCGAGGTCCTTATGATCGGCCCACGATGCATTCCAGGGCTTCTTCGTATAAACGTAGCCACCGAGCCAATACATCCCGGTATCGGCGGCGCTTCCCTCGATATTTATCATTCCCCATTTTACCCGGTTGTTCAGAAAAACCGCCTCTCTGGCATCGAATGTATTGCCGGGAATGGGGAGGGGACTATATTTATCTTCAAAATGGCCAACAATCGTTTCGGTTCTGGCGGCCTCGGGATTATTCTCCAGGCCATTACTCAGCCATTGACACCCGATGATTAATATAACACCGATCATTAACCACTGGTAAAAATGAACCCGGAACTGTTTTGTTGAGTACATTTGTTCCCTTCTCATATATGAAAAAAAAGTGAATAGCTATCCCACTCTATTCCAATCCTCTCATTGTTGCGGCCGATCTTTCATACAAATCAATTTTCCCGGTGGAATTGTTTCCGGCATACTTATGGAAATTTGATTACATCATGGGAAGCAGTGCCTGACCGATTCCGGAAATCAATATCGACTTGCTGGGGCTTGCAAATTTTCGCAGGACAGCTGTTTAATTTATATTGGCGTATTATAAAAGGGCATGCCCCATGCGCCGCAATCGGTTGGCGTCATCCTGCTTGGGAAATGAAAAATAGCTTGCCCGGCTTTGATCCATCGGTTTTCTTTCTGCTGTCCCCTGTTCTATCTGCTTTACCGCCTCGATCAGAGTCAGGACACCAATCAATTTGGATCGCACCATCAAGTGGTGCAGGGAGTCATCGCGGTATATAGGAACGGGGTGCTGCAAAATAATGTCACCGGCATCCAGTTTCTCATCCATGTAGTGAATTGTAACGGCCCCTTCTGCCTCTCCATGGACCATTGTCCAGAAATTGGGCATCATCCCCTGGTAGCGCGGCAACGGAGCTGAGTGCAGATTGATGCATCCGAGCGGCGGAATGTCAAGAACCCGCTTTTTTAATATCTGGCTGGCTGCCACAGAGACCATCAAGTCTGGGCGTACGTCCCGCCGCAAAACTTCAACAAATTCTTGTGCATTGATCTTTGGCGGCTGGTATAGTGGAATCTGGTGGCGGCGGGCAACAGCCGCTGCGGAATATGGTCGGGCCATTTTGACAAATCGATTGAGCTGATCTGCCATTTTAGCCCAAATGAAGCGAGCCATTAACCTGCTGAAATCCAGCGTTCCATAGAAATTGTAGAAACGCCTGGCATTATCATAATGCGTCTCATTGAATGACGGCAGGACAATCATCGCCACAATTTCCCCCTCTCGGGCATTACATAACGCATCCAGTGCAGGCGGCAAATAAAACGGTTCTTCCTGGGTAATTAGTGCAATTCGCATTTGTATTACCTCCTTAGATATATAAAATTGAAAAATGCGAGTTTTGATGAATAATATAAATCCAAGCTGAAGGTATCAGGTATGCAAGCTGTTAAAACGTTTAATGGGTAAGCTAAAGAAGAAAGGGTGCTTGCGGAAAATCCATAAACACATGTTTCAGGATAATACAGGGTAAGCTATCTCGGGAGAACGATCCTCAATCGGGAATCCTTTTTGGATGAGCACGCGCTCATATAGATTCTCGATTTGCTCTACCATTCTCTCCGCGCCGAATGCCGGAATAACCCGTTCTTTGGCAGCCCGGACCATCTGTCGTGCCTCTTCAGGGAAATTCAGAAGCCATAAAATGTTTTCGGCCAGGAGGTGCGGATTACCCGGTGGCGATAACAGCCCGGTTTGCCGGTGCGAAACCAGCTCCGGAACGCCATCCACAGCCGTCGCCACTACCGGAACTCCCATGATCATGGCTTCGGTGAGGGCCCTTCCCAAGCCCTCCCACAGGGAAGAAAGAACAAAGGCGTCCAGGATCGACAGCATCTGTGGAATATCATTGCGGTAGCCGAACAGCCTTATTCCAGGCTCATCGGCAATGGCCTGCCGCACATCTGACAACAGCGGACCGTCTCCAATCATGATAACCTGGATGTCCGGTCTTTTCTTCAAGACCGACTTGGCAGCCGTGACAAAATCGAGCGGGGCTTTTTGGACCGAGAGACGCCCGATAAATCCGATAATGGGTTTATCGAGTGCTAAACCCAGACTTTTGCACATTTCCGCCCGATCCGCTCTCTCATCAAACCGGTCCAGATCGATTCCGCTGTAGATTGTCGTAAATTTCTCCGGCGGAGCTAATCCGATTTCCAGGGCCTCCTGTCTGTTTAATTCCGATACGGTTATCAGTGCATCACTGAGAGAAGCTGCATATTGCTCTATCATTACATAATATTTCTTCTTTGTGGAAGAGAGGATTTTATGCAGCGGGCTGGTTTGAGCTGTCCGGGTAACCTGCCATCCAAAACCGTGGTAAGTATGAATAATAATAGGCACTCCCGCACGCCGCGCGGCAATTCTCCCTAACGTCCCGGCCTTTGCACTATGGGTGTGGACGATATCATATTTGTTCTTTTTGAGAAAATCGCTGATTTGCCTCAATGCATAAATATCCGCCCACGGTTTCACCGAGCGCTGCAAACCCGGGATATTGAAGAACGCATCGGCGTATTCCGGTCCCAGATATTCCCAATCGACAAAATCACGCCCCGCCGCAAGATGAACCTCAAATCGATCACGGGAATGTCCTTTGACAGTGATCAGAGTATTGTCCTGTGCGCCACCTATCCCCAGGTGCGTTATCATATGAAGAACCTTTATTTTTTCCATTATTTTCCCCCTTTGGCCAACACTACATTTGGCTGGCTTTTATGTGAATTAAATGGAGTCCCCCCTATCGAGTCGGCTGGTAGATATTTAAACCTGCTGACTTACATGACTAACTAAAGCGTATTCCAAATGACTTCTTTTAATGCGAGGATGGTATCTTCTATGGAAAGTTCTGTATCTATTTCATGAATATTTTTGGTGCCCGGCATAGCCCAATCGTGGCTCTGGCGATGGCGTGCTTCAAGATAGGAATCGCCATCCTGCTCATTTCGCTCCCGATTTCTTTTCCGGGCTGTCTCAATCGAAACTCGGAGTTTCAGGGCAACATCAGGAGCCGGAATCCGGTCGTACAGATTCTTCTCTAATTTTGCTAACAAATTGTACACCGCGACAACCGGCCCGTTCCTGTCCGAGACTTGCTGCAAACGGGGGCTGTCCATTGCACCGACAATCGTTGAGGGATATCGATCGCAGACAATTATAGCTCCGCGGCCTGCCATCCGCCTGGCCTTGCGCACCAGCCGCTGGCGATCCCATGCCAGCGTTACCGATCTAACGGCATACGGCAGAGACGACAGGCCTGTATAACCGCGCCGGGGTGCATACGAATCGGATTCAGATTTCCCGCTGTTGGCGGAATGTTTCAGCCGCATGAACTTCCGGACCAGCCCCAATGCAATATTCACCGGGAGTGTTAACCAGGAGGAAGCCGGCTTGCCGGTGTGAATGACCTTCACGATAAAGGGACCGCCGAGCCAGCGGCTGGTTGCCGCCACCAGCGTGGATTTCCCGGTTGCATCCGCTCCGATGAAGGCGATTATCCTCCCCCCGGAAACCAAATTTTTGTTTTTCCGATCCCCTTTCAGATGCCGCAGGAGTTTCGCAAAAATTACCTGCGCGTAAACGCTGTAGCGTTGGAGAAAACCATGTTCCTTATAATCATGTATCCGCTTTCTCATCTGCCGGGCGAGATTTATGCGTCTCAAAACAGACTGGTTTTTATCGATTGCATCTACGCACTTGAGAAACAAAGGCTCGTCGACCACCGGAAAATATTCGTTGAGCAGGCAGAGGGAATGGGAAAGATCACCGCCATCTATTAGAAATTGCAATTCTTTATTGAGTCCTCCCAGATTGCGGAACAGACGCGCCAAGTCGGGCAGCGAACCATATTTGATAAATGTTCTGATGATGAACACCACCAGTTCCGCCGACCTGGAAAGGACTGGCAGCCGCCCTACTCTTTCCGTATTCTGGAGCAGCATCTCACCAAACGGGAGATGGTGACTTTTCACGAAACTTTCTCCGGTCACCAGGCGGCTGAAAAGGTGCACATGAACCAATTTCCCTGATATGCTGTCGAAGCCGTAATAATGCGTCACACCGGCAGGTTCCGGCCCGTATTTGACTCGCGCTTTCCTGAATCGAAGGTCGGACAAGACAGACAGGCACCGACCCAGAGATTCCTGCCCGACAAAAAAGTCCAGGTCTTCCTGACCATCCAGGCTCTCGTCAATTTTGATATTGCTTTTCCAGTGACAATAGCGCACCCCATTTGCCTCCAACAATTCCGCCATGCGGGCAATTAAATCCAGGCAGAGAGTCTCCGGTTGAAATTCCGGCACGGCCGCTTCCATTTGTCGGGAATCCACGCCCGGCTTACCGACCTGAAGGAGAGACAGCACCTGGCCGAACGGTAATCCGCTGGTGTGATTGGATTTTACGAGCGTTGGTTCCTTGCCGTTAATTACCAGAAGCCGGGCGGCAATTTGCGGTATCTCTTTCAATTCTTCAAAGATCATGACTGCCTGCCGGACGAAGTTCCGGACAATGTCCTGCGAGCGCACTCGCATTCTCGGATGTCCCCGCCGTAAGGTTCTCTCGAACAGAATTGACTCTGGCTGCTGCAGGTAAGCAATCAAATCCGGCGACGGCGCCGATTCGACAAAACCGGACAGATTGCCATTCAGCTCGCCATTATTGTGTACAAAGAGGTTGTGCGCGGTTTGAATCATTCCGTCATTGTCAACCAGCACTATTTTGCTCTCCCAACCGGAATTCCGGATAGCCTCATGAATTCCTATTTTCCTGATGGCATTTCGGAACAGGTTAATACGGTAAAAAAAAGATCCCGGCGAAAGCATAGCCGCATTGAAAACAAACCGGCAGAAGGTGCTGTATTTAGACCAGTGCATGAGGCAGGTATAAGTCGAAAAAATTTCAAAAATGCGTCTGCGCAGAAATTCATTTTTAACCCAGGGAAGGCGAAGCTTCTGTAAAACCAGGTCATCGCCCAAAATCACATCGAGCCCCTGTTGGACACCCTGGTGAACCATTTTCCTTGCCAGCGTAGTCTTTCCCGCACTGGTGCATCCAATTATTTCAACAAGCATATTGGCATAATCCGTTTATTTTGGGTTTTATATCTGGTTTATCGAAGTTTCCATCGTTGCCTGAACTTTAGATTCCTTGACCTGCCTGTGAAGGGCACGGTGGGCGTGCCAGGCAATAGTCATCCCACCACTCGCCCGAACCAGGTTTCCAACAATGAGCGAGAGGGCTGCGCCCTTCAGTCCGAAGGATGGAATGAGCAAAAAACCGGCAAGCGCCACCGTACTGGCAGTAAGGAGATGCAGCGGCAACTGAATTCTAAAATACCTTGCCGAAGTGATTACAAAAAGAAACATGGTGGCGATGTAATCGATCCCGGCAGCCAGCATTAACAGGGCGAACAGCCCCGGCATGGCGTACTCCGGCCCGTAAAATAAGATCAGGATCTGTCGTCCAAAAAGCAGCGCTACAGTAACGCCGCCACCCGCAAGAAGGCCTCCAATCCCAATGAGCTGAAGTGTAAGCCTGCGAAACGCCTTGACATTTCCGGCGCCATAATACTTCGCCAATCGTGGACTGGCGGAACGTCCCAAAGCCTGTACGACGGTTGGCGCCACTTTCTGGAAGGAGGCGATGGCTGCAAAAATTCCCAAAGCATAAGCCCCCAAATAGCCGTCAATAAAATAGCGGGGAATATTGGTATTGAAAGATATTAACATTGTGACGACGCCTAGAGGCAATGTCAGCATCACCAGTTTTTTCATAGTAGCGGCATTCCAGCGGGGCCGCGGCATATTTTTAGGGAGAAGCCCGCTCGGGCTGAATCCCGGATTAAGGCTTTTGATGGCATTGCGAAGATCATAGGTTAAAAGGATCGACAGGCGTGCCAGGGAGATGGCGATAACCGCCCAAAAAATGCTGCCGGTAAAATAAAACACGAATCCCAATCCGGCGAGCTGCAACGGGCCTTTCATGATCATCGATTTGGCAATGCGGTCTAATCGCTCATGCTGCATAAACAAACCGTAGAGTGCATCACTCACTGCCTCCGCGGATTTAGACGCGGCGGTTGCCAGAATTATCAAAATCATTTGCATATGGTATCCGGAAAGAAAAGCAATGAACGCCACGACTACAAAGGCGATCACCGTAGTAGTCAGCCGAAGCGCGAAATAGTCGCCAAATTGATATTCTTGTTTGGCGTCTGTAGCCTGTACATCTCTAAGACGTAGGGTGGCAAACATAAAAACCGGCGCTGCAATGGCAAGCCCCAGGGCAAATTGCCCCACCTGCTCCGGAGATCCGAGTTTAGCCAGAACAATTGTCATGGCGAACCACGATCCGGCATTAATTGTATTGCCGAAAAATGTCCATGAAAAATTAGCTCGTAAGGATAAGCCTTTTGGCGAATGGTGAGTAGATCTCTTCAAAAATTTTGTTCCTTAAGTTGAATTTCCGGCAGAGTATAGCCGGTTAAATAATTTTCTCAGACTCTAATGCCCGGGACCGCGGATAATCCTAAAATATCGGACCTCAATTCCATGAAAATATATCTGAAATTACCCGGGATTTTGAAAAACGGAATTGATTACCATAAGAGAAAGTTTACATTCTTTGCTTTCGCCCAATGATGCAATCAAAAGGATTTCAGACATAACAGCATACCGGTGAAGAATAGCAGAACAGCAAAATATCTGGCATAATTAGCATTATTAATCTCAATATAAACCAGCAACTCGGTGAATAGAAAAACCGAAATGCCGACTGCCGCATAGATTCCTATTTTTCCAAAATCAGAAACCGCCATATTGCCCGATATTGCCAACGTAAGCATCTGGAATATGGCAAAAGTGGCATAGGATAGCGCCACGGTAACGCGCGCTTTGTTCTTGACGTACCCCCTGCCATGAACTATGGCTGTGAGCAGGGAACCCCCTAAATTTGTTATTCCATGGATAATTCCCATTGCCACAAAATAGGTTTTTTCGTAATCAATTAAATATTTGATGATCTTATTCGCCCCTGCGGAATAGTCTTTCGCGGCTACCAGCAGCAGGAATATGCCGATAAAGATGGTAATGTTAATCCTGAAACTGGTAACAAAGAACAAAAACAGTACTACGAACGGAATCGTATAAACCAGTATTTTTTTATAAAAGTCAAGATCAATGTTTTTGTAATCTTTGACGATTTGAATTAGGTTGATGGATAGCGAAATTGGTAAAAGGATTTTTATGGCGTCGATGAAATCATGGCCGCTTAGCAGCAAGAGCGGAGTGCCAAACAGCAAAACACCAACTCCAAAAATGGACTGAACGAATGATGTTAAAATAATAATAAGCAATATATTTAATTGCATACTCCAAGCTCGCCTTTGATTTTCGGGTTAGCCAATGTAAGAAAATTGAAATGGTGATTCATAATAAATGACCAAGGTGAGTTTCTATTCATAAAACATCGGTTTTCCCCGGCGCATTTCTTCCAGAAGAACATCCTGAACCACTTCCCGCATAAACCAGTCTGGCAAGTGTTTATATGCACGTAACTTCTTGCGCACCTCGGTTCCGGAGATCATCGCCAATGGTTGCCCGTGATCAAATTCATAACTACCCGTCTCACCATTGTACCCCACATTTTCAAAAAATACCGGTTTGACACCGATATCCCCAAGCGACTCGAACAGCTCCCGGTTTGCATTCGGCGGGTAAAAGTCGCCCACGCCAGTGTGGTCGCGGCCAATGATGAAATGGCTGCACCCCATATTTTTTCGGCACAGTGCAGTAAAAACCCCTTCTCGCGGACCGGCATATCTGGAATAAGTAAAAAAACTGCCCAAAACAACTCTGTCCTTTGGATAGCAGCCAAACTCAAGCAGCGTCTGGTAGCTGAGGAGGATGGGTTCCGGCAAAAAATCGCCGCTTTTTTTCGGTCCGCTTACAGGATTAATGTACAAGCCGTCAGCCCCGGTGCGCTCCAATGCCTGCAACTGGATCGACTCGTGCCCGCGATGCGCCGGGTTCCGGCCGTGAAATCCCACTACCTGCGACCAGCCCAGCCGGGTGAAGATGAACCGTGTCTGCGCGGGCGAAAGCAAATAGTGACGGATAGGAGATGCCAGCGGTTGCACCAGCAGCACATCTCCGGCTAAAAACCTGTCGCCTCCGGACATCATGCGATCCGCACCGGGATGCTTGTGGCTGGTTGTGCCAAACATCTGCCTGGCAAGACGCCCAAGATCATATTTATAAATCTCGGTAATATCCAGAAGGGCGTAAACAGTTCCTTCCTCATCGGTGAGTGCAATTCTTTCGCCCGGCGCAAGATTTACAATTTCTTTTGCGTGGACCTGCAAAAGAATCGGCAAGGTCCATGTCTCGCCATCAGGCAGGCGGCAGGTACTCAAAACCGCCTCCAATGTTTCACGGTTCATGAAGCCGGTGAGCGGCGAAAAAGTGCCGTACGCGAACTGTTCGCAATCCATCAAATCCCTTTCTGAAACCACCAGCCGCGGCAATTTTTCGATATTTTCGAGGTCAGCCACTCCCGCTTCGCGATGTACCAAACGTCCGCCATGCGGCTCCACCAGCAGCGACACAGCATCCACCGGGTAAAACTGGCCGTTCACCGATTCGGCACGCTGAAATCCGCCGATAATTTTCCTGACCATCGAGGCGCACCGGATAGGATACTTCCCGATTGCGGTTTCTGCAGCCAGCACCAGCCCGTCCGCACCATCTGCCAGGGTGTTGTAAATGTCGTTGACCTCCGCCCGGGTTGGCGTGGGCATCGAAACCATCGATTCGAGCAAATTTGTTGCAACATAAACAGGGCAATTGACTGCTTTCGCCCGCTGAATAACGCTTTTTTGAGACTGCGGCAGCAGTTCGATAGGAACCTGACGCGACAGGTCTCCGCGGTCGATTAGCAGAGCATTCGATTCCGCCGCTATGCCTTCAAGATTCTCCAGGCCCTTTCGGGATTCAATCTTTGAGATGATGAAAGCGTCAGGGCTTACGAGACGCCGCAGTTCCCGCACATCATCCCCATGGCCGGCAAAAGACAGGGCGAAATGGGTCAATCCCATTTCGCTACCCAGTGCGATAGCCTCACGATCTTTTTCGGTTAGCGCAGGCATCGGGATATCCCTCTCCACCGTAACAGCCTTATTTTTACCTACCAGCCCGCCCTGTAGCACCCGCATTGAAACGCTGTCGGCATCCATAGAGATTACTTGCACCAGCGCCGAATTGAAATCAATGCTGATAAAATCTCCCACCTCCAGGAGCCTGGCAATCTCAATGGGATAGAAATTGAAATTCTTATCATCGGCAGGAACGCGCCGCAAATGGACATGCACAATGGAGTTGCTACGCAAATTAATGCTGCTGTCCACGAATTCGCCGGTGCGAATTTGTGCCCCTTCGGTGTCCAGACAGATGGGCACGGTAGTCGCGCCGCGGATAGTCTGGATAACCTGCGGCAGATCTGCCAACCGAGTGTGAGAGAGATTTATTCGAAACAACGTCGCGCCACTCTGTGCCAGCCGCTGAATTGTTCGCGAATCGAGGGAAGCCGGTCCCAGGGTGCAGAGGATAGCGGGCGCCGCCCGGCACACATTCTGGTCCGCAATTAATTTATTAAAATCAATCTGGGATTGAAAAAAGTTCATAGTCAACTCCAATTATTAGTTCACAAAGGAAACCACCCTTAACGGAATCAGTCTGCTTCAAACACGAAGACGCGACATCCTTTCTTCGCCATTATTAAAGATGAAGCAGTTCAAAGTGGTCGCTCACTGGACTTCTGATTATTTGTGGACACCGGCGCCTGTCATTTCATTGCCCGGAATTGTTCGGGTATATCGGGCAATTTCAGCCGGAATCTCATATCCGTGCCGTCGCATCTCATCTTCGATCTCAGGAATAATTCGTGCCAAATTCTGAGGCTCGAACCGGCGCCATTTGTGCTGGCGGTCCGATTTAACCAATCCCAATGCTCCAGCCATCATCTCATTTGTCATTTCCAATCCGCAATAGGTGCAGATTCGCTCCAGGTTAGCAATCGGGTTGGTAACAAACTCTTCATATTTTAGCCGCAAAACTTGTCCGTCTTCAAAGAGCGCCAGATCTTCTTCCGCCTTCCGGGAACAGATTGCCCACTGCCTGGCGATAACGGTGAGGAGATCCGTAGTTTTCAGGTCCCGCTCTATGCCTTTATAGCGCGGTCCCCAGATGGATAAATACTTGCGTCGCAGAATCCGTTTTCCGAATTGCTGCATGAAAAAGCGACCTGCATAGTGATGCAATTGTGTGATAGGTGTCGACATTAACCGTCTGTTTATCCCCTTCTTTGTGACCGGGCGTTGCCATTTTAATTCAACCGAGCTGATGAAGGAAAACGGATTGCGGACAATAAATAAGAAAATTGCCTCAGGAAATATCGCTCGAACATAGGAGATCTTCAAAATATTTGCCGGGGTCTTTTCTATTACGATGCGATTTCCATTTTGCTGCTGGTATTTTAGAAACCTTCCCCGGATATATTTCTTTACCTTATCTGTGGCATCTTTTTCATCAAATTCATCGTGTTTTCTTCCGGGATCGGCATAAAGCCAGAGGGTGCGCGGTTCATACCATATCGCGACATTGGGGTGAAATGACATCGCATTTTGCACAACCGTTGTGCCGGATCGTGTATTACCGAGAATAATGATTGGCGGCTTAAGCTGATTTGACATTTCCAACCTCGCAAATAGAGTTATTAATGGCACACTAATAATAAAGGTGAGGTAGTGCCCCAGCGGATAATTACACTTCCGCAGCAGACAATTAAGTTTTATATCTATCCAATTTATTTAATTGTCCATTCGTGGTGTGCAGCTAGAATCATTCTCACATATTCTCCTCACCTTTGGAAACAGGAAAGAAGGTTCCCAGCAGCCTGGTGCATCTTTCTCCAATGGAATCCAAAATTCCGTTCAAAGATTAACCCGGTTTCTGGAATTTCTATGGTTCGATAAAAACAATCTGGGATCATAAATCTTCGTTCCATACTTTTGCGCGGGGATTACAATTCGGTTAATAGAAACAGGCCAGGCACAACGTTTTTCGCCATCACGAGATATCGCGCAGAGAGGCGCCATATTTTGTTTTAAAAATCATCGCCTCCTGAAAGGCCAGGACTAGCCATAACTCGCGATAATGGAAAACCTGGTGAAATAAGGATTCGATAAAAATGGCCACAAAAGCTGAAACAAAAACAACAACCTCCATCTCGCCGCCCGATTTCATCGAAGCCCGAAAAAGGTAGAAAGATCGTCCAATCGCTAGCGCTAAAAAGAGAATCAAGGTAATGCCGGTAAGCAGGCCCCGTTCCACCGAGAAAGCGATAAAATCGTTATGAAGCTGTTTATCTCTCCCATCGACCTCCCGGAAGTTTTCAGGGCCGATCCCCCAAAATACCCCGCTATATTCGATAAAAGCGTCCATTCCACGTTCCCAAAGACTGAATCGCCCCTCGGACGACCTGTCAGCCCGTCCAACCAGAATGCTCTCCAAATGATTCTGGTATTCCCGGTTCTGGCTGACAAAAACAAAAAGAAGACTCCCAAAAAGCAAAATCGCGAACAGGACCGGCCCGAAATATTTTGTAATTGCCCCCAGATTTTTGGCAAGAATTACAATTGCAGTCAGGGCAAGCAGCGTCCCTATCGCCAGCCCCAAAAATGCACCCATCGAGCCGGTGGCCAACAAACTCATGAATACAATAATTCCCATAATTATGGTGAGCCATTTTGATTCTTTCGCCAATACCAGCGGTACGAACCCCATCAATTGGAAAAAGGCGGCGGCGTTGGCGTTGGGAAAAAGGCCGGGCGAACGGTAATGCTCGAATTCCCCTACATTTCGCGCCAAGCTAACAGTAATCCGCCAAAGCGTCGGTGACAAAAACTGTGCAATTATCACCAATCCATGAACAACCACAACGCGATTCCAAACGATCAGCAGTCGATTTAGATTTCGATCGCCCAGGCCCGACAGAAGGATGGTGATGGTAATAAACCAGACAAATACATAAACCTCCTTAAGGATCACGATTATGCTGCTGGAAGGTTTGGGGGCAGCAAAGGTGCTGGCAAAGCTGCCGATCAGTATCATCAGCATAATGGGCACATAGGTCCAGCTTATAAGCGTTTTCCGTCTCGCGATAAAGAGCATCCAAAGGATGGGCAGGAGTGCGAGAATCCAAAAATCCATCAGCTCCATATTAAGCGGAAATGTAAAAATTTTTACAGGCGACATGATGATCATCCCGGAAAGCCAAATCATAAGGATTACACCCGACAAAGGTGACTGGTTAGTAATCGATTGTTCCATCGAATTTATTGAGTTATTACCGAGCCCTTGATATGCCATTGCGCGCCTTTAAATCTAATGCTTATTTATAAGGTCCTGCTTTTTGTCATTTATTTGAGTAACGAAACTTTTCTTACAAAATGGTGTTTCCCGGCCACCAACCGAGTGATGTAGATTCCCGACCCCACCACTCTACCGGCATCGTCGCATCCATTCCACGTTACCTTTTTAAAACCGGCTTCCTGGCTTTCATCCAACAGTTTCCGCACCTGCTGGCCCCGGAGGTTGTAAACCAGGAGCTTCACCCGGCTTCGCGCGGGCAAGGTATACTCGATGTGAGTTTCCAGGTTGAATGGATTTGGATAAAAAGAATACAATATAAATTTTTCAAATCTCTGTTTCACTGCATCCCCAACCGGAAGGGATTGATTATTCGTATCATTGGCATAAACAGGATCGTATCGTGTAAGATCCGATTGAAACTGCGAACCCTGCATCAAATCCGGTTGAAAACTCAATCCGGCAGTTTTTGTTTCATCTCTTATTCGAATGCTGACATGAAGCAATTGAGTTGGGACAGCAGGAAGATCGGACCCATCATCAGGTGATAATCCTTGAAATTCCGTCAGGAAACTAACTCTGGAGGCGGAATTATCTGTAACAATCGGCAAACGATAGTTGATATTATTTATGAAGCTTCCCTTAATCATTGTAATAAAATTACCGTTAGCAATATTCTCTCCAAAACCATCGGTATTATAATTAATATAAACCTGCGTGTCTCCGATTTTGGTGCCGGATGCATCCGCCGCAACCATGACATCGAATTCAAAATATTTAGGCCTACTGCCGGTTAGCTGGGTATTTGCAAAGGTGAATGTTATTCCTGCCGCAAAAGAATTTACAGACAATAGCAGCATCAAAAAATGTATAACCAACAGACGATTTTCTCTCATTTCCCCGGCCTGTTTATTTCATGACATATTTGGAATGAATTTGGGGCAAGAAAATATTTATGGTAATTGTGTGCCCCGGCCCACGTTCAGTCTCCAGTAGAGATTTTTATCGATGGTTTGCACTTGACCATTCAAATCAAAATCAGAGCTTCTATAGCCCGCCAATCCAACTTCATTACGCCAATTCAGATTCTTATCTATGGTTTGAATTTGTCCATCATTATTTGCATCTCCGGAAAACATTCCATAGACGCCACTTCCAAGCACCGTCATCGCGTTCACACCACCATAAACTTTTTCCGTTCCGGTTGTAAAATCATACAGGGTTGATGTGCTGCCGTTCAACGGAACAAGGTCGGCACTCATTACCGCGAGATGGTTCCGATGTTTGACGACAATATAGTAGGAGTTCTGCACTGCATTCATGGAAATTGCCTGACCAATGCCATCATCCGCCACTATCCGTCCATCATCCCTCAGGAACGCGCTTTTCGAGGCAACTGCTGTTCCTGCAGGTGATTCCCGGAGTTCTACCAACACCCAATCAGTAATTGCTGCAGGAATCGAATCAACCGTTCTGGATGCTTCGGGATATGGCGATACAAGTGGAATATCATTATCATTCCATAAATCGGTTCGCATACTATCGCCGTTGACTTCATAAGGACCTTCTAAATAGATCTTCGCTTCCAGTAAAACCGATGGTGCTACTACCGTGACATTAATTTCATCATAATTCTGGAGTTCGCCGTCATCCGCAGTCAACCTTAATAAGTAATCTCCCGGAGCGCTGAAAGCGGCGGTGGTGATCGGTTGATCCGGACTATCAAAAGTGACCGTACCGGGGCCGCTGGTTTTAGACCATGTTATCGTAAGAGCACCCGGTGAGATTGGAACCCCATCATCGGTGGCTTTTCCCTGAAGATTCGCAACAGAACCAAAATCTATTTGCTGGTCCGATCCCGCCTGAACACATGGCATAACATTGTAAATCTGGGGATTATTTGAAAAAGGATTTCTTAAAAAGATAAACATATCCTGGGGATCGGTTGTAACTGTCACCTGGACAGGTTCCTCATCACCTCCATTATCCACTTCAACTCTGAGCACGTTTGGGGCTGTAGTGGGCCACGGATAATCCTGAATCCAGGTATGCCCATCTCCATGCAAAAATAAAATGGGTTTAGCAAAAGTCTGTGCAGCCGGGACAAATCTATCGAAAAAAGTTGTTTTACCAGGCGGACCGCATTGAGAAAAAATCACAGCTCCCCTCACCTGGGCAACCTTTTCCTGGAATTGCTGCTCTACCCATGCCGCATCGTCGTTCTTGATAGCGCTCGAAACCCCTGACACCAAATTTATACCAATAAACAGGACACCCTTATCTACAAAAGCAAAATTTTCCGGCCGAATGGCCTGCTTTTCGGTAATGGGGGCGCTGCAAAAATTCAACTGAAAATCCATAAAGTATTGGACCCAGTAATCCCAGGCTTGTACCGGATCGGGACAATCGGTGGTTTCATTATCCCCCGGAACAATAAAAACCGGAACAGCTAATTCCAACAAATCATCTGCAACGCTGCTGTAATAAATTTCAGGGCACTGGTCGGATTGTTCTTTTATATCTCCCAGGTGAACAAAAAACTCCGATGGACTGTAGAGATTTTGATCCTCGATTTGTTGTTGAAATATCGGAACCTCATTTGAACCGTAAGGAATGTCGCCGGTGGCGGAAAAGATGATTGGTTCTCCCTGTGCTATAATATGCTGAAACAAGCAACATATTATTAATAAAATGTAACTAAACTTCAAATTTTTGTTTAACATCAAAAAATTGCTCTGGTGAATTACTAAGTAAAAACAACAGCCGGTGAGCTATTAAGCCGGGGAAAATATACGAGCGAGTTCCGGATATTTTCCCTTTCCAAGTCTCAAAGGTAGAATATGTATTACCATTCGCTCAATTCTTGATTCCGGATAACCTATTTTAGTAGAATAAGCCGTTGTGTCTGGAAAAATACATCTGCCCTGAACACTACAAAATAGATTCCGCTGGGAGCCTTACTCCCAAGATCAGTCGTACCATCCCATTTGACTTCATAACTCCCGGGCCCCACTTTGCCCTGGTAGAGCGTTTTAACCTCCTGCCCCAAGGAATTGTAAATAACCAATTTGGAATCGACGAGTTCGGCGCCGATCTGTGGAATATTGAATCGAAGGGTTGTGCTGGGATTAAATGGATTTGGATAACCGGAATATAGCTTGAAGGCAGAGGGAATATTTGAGGCTTTGGGAACTTCAACCGAAATCGGCGCATGATAAGTTCTCACTCCATTGAAATCGACATCTGCCAGCTTATACCAGTATTTGTTGCCCGGCTCAACAGTCTTATCTTCATATCTATATTCATGCCGTATATTCGAATTCCCCTGTCCAACTAAGCCTGGATTGATTAAATAACCTGAGATAAATTCAAAGTTGCCGCCGCTTGTCCATGAACGCCAGATCTCAAATCCCAGGTTATTTATCTCACTTTCGGTAACCCATTGCAAAACCAAATCTCCTTCTGATGTGTCAACAATAAAACTGGCCAATTCAACCGGCAATGACGAATCATTTGTATCAACCGCATTTACCGGTTCATATTGTGTTGAGCCGTCTGACTGAAATTGTGCTCCATCCATGTCATTTTGTTGAAAACTCAATCCCGCTGTCTGTGTTTCATCCTTTATTTCAATAATGACATGAAGCAACTGAGTGGGGACTGTGGGTAGGTCAGACCCATCACTGGGCTGTAATCCTTGAAATTCAGTTGTGATACTAACTCTTGATGTGGTATTATCCGCAACCACCGGCAAACGATAGTTAATATTATCTATGAAACTCCCCTTAGTTACTGTGATTCCATTCGCGCCGGTAATATTTGTACCGAACCCATCGATATTGTAATTTATATAGACTTGCGTGTCCCCAATCTTGGTGCCGGATGCATCCGCCGCAACCATGACATCAAATTCAAAATATTGGGGACTGCTGCCGGTAATTTGAGTATTTGCAAAAGTAAATGTTATTCCTACCGCGAAAGAATTTACAAAAAATAAGGAAATTAATAGCACCATGGCCCAAAGGATGTTCTTTTTCATATGCTCACCTGTTTATGATTAATTCAAAATTAATATTGGGCAAGAAAAAATTTAAGGCAATTGTGTGCCCCGGCCTACGTTCAGTCTCCAGTAGAGATTTTTATCGATTGTTTGCACTTGACCATTTAAATCAAAATCAGAACTTCTATAACCCGCTAAACCAACTTCATTACGCCAATTCAAATTCTTATCTATGGTTTGAATTTGTCCATCATTATTTGCATCACCGGAAAACATACCATAAACGCCGCTATTTAGCTCAGTCATGGCATTCACACCACCATAGGCTTTATCCGCTCCCGTTGTAAAATCATACAATGTTGATGTGCTGCCATTCAACGGAACCGGATCGGCGCTCATTACCCCCAGGTGATTGCGATGTTTGATGACAATATAATAGTCCCCTTCAGATATGTTTAAATTAATATACTCTGTCGCCCCATTATCCGCGACTATTTTTCCATCCTTTCTTAAAAAAGCACTTTTTGAAGCCAATGCCGGTCCCGTATCTGACTCTCTTAGCTCTACCAACACCCAATCAACAATATTATCAGGAATGGGAGACACCGTGACAGGATCCTCCGAATAGGGAGACTGCTCCGGGATAACACCATCATCTTTCAGAGCGGTAGACATTTCATTTGTTGATGAATTGTAGGGCCCTTCGAGGAATATTTTAGTTTCCACCAGGACGGTTACAGTATCATCGTTAGTAATTGTCCCCACACCCTGGCTGTCTGCAATAGTGGCATTTACCGGATTGCTTAAATTGACCACAAATGTCTCGTCTGGCTCGTTTGCCAAATCCCCATTTACCTCCACCGCAATCGGTTTGCTGGTCTCCCCCGGCTGAAAACTTACCTGCCCGGCCGCCGAAACATAGTCATTATCAGCAGTGGTGGCAGTGCTATCGGCGGTGGCATAATCCACCGTTACCGTCTGGCTGCTGGCGGCGGAAAGCGTGACTGTGAATACTGCATTCTGGGTGCCGCTGTTGCCCTCGGTAACTGCCACGTCACTAATTGTCAAAACCGGCTGGCTATAGTAGGACACAGTTAATTTTGGACGTTCCGAGACGGCTCCTGTTTCCCGTGAAGAAAGATCTACCCCATTGGTATAGTCATAGTCCAGAATGATAAATCCATGATTGGAGGACGGATCATCTATCCAGGATTGAACCACAGCGACCCCCGCTGCATTCAGCGAAAATGTGTAAAGTCCTGTGCTGCTGCTATTTATAGCGCCTAACACAGTCGATCCCCGATCCTGAAAACCATTCGCACCAGCGGTTTGCCAACTCTGGCCGGAGGCGTACTCATTCCATGTGGCTTCACTTTCGACCCAGGGAGGTAACAATTCGTATAGTTCATAATCAATAGATGAGCCGTCGAGCACATTAAACTGGAGATCAACTGATTCAACCGTACTCCCAGATGGAATGATTGACAAATCCCAGTACAACAATGATGACATATCAGGAGAACCATCGACATAAAGTGTCGTCGAATTTCCATGATTCGCATCCGGGGCCGTGCTCTCAATCCAGGTGTCGTGAGCACCATCATAGCCACTTAAGCCCTCTTGAAAGGACAGGGTAATCAATTCCGGCCCGTCATCATTGAGAATGTTCCCGATGCCCTGGTCGTCTCCAATCGGGGCATTGACTCCATTGGTGAGATTGACAAAGAAGGTTTCGTCCGGCTCATCGAGTATATCGCCATTTACGTTCACCAAGACCGTTTGGCTTGTCACCCCTGGCTGAAAACTTACCTGGCCGGACGTTGCTTCATAATCATTGTCCGCAGTGGTGGCGGAGCCATCTGCGGTAGCGTAATCTACGGTCACAACATCCTGGGTAGCGCCCGACAGCGTCACTGTAAAAACTGCATCAACTGTGCCATTGTCGCCTTCCAGTACAGCCACATCATTGATTGAAAGGCTCGGCTCAAATGAACCGATCGATATCTCAAAAAGTTCACCATCATTCTCGGTGGGATTGCCATCATTGTCGCTACCTCGGTAGACAATGTAGAGACTTTTCTGAAACGGATTTGTGCTTGTTGGACCATAGGCCAAGCCTGCCGGCTTATGTGCGTTCAGAGAAGAGATATCGAATTCCTGAACATACACCCCATCTCTGGTTGTTTCAATTATGATATCGTTTGATCCAAGGATGTAAAGATGGCCGTTATCCGGATTGAATTCCACCCCTTCCGGATCCAATGCTCCGAGAACCTCCGTGTCAAAATGCGTCACTATATCGTCCGTGCCATCGAACAAACCGTTCGGGCCAGGATCAATTTCGTACACTTCACGATTGACCCCATCTACCATAAAAAGGTGCCCCTCATCGGTATCATATCCGATCCCCTCCGGATCGTCGCTTCCAAAATCATTTGTATTGATGGAGGTGATGATATCATCGGTGGTGCCATAAAGTCCATCCACCCCGGGATCCAATTCATAGACACTCCTGGTTCCGGTATCATCGGTGGTGTAAAGATGTTGATTGTTAGGGTTATACGCGATCCCGCTGGGCTCATCGGAAAAAGCCAGGGTGTTAAATTCCCGGACCTGGCTGCCAACAGTAGTGACTTCCCAAACATTGGCTCCGCCCCAAAGCGGGGGGTTCCAGGTACCCTCATCGATCTCACCGTCGCTGACAAGCAGATGATTCGAAGAAGGAATATACGCAATCCCCGAGGCATCGGGACTAGGTGGGTCCCACTCCCATGTATGAACATTTTGTATTAAAGTAAAATCCGCAGTGATCTTTGGAACATGGGGTGGCTGGGGGGGAACCAATGACAATTCGATAATTCCGCCCTTCTTTAAACTTCCGCCGCTATCCACGATATAGAGACTTTGGATAGTGGGATCGTCTGTCTGATCACCACTTGGTGCGAAGACCATGTTTCGAACATCGACAATCCCGAAATCCGAAATGTCACGAGCACTAATAACGCTACCCTGGTTGGTTAGCTCATATAGTTTTTGGTCATACGGACTCACGACCCAGAGATGATGATCACTTGGATTAAGCGCGATCCCTCTCAGTTGCGAGTCCGGTAACGAGTTTAGAACAACGGTTTGAATCCGGCCATGCTGCTGGGTAGTGGGACCATCAAACCTATTGGGAGCACTGGCGTTAACACGGACGATCCGCGCCGATTCGGGTAATCCCGGAACGACAAGGAAATAAGCATCTCCGGTTGCAGGATCAACTGAAATACCCTTAAGATGCTTGGCATTGAATGATTTTGAACCATATAGCAGCACGGCTTCGGCGGAGCTATTTATTTGCCTGCCCGCTTCTAAATCCATTTTGACCAGTTCATCAGCCTCTTCATCAAAAAACACCAGACTATTGGTTTTATCGTCAAACGCCATGTTGATCGGGTTTGGGATGGCTGCAGCGAGAGAAACAGAACTAACTGTCCGCTTTGCGTGAGCCAGGATCATAATATCTGTGGTATTTGGCCGTGGTGCGATGAGAAACGCATTGGCAGTACGCGAGTAGGCTATCCCCGCCGGATTTGGAATTCCAAATTCTGCGCTCTCAATCCTGTGAACCAACCTCATGTAAGGCTCCTGAGCGAAAATTTGGGCGCCGACAAATGCGCCGCAGAAGGACATCAATAACAATAAAATGATAACAGAAATAAGACGTTTTGAAATAGAAATCATCGTTATGCCTCAAAAACGGGCGATAGAACTCCTTTTTAAGAAGTCTAAGTCCTTTTTAATAATAACTACTTTTAGTCGGGGACAGGAAATTCCGGAATTCATAAATTCCTATTATTTTGACAGGAGCATTTTTCTGGATGCTCTAAAACCGTTCCTTGTGCGCAATCTATAAACATAAATGCCATTCGAGAACTGGCTGGCATCAAGCCGGATAAAATGTCTGCCCGCGGGTTGGAATTCATTTACCGGGGTCTGAATCTCTCTGCCCAGGATATCATAAATACTAAGCACTACGAAATCGGCATAGGGCAGAAAATATGTAATTAAGGTGGCCGGATTGAATGGATTCGGGTGATTCTGGGAGAGGTAGAAGCCGGCAGGAGCCTGCCCGTGCCTTCCAACAGGCACTACACTTGAATCAACAAACTCGTATACACCCAGATCGGGGACAAGGCCATGATAACCGCCTGCAGGTATATTCAAAACGGTGTCTTCCTCCCAAAGGAACAGGGCTGTTCCGGCATCTATGGCGGCACTCATCGGCAGCAAATGAAATTGACTATCCAGCAACGGATCCGAAAAAAGAATGTTATTTATATCCACATTGCAGTTTTCCAGGTCGGTGCCATTATTCCAATAAAGATCATAGGATACAATCGATCCGCCATCGACATTTTTCGATGCCATGCCCGGATGTCCAACAAATATATTATTAACGGCAATCAAGCTGTCCCCGCCGGTCAGGCCATAATCATTTCCCGAAAAAGTGTTGTTAAACAGCCAAATTGTCTCCAGTACGCTTGCGCCCTCATAATCTTCCGTGGTATTTCCGTCGCTCATGCATCCCAATCCGGCCATATCGTTGTCGTAGATCAAATTTCTTTCGATTATGAAGGTTCGGTCTGAACGCCCTTCATAATCAACAATCTGAATTCCATCTTCGCCGTTGCCATAAATTTCATTGTTGACTATTACGTAGTTGAGTAATGGTCCGGTGTAAGGCTGAAGCCGGATCTCGATGCCGTCGTCCCGGTTGTTGCGAATAATATTATTTTCAATAACGATATCAACATCCCGGTCAAGATCAATACCATCATCGAGGTTATTCTCGAAAATATTATTTCTGCAAAGGCCGCCGGAATGTCGCTCATAATCAATGCCGTCCCGGCAATTGATGATGTGAGAATTTTGGATGGTAAATATTGCGTTAGGCGAGATACCGTCGTCGGCATTCTGAATAGTAAAGCCGTCGATCACAGTCGCGGTACCCACGGTGTTGGCAATGGTAATGACTGCCGCTCGTCCACTTCCATCCAATATGGTTTGTGAAATATAGCCGGTATCGCCGGTTGTGAGAAACCATGAGGCTAAAACAATTGATTTATCTGCAAGATTGATGGAGTCCGGGTATATGCCGGCAGCCACCAAAACGGTGTCTCCATTCTGTGCCGCATTGAAAGCAGTCTGGATTGTCGGATAATCGCCAGGGACGTTGATCAGACCAGGATCAAATTTCTGAATTGCATCGCCCTTCTGTAAATCGTTGGCGCGGGTATCGCTTAAATTAACTGAATATCGTCCGGCTTTGGCCTGCAGTTGGCCATTGCTCTCTCCCTCCACCGGTAAAATTGCCATGCCATAACCAGGGATAAGGGCACAAAAGGTGAAGAACAGTCCCACCTTTAAAAGTCCGAGAAAGTGGCGTGACCAATGATCGTTGCTCATGTTATTGCACATGACAGCCTTCCACTAATTTTAATTTGGTTACCTGTTTTTTTTTGAAATGTTAGAGATCAATTTGCAGCTTTATAATATTTCCGATAGGAATATAGATACTTGCCATAGATGTCCAGCGGTTTGACCTTGTTCCGAACAATCCCAAGCAGATTGATTTTGTTCTGCTTTAGAATTTTTTTGGTACGTAAAACAAGCGTTCTGTCTGCCTGCTCCGCCGAAATACACAAAATAGCGCCATCAACAATCGAACCAACACTGACCGCATCCGGGATCCCGAGAACCGGCGGCGTGTCTATTACCACAAAATCAAAATCCTTCATCAAGGAGATCAGGCCTTTCTTTACCTGCGGCAAACCCCAGAAAATGCCTGCGTCCTTCGATTCGGCTCCCGCACCGAGGAATGTTAATTGATAGGAATTACTTGGCGGGGAACAGTCATCTGAAGCTTGCGTTCCGTTAGCTGGCACATCGATTATTTTCGTCGGCCGGAAGTCGAAATCGGAAAGCCCTGTTGTTTTGTCGGGTAAGTTGAGCAATTTCCCCAATTTTGGCTTCCGCAAATCGCCGTCGATCAACAGGACTTTTTGTTTCAGTTTGACGGCTGCCATCGCCAGATTTATAGCAACAGTTGACTTACCCTCCCCCGGTCCGGCGCTGGTGATCATCACCAATTTTATCTTTTTCTTTTCCATGAATTGCAGGGAATTCCACAAAAATGTAAATGAATCGCGAAAACTGTGGACAAGCGGATGGAACTTGTTGTCATCCCCACCCAAAACAAATGTCATTTTTTCATTTATCTTATGAATCGACGCCAGAATTGGCAGGCCGAGAACCGTTTCGACCTCCTCTTCGCTCTGCAGTTTGTCATTAAATGAATCGCGGATGAAGATAATCGCCAGTCCCATTAAGGAGCTGACAAACAGCGCAATAAGGATGTTCAATTTCTTCCGCGGTTTATAGGGAACTAATGGCGTCTGAGCCCTTTCAATCACACGAATCGAGCCGATCTCCGAGGCCTCCCTAAGTCTTGCCCGTTCGCGTTCCTCCAACAGGTTTACGTAAATTTTGTTATTGACTTCCCGATCCCGTACCAATCCAAACAATTTCGCGTCATTTCCCGATAAACTTTTCAGGCGTTGGTTATACGATTGCAGGGTTTGTTTAAGGTGGGTTTGTTGGGCCTTTTCGGCCTGGATTTCTATATCTAACGACACAGATTCCTCAAGGTAATTTTTCAGGCTGGAAAGCGGGTCAATCATACCTTTCAAATTCTGATCCTGAATCACACCCATAGTTAAATCCACCAGGTTTTTTTTTACCCGCTCGATATCGGTGGTCACCTGTTTTCTTCGGGGATGATCCGCAGCGTATCCCTGCACCTGAAGGTTGGCAGATTCCACTTCCAGCTTCACGAGCTCCTCTTTCAGTTTTCCAATCATAGGATTTGATGTTTCCGGGGCAGAATCGCGAATATTCTCCTTTTCTTCCTCAATTTTCTTTTTAATGATGGCGAGCTTTTCCTGCTTTGCCTTGGAATCGGCCAGGGTCTGATTATAAAGCGCCTCCGCCTGTGTGATTCGGGTAAGGATTTCGCGAGCTTCGTCTTCGAGCGACGCAATATGATGATCATTTTTAAAATCCTGGAGCGCATTTTCGGATTCCTTGAGTTTTTGCTCCACAACCCCAACCTGTTTGTCTACAAAATCCTTGAGGCTCGCAAACTCCTGTCGCCTGCTGAGCAGATTTCGCTTTTGCAGAACATCGATAGCGGTATTGGTAACTGTTCGCGCCAGTTCAGGATTTTCCGAATTAAAAGATATGGTCAGCGCACTGGAATTCTTTTCACCCTGTTCAACGGTCAAACCCGCCTGTATCTCCTGGCTCAGATATCTGACGGAATCAAAAACCGCCGGTTTCGGATCTGGCAGGGTAAAAAGTCGGCGGGCAGAGTCCGGAAGGGCCAGGAAAACATCACGCGCAAATGTCCACGTTCTTAACTCTCTTATCCGGTTGGCAATGAAATTGGATTCGTACTGCACGCCGGTAAAACCCAGATTCAGCATCTCGTCATTATTATATTGTTCAAAAGCTATAATGGCGGGAGAATTGTAAACAGATTTCGCGAAATGATTATAAGTGAAGGCTAATCCTAACGCAACAATAATGCAAGAAATAAGCACCCATTTCTGATCCCTTATTTTGCTACCGATCTGGCCAATAGTGATAAAATCAGTTTTTTGATCTTCCATACTTGCTTCCTTCGATTATAAAAATTAACGGTTGTTTGCTCCATCCCTTATCGGCCGGACGCCTTTTCCGGAACCTTTGAATCAAACTTTTGCATCAATCCCGCGACACTGGCCTGCGTCTGAAAATTGTACGATTCCAGTACCTTACCAATGGGGCCAAATCGAAATTCTGACAGCAAATTCCTGAGACGAAGTTCCGTGATTTCCAGGTTTGTGTAATGACGAAACTTTGAGATAAGGTTCAATCTCACTTTCGGCAGGTCATGATCCAACTCCCATGGTTGAAAATAAATATTGGCCGGCTCGCCCATTCTATTCAATTTCTGGATTCCCTTCCTGATTACCCAAAAAGGAAATAACCGTAAATATCCGCCTCCCGCGAACGGCAAGTTCCGACCAAACAGGCTAATCGTAGAGGGCGGAAATTCGATGAGCTTATTGCCGTTGTTGAAATTGAAACGAAAAGGAAATCGCGGTGCATTCGTCATTCCGTAAATATCATGCTTCACCGGGAAAATGCTCGAATCGCACACAATTCCCCTCTCAGACAATGCTTCCAGGGCCCACAGGCTGTTTTCCGTTATGGAATAGCTTGGCGCTCGATGGTAATAAATCTTCTCATTCGTGATGCGCTCTAAAATCGATATGGACATATCCAGATCATTTTCAAATTCCTTCCTCGATATTTCATAAACCAGCTTGTGGGAATAACCATAGCTGCCAATTTCGTGGCCGTGTTTTTTGATCGTCAATACAATTTCCGGATGTCGCTCCGCCAGCCAGCCCATTACGAAAAAAGTCCCCTTAACCTGAAATTCGTCAAAAAGCTTCAGAATTTTGCACATGTTCGGAATGACCCTGAAATTCTGCGAGGCCCAGTTTTCCGAAATGGTCTCATTTCTCGCCATGGCAACCTGGAACCAATCCTCAACATCTACCGTGATTGCGTTTAACACCTGTTTTTCACATCTATTCATATAAAATTTACCTTAAGAGTTCATCTTGGGATCATTAATAGCGTATTTACCTGAGGGCACAATTGCGCTCGAATCGATGCCAGTTTTCCCGGGCAGTTGCCCGTTTCCGTTGCGGTGATTCGCGGGTGATACAACCACTTTGAGCGTAGACAATAATATCCGGATATCAAATAGCAAGCTCCGGTTCCCGATATAATACAAATCATAATCCAGCTTTTTCACAACGTCGCCAAGGTCTGAATCGTAGCCGCAGCTAATTTGCGCAAGTCCGGTTATTCCGGGTTTACAATCAAGTCTTTTTCGATAATATGGAATCTCCTTATTCAGGTCGCAGATGAATTCCAGTCGCTCGGGGCGAGGTCCAACCAGGCTCATTTCCCCCTTAAGTACGTTCACAAATTGCGGAATTTCGTCCAAATGAGAAGGTCGTAAAAATCTTCCTAACCGAGTCATCCTCGGATCGTCTGTTTTCGCCCATATCGGACCAGTGCTATCTTCGGCATTCTCCTTCATGCTGCGAAACTTGTAGACGTTAAACGGCTTTCCCATCAAATTTTCCTCTCGCCGGTCGCTTTTTCGCCTTTCAAAAGGAACAGCAAGGTTTACCATTCTTCTATCGCCGCGCCGGCGATCCTGCCCGATTCTCCTTTGCCGAAAAATGGCTTTCCCTTTCGATTCCAATCGTATCAGCAAAGGCAACCAGAAAAAGAAACCGGATGACAATAAAATACCCAATACCGCCCCGACGATGTCAAAGCTACGCTTGGCAAGCTGTGCCAAATAAGATGGCAGGATGGATCTTAGTTTTAAAATTTTCTTCGGAACAAAAAGAATAACGAATAACACCATCGTCAGGAAAACTGGCGCAATCAGGAAATCGCGTATTAGATGATCCCAAATTTCCCTGCTTCGACGGTTTCTCTTTGCTCGCGATACAGCCTCCCTGTTAAAGAAATAATCTATCCTCAAAGTACCATCAGGGTGCAACCCATTTCCCCTAAGGCCATACTCAAACGGAAGTTGTGGAATAACGGACGGCTCCGCCTGTAATTGTATCGACATACGTTCCCCCTTTAATAATAATAAGTTAATTATTGTAAATGACGCAGAACTTCAATCGCCGGATATTATCAACTCCCATAAAAGTCTGACCAAATGTTGACTGGCTGGTGTAAACGTGAGGTAAAATACTCATTATCATGATCGGACAGAGGTGATTGAGCCTGCTAGCCAGACGTTTAATCCGATCAGGCTAAATAAATAAGATGAACGCGGATGTGTTAGATTTCTGAGGATATATTCAATAGGACAAAATAGGTAAAAATGACCGGAAGATTTCCATGCAATTCCGTTTCGTTACTTTGCCGCACGAAGATAAAGAAGGTAAGCAGTTACGACAACTGAAACATCTCGGAAAATTGTAGCAACATTACGCCATCTACCCCATTTATTCTTGGGTACCATCACTACATCACCGGGCTTTAGCACAGGCGGAGGCGAGATGTTTTCCTCTTTCAGATACTTATTGATATTATACTTGACGATTCGTGGGCCATTCGCAAAACCGTTTCCAGCGGTCCTACCGACCAGCGAATCAGGCAGAATATGAGTTACTGTGACGTCGCCAAGATTCGAAAACTCGGTTGGTCCGCCAGCCACAGATATAAGTTCAATAAGATTTGTTTTGTCCTGTACCCGATAGCTCCCCGGTTTTTGCACCTGGCCAATGATATATACAATCATTTCTACTGTGTTATTTTCACCGGGCAGATACTTTCTGCTAACCTGAGCTATTCCGCTGCCGATATCACTCAATATCAAAAAGGCAAAAAGCATAATGGAAAACCATTTATTCTGCCAAACTGAATTATCTTTTGCGACTTTCATTTTTCCATTTCTGTTTTAATTATCAATTTGATGATATTCCTGAGATCTTAATACATCGTATATTTCAACACGATTGCAAATACCTACTCAGCAAATCTGGTTATTAGTTATAATTATAAGCTGACATCCCTATTTATACAAGAACCTGAAAACATAAAACAAATTTACTTTTTTCGCCAAATATTTGACCAAGATCCTAGTCATTACAAGCCCCGCCGGGCACAGCTCCGCCACGTCAGTCACAATTAACAATTTGAGATTACAGGTGCATTCGATAAATCAGGACAAACGGCGTGGTCTTCGAATCGTCAATTGTCCTTAGTTTATTGACCGAAGCACAAACTGTTAATACTGAGAAGCGTTGGAGCTTCTATCTATATTTAATCTATGAGTTCTTTCGAATTATACTTCAAATATCTCCACGAACTCCCATGCCTGCTTTTAAATGACCGGCTGAAAGTAGGCAAACTTCTGTAATTCAGAATTTGATATACCTCGCCGGGCTTAAGTTTTTTTTCAAACAAAAGTACAGATTCATAGTGTTGTAGCATTCTTTGCTTAAATTGCCTGAAATTAATCCCGAGCAGCCTCCTGATCTCCGCTCGACAATGACTCTCCGATATATTCAGATATTGGGCGATTGAAGGTATTGTAAAATTATCTAATGAATTGTTTTCAATAAACTTGATTATCTTTTGCGCCCTTGGCGTAAATCTTAGTTTATCATTGCATATCTTACTGAGTGGTACTCTCTGCCAATGATTCTTCCAGAGGTTGTTCAGATATTTTGCGAGATTGGCATGCTGATCATTGCCGATAATGCAGGAGTGTATTCCTGCTTCATAAATTTTTCCAAAGAGCCTATCCTCCAGGAAATGATTATAATACACAAATTCGATGAGAGGGCATAAAGTTCTAATATGTTCAACGACTGTAAGAGTAAGGCTGTTTATTGTGTCAAGCAACAATATAAACTGTATATTCTCTTCAGACAGACTTTTATTTATTTCAACCAACGAGATTAACGAAATATCTATAGTATGGACCGCCCATTCATTGAGCAGAGGCAAGCGCGTTGCCAGCCTCTTAATCTTCCGCTGATCTGTCCCCAAAATTAGCGCCTTAGGCATAAAAAATCCTCGGTTTAAAGGGAAGCCAGGAAAGGAAAACAGACAGAAATATCAAATATTATAAAGACCGACCTACAAGTTCGATATAATCATACAACAATTTTGTTATAAAAACAAACTAATTCAATCGCCAACTTTGCATAAGTGACGATTATTTTATGAAATCATGATTCTGGCGAAAGAATAAATAAAGGGCTAATTGGAAGCTAAAGTCTCTTTTCCTGTTTTCCGCACTTTCCGAAAAGCTGTTCTGGAACCCCTTATTTTATTGATAGTCTGTTTTGAATTTGGGTGTTGCAGGCGTAATTTTGGTCATGTTTTTGCGCAAATTGAAAAATCGTTCAGGCAGCACCTCGGTCCAGATCATCTCAAAAGCGAGGAGAAAGTACAAGGTTGTTAAAACCATTGGATCATCATTCAGCCCACAGCAGGTTGAAAAATTATGGTATTGGGGCAAGCAGGAAATTGAACGGCAGAAAGCTTAATCTCCGCTTTTTATTTCTAAAACGGACAGCATCGTTGAGCAACTATTCGATACATTTGGCAATGCCAACATTCGCACCGTTGGCCCGGAGCTTATATTCGGGAAGATATACGACCGTATTGGCTTTAATGCTGTACCGGAAGCGCTGTTTCGGCATCTGGTTATCGCCCGTTTAAGCTTTCCATTAAGTAAATTAAAGACGGTTGAGTTATACTGGACCCCTGTAAAGTGAGACAGA
>CAZUZS010000064.1:0-28288 GCA_964624795.1 uncultured Calditrichaceae bacterium
TCGGAATCCGGGATCTCCTCCTGATTTATTCCTCATCATTAAGCTCTGCTTAATTTTGCAGACTTCATACTCTATTATAAAGATGATTTAAAATTGCATTCCGCCATGGGAATTCACGTCTTTCCTCTTTTTCGGAGATCAGCGCAGCGGCATTCAGTTTCAATTCCCATATCTATTCTCACGGAAACATACAATTCCGATCTTGCTCTTTATATCGGAATTTCGTCGCTGGCTTCTTCCAGGATTTTATCAAAGATAGTTCCTATCGCGCGGCGGTAGCGAATGAAAAAGTAGGGATTCTCGCTGCTGGAACGAAATGTAAAAATCCGGTTCAAATAGAGCGGAAGATAAAAATCAGCAGGCATGTTGTTTGTCTCGAATTTTTCCTGCGTTTTGAGTCTTTCGCGATGCACTTGAAGAAATTGCTTATATTCCGGAATGACCTCTTCTGTAATGGCACCGCCTTCAACTTTGTGACCGGTGTAGCTATAAATTGATGTGGCTCTGGATTTCAGAGCTTTTAACAAGCCAAATTTTATCGATGAAATTTTTCGTGCGGCCGTTCCTCTTTTGAGCGTGTTTTCAAAATCAACACCGATATCTTCTCCTGAATATTCCGTAGACAATTCCATCATAACATCTTCGAAATCTTTCTTCCTGCGACCGGCGATATGAAGTTTTTTGGCGGATTCGAAATCAAAATCGAAAATTTCACCATTTGGCGATGTGACATTCATCCGGTAGAAAGGTTGGACTATCGTATCTGCCATTTGCAGGGGCCGGTAATGAAGTGCGTAACCCCCGGTAAAACTATAGCCGTCCTGGGCAATTTCCTCCGGAAGCAAAAAATACTGGACAACTTCTTCCCCAGTAATTACGATGGATTCTAACTTGGTTGCTTCCCGCTGAAATACCGATTCATCATTTAGTGTGGTCAGGTATTCGGTAAGGGGGATGTAGGCGGCTTCGGCCGGCAGCACGCCGGTTATGACATTTTTCTCTTCCCACTGCCATGTTATCAACCTGATGAGATGCCCGTCCTCCAGTAAATATGGATTCTGGTTGAGATTTTCCAACATCAGTTTGCTGGGAGGAAATTTATTGACGAAAGATATTGGCAATTTCAGCATCCGGCACAAATCCTTCAACGCAAAATAGGAGATAAAATAAGACTGTTCATCAATCCCGATGTTCAGGTAGCCCTCTTCATCGACGGCGAATCGCAAATTGTTGAGCGGAGGAGATTCTACCCCCTTTTCAAAATCCTGACAGAACTGGATGGCGTTATCTGCGTCCTCGAAAATTTGTCCCAAGGGAACCAGCGATCGCCCATGCCGATAGTATTCCATGTAATTTTCTCCTCACAGTTTGAATCAAATGGTCAACAATAAAGCGTGAAATATACGGGGATTTCCGGAAAAATAAAGAGATATTTTAAATGATTCGGTTTGCTTATCGAAAAGGTGTGCTGCGGGAAATTGATAGGTTTTTCGGTGTGAGTGGGAACGAATAATGCGGATTAATCTTTTGAATCAGACTATTCTAATTTCGTCGTCTGCCTACTGATACTATTGGACTTCCGCATCGATGAGTATCTTAAAAAGGGTGAGCAAACAGAAGGTCTGCTCACCCTGAAATCAACCTGACCGGCAAGCGGGAGCTGCGGTCGGGTTTGTTTCGCCCATTAACCCTTAATCTTTTTGCAGGCAAACATGCGCAAATACCTTCGCATCGTTCACCATGTTATCGATGACGCAGAACTCGTTCGGCTGGTGGCACACATCCTCGATGGTCGACCACACGGCAGCAGGAAGCCCGGCCCGGCGAAAAACCGCCGCAACCGTGCCGCCGCCAATCCCCATGGGTTTTGCCTCTATTTCATACACTTTCCCGACAGCCTTTTTCAGCTTCTGCACCACCGGAGAATCCACCGATGTGGGAGGTGCCGCGTCTTCCCGCTGTGTTGTGTCGAACTTGATTTTTACGCCAAATTCGTTTTCTACTTCATCGCAAATTTTGCGGATTTCTTCAAAAAGCTGGTCGATTGTATATTGCGGAAGCAGCCGGCAGTCCAGGTAGAAAATATCCTCGCCCGGAATGGTGTTGACATTCGGAACGTTGGCTTCTTTCTTTGTCGGCTCGAAGGTGCTGTGCGGCGGATCGAATATTTCGTTGCGGCCGTCAAAAATGTCATACAGGCGATGTAATTTCACTACCAGGTGCGAGGCTGCTCGAAAAGAATTTATCCCTTTGTCCGGGGTGCTGGCATGGCACTGTTTGCCTTCTGTTACAAATCTCACCCAGGCAATTGCACCTTCCGCCACCTCTATTTGGCTGGCATCCGGAAGTCCCGCATCCGGCACAATGATGATATCCTTTTTTCTGAACAAACCGGCGTGGTTTTTTAATAAATAGCCTAATCCATACTCAGACCCGGTTTCTTCGTCTGCCACCAGTATGAGAGCCAGGTCATATTCGGGCTGTAGTTGCAGCTCCTGAAATGCGCGAACCGCGAAAACCGCGCTGGTTAAACTTTGCTGGTTATCCTCGGTGCCGCGTCCAAATAATTTGCCGTCCTTCTCCACGACATCCCAGGGATCTGTGTCCCACAGCTTCAGGTCGCCTTCCGGAACTACATCGGTATGCGCCATTATCCAGACCGTTCGTTCATGAGATTTGCCGGGAACGCGTACAACCAGATTCGGTCGTTTTTGCATTTTGGCACGCGGATCCGGCGCGTCGATTTGTTCAATATTCTTAATTCCATGATTTTGCAGGTATTCTTTAATAAACATCGCCTTTTCCCATTCGCCTTCTCCGCCGCTGGTGGGATCCAGCGCCCGCAGCCTGGTAATAGATTTCTGGAAATCGACCATTTCGTCCCGATATGCCTCGATCTTTTTTTCAACCCGGGAAAAAATCGATTCATCAACCATCGCAATCTCCTTTCCTTACATTTTGAAACCGGATTTTCATCATTTCAGTATTAACTTCTTTCAACCGCACAGTATTAAATACCAAAGCTGCCCGTTTGTTCACCGGAACCGGACTGAATTTGCATGTCTTTTCAAAAGCGGGTATTATTCTGCAATGGGAACACCCATCCGGGCCAGTTTATTGAGCAGGCGCTGCACATGCCCGCCCTTCCAATAGATCCGTCCGCAAACCGGGCAGATCCAAAATTTCGCAAAGGAGTTTTGAATTCTTTCAGGAATCCGATCCTTCACAGATTCTGCATCGGCTTCCTGCACCGGGGAATTGCAAACCGTGCACAATTTCAGAAGTTGAATTTTTTCGAAAATTTGAAAACGGCTATTGAGCTCTTTCAACTGGCTGGCGATATCTGGTTCCGAAACGAGGTAGCCGTCTAAATGATTGAACACTGCCAGGTTTTTCCTGCTGGCCGAAAGATAAACGGCATCGGGATGTTCGGATTTAATGCGGAGCGCTTCCTCGAGGCCAACAACAATGTGCGTGGTAAAGCCCAGGATACGAAGCCATCGTGCCAGGCCCCGCAACATGTTATCCGAAATGAATTCCAACTTCATTGTGCTTTCGTTGCCGGATGGTATCTGCAAATCGGTTGCTCAGCCATTTTCTATCTCTTGTTAAAGAGCAGGCGTGGGGTAAAATCATGAGAGCAGACCCATTTTCCGGGCCCACTCTTCAAATCTCTTTTTCGAACCGGAGCTCATATGTTTTGGCGTGCCGATCTCGATTCGAACATAGTGATCGCCTTTGCCATTTGGCTTCTGGATTCCAAGTCCTTTCAGCCTGAACAGCTTGCCGCTGTCGGTTCCGGCGGGAATTTTCAATTTTACCTTCTTATTGTAAATTGTGAGAACTTCTATCTCGGTGCCCAGAAGTGCCTGCGCAATATTAATTCTCTCGGACGAATAGATATCATCGCCCTTCCTCTCAAATCTCGGATGATCTGCCACATGCAGCACGACATACAGATCACCTGGCTGACCTCCATGAGGAGCAGGATAGCCCCGCCCGGTCATTTTCACCTTTTTGCCGTCTTCGGTATTCACCGCGATTTTTAGCTTCAGATTTTTTCCGCCGGGTGCGTGGATAACTGTTTCACCGCCCTGCACGGCTAATTCAAACGGAATTGTAACCTCCATCTGAAGATCATTGCCCTTTATTGGCTGCCTGGAGCGCGAACGCCGGAATGTATCTCCGCTAAAAGGATTCTCCGCCCTCGTCCGGCGTCCGCCAAATCCGAAAAGGTTTCCCAATAAATCATCGATTCCACCGACCCCCTGGCCGAGGTCCTCATAATTTACACGAAATCCTCCCTGTCCGCCAAAATCACTTCGGCCGCTGGCAAACGGATTCTTTCGCATCAGGTCATATTCCCGCCGCTTCTTCGGATCGTTCAGCGCAGCGTAGGCTTCGCTGATATCTTTAAAACGTTCCTCCGCCTTCTTGTCCCCGGCATGTGTATCCGGATGATATTGCTTTGCCAGCCGCCGATAGGCTTTTTTTATTTCGTCCTGCGACGCATTCTCGCCTACGCCCAATATTTTATAATAATCTTTTCTTGGATCCATAGATTGTTACGTCACTCTCTCAAATTTAGAGCACCCGACTTCGTTTCCTCTGCACTTCACTTTATGCGGTCACATGCTGTGTGATCTCACTCCGCTTGGGTGCTGAAATCTTTCTATCAAAAACGTGTTTGACAAGCTCCTTCATGTTCTTCACATAAACGAAGCGCATTTCTTTTTTTACCCTTTCCGGGATTTCCACCACGTCCGATTTATTCCGTTCCGGCAAAATAACCGTTCGTATTCCTGCACGGTGAGCTGCCAAAACCTTTTCCTTCACACCGCCAATCGGAAGTACCTTTCCACGCATAGTAATTTCGCCGGTCATGGCCACATCATTTCGCACTTTCTGGCCGGTCAGCAGCGATAGCAGGGCGGTAAACATGGTAACTCCGGCCGACGGCCCGTCTTTGGGAATGGCCCCAGCCGGCACGTGAATGTGAATATCCAGTTTTTCCTGGAAATTTTCATCCAATCCAAAGTCACCGCCGTGAGCTCGGATGTAGCTCATGGCTGCCTTCGCGGATTCTTTCATCACGTCGCCCAATTGGCCGGTGAGGTTTAAATTGCCTTTCCCCGGCATTTTGCTTGCCTCGATAAATAAAATGTCGCCGCCGTTGGGTGTCCATGCCAGGCCGGTCACAATCCCCGGCTCGTCGATGCGTTCTGCCACATCACTGAAAAATTTAATCGGGCCCAGGAAATTCGGAACCAACTCGCTATTCACTGTGGTTAGCTCAGTTCTTCCGGAGGCCACCTCCTTTGCGGTGCCCCGGCAGATGGTGGCGATCTGGCGTTCCAGATTCCTTACCCCCGCCTCTTTGGTGTAGGAATTGATCATGGTATGCAGCGCATCATCGGTAATCTTGATCTGGTCATTAGTCAAACCATGTTCTTTTACCTGCTTGGGTACCAGGAATCGCCGGGCAATTTCCACTTTCTCTTCCTCAATGTAGCTTGGAATCTCGATTATTTCCATGCGGTCCTTCAGCGCCGGGATGATAGTATCCTGAATATTTCCGGTGGCGATGAACATGACTTTTGTCAGATCAAACGGAACCTCCAGGTAATGGTCGCTGAAGCTGTAGTTCTGTTCAGGGTCGAGCACTTCCAGCAGCGCTGCCGACGGATCACCCCGAAAATCGGCTCCGACCTTATCGATTTCGTCCAACATGAAAACCGGGTTGTTGGAACCGGCTTTTTTTATTCCCTGGATAATTCTGCCCGGCAGCGCACCAATATAGGTTCGTCGGTGGCCGCGGATCTCTGCTTCGTCGCGCACGCCGCCCAACGAAATTCGGACAAAATTTCTGCCCAATGCATCGGCGATTGAACGGCCCAAAGAGGTCTTCCCAACTCCGGGAGGGCCAACGAAACAGAGGATAGGCCCGCGCATGTCGTTTTTCAGTTTACGAACGGCGAGATATTCCAGTATCCGTTTTTTGACTTTTTCCAGACCGTAGTGATCCTCGTCCAACTTCTCCTGGACAGAATCTATTTTCAGATTATCCTCGGTGCTTTTTTCCCATGGTAATTCAAGTATCCAGTCCAGGTAAGTTCTGGAAACGGTATATTCCGCGGAAGCCGGGTGCATGTGACTTAGGCGATCGAGCTCCTTTTCGGCTACCTTTTTTGCCTCATCTGGAAGTTTTGTCTCTTCCAACTTCTTCTTCAGCTCGCCGACATCGCTGGTTTCATCATATTCGCCCAACTCTTTCTGGATCGCCTTCATTTGCTGTCGTAAATACATTTCCCTCTGGCTTCGGCTGATCTCATCCTGAACTTCTGTCTGGATCTTCTTGCCGAGCTCAAGTGTCTGCAGGTATTTGTTGAATATATAAGTTGCCGTTTTAAGACGCTCTTCAAGCCCGAAGGTTTCCAAAACCTGCTGTTTCTCCGGCACTGAGATATTGGAAAATGCGATAACAATGTCCGCCACGATGGCTGGGTTGTGCACATTGGAAATCATTGCCTGGTGCTCGGTGGTGATTTCAGGCGCCAGATCGGATGCCTGTTTGAAAAGATTTTTTAAATTTGCGGCAAACGCCTCAATCTTTATGGTATCGTCTGGTTCGCTGTCTTCAATCATATCGATTGAAGCCATAAAGAAAGGATCGGTTTGAACAAAATTCCGTGTCTTAAACCTGGTAATTCCCTGGATGAAAGCGCTTTTGCTACCGTCCGGCAGGTCGATAACCTTCAGGATGCGCGCAATGGTGCCAATTTCATAAAGCTCGTCCGGCCCGGGATCTTCCACTGTGCCGTCTTTCTGGGTGACAACGCCGATGACGCTGTCTTCCTGCAACGTGTATTCGATCAGCTTAATTGACTTTGGCCGGCCGATTGCCAGCGGAATAAACTGGTGCGGAAAGAAAACCGTATTCCGGACAGCGATCAAGGGAACGACTTCCGGAATGTGAATATCTTCCTTGTTTTGATCTATCTTAATCATCAGAAATACCTTTCTCTTTGGTCAATATAATTTATTTCAATTTGCTGGCTCTTCCGGGCCAGCCTTTTGATTTTCCAGCCAAAAAATAACACCGAAAGCCCAACAGCCAACAGAATAAATGCTGCAAATGCAACAAGAATTTGCGGCACGAAAATGACAAGCAGACCACTCAGAGTGATCAAGACACCCATCATTATTAACGGTTCCCAAATCCTGTTGGGCTGCGGATTAAAGGCCGCTGAGAATATTCTAAACATGTTTAACTCCCATTTTTCCAAACGAAAATTACAAATGTGGTGCCAGAATAATTTTATAACCACCGATGTTATTAATATACAGGAACTTACGAGCCATTTGTGCACAATGGGCAGCATGCCTCCCAATTGTCATAATGTCCTATAATCCAGAATCGTGACAGACTTTAGCATGATGTTGGCTAATATGGCAGAGAAAATCTGCGAAACCATTTATCTAAAGGATTTCGGATTCAGTAGTCTGGAAGAAATGTTTTCAACAAGAGTTTTTGGGGAAAGCGCTCTACCAGCGTCGTACCTCGATGGCAATATTATTCGGTTACTTCACACCCGATTTTATTTGAACACACCCGGAATAACCTGACCGCATTGCAGGCATTTCCCGCTTAGCATATTTACCATGGAAATGCTATGCCAGTTTCTTTTGATGAGAAGCGCCCCGCAGTTGTGGCAATATGTGCTGGAGGCCTTTTCATTTGCCACATTCCCGACATACACATATTTCAGCCCGATTTCCAAAGCTCGCTGGCGTGCTTTTAACAACATTTCCGGGGAAGTGGCAGGCAGATCGGAAAGTTTGTAATCCGGGTGAAAAGCGGTAAAGTGCAGCGGTACAAACGGATCCAGTTCATCCCGGATCCATTCACACAGGCGGCCGATTTCCCGCAAATCGTCATTCCAGGTTGGGATAATCAGATTTGTGATTTCAATCCAAATGCCCATTTTTTTGAGATGTTTGATGCTTTCCAGAACCGGCATAAGGTGAGATAGCGTTAGTTTTTGGTAAAAAACCTCTGAAAAGGATTTTATATCCACATTTGCCGCATTGATATTTTGATAGACTTCATCAATGGCCTCTGAAGAAATATATCCATTTGTGACCATTACATTTTTTAGGTTATGATTCGCTGCCTGTGCGGCAGTTTCCATGGCGTATTCAGCAAAAATGGTCGGTTCGTTATACGTGTAGGCAATGCTGCTGCTTTTGTATTGCATTGCCAACTGCACAACTCTCTCCGGCGGCAGATCTGACGATTTCTCCTGATTGAATTTTGCTTTTGAGATATTCCAATTTTGGCAGAATTTACATGCCAGGTTGCAGCCCGCGGTTCCGATTGACAGAATCCGGGATCCGGGCAGAAAATGAAACAGCGGCTTTTTTTCTATGGGATCAACATTGATTGCATAAGGCTGGCCGTAAGCGAGGGAGAACAATTTTCCTTCGTAATTTTTCCGCACGAAACAGAATCCGTATTGACCGGGCTTGATTTTGCAATAGCGCGGACAAAGCGTGCACTGCAAACGCTGTCCATCCAATGTTATATAAAAACGTGCTTCTTTCACACCATTTCACCGATCACTTACGGTTTAAATTAATCGATACAATCGGATTTGTCAAGAACCGATATCATTACGATTTCATTCTCTCTTCACCTGCATTGTATGGTTGTGCCAAAAATGAAAGTGGGTTCAGCTTGCATTTATGCAAGGCTTGCCTTTAAATTTGGCAAATTTATTGGGATACTGAATGGATCGATACATTCTCTCGCAATTCAGCAAATTATTAGACAGACTGCTCATTTTTATCTCCCTCCTGGCTATAATTTCTTTGATCGCTGAATATGGATTTCGACTGCCAGCCAAATCCGAGGCCTTTTTGCATCGACTGGATATTATCATCGTATGGTATTTTGTTGTCCACGCATTGGTAAAGTTGTATCTGGCAGGTAATCGCTGGGACTATTTTAAAGGTCATTGGTTCGATTATCTGCTGGTGGTTTTGGTGCTAATCGAAACAGCGATATTCTTTCGAGTTACCGGCCTCAATCTCCTTGGCCGGTTTTTCACCGGGGGCGAAGTCGTTCAAATAACAAAGATATATTTGATCGCTTTCCAGGTGTCCATTCTGCTGTCTATTATTTCGCAGGGTGTGCAACTGAACCAGAAGATTGCGGCTTTCAGGTTTCACCCCGCGCAAATACTCCTGGGTAGTTTTTTTATTATAATTATTGTCGGCGCTGCTTTTCTCTTGCTGCCAAAAGCAATTCATCCGGGAAAAATTCTCAGGCCTATCGATGCCTTATTTACCTCCACCAGCGCGACCTGCGTGACCGGTTTGGTTGTTGTCGATACCGGTCAGCATTTCACCCGCTTGGGTCAAATCATCATCCTCATACTCATTCAAATTGGCGGTTTAGGCCTTATGACGTATGCCTCTTTTTTCGCCCTGATCCTGCGGCGCAGCATAAGTTTGCGCGAAAAATCCATGATGCGGGAAATGCTCAATTATGAAAATATGGGGCTTATTTCCAAATTGCTTTCATCGACAGTCCTGTTTACCATTACCATAGAATCCCTTGGAGCTGTTCTCTTATATGCGGGTCTGGGCGGGGTACATGCCAATACCGGCGAACGCATTTATTCCGCCATTTTTCACTCCGTTTCTGCTTTTTGTAATGCCGGTTTTGCGCTTTATTCAGACAACTTTATGCAGTTCCAGGGAAATTACCTGGTGGTGCTCACCTTGGCGATGCTAATAATTTCGGGCGGCCTGGGATTTCCGGTGCTTCTTAATCTGCTGGGAATGCGGCTTTCCTCAACAACCGGACGTGGCAAGTGGCTGACAGTGCAATCCCGGCTGGTAATCCGGATTTCAGCAACTCTGATCGTTGTGGGAACCGTTCTCTACCTGTTTGCGGAAAATTCGTCCACTCTTGCCGGTTTATCCCTGCCCCAGAAAGTCCTGAATGCATTTTTCCAGTCCGTTACCACTCGTACAGCAGGCTTCAATACACTGAATATCGGACTCATCACGACACCAACCGTCCTCTTTTTTCTGCTGCTGATGTTTATTGGTGCTTCGCCGGGTTCAACCGGCGGCGGGATAAAGACCACCACCGGAGGTATTCTGTTTGCCGGGGTGTGGTCGGTGATTCGCGGCAGAAACCGTATTGAGTTGTTCCGGAAAAACATACCGTACACGGTATTAAACCGGGCGCTGGTCATTGTCCTGTTTTCTGCGGCGTTCATATTTGTTGCCGTCAGTACATTAAGTTTTAAGGAAAATCTGCCTTTTCTGGATCTCATTTTCGAGGAATTCTCGGCTTTCGGCACGGTCGGACTTTCGCGCGGGATAACGCCTTTGTTGAGTGATATCGGAAAATTGGTGATCATCACATCGATGTTTTTCGGACGTCTCGGCGCATTGACAATTTCGCTCGCCATCACGGCGCCAAAAGAAACCTATCATTATGATTATCCGTCGGAAAATGTGATGGTAGGTTAATAATTGTGCCTTGTATTAAATAGTGTTTTACATTAATTTATATTTGATAAAAAAATGAGGAGTGATGCCTTGGCCTCTGTCGAATTAAAACAGGTTCATAAAATTTATGACAACAAAGTTTCTGCAATTAACGATGCGAACCTCAAAATTGAAGACAAGGAATTTGTTGTGCTGGTGGGTCCATCCGGATGCGGAAAGTCCACACTGCTGCGAATGATTGCCGGTTTGGAGGAAATTTCCTCCGGAGAAATTCTGATTGACGGAAAGGTAGTCAACAATATTCCGCCGAAGGACCGCGATATCGCGATGGTTTTCCAGAATTATGCGTTGTATCCGCATATGTCCGTTTTTGACAATATGGCGTTCGGTCTGAAACTGCGCAAATTCCCGAAGGTGGAAATCGCGGAGCGGGTGAATGAGGCCGCGGAGATTTTGGATATTGGCAACTACCTGGACCGCAAACCGAAGGCGCTTTCCGGGGGACAGCGGCAACGCGTAGCAGTTGGCCGGGCCATTGTCCGCAAACCGAAAGTTTTTCTTTTTGATGAACCGCTTTCAAACCTGGATGCAAAATTGCGGGTGCAGATGCGCATCGAGATTAACCGGCTGCACAACAAGCTGAAAACCACCATGATTTACGTGACGCACGACCAGATTGAAGCGATGACGATGGGGGACAAGATTGTGGTTCTGAAAGATGGAGTTATCCAACAGGTGGATTCCCCCCTCAATCTGTACAACAATCCGGTCAACAAATTCGTCGCCGGCTTTATCGGCAGCCCCTCTATGAATTTCGTGAGTGGCGAGTTGGTGAAAAACGGGAAGCTGCGGTTTCAATCATCCATATTCAATTTTGAAATCCCTGAGCAGTTCGAGAAAAATCTGAAAGATCATTCTTCCCGTGAACTTGTTCTGGGCATCCGGCCGGAGCATGTTTACGATTACACCCTGGTAAGGGAAAAGGCGGTGACATCGCCGCAGGCCATCCGGGTGGATGTGGTAGAACCGGTTGGGAATGAGATATTCGTCTATTTTAGCGAGGGCGAATCAAGCTTCTGCATGAGGATGACGCCGGAACGACTTCACCGGGCCGGAGAGAATATCCAGATTGCTTTGGACGAAAATCGTCTTGCCTTTTTTGATGCCCTATCGGAAGAGCGGCTCGTCTGACGGCTTTTTCATTCTTGCAGCCAAAATAATCAGGCAAGCGAAATCATGAGTTTCTGATCGTATTTATGATCAAGTTGATAAAATACCCCGCACTTATATTCAAAAACTAAATTGCCGGAGGGTAACCATGCATCAACGCAAGGTCCAAATATTTATAATAGTTACATCACTGCTGGTAATAAGCCTGCAATCTGTCCTGCTGGCCAAATACAATTTTCTTGGGAATGTCACAGCAGTGGAGCCATCGAAATCGGGAGTGCTTTTAACATGCCAGGACAATGCCCTGCTGCGGATCGAATTCAAGAAATCAAACCTCTTGAGGGTCACTTTGGGTCGCAATGGGCAATTTGGTCCGTTGCTGAGCTATGCGCTGCAAAACCTGGGGGAAAAAAGTCCGAATATTCAATTTTCACAGGACCAGGAAGTTGTCACGCTAAAATCATCTGAATTGCGGATAGAAATCTCAAAGGCGCCATGTCGCATGACTGTGTTCGACAATAGTGGAAATATCCTGAATCAGGACGACCCGGCGTTTGGCATCGGTTGGGATGCTGATGAAGTGCGGTGTTGGAAGACAATTTCTCCCGATGAAAAGTTTTTTGGATTGGGCGAAAAAACCGGCAACCTGGATAAACGGGGAAGCCAGTGGGAGATGTGGAACAGCGATGTGCCCGGCTACCGTCCGACCTCAGACCCCATCTACCAGTCCATACCGTTTTTCATTGGCTTGCGCGACAAACAAGCATACGGAATCTATTTCAACAACAGCTACCGCACCCGATTTAATATGGGGGCTGGCAATTTGCGCTATTATTCCTTCTCGGCAGAGCAGGGCAATATGGATTATTTTCTTATTTATGGACCCCAGGTAGACCGGGTGGTAGCAGATTACACAGAGCTTACCGGGCGTCCGCCGATGTGGCCGCGCTGGGCGTTGGGTTACCAGCAATGCCGGTGGAGCTATTTTCCGGAATCGGAAGTGATTACTTTGGCCGAAACCTTTCGCAATAAAAAGATCCCGGCGGATGTAATCTACCTGGATATTCATTATATGAACGGCTACCGGGTGTTTACCTGGGATAAGAGTCGCTTTCCGAACCCGGCCTCCATGTTGAAGAAATTGCGGGACATGGGCTTTCGCGTGGTGACGATTATCGATCCCGGGGTGAAGGCCGATTCAAGCTATTTTGTATGCAAACAGGGTTTGGAAAATAATTATTTTCTCAAATATCCGGACGGAACCAATTACCAGGGACTGGTTTGGCCGGGCGTTTCGTTCTTCCCGGATTTCAGCTCTTCGCCGGTGCAAAAATGGTGGGGCGGTTTATTTAAAAATATGCTGGATGTTGGAGTCGCCGGATTCTGGAACGATATGAACGAGCCGGCGGTGTGGGGGCAGGCATTCCCCCCCGAAGTGGTTTTCGACGACAATGGTGCGAAATCCAGCCAGAAGAAAATGCATAATCTTTACGGATTCCTGATGGCGCAAACTGCTTACCGAGGAAATCTCGCTGCAAATCCCAATCAACGGCCATTCATCATCACTCGTGCCGGGTTTGCGGGCGAGCAGAGATTCACCACTGTCTGGACCGGCGACAATGTGGCTTCCTGGGAGCACCTTGAGCTTGGGATCCGCATGTTGCAGGGAATGGGGCTCTCCGGAATTTCTTTTGCGGGAATGGATGTGGGGGGCTTCATCGGTCATCCCACGCCCGAATTATATGCGCGGTGGATACAGGTGGGCGCCGTTTCTCCTTTCTTCCGTACGCACACCGAATATGGCACCGAAGATCAAAAGCCATGGTCTTTCGGTGAAAATATCGAGGAGATTAACAGGAAAACCATTCGCTGGCGTTATCAAATCTTGCCCTATCTCTACAGCCTTATGTGGCAATCGCACCAAAGCGGTGCTCCAATTATCAGGCCCATGTTCTGGCAATTTCAAAATGACGGCAGAGCTTACGATTGGGAGAGCCAGCAACAGTTTCTGTTGGGAAGAAAGCTGTTGGTTGCCCCGGTTACCCGGGAAGGGCAGTATTTGAGAAAATTATATCTGCCCCAGGGAAGCTGGATGGATATGCGGGATGGGGCTGTCTACAGCGGTCCGGCAGATATTATCGTGGATGCGCCGCTGGATAAACTGCCGGTTTTTCTGAAGCAGGGCGGAATTCTGCCAATGTGGGACGAGGAGGTGCAGTGGACAGATGAGAAGCCGATGAAAGAGTTGTCGCTTGTGGTTTGTTGTGGTGACACAGGATCATTTGATTTATATGAAGACGATGGCGCAACCATGGAATATCTTGATGGCAAATATCGAATCAGCCACCTAGCTCTAAAAGAGGCTAATAATAGTATTACGCTTTCGCGAGAGTTGTTACACAATGACTATCAAAGCCCGGTAGCTTCCTACAATATAAAATTTGAGGGCGTCCGACATGAGCCGGGAACGATTTTTGTTGACGGCGAGAAATTCGCATTGAGCAAGATGCCATCGCAATATTCAGCCCGATTTGATCAGAACAGGAATGAGCTTGTACTGGCAATTATGAAAGGCGATTTCCGGCAGATATCCTTTTATTGAGAACGTTAATATCCGAATTGCTTGGAAAGTTGACCGTTTGTTTATCTATTTCATGAGATTCTGATCAAATCTTGTGGGAAGGATTTGTCGCAATAATTACGCGTAATTTCGGGCGGAATAAGGCTTTGCATCGGCCAAATGTTCTTATTGTCGATGAAATTTTTTCTGGGGGGGAATTCTATTACCCGACCAACCTTGTCTTCAAATAATGATACCGCCGGAAATCCTGTTCCGACAGCGAAATTACATAGGCCAGCTCGCGGGTAGAATATACCGGGCAAGCCAGTTGCACCTGCTCGGGGTCCCGCAAGGCAGGATTGACAAAGCAAACTTCACCCTCCAGGGCCCGACTATAAACTTGCACCATGTCGCGTTCGCCCTGCAGCAGTTCATAAAGCTGAAGCAGCAAATCGGGATTCAGAGCAATATGATCACCGTGCCTGGTGCGCTGCCTTGTTCGTTTCACGGTTTTTTGAACTGTGGTTTCCATGTTCATGCCCTTTAAATTGAGTTTAATCTTTCTGCCTCTTTAAAATCCCTGCCGGGCAATCAGCAGACTCTCGCCGTGCGCTTTGCTCCATGCCCCTTCATCCATCCATACAGACCCGCGCCAGTTGCCACGAGAAATTGTTGTTGTCAAATAACAATTCAAAAGAATCCGATCCTTCCACGTGCACTGAGAAATGATGTTGCTGCGCATAACCCTGGCTCTCCTTCCAGTGTCCTGTCACCCGCTTTATTTTATATACTCGACTGTTCCAGCGAAATTTCAAGGGAATAATTTTCCCATTTTCAAAATAGGTGATCACTTCAATCGGTTCGAATAAGTCCTCAAAATGCATTATATAACCTCCCTGTCCGATTGGTTCTTAGGTCATTCTTCATTGAAAAAGGGATAAAAACGAAATCTGGTAAAGAATTCCACATCTTACTTCCCACCTCCTACTTCATACCTCTCCTTACCTGATTTCCCGAATTACCTGCACCACCTGCCCCAGAATGCGAAAATCCGGAGTGTGATCCTCGACGATCAGTATCTGACGTGAGGGAGGATCGCATTGCAGTTTGATGCGTCCACCGGTGCGGGAATAACGCCGAACCAGTTGACGATTTCCCAGTTGCACTGCCAGAATACATCCCTCCGGATAGCCCTCATGTTCTTCCACCACCACGAAATCGCCGCCCCGGATGTCTGCTCCGTTCATGGAATCGTCATTTACTTTGAGTGTGAAACGACCGGAAACCTGGATTGTAGGATTTGTAACCAAATCGCCAAGATGCCGGCTGCGAATCTCCTCCATTTCTTCCATCAGATATTCGGCACGTGGCACACGGAAAAATTCTTCGTTCGAATGTTGTGGCTCATTGTTGTCCGGCCCCAAATTTTTTCTCGATAGTTTCATTTTAACATAAGCCTCACTGTATGTTATCCCGAACAAGGCCGATCACTCTTCCCTGGATTTTCCATTCGCTCTGCGGGAAAATATTGGGATATGCGGGATTTTCGGCCTTTAAGTAACTTTGACCGTTCTGTTGCACTAACCGTTTTACGGTGACTTCGTCGCCAACCAGCGCCACCACAATTTCTCCCGGCTGACTGACGGTTGTGGATTGGACAACCACCATATCTCCGTCCAGGATGCCGGCATTTGTCATGCTGTCTCCCTGTACCCGGAGCGCGAAATAGCGGCCCTCCGCTTTTACCATGGTTCGTGGCAGCATTACATAAGTTTCTATGTTCTCCTCTGCCAAAATGGGGTAACCTGCCGATACGCGGCCTACAAGCGGAACCTGAATACTCTCCGTTGCCGGCATATACTGCGGATGCACAATGCGAATGCTGCGCGCCAGGGTGTCACTCCGGGAGATGTAGCCTTTCCGTTCCAGGGCAATAAGATGCCGCACCACGCCGTGCTTCGAAACAATCCCAAAAGCATCGGCAATCTCCTGGTAAGTGGGAGGGTACCCCTGCTGTGTAATGTAATCTGATATAAACTGAAGCACCGTCCGCTGCCTGGGAGTGATATCCTTCATTTTCATCCTCCTCAACTTAACTGTCGGTTTAAATTAGCATGTGTTCAAAACGTATTGGTGAACACAGGTTCACGGAAATTATAGATAATATTTCGGAGATTGTCAAGCACTTTTTTCGAAAATGGAATATTTATGTTTACTAAATATTTAATTGAAAAATATATGATGCAAGGCGATAAACCGGCTGCCGCCGGGGAAGAGCAGACTCGCATCAAAGCCCATCCTATCACGTTCAACCTTAGGATTACAAGCCATTTTGTTCAATCCGGGAAGTGAAGGGGGGCGGACGTCCGGGGGCGGTGACAGATTTTCTCTAACAACTTGCATTTTAAAATTGAGGAACATAAATTGATGCGCAATTTTTGGAATAACCATTTTGGAGGACCTATGAAAAAAGGGATTGTCTATCTTTTCGTGTTTAGCTTCCTTCTCATGTCGTTTGTTGGCTGCAGTCATAAAGCTGGTGAGAAAGAGTATTATGATTTGGCTTACCAGTATATGGGAAAAGAGAAATACAGCGAAGCCGAAAAATATTTCCAGAAAATCCTCGATGAATATCCGAACGGTGTTTACTCATCAAAAGCGCTATTCATGGTCGGATTTATCAATGCCAATCACTTGAAAAATTTCGACAAGGCAAAAAAGTATTACACAGAGTTTTTGAAAAAATATCCCAATCATGAGTTGGCGGCCTCTGCTAAATACGAGATCGAGAACCTGGGGAAAAATGTGGATGATTTGCCGTTCCTGAAGGATGAAAATCTAACAAAGGATAGTATTAACACCATAAGCTCAACTCAGGTTTCAAAGGCAGCAGCACAATAGAATGAGGAATTCAAAAAAAATAGTCTTATTAAAATAGTATTGTCTTGCGGACCCTGTTTTTTCTTTACAAAACAGGGTTTTTATTTGAACTTTAAAACACCGGAACTTTGCTTTTCACGAAAAGTATATATCAACCTTGTTCAGACTGGGAGCATATGAAAACGGAAAAAATACTGCAATTATCGGCGTTTTTAATCCTTCTTTGCATAGTCAATTCATTAATTTCACAACCTGCGGATACGGTTCGAAGCACACAACAGGCGCCGCAGCAAATTAAGCTGAATACATTTGTGGAAAAGAGCACAGTGCCTCTTAACGGGATCGTGATTTTTCGCGTCGAGTTGTCATGGCCGGGCGAATTGAGCCGTTACCAGATCGAACCGGTCTCGCAGCCGATCCTTACAAATTTGCTGCTCGAGGGAAGCGGTTCGGAAAACCGCCTGGAGCCTGTTGGCGATGGTCAGTTCATGGCAGTCAAAGCGATTACCTACCGGCTGAAGCCGCTTGAAATGGGCATGGCATATATCGACGGCGTGGTAATAAAATATAAGGACAGGCAAACCGGAGAGGAAGACCAGCTAAAATCGCAGCGCGTGATGGTAGAAATTTCTGAGCCGGTCGCTGAAAATGGCACGGGCAAAGTCCGATCCTATGTTTACCTGAGTCTTCTAATTATATTCTTTGCCGCAATCCTCTATTTCATAATTGTTTATTTCAGGAAAAAGAAACAGGTACGGGAAAGTGTAGTGCCGGTGATTTCTTTACCTGAAGCATACCTGAACCGACTTGGGCAGGAAGTAGACCCGCGCGGCACTAACCTGAATGAAATGACCGGATTGCTTTCACAGATATTCAGGGAATACCTGAACCAGGAATTCGGTATTCATACCCGGGAATCCAGTACCAAAGAGATTGTGAGCCAGCTAAACGAACTTAACCTGGATGAAACCGACCGCCACAACCTGGTGGGCGTTTTCGAGAAACTGGACCTGATTAAATTCGCAGGAAAAAATGTGGATGCCGCCGATTTCACCAACATCTACGGAACTATTGAAGCGTTCCTCATCAAACGCAAGCAGTTGCTGGATAACAGGCAAGTTGAAATAAAGGAGGAAGAATGAGCATCGATATTCAGGCGATTAATGAGAAAATTCAGCGCGAAAGCGCCTTTGTGGAAAAAATTACCTCGGAAGTTGGAAAGGTCATTGTAGGGCAAAATTACATGGTGGAGCGTTTGCTCATCGGGCTGCTGTGCAACGGCCATGTTCTGCTTGAGGGTGTTCCCGGTTTGGCAAAAACCATGACTGTGCGAACGCTCTCTTCCGTCATCCAGACCAAATTCCAGCGCATCCAGTTTACGCCCGACCTTTTGCCGGCAGACTTGCTTGGCACCCTGATTTACAATCAGAAAACCGGCGATTTCACGGTTCGCAAGGGTCCACTCTTCGCCAATTTGATTTTGGCGGATGAAATAAACCGCTCGCCGGCCAAGGTGCAGAGCGCCCTGCTGGAAGCCATGCAGGAACGGCAGGTCACAATTGGCGACACCACCTACCCACTGGAAGAGCCGTTCCTGGTGATGGCAACCCAGAATCCCATTGAGCAGGAAGGAACCTACCCGCTGCCGGAGGCGCAGGTTGACCGTTTTATGCTGAAACTGCAGGTCACCTATCCGAAAAAAGAGGAGGAACTGGCAATCATGCAGCGTATGACCAGTGGCGATAGCATAGCTGTGAATTCGGCGGTATCTCCCAAAGATATTTTGAAAGCCCGGCAGGTGGTAAATGAAGTTTATATGGATGAAAAAATAGACCGTTACATTGTAGATATTGTTTTTGCTACCAGGAATCCGGGGGAGTACGGATTAAACGATTTGACCTCGCTGATTGCGTTTGGCGCATCCCCGCGGGCATCAATTAATCTGAAATTGGCGGCAAAAGCGCATGCTTTCCTGCGCCGCCGGGGTTACGTGACGCCGGAAGATGTGAAAGCTATCGGCATGGATGTGCTGCGCCACAGGGTAATTGTGACTTATGAGGCTGAAGCGGAGGAAGCCACTTCTGAGGATGTTGTGAGGCGGGTGCTGAACCAGATTGAAGTGCCATAACAATTGAAAATGGAAACGGAAGCCGGTCAGTAGTCAACATGGACACTAAAGAGCTATTAAAAAAAGTCAGGCAAATTGAATTAAGCATTCGGGGCGTGGTTAACGAAGTGTTCGCCGGCGAATACCACTCTGTGTTCAAGGGGAGGGGAATGGAGTTCGCCGAGGTTCGGGAATACCAGCCCGGCGATGATATTCGCACCATTGACTGGAATGTCTCCGCCCGCATGAATCATCCCTATGTAAAGATTTTCGACGAAGAACGTGAGCTTACGGTAATGATTTTGTTCGACGCCAGCTCATCGGAGAGTTTTGGCAGCCGCAGCCAGATGAAAGGCGGAATCGCGGTGGAGATTGCGGCGCTGCTGGCCTCGTCTGCAATTCGCAATAATGACAAGGTCGGTCTGGTCATCTTCAGCGATAAAATCGACAAGTTTGTGCCGCCCCACAAAGGGCGAAAGCATATTCTTCGGGTGATTCGGGAGCTGCTCTACTACGCGGAGTCCAGCGAAGAGGACCGCTCTTCCCGAACCGATATCGCGGTAGCGCTGGAATATATGAACCAGATTCTGAAGCGGCGTGCCACGGTGTTCCTGATAAGCGATTTTCTGGCGGAGGGATTCGACCGTGATTTGCAGATCGCCAACAAGCGGCACGACCTGGTTGCTATTCGGCTGATCGATCCGCTGGAGGAGCGGCTGCCGGGAGTGGGCCTGGTGGAATTCGAAGACCTGGAAACCGGCGAGACCATTTTGCTGGACACATCCATGGCCGAAATTCGTGAAACGGTAGAAGAAAACGCATTGACAGAGAAAAACAAGCTGGACAAAGCATTCAAATCCATCGGTGTGGATCATATCGATATTTATACCGATCAATCTTACGTCCAGCCCCTGACCCGTTTTTTCCGGGCGCGTGCCAGACGGTTTCATTAGTTTCTTTGTTTGCCAAATAGTCATGTAATATGAAAAAATATAATTCGACAGATTCTTTTTACCTCACCTCCTTGCTCCCCCTCTCCAACACGGAGAGGGGGTTGGGGGGTGAGGTTCTTCCAACAGTAAATTTTTACTTTTTAAAATATTTTTTAAATTTTTCTGCGGCTTATCTAAAATTCCACGCAATTAATTTTACAAACAAAATAAAAATTGAATCGGGGTCATGTATTTATTGAAGAATCGTTCCGGATCGGGAAAATTCTATTTCCCGCTTAATGTAACAAGCGGTCGTCAATTCATAATTATTTCGATTTTCCTCTCATTTATTTTTCTCTTAACCAGTTGTGGCTCGAGTTCTAAACCGCAGATTTCCGCACAGAAAAAGCGGGAGTTGGCCAATGCGCTTTACAACCAGCAGCTTTATCCGCAGGCAGTGAAGGAATATGAGGATTATTTGAAAAATTACAAATTGGATGAAAAAGAACAGGCCAATATTTCCTACATGATCGCCAACATCTATTTCGACCGGCTGCACGATTATGAAAATGCGCTGGCCTACTATCTGCGCATCAAATACCTGTTTCCCAATTCCAATTTGCAAGGTGAGGTCAGCAAAAAGATGGTGGAAAGCCTGGAGCGCATGAAACGCTCCACCGACGCCCAGCAGGTTATCGAGCAAACCTCGGCGCTGGACGAATCGCAAAAACCGAAATCCAAGCCGGGTGATGTGATTGCGAAGATCGGTGATCGCAACATCACCACCGGCGACCTGGAATACGAGATGAACCAGCTTCCGCCTTACGTCCGGGACCAGCTAAAGACCAAAGATCAAAAAATTGAATTTCTAAGAAACTATATTGTTCAGGAATTGTTATATGATTCGGCAAAACGCCAGGGACTGGATAAAGACAAGGATGTCAGGGCAGGTGTTTTACAGACCGAAAAATCTTTGATGGCGCAGAAGTTGTTGAAACAGGAGATCGAAAAAGAAGTGGGATTGGACAAATATTCCAATGCCGATGTGGAGTTGTATTACAAAGCCAACAAAGAAAAGTATGCGGAAAAGGATGACAAAGGAAAAGTCAAAAAAATCAAACCGTTCAGCGAAGTCAGCCAACAGGTGGCGCAGGATTTCATGCAGGAAAAACAGAAGGAAGCCTACCAGCGATTAGTAGATCGATTGATGCAAGCGGAAAAAGTGAAAATTTATGAGCAGAAGTTTCAGTAGAAAAAAAGTTGCGGACAGATTTATCCTGTTTTTGCCCGCAAGCCTCATATTCGCGTTAGCGATTATGGCTTATGCCGGGCAGGCGCTGATCCGGGTAAACGCGGAGGTCGACAAGTCAATAATTACCATCGGCGACCGGATCACTTACACTCTCACAATCCAGCACGAAAAGAGCCTGCGCATCGAGCAGCCAGGGCCGGGCGCCAACCTGGGACAATTCGAAATAAAGGATTACAAGATCGGCGAGCCGCTGGAAGAGGGTGGCAACATCACCCAAAAATTCGAATATCAAATATCGGTTTTCGATACCGGCAGGTTTGTGATTCCACCTTTCCCGGTGGCGTTTTCCTCGTCCGACACTTCCAAGAAATATCAAATAATCCAATCCGAACCGATTGAGATCAAAGTAAAAAGCGTTTTGACTTCCGAGGATGCGGAGATCCGGGACATCAAAGCGCCGCAGCCCATTCCGTTCAATTACCGCAAATGGACGCTGTTTTCCGTCGCCGGACTGCTGGTTCTGATTGCCGTTGGCCTGGCTATTTACATCATCCGCCAGCGGAAAAAAGGCGTGCCGCTTTTCCGCCGGGAAGTTATTCGCCCCGCGCACGAAATTGCTTTGGAGGAGCTGGAAATATTGAAATCCAACTGGCAGCAGATGCTGGAAAACGGCGAGCACAAAAAACTGTTCGAACAACTGTCCGATATCTTGAGGCGCTACCTGGAAAACCGCTATTTTATTAAGGCCACCGAGGAAACCACTTCCGAGATTCGCATGTCGCTGGAAGAAGCGTCCATCGAAACCGAACCGCAAGAAAAAGCCGGGAAGGTGCTGGATTTTTCGGATATGGTGAAATTTGCCAAATACATTCCGCAAGCAGCGGAAACCGAAAATATGATTGATTTAACGGAAGAGTTTATTTTAGAAACGAAGCTTATTTTTGAACCTGTTGAACAACAAGTTGAAGTGACCGAAACGGACAAAGAGCTTGAACCGCTTCCGGAAAACGAGAGCGGTGTGACAGGCTAAAACCTGTCAATAATAATATCACCAAAAATGTGAACCAAAAAGATACGGAGGAACGAAAGTGATTGAGGTGAGAGGCCTGACGCGTTATTATGGCGAGAAGAGGGCAATCCATGATGTTACCTTTGATGTCCGGAAAGGAGAGGTGTTGGGGCTGCTGGGCCCGAATGCGGCCGGCAAGACGACCACCATGAAAATTCTGACCTGTTTTATGCCGCCAACCTCGGGCGAGGCGAAAGTTGCCGGTTTTGACATCTGGGAACAATCCATGGAAGTGAAAAAGAAGATCGGGTATCTTCCGGAAAATCCCCCATTATACAGCGATTTGCGGGTAGAGGAATATCTTGATTTTGTAGCAAAAATCAAAAGCGTGCCCGCCAATCAACGGAAAGCAGCGGTTTCCAATTCTATTGAAAAGGCGGCACTGCAATCCGTGCAACGACAGGTGATCGGAAGCCTGTCCAAAGGATTCCGGCAGCGGGTGGGCCTGGCGCAGGCGCTGTTGGGCGATCCCGAAGTACTGATCCTGGATGAACCGACGGTGGGCCTGGACCCCCGGCAGATTATCGAGATCAGGGAACTGATAAAACAATTAGGCGGCGACCACACCATCATTTTGTCCACCCATATTCTGCCGGAAGTGGAAATGACTTGCGGGCGGGTGGTTATTATTAATGAGGGAGAAGTGGTAGCGCAGGACACTCCCGGCAACCTTATGCATCGGCTGCGTGGCAACGAGCGCACCGTACTGGAATTGACCGGCGAAGAAAAGAAAGCCCGGTCGGTGTTCGATAAATTTAGTGAAGTGGTGGGTGTTAACCAGCTAAAAGGCGCGCAGGATAATCATCACCGGTTCGTTCTGGAAACCAGCAGCGATATCCGCCAGGACCTGGCGAAAGCTGTTGTGGAAAACGGGCTGGGTTTGTATGAGCTTCGCACAGAAGCCTACTCCCTGGAGGAAATCTTCCTGCACCTGACCACGAAAGAGGAGGTTGCCTGATCATGAAAAACACTTATGCAATATTTCAAAAAGAGTTGAAACATTTCTTTTATTCTCCAATCGCGTACATCGTAATTGCGGCGTTTACCATTATTGCCGGAATTTTCTTTTACCTGTACCTGAGCAGCTTTGTGCAGGCGGCATTTATGGATATGATGCGCTCGCAGCAATTCCGTACCGCGCCGCAAAAATTCAATATAAATTTGCAATTGATTCGTCCCTACTTCTGGAACCTGGCTTTGATCTCCCTGTTTGTGTTGCCGCTGGTGACCATGCGGCTCTACTCGGAGGAGAAAAAGTCCGGGACAGTTGAGCTGTTATATACAACACCGCTGTCAACCACCAGCATTGTGTTAGGCAAATTTCTGGCGGGCATTGTGTTCTATTTTGTGATGCTGATCCCGACCTTTGTTTTTATGGCACTGCTGTTTATTTACGGAAATCCTGAATTCGGGCCGGTGCTTTCCGGGTACCTCGGGCTTTTCCTGCTGGGCAGCGCGTTCATATCGGGAGGGCTTTTTATTTCATCTCTCACCGAGAATCAGATTATTGCCGCCATAGGCGGATTCGGGCTTTCGCTGCTGTTGTGGGTGATTGGCTGGGCGGCAAGTTATGCCGGGCCAAACCTGGCCGGTATCCTGAACTACCTGTCCATTATCAACCATTTCGAAGATTTTGCACAGGGCGTAATCGATTCGAAACATGTGCTCTATTACCTGTTGTTTAGCTCGTTCGGCATTTATCTCACGTTAAAATCGGTTGAATCCATCAAATGGAGAGCATAATTGGAATATGTCCGGCAGCGGGGAGCAAAATTACGATGCGCAAAAAATGTCTGCAAAAAAGAGAAGTTTCGCGCCTTGCTGTTTCAAAACAAAGTGAAAATCAGTAGGAGGTTGAAAAATATATGAAACGGTATTCAAACATTGCCTTGATTGTGGGAATTGTCATGTTCCTCTACAGTTTCGTTAATTTTTCCCTGAACCAGTTGTGGGATTGGGTTTCCACTGTTTCCCTGGTTCTTGGATTGATTATCGGCGGCGTTGGCGGTTATTACCGGCTTCAGCTCCGCCAGAAGAAAATGAGCAAACGCACCCTGCAGTACGGGGCAAATACACTTTTATCGTCGGTTATCGTGCTGGGAATTATTGTGCTGCTGGCATTTATCACCGACCGTCATCATGTGCGGGCGGACCTGACCGCAAAAGGATTCTACAGCCTTTCCGAGCAGACCAAATCCGTCATGAACGATCTTAATAAGGATGTCAACGTTTACGCATTCTACAAACAGTCCGATGAACAGATGGCAAAAGACCTGTTGGAGGAATACGCCGACCGGTCAAATCATTTCAAATTTGAGTTTATTGATCCCAACGAAAAGCCGCAAATTGCCCGGCAGTATAAAGTCACCCAATACAATACGGTGGTGGTGGAAAGCGGCGCCAAACGGGAAGCCATTTCCGACCTGGATGAGAGCAGTCTCACCAATGCGGTCAATAAAGTCACCAGCGACCTGGACAAAGTGGTGTATTTTACCACCGGTCATGGCGAGCGTAACATCGACGGCGACGGCGCCCAGGGTTTCAAGAAGGCCGTGGACGGGATCAAGAATGAAAACTACGAAGTGAAAGCAATCAATTTAGCGCAGGAAAAGAAGATTCCCAAGAACTGCACGGTTCTGGTGATTGCCGGACCAACCGCCGATTTCTTTCCTTTCGAGCTGGATTCCATTAAACAGTATATCGAAGGCGGCGGCAAGGTAATGGCCATGATCGATGCGGAGAGCAAAACCAACCTGATCGGTTTCCTGAAACAGTACAAGATCGATGTGGGAGATAATATTGTGGTGGATGCCAGCGGCGTGGGACAGCTTTTCGGCATGGGCCCGGAAGTTCCGCTGGTGAGCAAGTACGAAGATCATGACATTTTCAAGAAATTCAGTGTGATGACATTTTACCCAATGGCGCGTTCGGTGGAAACCAGCACCTCGGGGGAAAGCGGATTCACCACCCAGGTGCTCTTTAAATCAAGTCCCAGCAGTTGGGGGGAATCGGATTACATGAACCGGCAGGTGCAGTTCGACCAGGGAAAAGATATCAAGGGCCCGGTGCCGCTGGCAGTGGTCTCCGGCAAAACTTTGCCCAGCAAGAAAAAAGCGCAGATCATGGTAATCGGTGATTCGGATTTTGCCACCAATGCTTACATTCGCAATTCCGGAAATTACGATCTCTATTTGAACGAGGTCAACTGGCTGGCGGAAGAAGAAAACATGATTACCATCCGGCCCAAAGAGATGGACGACAGCCGGGTCAACCTGACGGCCAAGCAGAGCAAAATCGTGATGTATATCAGTGTAATTGCGCTGCCGCTGATGGTGGTAGTGGCCGGTGTGTTTATCTATTTCCGGCGCCGGTAAACAAGTCCGTTTGCAGATGGTTTCGAAGAACCGGGTTTCTGTTTCAGATGACTTTTCGATAAACTGGTCGAAACCCGGTTTCCTTCGGCGAATTTACTTTTTCCAATTGAACTGACTGGAGGAGGAAAATGAAGTTCAAAAACACCTTGCTTTTATTGTTGGTGTTTGTGGTCCTCGGCGCCTACTACTGGATTGTCGAGGTCAAACAGCACGACAAAAAAGAGGAGATCAAGAAAGAATCCGAAAAGGTTGTGGATATCCCGACCGACAGTGTCGATGTGATACAGCTTAAGAATCAGTACGGAGCATTCGAGATCAAAAAAATCCAGGGCGACTGGCGCATTACCGAACCGCTTTATACCGATGCAGACGGTTCCACCATCAATTCCATGTTGTCCAGCCTGAAAGGCGCTAAAAAAGATAAAGTCTTTTCTACCAAGCCGGACGAATTGAATCAGTACGGTCTGGGCAAACAGGCTGTATCTGTTGAATTGCAGACCAAAGGCGGTGCAAAGGATTCGGTTCGTTTTGGCGATAACACGCCGGTTGGCTCTTTTGTTTTTTCGAATAAAACAGATTCGACGGTGTTCACCGTAAACCAGAGCGTCAAAACCACATTGGATAAAAAACTGTTCGATATTCGTCTCAAGAAGCTGCTCAGTTTCCAGCGGGCGGATGTGAAAAATATTATTGTTCAAAATTCCCACGGGAAATTTGAATTTCTCAAGACCGGTACCAACGACTGGACGCTGCAGGGAGTGGATCGCCCGGCGGATCAGAACAAGCTGAGCGGCATTCTGAGCAAGCTGGAAAACAACAAGGCCAAAGCGTTCGTGGATGAAGACGGAACGCAGTTGAAAAAATATGGTCTGGCCAAACCGGCATTCGAGGTCGATTTATTGTTGGGTCCGGATAAAGGACAAAAGAAGCTGCTGGTAAGCCGCAAAATCGATGGGAAATATTATGCCAAAGACGATTCCCGCAAACCGATTTTTGAGATTGATTCGACTCTGGTGAAGGACATTAACAAGAAGGGCGATGATTTCCGCAGCACCGATTTCGCAAAGTTTGAGCGCAATAAGGTAAACCGCATCAAACTGGAGTACGGCGACACCCTCTTCACACTGCTCAAGGATACCACCAACAACTGGATGGTGGACGACACCAGTCACCAGGCGGTGCAGCAGAGCAAAATCAACACGTTCTTCTCCAACCTGGATTACAATACGACCATCAAGGAATTTGTGAAGGACGGCAAGTACAATCCTGCGGTTTATGGACTGAAAAAACCGTCCCTCAAAGTCTCGCTGTTTAATGATGCGGAACTGCTGTTTGATGCCAGCTTTGGCAAAAAGAAAGGTGATGAAATCTACGCTGTCAACAATTCGTATGAATCGGTTTACCTGGTAGACGGCAAAAAGGTGAAAGATCTGAAATTGAAGCTGACTGATATTTTGCAGCCCAAACCGGCGGCGAGCAAGGAGGCTGCAGCGAAAAAGTAAATCGTTCGTAGGATCTCACTGACGAGCGAGAAGGTTCCGTCATTCCCGCACGTTTTAAGCGGGAATCCACTTTTCCTGGTTGCTGGATTCCCGATAAATGCATTCGGGAATGACAATTACTGACAAAGCCGTGGCCAAGCGGGATGCTATAATCGTTCTACGTTATGAAATATCCTTTCTCCCCTCTCCGGATCGGAGAGGGGCAGGGGGTGAGGTTAAAAATCAAGAGAGTCAACAGCCAGGCTTGAGACAGGTCAGCGGCAAGACTTGTCTCAGCCGGAAGTTTGAACACAGGAGGACATCCTAATTTGTTTCGTTTTGCAAATCCCGAGTATTTGATACTGCTGATTTTGCTGCCCCTCATCGGGCTGTATTATTGGCGGAGAGGACAGCGGCTGTCGGGACGGGTCAAATACTCGACATTGAAATACATGAAAAACGCGCCGGTTTCCTGGCGGCAGCGGCTGCGGAAGAACCTCTACCTGTTGCGCCTGGCGGTGGTGGCGCTGATCATTCTTGGTCTGGCGAGGCCGCAGTCCGGTACCCGCAAGCAGGAGATCACTACCGAGGGAATTGACATCATGCTGGCGCTGGATGTCAGCTCATCCATGTTGGCGGAAGACTTCAAACCGAAAAATCGCATCGAGGCCGCCAAAGCGGTGGCGGAAGAATTCATCAACGGGCGAACCAACGACCGCATCGGGCTGGTGATTTTCGCCGGCGAGGCGTTCACGCAGTGCCCGCTGACCCTGGATTACGGCGTGCTGATTCAGCTCATGGATAAAATAAAAGTCGCTCCGCGGGATTGGGATGGAACCGCCATTGGAAATGGAATCGCTACCGCGGTTTCGCGCCTCAAAGACAGCAAAGCGAAGAGCAAGGTGATCATCCTCCTGACCGACGGACGGAATAACG
>CAZUZS010000065.1:0-22298 GCA_964624795.1 uncultured Calditrichaceae bacterium
CTGACCGGGCATCCCTGCGTGGTTTTGCCCAACGGCTTCAATGAACAGGGCAGCCCTACCAGCATCAGCTTCATCGGGAGATTGTATGATGAAGGAACGCTGCTGGCAGTCGCCAAAAAATACCAGGAGGCCACCAGTTTCAATTTGAAGCATCCGCCGATGTTTCAATGATGCGCACTTTTGGCTTCGTGCCGGGATTATAACCGGAGGTCGGGGCACCCGGAAGATTGAATTCAGCAATAAAAAATATTGGTAACATTGCCGGCCAAAATCTCATCAAATGAAATGTTTTACAGGAAACGGAATTTTCGCGAAGGGAGTGTTCATTTGATGAGATCAGTTTTCCGGGATGGTCTGTTTGAAAAGTCAGTCGATTTTCAGAGCATGTTGAACCGCATAAAAAATCGGGCAGAATCTGCTGTTCCGGTGCGCGGCGATGAGGATCGGTTGAAATATTTGAAATTAAATTACCAGCGATACCTTCGCATTCTAAAAACTTACCGGATTTCCGATGACCTTTGCGACGCGCTTGGGAGCATCGACCGGGAGATGTGGTGGATGGTAATCACCGAGGATTGGTGCGGCGATTCGGCGCAGACGCTGCCTTATATCGCCCGGATGGCGGAATGTAATTCGAAAATTCACCTGCGCTTTTTCTCCCGCGAGGAGAACCCGGAGTTGATGGAGAAGCATCTGACAAACGGCAAACGCAGCATTCCCAAGCTAATTTCAGTGGATGAAGCCGGAGATGAGCTGTTTGAATGGGGCCCGCGTCCCGAACCGGCAGCCGAAATTTTTCGGGAAGCCCAGGCAGCGGGATTGCAAAAACCGGAAATCCAGCAGCGGCTTCACACCTGGTATTTCCGGGATGGCGGCAAGACGCTGGAAGAGGAATTCCGGGAGTTGCTTCAGACCGTAAACTTGCCACTGCACTCCTGAGCCGCCAGCACCGTTTTATCTCAAAATAAACATTTGGCGCGTTCCTGCGCTTTCGCCAACCAATCAAATACTCTCGGGAAAAGTGAAACTTCATCGATGCAAGCACGCCAAAATCGCAATAAAAAAAGAATCTAAATATTGCATGGTTGCGTATTTTTTGTAGATTTAAGGCAAAAATGGATAAAATGCAATCTGCAGACATACCGGAAACCATGCGCGTAATTTTAGGGCGGCGCTCCTGCCGGGCCTTTCAGCCGGATGAAATTCCGCAGGCGCATATCGATTTGCTGATCGAGGCGTTGCGTTGGGCGCCATCCGCCGGGAACCGCCAGCCGTGGCATTTCTACCTGGTGAAAAATGCAGAATTAAAACAGAAGCTGGTGGACGCTGCATACGGACAGGCTTTTCTGGCGCAGGCTCCGCTGGTGTTTTTGATCTGTGCGAGGCCGGAGCAGTCTGCTGCGCGTTACCGGGAGCGGGGAAGGTCTCTTTACGTTTACCAGGATACTGCCATCGCCTCGGAAAACCTGATGTTGGCGGCCACCGCATTGGGATATGGGAGCTGCTGGATGGGCGCCTTTGATGAAAGCCGGGTTTCGCAAGTGCTGGCATTGCCGCCGGGCCAGCGTCCGGTGGCGATTATTCCGGTGGGGAAACCGGCGGAAAATCCGGAGCCACCGCCCCGCCTGGACCGGAAGGAAGTAATCACGATTTTAGAGTGAACCTGATTATCAGAATAGATTAAAGCCTGAATTTGAATGCGATGCCGGCATCTGATTTGACCTGCGGCTGCACATTCACGGAAAGAAAATGAACAGACAACTCCTATTATCTATTTTCCCGGCAGTTCTTCTGCTGTGCTCCATCTCCGATCTATTTGCCGGCTCCCCAAAAAAAGGCTACTATTCCGCCATCGATTCGCTGGGCATCGCCGAAACTTCGGAGGGGGAGCTGCTGTCTTACCAGAGCAGCTTTTTCCCGCTTTCATTCAGCGAGCGGGGCCGCCAGAGCGCCACGGCATGGCGTGGAATGCCCCCCGGTTATCTGGATTACGAATTTCAAAACGTGCCGCTGGTGAACCCGTTGTGGGGTTACTGGGACAACCAGCTTCTGCCGTTGGAGATCATTCGCCACCGCAATTTGGAAGCCTCAACTTTCAGGTATGACTTTGTCCCTATGACGGTCAGGAATTTATCCAAGCCGGTAAGCCGCATCGCTTATTCGGAAGATACACAATTCGGCCTGTCGTATCTCGATGCAAACCTTTCCGAATACTACCGAAAGGACAGCTATTTCCGGCTGGGTGGAAACAACATCTTGTGGAGCGGAATTGCTTCCCAATACACCAAGACACAGGTGAACACCTACCGGGCACAGTTTCACCACCAGATTTCATCCCGATTAAGCATTGATCTGTGGTATTGGCAATTGCGCCACAGGTTTCAGATCTCGCCGTTCCCGGTGGTGGAAGCTATCCAGTCAGTCCACCGGGTGGGGCAGGTGTTGTGGTTCAACCTGAACTACGCCCCGGATTCGACCAGCCGGCTGACGCTGACGCCTTATGCCTACAAATGGGGCGACCAGTTTTACACCCAGGGTTTTAACGAACAGCGCAAGGTGCAGATGTACTCCACCGGCATCCGGTTGAAATATGAAAAATTCTACTCAAGAGGCAGTGTGCAGGCCAGTTCCAACCTGGTCCGGCACAAAATAACAAAGGCGTTTCATATCGAAGAAAACGGACAGATGGATGGCGAGTTTGATCTCAGCGCTACCCGCGATGCCGGTCTGTTCTCGCTCCATTTTGGCGGCGGTTACAGGGTTTCGCAATCGGTAGGCAATGCGCCTTCTTTAAGTTTCGGGGTGGGAATGAAAGGGCTGTTTGGTTGGCAGAACGAATTCCGGGTTTCACAGCGCCCGCAAAATGTACCGCTTGCACCACTTTTCTGGAGCGACGATTCCATTTCCCGCTTGCGCAATCCCAAAATGCCGCTGCGCACCGGCATCGATTGGTTGTTGCATGTGCCGGTCGGATCAAATACAATATTTAAGATTCGCCCATTTTACGAGCGATTTGCCAACACATGGGAATATGCTCCTGATCAGGCACGTTTTCGACAGGATGATATTGACAATTCGGGTCTGTTTACGTCGCTCGAAACCCAAATATGGCGGCTTCACCTGAAGGATGAATTTACCTACAGCAGCAACTACCAGGAGAGCTTTATCCCGCAGACCAATAATGTGCTGATCGCCAATTTCCCGCTGTCTCTTTTCAATAATGCCCTCAAACTGGACGGATATGCGATTTACCACTTCATCGGCTTGTGGCGACCGCCCGATTACGATCCGTTGACGAACCAATATGTGCGAACCGGAATCGAAAGCGGCAATTTTCACCTGCTGGATCTGAAACTGCTCTTTCATGTCAGAACCGCTACCCTTTTCCTGGTTTCGGAGAACACAATTTCCCAGGATTATGCGTTAATCAGCGGTTACACCGAATTCTTCAGGGTGATCCGCTTCGGAATTTACTGGACGCTGTTTAATTGAATGGAACATCCTTCGACACGGAGATTGTGTAGAAACGGAAAATTGGACATAGGTATAAATTTCGTGACTATCATTAATACAGCGAAAGATTCGGAGAAACCGTTAAAACGGTTATTAAGAAAATTCCGGATCTCATTAACACCGGGATTAATCCCGGTGTTAATGAGAATCACACGCGGTTTGAGCCGTTTCAACGGCTTACGAAAATCAATCTTTCGAGGTAGTATTGTCAACCTCATCCCTTTTCCCCTTACCCCCTTTCCATTAGCCATGTTGGAAAAGGAAAAGGGAGCAAAAATATGATCGCGTTTTTGAGCGACCGATGAGATGGAAAAGATTGAGGTTAAAGGAAGGTGGTTTCAGATTTGAGATTCCTTAATTACATCATCGCGACCGCTTTCGGGGCCGGCTACTCCCCGGTTGCCCCCGGAACAGCCGGCAGCCTGCTGGCGGTACTGATTATCTACTATTTTTCACCAATTCCGGTTTTGCTCCTTCTTGCCATTCTCTTTGTGCTCTTCTGGATGGGCGTCTATTCCGGAACCAAAGTCGAAAGGGAGGTCGGAAACGATCCTTCCATTGTTGTTATGGACGAGGTCGTAGGGATGGGAATCAGCCTGCTTTTTCTGCCCCGGGACTGGCGGTTGTTCCTCATAGCATTCATTCTCTTCCGCCTTTTCGATATCGTCAAGCCCCCGCCCATCAATCGCTCGCAGCAAATTCACGGCGGCATGGGAATCATGATCGACGATGTTCTGGCAGGAATTTATGCACTCGCGGTCGTCCAAATTGTCCGATTTGTTTTTTTCTGAATTTCATCCCAACCCCTAAAAACAATTTGTTCAGACAGACTCCGTAACATAAATTATTCCACGATTGTCGAACTAAGCACACAAGAGGCGCCATGTTTCTACTTCAATTTTTAAGCAAGCTGCTGAAAATTTTGCGTTCGGGTGCCACACCCGGGCAGATCGCCGGCGGTTTCATCCTGGGAATGATAATCGGATTGACACCTTCTTTCATCAATCCGATCACCCTGTTCGTGATTCTCCTCATCATTGTTTTGAATGTGAACATCGCTACCGCCCTGTTTTCCCTTGCCGTTTTCAAAGGAATAGCCTACTTGGCGGACCCTGCATTCCATTCTCTGGGCTACGCGGTGCTGGTCGATTTAAAAGCGCTGCGGGGATTGTGGACAACCCTCTACAATATTCCGTTTGTGCCATTCACACGATTCAATAATACGGTGGAAATGGGAAGTTTGATTGTGGCCATAATCCTGCTCATCCCGGTGTTCTGGGCGATCAAGAAATTTGTTATTCAATATCGTGAAAAATATGAGCCCAAAGTGCAGAACTGGAAATGGATCAAGCTAATGAAAGCATCCGGTTTCTATAAATTGTATGAACGACTTAAATTTCTGGGAGACTAATCTTGCGAAAAAAAGGCGTCATATCCCTGGTTATCTTCATTGCTCTCATCGTTGCATTGACATTCATTTTTACCGATAGCTGGCTGGAACACACCATGGAGTCTGCCGGGAGCTCGATTGTGGGTGCCAAAGTGGAATTCGACGGTGTGGATTTTTCCCTGCTGCATTTGCGGATGCGCTGGCAGCGGTTGCAGGTTACCGATCCCAAAGACACCTGGAAGAACCTGTTCGAGACAGGAAAAACCGAATTTGCGCTGGAGTTGGAGCCGCTGCTGACCAAGAAAATCATTATTGATAATCTGCAATTGGAGGGGCTGCGTTTTTCCACGAAGCGGGAAACAGACGGCAAGTTGCCGGAAAAACCTTCAAAGCCGGAAGAGAAATCAAAAGTTGTTTTGGCGGTGCAGAATGAGCTGGAGAAAGCAACCGCCAAAATGCCGGTCATGAATCTGCAGCAGTACAGCCGCAAGGTGAATGTGGACAGCCTGTGGAAGATGATCGATCTGAGAAGCCCGCAGAAAATCGATTCATTGAAAAAAGAGTATGAACAAAAATATGCGAATTGGGAAAACCGGCTGCAAACCCTGCCCACTGAGAAGGAATTGAAAGGATTGCAGAGCCAGATCGAGGGCATTCAGGTTGACCAGATCAAAACCGTGAACGATTTTCAAACAGCGCTGGCAAAAGCCAACAGGATTTACAAGGAAGCCGATTCCCTGAACAAAAATTTCAAAAAGATCAAATCGGATTTTCAGACGCAGATCGCGCAGATCAAAACATCTCCGGATGTGGTGAAACAGTGGATCAACCAGGATTACCAGCGGGCGCTGCAACTGGCGCACCTGCCGGAAATCTCGGTAAAGAATGTTGCCGATATTTTGTTTGGGCGGCAGATTATCAATAAAGTTCAAGCGGTGAGTGGGTACGTCGGAACGGCTCGCTATTATATGGAAAAGGTGAAATCCACCCAGCCCAAAAAGAAGGAGAGTCCGCCGCGTCTGAAGGGACAGGATATCTATTTCAGTTCGAAACGGAACTGGCCGAAATTTTGGATTAAGCAGATTTCTCTTTCCGGCGTGGCGATGAATGAGGTGCAGCTTGCCGGCAATGTAAAGGATGTTGTTTCCAGCCAGGCGGTAATCGGTAAACCCACCACGTTTGCAGTAAACGGAACACGCCGGGATCAGGCAGCGCTGAAAGTGGATGGCACTTTCGATTATCTGGGCGAGAAACCGACTGAGACGATCAACGTTAATTTCCAGAACATGCCGATGTCCAACATCAAACTTAGCGACTCCCCGATATTGCCATACAAATTTCAGCAGGGAAGCGGGCGGGTGAACTCCATGCTGCAATTCCAGGGAAGCGATTTTCTGGCCGATGTCAAATTTGTGGCCAGTGGTGTGCGATTCGACTATTCGGACAAGCCAGTCGGCCTGAACCCGAGGCTGGTAGAAATCACCCGTTCCATCGCGGAAGCGATCAACACCATCAATGTTCAGGCGGTGGCGAAACGGACCGGCGACAAATTCAGTTTTTCCATTAACTCCAACCTGGACAACCTCATCTACAACAAGATGAAAGAGATTGTGTCCGGCGAAGTAGAGAAAGCAAGACAGCAATTGGAGCAACGTGTGCGTGCCGAAGTGGAAAAATATCAGAAAAACCTGGAAGCGCTGACTGCGCAGAAAAAGCAGGAGCTGCAATCCCGCCTCGATCTAGCGCAGGCTGAAATTCAAAAAAGAACCGATGAAATCCAGGCCAAGCGCAAGGAAATTGAAGATCGCATCGAGCAGGAGAAAAAGAAACTGCAAAAGAACCTGGAAAACCAGGCAAAAGACAAATTGAAGGATCTGTTCAAGAAGTAGTGCTGCCGGTTGGGGGGGACAGGAATCGCAGGAAGACGATTGCAATCACGATTAGGATTTTGATTACGAACCCTGTATTCCGTGTTGAAGGAAAATAATCTTAAAGATGTTTAGATAGAACGTTTACTGGTACAAACCCGAATTCAGGCATAAAAGCCATCAGGTTTCAGGGGATAACTGTTTCCTACGGGATGATTTTTGACTTAAATAGTTTGGGGCTATTTTGCCGCGAGATGAATGCTTGTGCCTCGTGCTCCATGGTTTGCTTCATGTTTTCTTCATGTTGGGATGATAATCTCCATTGGCATTTGCCTGCACTATTAATTTGAAGTTGATAATTTATATGAACTTCAGATCTCTCTGTATAGAATTAGCCTTTGGTTCAATATAACCGGACAACTTTCACGCACATCGAATTTCGAGATAAGGGAAAAGATCATGGCGGATAAATTTTTCAGATCGGTGCTCCGGACGACAGTTGGTAAGAAATATCTCGTTGCCATTGGTGGTCTGCTGTTTTTCCTGTTTCTCTTTTTCCATCTGGCAGGAAACCTGGTAATTCTTACCGGCCAGGCCGACAAGTTCAACGCATATTCCCATTTTTTGGTTAGTCTCGGTGGTTTGCTTTATATCGCGGAAATTATTCTCCTGGCGGCGTTTCTGCTTCATTCCACCATTGCCGTAATTGTGACGCTGATGAATAATGCTGCCCGCCCGGACGGATATCGCATGGTGAAAAGTGCGGGGCCGCCGAGCCATAAAACGATATCGTCCAAAACAATGATCTGGACAGGAATAGTGGTGCTGGTTTTTGTCGTTTTCCACGTCATTACATTTAAATACGGTCCCGGAATGGCGCAAGGATATATTGCTACCGTGCATGGCGAGAAGATGAGAGATTTGTACCGCCTGGTGATCGAGGTATTCAAAAACAAGTGGTTCGTCATCTGGTATGCGATCGCAATGATCTTTTTGGGTTTTCATCTTCGTCACGCGTTTTGGAGCTCTTTCCAGTCGCTCGGCTTTAACAATGCCAGGTGGACACCCTTTTTATACAGGCTTGGTGTGACATTGGCGATATTACTTTCAGCAGGATTCCTGATTATTCCACTTTGGGTTTATTTCATTTATTAAAAGCAACACTCAGTTACTTGACGGGTTTTATGGAAATAACGGGAGGAGCCCCTGGAACACCGGAGGCTAAGTTTAAGCCTGGAAAATAAACTCGAGATTCGGCAAATGTGGATGCAATCAGGACAGACTGAACGATCAAATAGTCGGACAGACGAAATGAAGATGATCCTGAGTATTTCTCTATTTCCGTCAAAAAAATGGAGATTTAGGTAATGAGTTTAAATGAAAAAGTGCAGGAAGGCAAGGCGCTGGAAGGCAATGCTCCGGCCGGTCCAATCGAGAAAAGGTGGGAGAGCCATCGACATGCGATTACGCTGGTAAGTCCGGCGAACAAGAAAAAACATACTGTTCTGGTCGTCGGAACCGGCCTGGCGGGCGCCTCAGCGGCCGCTTCACTCGCGGAATTGGGATACAACGTCAAGAGCTTCTGCATCCAGGACACACCTCGCCGCGCCCATAGCATTGCCGCGCAGGGCGGAATCAATGCCGCCAAGAATTATCAGAATGATGGCGACAGTGTGTGGCGCCTCTTTTACGACACGGTGAAAGGCGGCGATTTTCGCTCGCGCGAATCAAATGTTTACCGTCTGGCGGATTTGAGCACATCCATCATTGACCAGGCAGTGGCGCAGGGCGTTCCATTTGCCAGGGAATATGGCGGTTTATTGGCGAATCGATCCTTCGGCGGTGCCCTGGTCTCCCGTACCTTCTACGCCCGTGGCCAAACCGGGCAGCAGTTGTTGCTGGGGGCTTATGGCGCCTTACTGCGGCAGGCAGACGAGGGCAAGGTACAGATATTTCCTCGCCGCGAGATGCTGGACCTGGTGATAATCGATGGACGGGCGCAGGGAATCGTCGTGCGTAACCTGATCACCGGCGAAGTGGAGTCCTATTCCGGCGATGCGGTTGTTTTGGCAACCGGCGGCTATGCCAATGCCTATTATCTTTCTACCAACGCGAAAAATTCCAATGCCACCGCCGCCTGGCGCTGCCATAAACGGGGGGCTTATTTTGCCAATCCCTGTTTTGTGCAGATTCATCCCACTTGCATTCCGGTTTCCGGCGATTACCAATCGAAACTGACCCTGATGAGCGAGAGCCTTCGCAACGACGGGCGGGTTTGGGTTCCTGCCAAAAAACGCGACGAACGTCTGCCAAAAGATATACCGGAAGAGGAGCGGGATTACTACCTGGAGAGGCGCTACCCCGCATTTGGAAACCTGGTCCCGAGAGATGTTGCATCGCGGGCTGCCAAAACTGTTTGTGACGAGGGGCGGGGCGTGGGCGAGACCGGCAGGGCGGTTTACCTCGATTTTGCAGATACTATTAAGCAGAACGGGGTGAGTTACGTCGAGGACAAATACGGCAATCTTTTTGAAATGTATGAACGAATCACCGGCGAAAATCCCTACAAGACACCCATGAGAATTTACCCGGCGCTGCACTACGCCATGGGCGGGCTGTGGGTTGATTATAATCTGATGAGCAACCTGCCTGGCCTGTTTGTGATTGGCGAAGCCAATTTTTCGGATCACGGCGCAAACCGGCTGGGTGCCAGCGCCCTGATGCAGGGATTGGCAGACGGATATTTTGTCCTTCCGTATACGATCGGTAACTATATTGCAAAAGCCGGCTCGGAGCCGGCATCAACTGAACATCCTGCATTCAAGGAATCGGAAAAGGAGATTGACGAATTTGAGAAACGCCTGACTTCAATCAAAGGGCGGAAAACAGTGCTGGAATTTCACCGTGAATTGGGGCTTCTGCTGTGGGAATATGCAGGAATGTCCCGCAATGAAAACGGATTGAAAAATGTAATGGGACTGATTCCTGACCTGGAAAAGGATTTCTGGCAAAATGTGAACGTACCGGGAGATACAAAAGATTGGAATAAAAACCTGGAATTTGCGGGACGAGTCGCCGACTTCATGGAGCTGGGCGAATTGATTAGCCTGGACGCCCTTCATCGCAGGGAGTCGTGCGGGGCGCACTTCCGGGAAGAATTCCAGACCACCGATCACGAGGCGAAACGAGACGATGAAAATTATACTTACGTGGCTGCCTGGGAATACACCGGCAAAGGCAAACCACCTGTCTTGCATAAAGAGCTGCTTACATTTGATTATGTAAAGCCAACTCAACGGAGCTACAAATAAGGAGAGCGTATGCCCAACCAATCGATGAAACTTCACCTGCGAATATGGCGGCAGCAAGGCCCAACCAGTCCGGGCAAACTTGTGTCGTACGAAATAGAAGATGTTTCACCCGATATGTCCTTCCTCGAAATGTTGGACGTTTTGAACGAAAGATTGATCAAAAATGGTGAACTTCCGGTGGAATTCGAGAGTGATTGCCGGGAAGGGATTTGCGGCAACTGTGGCCTGGTCATAAACGGTATTCCACACGGTGGGCAGCATCGCACTGCCACCTGCCAGCTTCATATGCGGCACTTTCGGGATGGGCAAACCATTACTATTGAGCCGTTCCGTGCAAAAGCATTTCCTGTGATAAAGGATCTGGTGGTTGACCGCAGCGCATTCGACCGGATTTTGGCCAAAGGCGGGTATATCTCGGTGCGCACCGGCAGTGCACCGGACGCGAATCTGATTCCTATTGCGAAAGAAATTGCGGACCAGGCGATGGACTCGGCGGAGTGCATTGGATGCGGCGCTTGCGTGGCAGCCTGTCCCAATGCATCGGCGTCCTTGTTTGTGAGCGCCAAAATCGCCCAATATGCACTCCTGCCGCAAGGTCAGCCAGAGCGCAAGCGACGTGCCTTAATGATGATTGATCAAATGGATGTGGAAGGATTCGGGAATTGTTCCAATCATGCAGAATGTGAGGCTGTCTGTCCCAAGGGGATTTCCATCACTAATATTGCAAAAATGCGGAGAGAGTATTTTCACGCGTTATTAAAATAAAAAGCTGGCAAAAATCCATTAGCCAGCTTTCTAAATCGGAAAATCTAACCTTCAAGGACGTCCTTAAAGGTTTTGCGGAAAGAATTAGAACATTTCTTTCAAACCCTTACCTGCTTTGAATACAGGAACCTTACGTGCCGGGATTTTAATCTTTTCACCGGTACGGGGATTGCGGGCTTCACGAGCCGGTCGGGCATTCACCTTGAAAGATCCAAAGCCAACCAGATTTACTGAGCCGTCTTTCTTCAATTCGCCTTTGACTGTATCCACAAAAGCAGTCAAAAAAGCGTCAGATTCTTTCCGACTTTTACCCGTATTTGATGCCAACGCATCGACCAATTCTTTTCTGTTCATTATAGCCTCCTTCGTATTATGAGAAATACTTTATATTTTCAATAATTTGTAACATTAACTGGAAAATGTCAAGGGGAAATATTCAAGAATACTAAGTTTTTAGGGGTATTTAAGCCGTTTTTGCTAAAATTGGGGGGAAGAGGGATGACCGGAGCCATCCCATTATCGTTATTTGAACCGAGATTAAATGTTTTTATCCAATCCCCGGTTTTGAATCAGTTCCTTAAATTGCGGCGATTCGAGAATCCGGTCGGCAACGGTCTTCAGTATCTCGTCACGGTCGTAGAAATTGTCATTAATTCGTTTTGTGATTTCTGCGATTCTTACCGTCGATAAATTTCCTGTCGATTTGGAAAGTTCTTTCGCCTCCCTGGAAAGTTCTATCCTGTCGGCAGCCTTTTCCTTCCCAATCGGATTTGCTTTCTTTACCTGTTTCACGCCCATCACATAGTTTGATTTACTAATTTCATTTATTTTCATCGTGTTCACCATCCCTGTTTAAACCATACGACTGAAAGTCTTCTCGCTGTTTACCTGCTTTTTAAAGCTTTTTAAAAAATTTTTGCCCTGATTCGCCTGACTCATCTTCCTCAGCAATTCCGATCTCTTATACTTCATAATATCGAATATTTCTTGATCAACTTTAGCAAGAATTTCAACTTTCGCTCTTATCAGCTCATTCATCTCCTGCTTTTCGTGAACTGTTAATCGAAGAGCGGGCCCGTTTTGCAGCTGGTCTTTCAAATCCGCAAACTTTGCAATTTTCTCTTTGCGCTCCTCAAGCAGCGTGTTGAATTCGGAATAATTCTCAGCTTCCAACAAAGAGAGACCATCCCGTGATAGTTGCGTGATCGCATCTACCAGCAATAATGTCGATTCTAATTTCGCTTTTTTCTCAGTTCTCATATCTGATTCAATATTTGACATCCAGCTCAATGCCCTGCATTCCGTGCGTTTTCATTGATTCATTTAGGTATTCGAATTGTCTCACAAGATTTTCCGGTGGTATCTTCCGGACGACTTCACCGGTGACGGGATCAAGAACTTTAATTACAATTCGTCCGATCTCCCGGTTGATCTCAAATTGAATATTCACTCCGGCTTCTTTCAATTTTTCCCGCACATGGTGCGCAATTTCTACCATTTTGGGGAAATCTTTTTGCGAATCCTCCTTAGGCGCCTTGACAGTTTCGGGCATAGCCGTTTTCTTCGGTTCCGCTAAATGTGCTTCCTTACTTCCCTGTGATGCGGAAAATCCAGCGCGCGGTACCTGGTTTCCGTTTGTTTTTACAGAATAAACTTCCATGTTTACTCTCCTTTTCCTTCTATGATATTAACTCAATTGCAGCAGTGTCGATATGGACGCGTATTGTGCGGAATACTGGTTGTATGCCGCCTGCAACTGGGAAAATTGTTGACGATATCCTTCGATCCGGCGGTCCACCATCGCATCCATCCGGTCGATGCGACCGTTCAAGAGCTTGATCTGACCTTGCAGCACATCCTTCCGCTTTTCAATGACACCATCACCGCCGGTGTAGTTGTCCATCAGGTCCACCAGGCGGGTGGCAAAACCGTCTGAAGAATTGAAAAGCGCCGAAACCTGGTCAAGATTTCCTTTGAGCATATCATCCAGTTCATCGGAATCCGATATGCTTAATTTTCCGTCGCGATCTGTGGTGATGCCGAGTTGTGCCAGGATAGTCGGCTCTCCCGCCGCCAGACCCGAGACCGGCTGCGATATTAAGTTTCGCAACTGCATCTTGAGTGTGTTTACCGCAAAATCGCCACTGAGCGCAGAACGCTCGTAGGTTGTGGTGTTGATACCTGTATTGGTTTTAATAAAATCCATGATGTCGTTGTAGGCATTCACAAACTCCTCGAGTTTGCTGTGGATATTTTCAACATCATGATCAATATTCACGGTAATCGGGGTGGTGCCGGATTCCTGGGGCTGCAGCAGTTCAATAGTGAGCCCTTCGACTGCGTTTTCGATGGTGTTGGAACCTCGCTGAATTGTAATGCCGTCAACCTCAACAATCGCATCCAACTCACCCGAATCGTAAACGTAACCGCCGGAAGTCCCATTCATTGCCGTGGAGTCGTTCATTCCAATTGAAGACAGCAGGCTTCCGGTTACATCGGTTAGCGTCATCTCGTTCTCGGCGCCCGTTTCATCCGAAGTAAACACCAGCCTGCCGGTGGATGTCGTATCGTTGATTACCGACGCGCTGATTCCAATGTCGGTTGTGCTGTTAACCGCTGTTACAATTTTGTCAAGAACAGCCTCGTTATCGTCATCGGCAGCAATCTCCACCGAAATCTGGTTTGCGACACCGTTCACAGTGACTTCGAAGGTGAATGTGCCGGCACCAAGGGAATTAAAGAGGTCGGTACCGTCCAGGGAATATTGATTGCTTACGATCTTGTCCGCTTTTGCCAGTTGTAAAACCGACATGCTGTGTGAGGTCACGGTAGAGGATGCGCCGGCGGTCACGGTCAGGTAAGAGTCGTCGCTTACCGATGCAGTTCGCTGGCCCAAAGTGGAAGTCCCATCGGTGTAAGTGAAATCCTTTGCCAGCGATTCGAGCGTGGTAAGTTTAGTTTTCAGTTTGCTGAAAAGAGATATCCTGTCATTAAGGCCATCTCGCTGGGACTCCAGCCGTACTACAGGCTGCCGTTCCATTGCGCGATAGCTTTGCAGCAGGATGTCAATACTGCCGGAATCTACTGATGAAATCATCATTTAATCCTGTTTTATGTTAATTTAAATGCCGCGGCCCATGATCGTCTGAGATCTTCTAATATGTGAAGGGCCGTGTTATAATTCCCCGCATACAGGGAATCCTGGCAAAAACGATAAAGTCGAAAGAAACCTAAAGACACTTCCTGGTATTCGAAATTCAAGGCTGCGATCAATTCAGTGATCACTCTATTTGCCTTTTGTATATCGCTTTTTTTAATTGACACGATTGCCAGATCATAAAGTTTAAGTATCAATTCGGTCGGATTGAGATTTAGAATCTGGTTCTGCTGGTACGCTGAAATCCCTTTCTGTTGCGTTGCCGGTCTGCGGTAGGTTAAAGCTGTATTCATTAATCGAACTCCTTTTCGATTCTCGGTTACAGGTTGCATTCATAATAACAGGAAGAAGCCCCTCTAAAAAGAGGCTTCTTTGCCTGTTTAACGGAATAGAGATAATAGATTGTTGGGTGCTGCATTCGCCTGCGATAACTGCACGGTCGCGGTTTGCTGAAGTATCTGGAGCTTGGTTACCTCCAGTTGTTCTTTGGCAATGTCCGCATCCATTATCCGGCTGGAAGCCGCATCCGAGTTGGTGATGGCAACCTGTAAGGTGGACTCCTTATAATCCAGGCGCTGCATGAGCGATCCCACGGTCTGAAGCTCGGAACTCACCGACTGAATGAAGCTGTCTATGCTCGCCAGGCCACCTACGGACGCGAGATCCGCGGTAGTGAGAGAATCGACGCCAAAAGTCGCAGAATCCAGGGTGGAGCTGAGATTCACCGTGATGCTATCACCACTATCCGCCCCTGTCTGAAATACTTTGCTGGTGAAATTGCCGTCGATCAAATGTGATCCATTGAACTTGGTTTCGGCAATAACGTCGTCCACTTCATCCAATAAGTCCTGGATCTGTGTGAGCACGGCTGTTTGTTCTTCATCGCCGTAAGAACCGTTGCCTGCCTGCACCATCTTTTCCTTGATGGTAGTCAGAACATCATTAATGTTCTGTAGACCACCTTCGGCAACCGAGAGCACGTTTTTGGCTTCGCCAACATTATTCAATGCGGCAGAGAGCGCACGTGAACGGGCTTCTAATTTCTTGGAAATGGTGTAGCCGGCAGGATCGTCTGCTGCAGAATTAATCCTTTTGCCACTGGCCAAACGCAGTTGATGAACACCAATCTTACTGTTGATGCTGTTCAACGCATTTAACGCATTTAATGCACCAATATTGGTGTTGATCCGGGAGCCACTGTAAAAAGCCATAATAAATACCTCCGTGTATTTGTGAAATTCTAACCTTCAGGCATCCATGCCTGATTTTGTTGCCACTTTATATTGTCGTCTTGTGAACGAGGAACTTTAGTTCAATTCATTTTCTTTGAATATTTGATGGGATATCGCTGCTACATAACCGATCTCTTACGCGCCTGAAATAAAAAAGGCCGTCCCGGAAGACGGCCTCTTCTAGTGGCTTTTTACTTACCGGAACAAGCTCAGGACTCCTTGTGGGGCTGAGTTGGCCTGGGCTAACTGAACGGTCGACGTTTGCTGGAGTATCTGAAGTTTGGTCAACTCCAATTGCTCCTTGGCAATGTCTGCATCCATAATTCGGCTGGTTGCAGCATCTGTGTTGGTGATCGACGTAGAGATTGTCTGCTCCTTGACATCCAAACGGGACATCAGAGAACCAACTTTCTGCAATTCGGTGCTCACCGTACTGATGGCAGAGGCCAGACTTGACAAGGTCGCAGAACTGCCGATATTGGCGGAAGTGAGACTGTTGAGGCTAAAATCCGCTGAATCAATATTAGCGGTCAGCGAAACACTCAACGTATCTCCGGCATCTGCACCAGTCTGGAACGTTTTGCCGGTGAACTGATTATTCAGCAGTTCAGTGTTGTTGAATTTCGTCTCACTGATGATGTCGTCCACTTCACTAAGCATGTCCTGCACCTGGGTCACAATGGCACCCAATTCGTCGGCGCCGTAGGAACCGTTTCCAGCCTGGATAACCTTTTCCTTAATCCCTGCATAAATATCGTTGATACTCTGCAAGCCGCCTTCCGCAACCGAGAGAATGTTCTTCATTTCGCCAACGTTGTTCAACGCAGCGGAGAGCGAGCGCGAGCGGGCTTCCAATTTCTTACCAATTGTGTAGCCTGCCGGATCGTCAGCTGCGCTGTTAATCCGTTTACCGGATGCGAGGCGCATTTGAACAGTGCCGATTTTGGAATTAATTGAATTGAGGGCGTTGAATGCATTTAATGCACCAACATTGGTATTAATGCGGGATCCGTTATAGTACGCCATAACAACCTCCTTGTTTTAATGAACTGAGAATCCCTTCTCGTGTTTGACAGTCTTATTTATTTGGGAAGGACAGCGACTGTCAACTGTTTCTTCCGTGGTAAAGATCATCTATCTAATAATATCGTCTCACGATTTTTAAACTTTAGCCAAAAATTTCATTCCGCATTCATCGGTTTTATAAATTCCATGACCCGGTCGTAGGCCCCCATTTTTGCGTATAAACCGGTCAGGATTCGCTGAATTTTTGAAGCCCGGGAGGGAAAAAGCTCGAGCGCCTCTTCCAGAACACTTATTGCGCGGCTATATTTTTGACGCTTCATTTGAGTAACTGCTAAATTATAATGTATTTCCCAGACATTCTTCTCGGTTTCCAACGCCTTTGAATAATAATCTTCAGCCATATCATACTGATTCCTCTCCAGCGCTGCGTTTCCCAGGTAGTAAAGGGCTACCTCATTTTGGGGATTGTATTGCAAGCTGATTTGGAGGAACTTTTCCATGAGAACGTATGCCCCAGTCTTTTCCGCCACCCCAGCCAGGGTTTTGGCGGCAATTTCCGGGTTGTCAAAGCCGTCGAAATTTTTATCGAAATATTCAAGCATTTCGATTATTTCATCAGATGATTTATGCGATGCCTGCCATGCAAAAGCCCATTTCTGTAAAAGCTGGCTCCGGAAATCCGGTGCTTCTTTAAAGTATTTCGTCAAGTAGGCTAACGAGTCGGAGTATGCACCAGCGTGAAACTGGTAAAGGCCCATTCGCTGGGAAATGAGGTAATCGTCAAAATCTTTTTCGATACTCAGATCGCTAAAAGCATCATTGGCATGTTCGGTCAATTTTTCCAAAGCCGAAATTGCTTCACTCCAGCGAAACAAGTTGGCATTGCATTCCGATTGTAGAAAATAGCCCAACCGCTGGCGGGGTGCCAGCGCCAGCCCTTTTTCAATATATTGTAATGCCGAAGCGAATTTACCGGCTTTGAAATCTTCGTTGGCCAGCATTATTTGAATCGTTGCAGAAAGATTTGAAGGAAGCTGGTTCAGCGCAAGCGCCTTTTTCAGAAAATTTATGCCTTCTTCAACTTTTTCATCAAGCAGCAGTGTCTGGCCTAATTGGAACAGCGCATAGGAATTTTCGGGTTCGCTTTCTACCTGTTTGTGCAGATAGTCCAAATTCCGTTTGACTTTATCATTCAAAACCTGATCATTTTGGGCATATCCCAGGTGCTCGATTGTGACATCCAGCCGTTTGAATCTTGCATTCGTTCGCTTTAAGGAGGGCGTAATCTGTTCGTGAATCTTGCCCTCAAACTGCACACCCGGAAATTTCCTGAATAGCCGTGGATATACCTGGCTGTGCGGAACGCTTCCCAAAACCCCAGATACCGGGCTGTAGATTTTCACTGAATATGCGTCCGCTTTGCCCGATGCTACTGCTTGCAGTACTGCGGCATGATGTTCCTGGTGCAACCGTTCGTCCGCATCAAGGTAAAGAATCCAGGGCATACGGCATTCCTGCAAAGCAAAATTGCGGGCGGCGGAAAAATCATCCTTCCACTCAATGTGAAATAAGCGTGCACCAAAACTCTCGGCAATCTCGCAGCTTCGGTCGCTGCTGCCGGTGTCGACAATGACGACTTCCCCTACCAGGTCCCGGACACTTTGCAGACAGCCCTCCAGGAATTTCTCTTCATCCTTAACGATCATGCATAATGAGATTGGTGCTGCTACATCAGCGTTTTGTGCGCAGTAGTTGGAAGTGTTTCCGCTCACGCTTTTGCCGGTTTTCTTCCCTGATTTTTTTCTTTTCCCCATACCTCTATCCAAAGAATTCCGTGAATGAGTGTTCGAATTCGTTCGTTGCAGGTTGTTTGGAAGTAAGCAGTGGAATTATCTGATCGAGTGAACGTTTCACCTGACCCATTTCCCACCGCAACACAGTGGCAATTTCTTCCACGCTCAGTTTTTCATAAAAATACAGGCCTAATAATACCCGATCATCTTGCGATAATTTCTTTAGATTTTGCAGCAAGATATCGACCTCCAGCTTTTTGCGGTGTTGTTCCGGTAGTTTTTTATTTACTGAGTCTAAAATATCTGCGTTCATCAATTTTAGCTGCGAGCCGTTCTGCAAAATACCAACCGGCAGGTTGCACCCGGCCTCAACGTTCTGATTCTGTGTTTTCCGATTTAATATCTTACGTTCCATAATCTCTTCAATTGACGGGCTGCACTTATGAAGTCATTTCTTCCGAAAAGAATTGATGACTGGTTTTGTCTGCGAACCTTTTCCACCAATTCTTGTCTATAGATTGATATATTAGACGGCGCCTCAATGCCAATTTGTACTTTGTTGTTTTCAATGCTCACCACTCTAACCGAAACGCTATCTCCAATTAAAATATCCTCGCCTAACTTCCTTGTTAGAACTAACATTTTTTCACCTTCCCTGGTTAAGCTTTTGCCTCCTGCTAATTTAGGGGGTGGGAAACCGGTAGTTCATCGGCTGTAAGGATGATCTGCTTCCCTTCCCTGTTTTCATAATCCACAACAATTGGACCTTTTAAATTAATCGTAATATTTCCGGCCTCACCCTTGAGAGTAACGACACAAAACACACCCAGCAATGAACCGCCATTTTTAAGCTGTTTTGCTAACCTCGGCGGGAACTCTTCTTCGTAATTATCTATTACTATGGATGGATCTAATACCGGAAATCCAAATTCCTTTTTATCGAGAGAAATCAGCCAGCGGAATGGCTCTGAATCTTCATCATCAATGATTACAAATTTTTTAGCGTCTTCGAATCCAATAATTCCATTTGGAAAGTAAATGATCTGTTCGTCAGTAACATCGTGTTCGCCGAATTGTTGAGTAACAACTTTCATTCATTCATCTCCGTTTCTGTTCTCACACTATTTCAGCAACTAAAGTGCCAAAATCTCAAGGTGTTTCATGCCGCGCTCAACCCTATGTTTATTTGTTATTTAATAAATCCCCGACTGATTACCGGTGCTGCACCTCTGGTCATCTTTTTCAACACTTTTTTACAGGTTTTCAACAGTTAGCCCATGTAGTCTACCAGCGATATATTGAGCGTCTTTGCAAGAACTTGCAGCGCCGTTTGCAGCCCTGTTTCGTGCTGCTGCAGCTCGGTAATGGCGCTCGCCACATCAGTGTCCTGTATTCCGGAAAGTATTTCCTGCAATTTCCCATTCTGAGTTTCGTACTGTTTTGTGAAAGTGTCATACCTGTTGATTTTTGCCGCCAAATTCGCATTCGCCTGGACAATCTGATCGGAAGCCTGGTCGACATCTTCGATAAGGGATTGGACGCCGGTGGAATCATTGTTTTGGAAAGCATCTCTCAAATCGATGACGGTTTGAAAAACATCCATATTGCCAAGGAAAACTTCCTGTCCGGTTACATTGTACTGATCGACGCGGTGTTCGCCGATCTCGGTTTTCAGGGCGCCATCTATTCCATTGGGATTGGCAATCACGGTGGAACCATCCGGGGCCAAAACAAATGGGTCCTGGCCAGTGTTGGTGCCCCCAAATACATAGCGGTCTTTGAATCTGGTGTTGGCAATATCTACCAATTCCTGCAGCGCCTGGTTTACCTGATCGGCGTATGCACTCCATTCCTCGTCGCTTGTGCTGTCCACGCCCTGGATGGCAAGCTCCTTGACATGCGCCATAATGCTTGTAGCGTCATCAAGAGCCTGGGAGCTGATGCTCATAAAATCCGTGGCATTTTTCAGATTTCCGGTAAAGGTCTCGTTCAACTTCAGTATCTTATTGAACCGCAGAACAGATTCAATTTGCTCGGGGTCGTCCGAAATCTGGTTAATTCGCCTGCCTGTAGACAAATCCCGCTCCAAGGTGGAAATCCTCTCGCGCGACCGATTCACCTGCCGAAGCAGGTTTTGGACACTATAGTTCTGTGTGATTCTCATATTAATTAACCTGTTTATTCCTTCCAATGATTTCTAAAACATAAGCCAAAATTTTTGGCATCTCGCACAGTCGTTTTGTTCTACACCATATTGATTACGGTTTGCATAATTTCGTCCACTGCCTGCACTACCTTTGCTGCAGCTTCAAACGATCGCTGGTACTGTATCAGGTTAGTCATTTCTTCGTCCAGGGAAACACCCGATTCGATGTCTCGCTGGTTCGTGATCTGATCCTGAACCAATTCCTGGCTGCTCCTGGTATTTTGCGCTTTTTGTATCTCAATTCCCAGGTCGTTTACAGCGGAGGAGTAGTATTCGTCCAGAGTTTGGGTGCCGCCATTGAGCATTTTCTCGTTGCGGAGATTGGAAATCGCAATCGCTACTTCTCCATTTCCAGCGGTCGCATCGTTAGAAGCAGCAATATTGTTGACGTCCGCCATGATTTCCTGTGAAATATCGATGGTGCCGGCGCTGCTCCCGGTAAAGAAATTGATGCCAGTGCTGGCAGTTGGCGGATCACCGGTGGGCAGGCCGTTTCCCGCGCTATGCAACTGGTTTACACCTTCCGCCAGTTTGGCAGCCAGGGTGTCCAGTTTCTCCTGCAATCCCGGTATGGTCGAATTGTACATTTCCAGCAGGCCGCCCAGCTTTCCATATTTGATCTGCTGGCTCTTGCCATTCTCAGATGTGATCTGGATCTGCAAATTTTGGCCGTCGCTGCTGGTAGCAATTGAGAGTTCTTTTGCGCGAATCCCCGACACCAGAGTCATTCCCTCCGTATTCACAGTCGCTTGTCCCTGACTGTTTTCCGTGACCGTGATTTTGACATATTCCGACAACTGGTCCAGCAGCAGATCGCGCCGGTCCCGTAAATCATTGGCGCTGCCGCCGCCTGCTTCCGCTGCCGGGATCTGTTGATTCAGTGCTGCAATCTGCCGGGTGATCTCATTCACCTGCTTTGTTGAGGACGCGGCATCATTTCTGATGGACTGCTTCATTTGTTCCAATTGCTGGTTCTTGTCATGGAAAGTATCCACCAGAGTGATCGCTTTTTGCCGCAAAGTATTGCGGATTGCACTGTTCTCAGGCTCCGTCGCCAGGTTACTAAACTCCGAAAAAAATTCCGTCATCAGGCTGCCGATGCTGTTCTCGGAAGGTTCCTGCATAACCGATTCAATCTGGGAGAACAAGCTTTCCCGGATCGAAGCGCCGCCCAGCGCAAATGCCGTCTGCCGGTACTGATCGTCCAACAGGCCGCTCCTGATGCGCGTAATGGTGTTTGCATTAACTCCCAGGCCCAATTGTCCTTGCGGTAACTGCATGGGCAACGCTGCCTGGCTGTCCACCCGCTGCCGGGAATAGCCGGGAGTATTTACGTTTGCAATATTGTGACTGGTGACATCCATGCCCAGCCGGCTGGCCCAGATGGCGCGACGCGCTATATCGAGACTTTGAAAAATTCCTGCCATGACATCATTCTCTACAATTTTCTGTTTAACACAATGTGGCCTGCCGCCGCTTTGCGGTTAGGGTGATAAAAGGAGTCGGTCGGCTTTTCACCCCGCAAATAGCGCATTGTGGAACGAACCAGTGTGAGAGAATTGTTGATCAGCATGGTGTTGTTTTTCTTGATCATGTTGATTTCGGACACCAGCGATTTTACCTGACTGCCCAGGGCGAGGAATTGATCTATTTCGGAATCCTCAAGAATAAGGGAAACCGCCTGTTCGGTCGTCATTGCTGCATCATGGCCGGTTTTGATTTCCTGAACCATCTTTCGCCATGCCATTTCAAGCGTTTGAATCTCTTCCATGCATTCGATCTGCAATTCGGAGAAAGAGGTTATCCGATCGGTGTCCCCTTCGACCAGTGCCCTCTGCTGCTGGAGCAGGAGTCCTTTGAGATGTGACAGCAATTCTATACGTTTCTGAAGCATTTGCAGGAAAACATTTCCTTGTTCCATGCTATCTCCTTCCTTAGATACATGTTTAATATTCGGTAGCACCATGCCTTTCTTTAATAAGTTGATCAGATCAATTGCCCGTTGGAATTTTAACCACGCTTTCCATCGCTTTTTGT
>CAZUZS010000065.1:22398-23792 GCA_964624795.1 uncultured Calditrichaceae bacterium
AGGGGGAGGCAGCATGACCACCACCATGCTGGGTGCTACCGATGCCTTCTACGACCGGGAAAAGAAAAATGCGGCTGAGGTAATTGTCGAAAGACATGCCGGAAAGAAAATGGAAGAACAGGATTCCGAGGAACCGCCTGATTAGAATATCATAGCAAAACTGTTACGCAGGAAGTGCTTATTTCTTTTTCTTTTTCAATATATCCCAATTTCCATTTTCGAATTCGGAAAGCATTTCCCTGATTGACTTGCCGTTTTTAATGATTCGCTCCAAGCGAAATCCCACCCCTGTGGTGCCGAGCACAATGGCGCCCAGCAGATATTCCCCGTCGTGCACCAGCTTAACATATTTCCCTGCAGCTTCAGCGATGTGCACGATCTCCCTTTCACCTGGTTTTTCCCTGTATTTTTGTCCCAGTGAGGTCAGGTCGATGTCTGCCACTTTCAGAATGTGCAGAGGTAGCGTCCCGCTGTACTCCGTTGCTACGCCGGAAATATTCGTTCCGGCAACTCGTCCCTGTTCCACTGCGGCCGGCCAGATGCCGAATATTTTACCCTCAAATTCGGCAGCATCGCCTGCCGCATAGATGTTGGGATAACTGGTTTGCAGATTGCGGTTGACCACGATTCCGCGATTCACTTCAATTCCGGCCTCCCGCGCAAGCCTTACATTGGGGACAATCCCGGTGGAGATAAGCACCAGCTCTGCCGGAATCCCTTCTCCGCTTTCCAACTGGACAGCTTCAATGGAATCCTCTCCTGCAAATTTAACAGCTTTTTGTTTTAAAAAAAAACTGATTCCCCGCTTTTCCAGGATGTTTTGCAGCACACCGGCCCCGGCACGATCCAACTGCGGAGACATGATGTGATCTTCCATTTCCACTACGCTGACCACCAGGCCCCTTTTCTGCAGGCTGGAAGCGGCTTCGATGCCAAGAATGCCGCCGCCGAGGACCACCGCGGCCCGGCACTTTTGGGCGTATTTACGAATGTCCAGTGCCTGCTGCAGGTCGCGCAGAACAAATACGCCTCGTTTGTCAATTCTTTCGATGGGTGGGACAAAAGGCTGCGCGCCGCCGGCAATGAGCAAACGGTCGTAGTGGTGGATCTTTCCGGAAGCGTCTCGCACGGCGTTCTGCCGCGGCAGAACCCCCACTATCCGGGTGCCCGCCAAAAGCCGAATCCGGTTTTCCCTGAACCAATCGTGGTTTCGGATAAAAATACTTTCTTCCGGAGTGTCTTCCCCTAAAAACGATGAAAGGTGAATCCGCGAATAAAAAGGGTAGGGCTCATCGGAGAATATCAAAATCTCCGTCGATTTATTGCGCTCCCGGATGGCAGTGGCCGCTTCCACTCCCGCTGCTCCATTCCCGATGATAATGATCCGATCCAAA
>CAZUZS010000065.1:23892-27748 GCA_964624795.1 uncultured Calditrichaceae bacterium
CGGGATGCTCTTCCACAGTTCTTGCGCCATGTCGGTGCGCTGCTCGTAGTAGGCAAGCGGATCGCTGCTCAGGTCGAACAGGTTGCAATCGGGGTCGATTCCGCGGGTGGAATACCCAAGCGCATCTTCGTCGGTCCCGTACTGCAATTTGGGATCGGCCACTCTCTCGGCAATTTTTTCCAGCATCGCCTTTTCGCTCTCTTTGGATTCCGGGGCGAGCGGTTTGTAGGCATACTCAATTGCCCAGTAATCGTACGGCCCCAGGGTAGTCTGGAAATAGTTGCCCTGCGGTTTTCCCTTGGGGCTGATGTTGATGGCGTTGTAATCCATCACCGAGCCGGAAATGCCGTCCTGCGATGTGAAATCCTTGTCGGTCAACTCCTCGAATGGAACCGTGGAGCTGGCCTTGAAATTGTGCCGCAGGCCCAGGGTATGCCCCACTTCGTGAACAATCAGGTCCACGATGCCGTCGTGAACAAATTTTTTCAAATCGAGATCGTCATCAGTAACCATTCCCCGCGCTAACAGCAGGCTCCAGCCGAAACCCATCTGGCGGGTCAGCCCTTCGGCAAAGGAGCACTGGTAAGGCAGGAATTGTTCGGAGATGTTCCTGTCCGGACCGGTTGATGGCCAGAGCTGGTCGGTGGAAAGATTTGTCCAGGAAAGCGGGGTGATAAATTCTCCCAATTCCCGGTAGTAGAAGCGCACAAAATCGGCACTCACGCGAACGTCCGCATCGTAAATCTGGCCGGTAAACGGGTTGGCGCGGGATGGTCCCACGGCGTAGCCGGCATCCGGCTGCACGATCCAGCGGATGGTGCTGTAACGGACATCGGCGGGATCCCAGTCGGCATCGTCCGGCATCTGCCGCACCTCGATGGCATCCTGAAAACCGACTTTTTCGAAGGCTTTGTTCCATAGTAGGATGCCCTCGCGAACCGCGTCGCGGTATTCCACCGGAATGGTGTTTTCCAGCCAGAAGACGATTGGCTGTTTGGGCTTGGACTTCTTGAATTTCGGCTCGGATTTTTCCAACTGCCAGCGGGTGATGTAGCGCTTGTAGGGCGAATCGTCCAGCACCGAAGTATAATCCTGGTACATGGTCAGAAAGTGGCCAACACGATCATCGGCAACGCGCGGCTGGTAACCGGTTTCCGGCAGGGCGGACAGGCTGTAGTGGTAGCGGTGCAACATGCTGCGGGAATCGGGCAGCGTGTAAAACATGGACTGCGGCTTGCTGGATTTGTAGTGTAGCGTGACCTCGATTTCGGTATTCATGGGGAACGATTTCAGTTCCGAAAAATAGCTGTCCCCCTTGTCGAAAGAGTAGGGCATTTTGGCCTGGCCGGTGAGATAGCCCACCATGGTGTAATCCTGAAGGAAAATTTCGGAGGCGTCAATCAGGATGCTGCCGCGGTCGGGGTGCGGCTGGCTGGCAATTTTGGCGCTGGCCCAAATGGAATTAGAGAAATCCTTTTCCATTGCGCGGTGAATGGCGGCATCCGGGCTGGCCCGAAAAGCCACATTCTTTTGGATGAACTGCACCTTTTTGCCTATCATCTTGATGAAAAACGGGAACTCGCCCAACATCGCCCCGCTGTCGAAGAGAAGCGCATCGCCGGACTGCCGGGTGATGTTGCAGAGGTAAACGGTGCCCAACTGGTCCTGCCGAATCTCCATATACACCTTTCCCTCTTTTTCGCTGGAGTAGAGGGTAAACAAACCTTCGGTCTTGCTGTAATTTTCGATGACCTCCTCAAATTTCGGCTCTTTCGGTTTTTTCTTCTTGGCGCCGTTTTCCTCCTTTTCCTCCGTTTTGGTGCTGTCCTTGCTGGCTTTCTCATTCTCTTTCGATTGCGAAGCGGCATTTCTTGCGAACAGGAACAAAATAAAAGTCAGGCATAACAAACCGGTAAATTTTTTCAAATCAGGTTCCCCCCTTATGGAAAAATTGTCATTGTTCTGAACCGCTTGATCCAGAGGGAAAATATATTGCAGCGGCGAGATTCACGCAAGGAGATATGTTTGTCTCGCAGAACTCCTGCTCTTAATCGTAATCTTAATCCTAATCGTAATCGCAGGGAGAAGCATAGGGCAAAGCGCATGGCGCAGAGCGAACATACTATTTCTCAGGAAGATAATCACAGCACACAACCGTCAATTTGCGAAAGAAAAGCTACTTGATTGCATTACCTTCTAAAGCTGTCCCCCCCTGCCCCTCTTGCCTACGCTGTGGGCAAGAATGACACATAAAGTTTGATGATTAATCTATTTGAATAATTTATCAAAGAGCGTCAATAATGCCATGATGATAATATTAAAAGTAATAAATATAATTAAATAAATTATCCATGTGTCTAGAATGCTCTTTATATCATTTATCTCACCTTGTGAATAATCTTGTAAAAGATACTGATAATTAATGTTTTTAAAGAACATTCTTCTATAACTGTATTCATGCAGAAAATTTCGTAGAGTATTTTTCTTTCTTTTCCTATATTTTAAATAAACCTTAATTGATGGATAAAAGGTACTTGTTAATATCCCCAATAACCAATAAGCGGAGAAAAGATAAAAAAGCCAGTCGTCGGATTTCATGTTGTTATCCAGAATTTCTATTAAAAAACCAGTTAACTATTCATATACGCAGAATTAATTGATGAGCGGCCTCGCCTATTCGTCATGCTTCAATATTATTTTTCCGAAATATGTTTGAGGCCATTTACGGGTTACAATACTTCCTGCAGGTCTGCTACCCCAGCCCTCCACATGAAATGTCACTGGTTTTTTGATTATACGTGTCTGATAGTCCTTTCTACTGAACACAAAGCTGACCGAATCAGAAAATATTTTCCCGTTTTCATAATTGCACCGTTTCTTAAAATCAATTCGATAAGAGAGAACTTCTACGACAGCTATGAAATGCCCACGATTGTCCGTAAAAGTAGAATCATCAAATTCAAAATATACAAAACAACTATCCCATGATCTTATCTTGGCAAATTTCACCTTAACGCTGTCTAGTGGACTGTCTAATTCATCCGTTACCTTTCCGGAGATCACGGCCCTGTATGGTCGCCCCTCATGCCGTGGCATCGCGTTAGGGTTACAGGAAATCGTCATAATAATCAAAAAAAGTATAATCGATAGACATTTAATCCTGTTCATAATTTATCTCCTAAAAACCCGGAAAAGCATTCTAATTTCTCGATTAAGTTTTAAAAAAATTAAGTCGATTTGGATTGTAGAAGTCGATCGACCGCCAGCGATTAATTCAAATTGAAATTTACCATTTCAAAGCCGTGAGAACATAGAGCTCACAATCCTTTTCTATGGATCTTGAATAGCGCAATAATTAATGCTACTACTCCCACTACTATTGGAAGAATAACAAATATCCAGTTTAAACAGCAATTAACAAATACAGCATGATAACCACGATAACGTCCAAAGTTATCCAGCTTATCTTCCTAAAAAGCCGGACATTGAGCATTCTTCTATTAAAATGGAGCACTTCGCTAAATAACCGATAGGAATCAAGAGACACCCTAAAGGAAAATGCGCGATAAAAAATTATAAGTCCACACGCGCCAAGTATTTTCCGAATTTCATCAAAGTAAGGGTCGATTACTGCATCTGGATTCCTCACTTCAAAAATATAACTTGAAAGAATTGCTATTATTCCCGAAAGATTTGGTATTATTAATCCCCATTCGTCATCGTTTTTCCCTTTTTTTCTCCGTTTCTCTAATATCGATTTCAATTTGCTTTTTTTCATCAGGACGACTCCAGGAGATGCTGTCTCCCTCATATAACCGACAATGGTATCACATTATATGATTTGCAGCTGTTAAAT
>CAZUZS010000066.1:0-27284 GCA_964624795.1 uncultured Calditrichaceae bacterium
TGTTGCAGGATCAGGAGGTCAATGCCATTTATATTGCCACACCGCCGGATTCTCACACTCATTACACGGAATTGGTCGCTGCCAGCGGCCGACCGGTTTATGTAGAGAAGCCGATGGCAAGAACATACAAAGAATGCCTCCGCATGATCGACGTTTGCGAGAAAGCGGATGTGCCGTTGTTCGTCGCTTATTATCGCCGCCGGCTTCCCAAGTTTTTGAAGATCAGGGAATTGCTGAATTCCGGCACAATTGGTGAGGCCCGTGCGGTATCGACCATGTTGTTGATTCCACCCAGATCTGCAGATCTGAATCCTGCCAATTTGCCCTGGCGTGTTATTCCCGAAATCGCCGGTGGCGGATATTTCGTAGATCTGGCGTCCCACCAGCTCGATTTGCTCGATTATCTGCTCGGGCCCATTACCGAAGCATCCGGTGCAAGCGGGCGGCAGGCAAAACTGTACCCGGCCGAGGATATTGTTTCCGCCCATTTTCGTTTCAAATCCGGTGTAATCGGGAACGGATTATGGTGCTTTTCCGTTTCCGATCCCCAACAGATAGACAGAACGGAAATTATCGGAAGCGCAGGTAAAATCACCTTCTCATTTTTTGATCCCTCACCAATCGAAGTCTTGACGGACAAAGGTTTGAATAAAATAGAAACCACCTGGCCGGAACATGTGCAACAGCCGCTGATCGAAACCGTGGTAGAAGAACTGTCAGGCAAGGGTTCATGTCCGAGCACCGGCAGAAGCGCAGCAAGAACAGGCTTTGTTATGGATTTAATTCTTGGCCGGGATGTCTCGCTGATGCAGGGCGGGTGAAGTGAGATAGTCCGCTACCTCTCTGACCGCTAATATGCATTTCACCATCTTGTAGAGAAACCCGCAAAATCAACAGGCAACGTCTTCACTACGCACCATTTTCAAGAAACGACAATAAAATAACCGTGGTTCAGGAAAGGCAAGATTTCTTATTTAGGGCACGAATGACTTTTTGGTGTCCAAGAGGGGCAAGTATTGATTAAATATATTTGAATTGCTGAAATCAGGAATATAAAAAATCCGGCTTTAGCCGAGGCTCTTCTGGGGGAAAATCGGAGAGGCAAAACAAACGAAGCCAGATCAGTTGAAACGCGATTTTGTTCTTCTTCCTTTCTTCCCCGATGCTTTCATGCTTAGAAAAAACGAGACCGGCATTAGTACCACGCAGATGATCAGGAAGGTGAGGTTACTCTGATCCATTTCCATACTCCTTTTCTAAAAAGATCGGGCTTGCAACCTTAAAAGCCTGCTTGAAAAATTCATTATGTGTTCGAAAAAAAGGCGACAGCCTGACGGTATAACAGATGCAACTACAAGAAAGCGAGTGATTCTTTCGGCCCCTAAATTATGACCGCTATATAATAACAAAAAAAATCAAAATAACGAAATGGTATTTTAATATTTTTTGCATCGAGAAAGTGAGAAGTCAGCAGGTTGGAGGATCCTGTCCGGGGCATGACAAAACAATCCCATTTTCGGTCCACACAATAAAGAACGGTTTCGTTCGCTGGCGCCAGGCAAATCCCCGATTACTTTTTCGGCCGCCAAAGAATCCAACTCGCCCGGAATATAATGCAGCACTGATCTGCATGCGAATTAACAAATACGTCTTTGGGGCACACATTATCCAGCCCTCAATCGAACCAAAATTCGAACCTCCGAAGCCTCTATGAACTGGATTCCGGCAAAATAACTTTTCCCTACTTAAAATCGAAAATTTGACGAATATACCTTCAAAGCGGAGACATGATTATGGAATATTTTTTGGCGAGGCAACCTGTATTCAATAGCAAGATGAAGGTTTTTGGCTATGATTTGTCCTTTCGTCATGGCTTCGATAATTTTTATTCGAATAAGCAATTCACAGACCGCGCCGCCTCGAAAGTAATCACTGAGAGCTTTCTGCTCATTGGCATTGACCAGGTAACCGGAGGCAGCAAGGCATTTATCCCGTTCTCCCGTAATTTGCTACTCTACGAGATCGCTGCCCTGTTTCCGAAAGAGCTTCTGATCGTTGAAATCGACCAGTCAGTGAAACCGGATGAAAAGGTTTTGAAGGTCTGCCGGAAGTTGAGAAAGTCGGGATATCTCATTGCAGTTGAAGATTTTGTTCTGCGGGACATCTACCGGCCGTATACAGAAATCGTCGATATCGTTAAAACAGATTTCATTAAAACCGGACCCGACGTGAAGAAAACCATCATCGAAGAACTTACGCCGCATGGAATCAAGTGCCTCATGAAAAATGTTAATAAAATGGAAGACTTCGATGAGTCGGCAGAGTTGGGGTACACCTATTTTCAGGGGGATTTCTTCAGAAAGCCATTTGTGCTGGCAGGACGGGATGTGCCCGGATATAAATTGAATTACCTCGAAATGCTCAGGCAAATCAACCAGCCGGAGCTGGATTTCAATAAGATTGAAGCCATTATTAAGCAGGATGTTTCGCTCTCGTTCAAACTGCTGCGCCTCATCAACTCCGCCGCATTTGGACTCCTGACCGAAATAAAATCCATAAAGCAGGCGCTGGTGATGTTAGGCTCGCGCGAAGTTAAAAAGTGGATCGCGTTGGTTGCGTTGAGCAATATGGGAAATGATAAGCCGGGGGAACTACTTAAAACTTCCCTGCTGCGAGCCAAATTCAGTGAAATCCTGGCTGAGGCAATTGATCTTGGTGACAAATCCTCAGAACTTTTCCTGATGGGCCTGTTCTCCCTGATCGATGCCTTTATCGACCAGCCATTCCATCAAATTCTGGAGTACCTGCCACTGTCACGGGAGATCAAGATAGCGCTCATGGGCGGCGACGGGTGTTACCGGGAGATTTACGATATCGTCTTAAGTTATGAAACCGCCAATTGGCCGGAAGTTTCCGCATTGGCTGGACGGCTGAAAATCGATGAAAAAATACTTCCTGCCAACTACCTGGAGGCCGTAAACTGGGTAGGGAATATTCTTCAGAAAAGTTGATTTTCCGTCCCGATAGCAGGGCTTCCATGTTCAAACACAGGACCCCCCGGCTCTACCGGTTGTCAGATACCTCTTTTCGTTAACGAGAAATATTTAAAAGTTTACCTGGCGTAAGCCACTGGCATTGCCACCGCTATGCGGCACTCACACGGCACCTCGCCAAACCGGGATTCGTAATTACGGGCATTCGGCTAATCATGTAATCTTGATAATTTCTTTATATCGCAAATTATTTAACGCAAGGCGTCAATATCGGAATTGTTGCGAGGATTTAATATCCAAATCAGGAGATTGGGGACTGGCCGGAGCCAGGCTCCTATTACTTTGATTCAATATTCTACTTTTTCCATCTTCAGGGTTGTTTCTTTCATCATCCGACAGATTGGATATGTGCTCCCTTCCTGCAAATATTCTTTAAAACGATACTTCCGGCCGCTGTTTTCTCCTGCAATGCTGAACGAAGATTCCGGTTCCAGGATGAGCGGCAGCAGATTATTGGCCGACTGTTTGAGGAAGACTACGAAGGTACCGGATTCAAATTGCCGGGAGCCAGAGGTGGTTTCCAGATCCACATAAGGCATCGGGTCTTCCTCTTCAATGATGGAAGTAACGTGCAGAATCTTATACGATTCCACCTCAATCGACATGTCCGCGGTGAGCCGGTACATCTCGATGTGGTGCTTTTGAAGCAGCTTTATCAGGCGGCTTTCCGTTGCGGGAATAATGTAGGCCATGGGCCTGGCAACACTTTTTTGCGCCTTTACCAGCGGCTGAAAATTCTCCAACTCCTTTTCCTCGTGCTTCCAGGAATAAAGATCGAACACCGGGAAGGGCAGTTTCTGCCAGGTGGAATCGGGATAGTAATCCATCTGGATAAGAGCGCGTTCTTTTTTTTGGAGCAGGTCTTGCCGGGCGGAATCTACCAGATTTATGATTTGTGGTGCGTTCTCAGAAATGGTTTCCAGAAAAGACACCAATCCCGCCAGCTGACCTTCGGTGCGATGCTGAATTTCATCCAGTACGCTGCCATACTGTTTCCCTTCCATGATGAAGGACATCGTATTATAAATTCCCATGCTCTGCCTGCCATCGTTCACCGCCGTGGTGCTGAAGCGAACCCGCGATCCTTCGAAAGGCGAACCAACAATGTAACGATGAAATGTGAACCCGGCCTGCTCAATTTTGCCGCCCACCGCCGGCAGAAAATGCTCACGGGTGTATTGAATAATGCGAGGCGAAATATTGAGATTGGTATTTCCGCCAATCTGCTCATCCGCATCTTTAATGAATCCGTGGGAAATCCACGATTTGGACAGTGCCCCGTATTCATGCACATCCAGCGTCACTTCCGGCATCCATTTCAGGAAAAGCGCATGCACCGCCGCAACTTCCGGCTCGGAGAGAATTACATGGTTGCGATTCAGATCCATGCCGTTACCATTCTCCCGCTTCTCAGCTTCGCTGCCATCCGGATTCATCTGCGGAACCAGAATCAGGTCCAATTTGGAGAGCAGGCTTTTGCTTTTGCCGCTCAATTCGCGGGCCAGAACCAGCGCCGCTTCCTTGCCGGACGGCTCGTCCCCGTGCTGCTGGCAGAAAATCAGGACCAACGGTTTTTCCGCGCGCCGCGATGCAAATTTATTATCCAGCGAAAAATAAAGAGCGGGAATCGGCAGCCCCTTCGCAGAGTGACCGATAATTTCCATTTCCATGAATTTGCTTTGCGAATCCAGCTCCTTGAGATATTGCATCATATCGGAATTGCTGGTCAGATGGCTGTAATTATCCCGCTCCAGCGGCGTTTTTAGATCCGCACCTAAAACTACTCGAAAGCAAATTGCGAAAATCATGATGAGTGACAAAGTAATCCTGTTTAACATTCTTTCCTCTCAAGATTTGAATCGATACCAATACGCAAAATTCAGGTTTCCAAACACCAGGTTCGCAGGTCCATGCGCCATGTTCGCGGCTACAGCTTGAAGGAATCTCCGGCATGAAGCACGCTGAGCTGCAAGCCTTTTGCAGTTAACAGGTCATGGTATGGCTGCTCCGGGAAAGCCGCTTTCGACGGATCGAGAAGCAGAACACAGCTTTCACCCATTACTTCCACCTGTCCACCGGGTTTTACCCACAGGGCAGTGCTTTCGTCGATGCCGACACCTTTTACCTTATTCTGAATAACCAGTGCCAGCAGCCGGTTAAAGCGGCTGCGTTTCACAAAATGTTGGTCGATAATGGCCCTGTCGACAAATCCGAAGCCGGGACGGGCGATAACGCTGTCTTTCCGAATCACGCTCCAGTTGCCGTCTCCGGTGATCATGATTTTGCTCATAATTGCCGCGCCGGCGCTGGTACCGCCCAACACCGCCCCTTCCCGGTATTTGCGATGGAAAAGCTCCATGCTGCGGGTGTTCAGGAAGATTTTGGTGAGGCGGTTCTGATCCCCGCCCCCGAAATAAAAACCGGTGTAGCGGGAGAGCGCCTGAACGACCGAATCAGAATTGGCCTGGGTACTGTCCAAAATATAAAAAGCTTTCACTTCGGCGACACCCATTCCATGCAGCTCCTTTTCATAATCCTGGCCGGATTCCAGGTAATATTCACTGGCCATGGGAATCACGGCAATCCTGGCTTGCTGACCGCCGGCCAGCTCGAGGAACTTTTCCATTACGACAGCCGGCCGTTTGCCGCCGCCGATGATAATCAGGTTACCTTTTACGCTGTCATCCGTTTGCCGGGAGCAGCCCCAGAAAGCAAAAAGCAACATGATAAAAAGAACAAAATTTCTCTTCTGCATAATGACATTCCTTTTCTTAATTTGGGATACCCATTGTCGCATAAGCCATGATATTTTTTTTGCAGAGGTCGCTGCCAACAAGATGTCGCGACTCCAGCATGACGCCCCTCAAAAACTGGTTGGTTCCACAGTGCAGGTCTTATAAAAAATCCCTGGGATCATTAATATATCTTTCAATTTTTTGCAGTCCTTCCAACACCCGGGTTTCCTCGGTCAACGCAATTTCCGTGACCAGTGCGTTCATCAGCACCGAAATAGCGCCCAGCGAATTGGTGAACAGTATGTTGTCTGTTTTGGCCACCAGAACGTGCTCCGAGAACTGCACGATGGGCGAGGTTTTTTTATCGGTGATGCTGACCACCGGCACCCCTGTCTGTTTGGCAAGCTCGGCGGCTTCCACCGTTTGGCGGCTGTAGGGCGGGAAGCTGAAGGCGATTACCAGATCCTGTTCGGAAAGCAGAATAATCTGTTCCGGAAACGACAGCGTATCGCCGCTTAACCCGTAGGACTTTTTCAAATAGATCTTGAGAAGATACGCCATGATTTCGGCCAAATAGCGCGAGATGCCCATTCCGATGCAATAAACCGTGTCGGCTTCTCTCAGATGGTTCACGACATGCTTAAAATCATCCAGGTTATTTTGCTCCAGGCTGGAGCTGATATTGGTGACTACCTGGTTAGCGACTTTGTTCAGGCTGTCTGCATATTCATTTTTTTTCGAAATGGCTGCCTTGTATTTTTCAACCGGGGAAAGCTGCTCTTTCAGCATTTCCATCAGGTGGTTGCGGAATTCCAGGTACCCCTGAAATCCCAGCACACGTGCAAAACGAACCACCGTTGCGCTGCTCACACCAGCCTTTTTTGCAACATCGTTTACGGACAGCAGGGGAATCGTCTGTATATTTTCGATCACGAAATTTGCCAGAATCCTCTGGTTTTTTGAATACCCCGGCAATTTATCAATAATCATCTTTTGAATATCTGCCATTTCAAAACTCCATTTGCGATTTTTTCAGAAATATATGAAACGATATGAAACCATCCAACAAGCCAATGAAATTATATTTTCTCTTGAAACCGTAATTAATTTTCGGCTTCTCCGCGAATATTCGCATGCTTTTGATCTGAGGATTCATAAATTCAACTTAAAATCAATAGGCTGTCCAGTGAAGCAAAACCGGGGGGATCAAAAGCAGCAGGGCAACAATGATGAAAACAATCTCCAACGGAAGCAGCCACTTAAACCATTTTTCGAATGGCACTTTTGCCATGGCCAGGGTGCCCACGGTTACGCCGGAGGTCGGGATAATCATATTGGTAAAACCGTCTCCGAACTGGTAGGCGAGCACGGCGGTCTGGCGCGTAATTCCGCTCAGGTCGGCCAGCGGCGCGAACAGCGGCATGGTAAGCGCGGCTTTGGTCGTTCCAGAAGGAATGAAGAAATTGAGGAACATCTGGACGATGTACATCATGTAGGCGGACAGCAGGGGCTGGGATTCGCCGGTGAGGCGGGACATGCTGTAAAGGATGGTGTCCATAATATTGCCATCTTCCAGGATAACAATGATCCCCGCCGCAAATCCTACGATAAGCGCAGCGCCGGCAATGTCTCTTGCCCCCTCGATGAAGCCTTCAGCCGTTTGGTTGGCCGTCAGCCCCCCCAGCAAGCCGCCGATAATGCCCATTGCCATAAAAAGCGCAGCCAGCTCGGTGATGTACCATTTCAATTCGATCACACCATAAAACAGCAAACCAATTCCTGCCACCAAAACAATTAGCACACCTGCATGTTTGCGGCTAAAATCACCCACTTCCTGGTTTTCCAGGTGGAGTTTGCGGCGTCTTTCCGCGTCTGTTTCATAAGTCAGGCTTTTTTCCGGATTCTTTTTTATTTTTTCGGCATAGCGAATTACCCAGAAGATAGTGAGCGCGGTTACCAGCACCCAGATGATGGACCGGTACTCCCATCCCGACACCGGCGGAATTTCAGAAAAATTTTGCGCAATCTGCACCGTGAAGGGATTGAAGAAAGCCGCAGCAAAACCGACTCCCGCTGCCAGGAACGAAAAACATAAACCGGTAATTGAATCGTAGCCCAGCGCCAGCGCCAGCGGGACGAAAATAAGCACGAAGGGCATGGCTTCTTCGCACATGCCGAAGAAAGCGCCGAAAAAGGAAAACATGGTCATTACGATGACAATAATCCATTTCTCATGCCCCTTCATCAGTTTCACGATTTCGCCGATGGCAGCATTAATAGCTCCGGTTTTTTGGAAAATATAGAATGCGCCGCCCACCAGAAAAATAAAGCCGATAATATCGGCCATACGGATAATCCCCTTGAGAGGCGCCTCAAAAATTGCCAACAACTGCGGGTGATTTTCTTCCAGGCGGAAAGAATCCTTAACCAGCACCTGCCGGGTGCTGCCGTTTTCTTCCACTGTCTTTCGTTGAAATTGCCCGCCGGGCACTAACCAGGTGGCAATCGCTGCCACAATGATGATGGTGTAAACAATGACAAATGTATTGGGTATTTTAAAGCTGCGTTTCATAAAGATCTCCGTAATCCGGTGTTTTCTCCTGCACGATGCAACTTAATGTTTAGGATTCAGGATTTCAAAAATATAAAAATTTTGTACCAGGCATAATTGGTTAATCAAAGAAGGTTATTAAGGATGCCCTAATTCATATTTCTAAAATTCTTTTCCCGCATTTCTCATCAATTTTTGTCATGAAGAAACCAGGCTTCAAAGGTCCAAAAAGTTGTCCTTGGGGCCATTTCAAAACCGAATTTTTAAATCGATTTATTAAAATTGCTTTCCAAATTTAATTATTGCCATAGTTTGTGTGACTTTGTGTCTTCATGTATTGGTGGCAATGAATAATTCAAGTTTTCATTCTCAAAAATCAGCGAGGAGAATTCGGAAGATCGTGAGACGCCTCGAATTTGCATGTGTAGTAAATAACCAGGCTAACTTCAGTTAGTAACCAGGTGATAAAGCAACCGGACAATGGCTTCCATGTTCCGTACCTCGATATATTCATCCACGGAATGCGGATTCTTGGCGCCTATTCCCAGGTCGATGGCGGCGATCCCGCGGTTGTTCAGCACATTGGCGTCGGATCCACCGTAATAGCGAATGGGGTTGGGCTGTATCTGCCCCTTTTTGTAGGCTGCACAAAGCCGCTGTACCGGCTCGATATCCAATTCTAAAACGAATCCCGGGAAAGATTCCTGCCGCTGCAGGGAAAAGTCGCCGGCGAATTTATTGCGTATCTCGGAGAGATGAAAATTCAGCCGGTCGTAATGGTGATCGATCTTCTCAGGGAAAAAGGACCGTATTTCTCCCGAAATGCTTACCGATGGCGGAACAACATTATTGGCCTCGCCGCCCATGATGCGCCCGAAATTAATTGTGGTGTGTTCGTCCACCCGTCCCACAGGGTAATTCCGGATCAGATCGCCCGCCATGGAGAATGCATTGATCCCCTGCTCGGGATTGACTGCGGCGTGGCTGGCTTTGCCCTGCAGCTCGACCTCGAAATCAATGGCGCCCGGTGCGGCAAACACAAAATAACCGGGATCGGCAGAAGAATCCAGGATGTAGGCCTGACGGGATTCAAGCAGAGCCAGATCGAGATGGGTCGACCCGTACAGACCGGTTTCCTCCCCGATAGTAAAGAAAATTTCAAATGGACTATGGGCAATGCTCATCTTCTTAAGGTTCTCGATGGTATAAAGAATCATTGCGATGCCGGCACGGTTGTCCGCTCCCAGGATCGTGTTTCCATCGGTGACAATTCTTCCATCCCTGAGGCTGGGCTTAATTCCGTTGGTTGGTTTCACGGTGTCCATATGGGAAGCGAATGCAAAGCGGACGGGGTCTGCCTCGCTATGATGAATTTTTGCAATGATGTTACCGGTGTTCCCGCCAACTTTCTTCCCCGCCCCGTCTTCATTTACCGGTATATCCAATTCAGCGAGGAAGCGACGAATGTAATCGGCCACCGGTTTTTCCGATTTAGCTACCGCGCTAATAGAGATCAGATCATAAAAAATGTGAATGAGTCTTTGAGTATCAACGTTCATCTTATTCCGCAAATATTTTTACTTGCAGAAATAATATGAAAAATATATTTCATTATCAATAAAAAAATTTATTTTTTGAAACAAACTTCCCCGAACCCTTTAAATTGCGGTAGCTTTTTCGCGAATAAGCAACATAAGCCCGGGAATCGATACTTCCTTACATCACCGGACATTTCAACTTTTTTTAACAAAAGACTTGACAAATAGCTGCCGGAAAATTAAATTCTGAAAAAAATGTTACACTAACCATGATTATGCAAACATATTTACAAAATCGCCCTCCGACAAACAAAATGCTCCCACCTCCGCAAAAGGTTGCGAACTTTGCCGTTGCCCGATTCGCAACCTGGCCAATCGGTCTGAGTTTCAAGTGGTCCGGCAGTCAACAAATTACTTTAATTTATAATAAATATAGAACAGTGTGCACGAATTAAATTTTCCGGAATTAACCTTTCTAACCTAAGGAGGATTGGAAATGAACCGAACTTTTACAAAATTTGTTGGCGGTTTTTTGTTGACAGGGTTGCTTTTCGCTGGCAGCCTGATGGCGCAGGTGTGGTCGAGCAACGGCGAATTTGGCCTTAAGCTCAAAAGTTATGGAGAATTGGAAGTGTACAGCCCGGTAGTACCGACCGATACCATTTACCAGATTGACCGACTGAGCCCGGTAGTGGGAATTTCCCCCGACTCCCTGTTCGATTATCGCGTGGATGCCGACGATGAAATAGAGCCAATGGTGGTTACACCGCCCGCCTGGGGCGATATGGAGTTGTTTAGCGCAATCAACAATCTGTATTCTCTTGAACCACCCGATGTGCTGATCAAAATCTCCGTATACGGCTGGAATACCGGCAAATTCGGCATTGTTAAATACAATGTCAAAAATCGCGAAACGCATGGAATCAATGCTGTCGTCGGAATGGAAGTTATTCCCGAGCTGGACGAAGATTACGCCGGAACCAGCGCTTTCGACGACGGGCTGAAAGCAGCGGTTTTCAGCCGCGGCGATTCGATTTATGCCGGGGTGAAGTTTCTCAGCTCCGATATCACATCCGGGACATTTTTCTACTGGTACAGCAGTTACGACAGTGATAAACCCCGCATGTATAGCTGGCTGACCGCAGACAGTCTGGGCTTTGTGAACACCTATGGCGCAGATGGCGGCGTGGCGGTAATCGGGCAACCCAGGGTACGAATTGCAGCCGGAGATTCAACCGAACTGACCTTCGCAGTGGCGGTTGGGGACAGCATGGCAGAATTATCAAGCGGGCTTTCCGAAGCAGTGACACTGTACCACGCAGCAGGAATCTCATCAACCAGCAACGTCGTGCCGGAAGAATTCAGCCTTGCCCAAAATTTCCCGAATCCGTTTAACCCCACCACGAAGATCAATTTTAGTGTTCCGACAAAAGATCATGTCACGCTGAAGGTCTTCAACATGCTCGGGCAGCAGGTGGCCACGCTTGTAAATTCGGATATGGCGACGGGTGATTACGAAGTTAATTTCGCAGCAGACAATCTGCCCAGCGGCATCTATTTCTACACGCTGCAAACCCGGTCTTTTAAAGAAACCAGAAAAATGATCCTGATGCGCTAATTTCAGCTTTTCAGTTGAAATCCCGGATTCCGGATGGGGGAGCTTGTCCCTCATCCGTGGATCCAAAGATGGTAAACACTTCCGAACAAGAGTCTCCCGGTTGTTACAATTGTTTTGGATGAACGCTGGTATGGAATCGGTTTTGGTGCGTCTCCCGGCACCACCGGGAGGTTCAGTTTCAACTCAAAAATGAAAATGGATTGACCGTGGATGCATTTAATACAATATTTAGTAACCTCAATGTGTCCTTCGCATCATCTGCGGCAGAGAGACAGCGCTACACAGTGACCGATGGATTTTAGAGGAATTTCGGTGATTATTAAAATATCCTCACCCCAAACATATTGTTGAGGAATTATTATGAGAAATTTTGTACTTACTTTTTTTCTTTTCATTCTGGCCGGATTGAGCATGGCAATCGCCGGTGTTACCGGAAAACTGGCCGGTTCCGTCGTTGATGCGCAGTCCGGGGAACCGCTGATTGGCGCGAACATTTCCCTTGCCGGAACCTACCTGGGCGCGGCTACCGACACCGACGGGACATTCGTCGTCCTGAACATCCCGCCAGGGGAATATGGAATTGAGGTCAGCTATATCGGATTCGAGCCGGTAAATTTAAAGAATGTACGGATCACTGTGGACCAGACCACCACAATGAAAATCAGGCTAAATGCCAATACGTTGAGCGGGGAAGAAGTAACGGTGGTGGCGGAAAGACCGGCTATCCAGAAGGATCTGACCAGTACCATTTCGATAGTGGGCCGCCAGCAGATCGAAGAGCTTCCGGTTGCCAATTTCAACGATGTACTTTCCCTGCAGGCAGGGGTTGTATCGGAAGGCGGCCGCCTCTATGTGCGCGGCGGTCGCTCCAACGAGGTTGCTTACTTAATTGATGGAACCTACGTAAAAGACCCGTTGCTGGGCGGCGCGGCAACCGATATTAATAATGACGCCATCCAGGAGATGAGCCTGCTTAGCGGAACGTACAATGCCGAATACGGAGACGCCATGAGTGGCGTGGTGAACATCGTGACCCGCGATGGCGGCAAGGAGTTCAATTCCAAACTGGAATTTCGCACTTCAAAATTTGGGGTCGCCCGCTATGCGGATTTTGACCAGACCAGAGTGAACGGTTACATGAGCGGCCCGCTGTTCACCGATAAAATCCGGTTTTTTGTTTCCGGGGAAAGCGATCGCCACGGTTCATATCTGCCGTGGGGATACGGCAGAACGCCTTCTTTCTTTACCAAGCTTTCCCTGTATGTCTCACCCACGCTAAAACTAACGGTTTCCAACCGGGGCAGCAAAAGCGAATACCAGAATTACAATCACGATTGGAAATATATACCGGATCAATATCTGCGCCGGCGAACCGATAGCTGGCAGAGCGTTTTTACCGCTACCCACACGCTGAGAAAAAATCTCTTTTACGAGCTGCGGGCATCTTATTTCAACCAGGGATATTACTCCGGCATCAACAAGGACACTTCGCAGTATTTGCCGTCATCTTCGCGCTTATATTATTCGAGCATCGGTAACGGCTTTGAATTTTATAAATTGGCAGACCCGGTGGAAGTAACCGACAGCCGAACCGTTACCCTCAGTTTCAAAGGCGACATCGTCTGGCAGCTCAACCGCCTCAATGAAATCAAGCTTGGCGGTGAATACCAAAAACATTGGCTGCGGTATTACAACATTTATGATCCCAAACGGAATTTTCCATACATCAACAATTACCAAACCAATCCTTTCCAGGGAGCGGGCTATATCCAGGATAAGATAGAATTTCCCTATCTGGTTATCAACCTGGGCCTGCGTTTCGACTATCTGAATGCCAATGCCAATTTCCGTCCGGACCCGTTGATCAGCGACGAGGTTGTTAAGGTGAAGTCGCGCAGCCAGTTGAGTCCGCGAATCGGAATCGCCCATCCTATATCGGAGAAAACTAAACTGCACTTTTCTTACGGCCACTTTTTCCAAAATCCGGAGTTCCGCTATCTCTTCGAGAACAATCAGTACGATCTCAATGTGCGGGAACCGCTGTTCGGGCAGGCCAATCTGGATGCGGAGCGCACTGTGGCGTACGAAGTCGGCTTCGCCCATCAGTTTAACCGGAATGTAGGGGTGCGCTTTACTGCCTACTATAAGGATGTAACCGGTCTCATCGGAACCCGCTACTTCAGCGCTTTTCGCGAAGGCCGGTTCGTGGGTTACACGCTCTATGTGAATGAGGATTATGCGAACATGAAGGGATTTGAGATGAACCTGGATATCCGGCGTACCCGCTACTTTTCCGGTAATTTGACTTACACATTCTCCGTCGCAAGGGGTAATGCTTCATCCGAAACGGAGCAGTATCCCGGCACCGAAGAATCCACCCGCCTGTATTACCTGGACTTCGATAAAACGCATGTCTTGAATGGTTCCGGAACATTCTATATCCCCGAAAACACCGGACCTTCGTTTTTTGGGATCAAGCCATTTTCGGATATGGATATCAGTTTTGTGCTGCGCGCCGCCTCCGGATTTCCTTACACGCCCAGCGGACGGGATATCGGCTTTGTGGATAAGAATTCGCTGCGCATGCCGTCCACCTACGGCATCGACATGGAAATCGGCCGCGAGTTCGAGGTGGCCAACCGGACGAAGCTCCGGCTGTTCGCCGAGATCCTGAACGTTACCGATCATCGTAATGTGCGATATGTGTATGGCGACACCGGCGAACCTGATTTCACCCTGGAAGGCGATCATTCGTTGGAGTACATGCAGGATCCGTCAAACTACGGGCCGCCGCGAACGATTCGCCTGGGAATTGGGATAAACTATTAGTCCGGAATTAAATCAGAGGTAGAGATAGAATGAAAAGAATCAACTTTAAAAACCTGAAAATAATAGGAAGGCGCGGATTCATCCTGGGCCCTCTCCTTCTGGGCTTAATGATACAAACCGGTTGGACGGGTGATGGTACGAAGGAAATCGCAAAGGATGATAACCAGGCAGGATTCACAAAACCGCAGGGAATCGAGGACCGCGCCGCCGGTACCCACAACGCCAGCAACATCGGTTTGTTTTTCGAGAATCGCGGGAAACTCTATCCCCGGCGGCTGACGGACGGGCCTTCCGGTGAATTTCCGATCGGTTCCGGAAAACATTACATTTACCGCATGAATCCGTTCGTGGGCATCCCCGGAAACGTGGTGCAGGGCCGCTACACAACCAATGAAGAATGGGAAGCGGTTGGCGGCTACCACAATCCGGCGCTGGCCAATATCGCTTTCAGCGATAATCCTAACACCTGGCCGGCGAGCGGCTGGCCGGTGAAAGATGCGAGCGGCAATCCCATCATCAAATCGGACCAGGACAGCTATTGTGTTTACAGCGACAGCAATAACACAGTGAGAATTCTGGGGCTGCAGGTGGCACAAACCGGTTACGCTTACGGCCTGAAATTTGCGCAGGACATGATCTTCTACAAATACGAGATCATCAATAAAAGCACCAATACTTACGACAGCCTCTTCTTTTCGATATATTTTGATTGCGATATCGGCAATGTCAGCGGCGGCGTGCCGGAATATGCCGACGATTACGTTGGCTACGAAAGCGATCGCAAGCTACTCTACATGTACGATGACGGCATCTCAACCGAATGGCCGGGCGGGGTGACCGGACGGATGGGCGTCGCAATGCTTCGCACCCCGGAAGTGAGCGGCCAGGAACAGGGCGTTACCGGCATGCACTGGAACGAATACAGCAATGACATTGACCTGGACGATGTGCAGTACGGCATTATCGCCAGCAAGCCCGGCTACATTCCGGCGGAACAACGTGACAATTACTTCCATCCCGGTAACAGCGGAAATATGAACTTCGACGATGTTTCAACAATTCCTTCCGGCGGAGGCGACCTTCTGTCGTATATGAACTCCGGCCCCTATACAATCCAACCTGGTGATACGCTCGCTTTTTACACCGTGCTGGTGGCCGGCAACGACCAGGAAGAGCTGGACGCCAACACCGATGTCGCCTACCAGGTGCTTGCTTCCAATTTTGAGCTGCCCAAGCCGCCCGCCACCCCAACGTTAACCGCCGTCCCGGGAAATGGCCGGGTTACACTATATTGGGATGATGCCGCGGATCGCTCGGTTGATAAATTCTCCGGCGAGATGGATTTCGAAGGATATCGCCTCTATCGCAGCACCGACAAGGGCCTGCACTGGGATCAGATTAACCGCAACGTGCTGCCGGTGGGACCCGATCCGGTTCCGCTGGCGGATTTCGACCGCATCGACGGCATCGGTACCGACAAAGGGATTCAGTATAGCTTTGTGGATTCCAGCGTGACCAATGGCTTCGAATATTGGTACACTATTACCGCCTATGACCGCGGCACTGCAACACTGGAAAGCCTGGAATCGGCCCGGGGCAACACCACGGATGCTCTGAACACGGTGTCGGTGATTCCGGTCAGTCCCGCCGCCGGGCGGCAACCGGTTGCCCCCGGCGATGTGTGGCACACCGGCAACGGTGCATCAAATTACCTGCTGAGAGTGGAACCCACCGACAACAATGATCTTGCCAATAATGAATATGCCTTGAATTTCTCATTCTTCACCATTCGCGAAGCGGGCGACCTGAAAACAAGGGCCGAAGTTGTTGTTGAAGATTCCGCAAAAGTTTTGCCCCATCGCTACGGCATAAAATTCACTTCCGACACCAAATTCGACCTGCTGGATTTGACCACCGATGAGACCATCCGCTCCGGCTACACCTACCGCTCCGGTGTCGCCTACCCGATAGCCGCGCACGGCATCCGGATTATGATGACTGATGAAGCGGGCACCGATCCCCAATTCCTGCCGCAGGAGGGAGATTATCTTTCGGTAAATTTTGCGGTTACCGTCCTGAAAAATGCAGCCGATACGGTGGTCACCATTCGTCCCATCTCCTTCGACCAGCGCCAGGTGACTTCCGACGGCGTGATATTCTCACTCCACGCCCCGAATATCATTCAGGATGTTTCCCGCATGGGCGGCACGGATAATATGGATATCACTTTCTCGATAATTGATGAAACGCTGATTCGCGATGCCCGCTACCTGATCTCGGTGGAAGGAAACGGTCAGAATGCTTCCGGACAGGGTTTTGTTTCCATCAGCATCCGCGATTCTGCCAACACCCTGCAAACGCTGGATTCGCTCTACAGCGGGGACAGCTTTGATTTTGACGGGGTGGAAGGCACCATTAAATTTCCCGAGAATTCGCCGCCCTCCCCCGGCAATGTATTCTCCCTTATTACTGCAATTCCCAGGCAGCCCAACCTGCAGGATGGCTACAAATTCACCATCAAAGGCGCGCTGGTAAGCCAGCAGGCAGTGCGCAAGGAAATTATGAATGTAAAGGTAGTGCCCAATCCTTACATCGTGGGTTCTCTTTACGAGCCGGAATTCGGCGAGCTGCGCAAGGAACCGCTGCGTCAGCTTCAATTTATCAACCTGCCAACCCAGAGCACCATTTACATTTACACGGTAGCCGGCGACCTGGTGAAAACCATTCATCATACGGCCAGCAGCGGTACGGAGATATGGGATTTGCGCACCGACGGCGGCCGCGAGATTGCCACCGGGATCTACATCTACGTGGTGAAAACCAGCAACGACCAGTTTATGAGCCGTTTTGCGGTGATAAAGTAGGAGAGGAAGATGAAAAGGATTACCTGTTTTATTATAATATTATTGAGCACGGCAGTGGTCCGGATGCCGGCCGCCAATCCCAATTTGGGAACTGCCGGCGCGCAGTTCCTTAAAATCCCGGTAGGGGCGCAGGCAGCGGCCATGGGCGGCGGCTATATCGGGCTGGTTTCCGACGCCTCTGCGGTCTTCTGGAATCCGGCCGGCATGATGAATGTGCAGCACCACTCTGCCCATTTTACGCACATGAAGTGGTTCGAAATGTTCGATGTGAACGCCGCCGCTTACGTTTACGATGCCGGCAACCTGGGCGCCTTCGGGCTGGGCGTGTTGGTTTTCAGCATGGATAAAATGGAAATCACCACCGAAATGTCCCCCAACGGCACCGGCCGCTATTTCGACGCCCAGGATATGGCCCTGAGTTTTAGTTATGCCAGAAAGCTAACCGACCAGTTTCAGGTGGGGGTTGGCATTCGCTATGTAAACCAGCGTATCTGGAACGAAACTGCCAACGGCATCTCCTTCGATGTGGGCACGCAATACCGGATCGACTTTAACAATTTGACGGTGGCGATGAGTATGCGGAATTTTGGCCCGGATATGCGTATGGGCGGCCCTGACCTGAACGTGAAATATGATGGAAACGATAATTTCCCGAACCGTCTGCTGCCCACCAATCTGCAGACGGAATCCTTTCCGCTGCCCCTGACATTCCAGTTCGGCCTGGCGTTCGATATTTTTCATAGCCAGTTCACAACGCTGCGGGCGGCGGTGGATGCCATTCATCCCAACGACAACGATGAACGGCTGCAAATCGGTTCCGAGCTGTCGTTCTACGACCGTCTTTTTCTGCGGGGCGGCATCAAAACCAACCACGACGACGAACAATACAACATGGGTTTTGGGGTAAATGTTTTCTATAGCGGCCTGATGGTCAAAGTAGATTACGCGTTCTCCGCCTACAACATTCTGCCGGACGTCCACATGCTTTCGGTGGGCATGGAATTTTAGGATATGCAACACGGGGAGCCCGTTTTTCGGACGGGCTCCCTTCTGTCCGCTTACGAGGTTTCTACCCGACTATCCCCATTTTTAATCACCTTCATGGCGGTTGCTATCATGCCGGCAACATCTGCCAGGTTAGTGGGAATGATCATCGAATTATTGGTCTGGGCCAGTTTGCCAAACTCGTTCAAATACTGTTCGGCGATGCGCAGATTTACTGCCTCCATGCCGCCCTTATCCTGAGTCGCGGCCGCGATTTGCCGGATGCCTTCAGCGGTTGCATGGGCCACTTTTTCAATCTCCGCCGCGCGGCCTTCCGCTTCATTGATCCGTCGCTGCTTTTCACCTTCCGACCGGGCAATCAGCTCCTGTCGGTCGCCTTCCGCACGATTGATCTTTGCCTGCTTTTCACCTTCCGATTCAGCGATTGTCGCGCGCTTCTCCCTTTCCGCGCGCATCTGTTTTTCCATGGCGTCTTTGATGCTCGGCGGCGGGGTAATATTCTTTACTTCATAGCGGGTTACTTTTACTCCCCACGGATCCGAAGCTTTGTCCACGGCATCCACAATGGCCGAATTTATGGTATCGCGCTCCTCGAATGTCTTGTCCAGTTCCAGCTTGCCAATCACGCTGCGCATAGTAGTCTGGGAAAGCTGGGTGGAGGCAAACTGGTAATTGTTGATCCCGTAAGAAGCCTTCTTGGCATCGATAACCTGCAGGTAGAGGATTCCATCGACTTCCACCGAAATATTATCCCTGGTAATGCAGGTCTGCGGTGGGACATCGATTGCCTGTTCCTTGAGGGTGTGCTTATACGCTACGCTGTCCAGGAATGGGATCAGCACGTGAAACCCGGCATCCAGGGTCGTATGATATTTGCCGAGACGCTCTACGATATACGCCATGCGCTGCGGCACCACCCGGATGGTCTTGAGAAAGGCGACCAGTAAGAAAAGAATGACGCCAATGAGAATGATTGTAAGAACATTTTCCATTTGTAGACCCCTTGTTGAATGATTATTTATTATATGCGGCCGCGGGATTGTGTCCTGAGTGGTTCAAAGCAGTCCCCGGCTGGTGATGCCGCTCTCTCACCCCAAGCTTCAATTTCCCGCAATCTTTCCGTTTTTATATCCCAATATTATTTTCTTATTCGAGGAAGACGGTGCCGAGCTACATTTGCTGCAATTTCTTGACAATCAGGGTGATATTAATTTTCCCTGTAATGGTGACCGGTGTGCCCGTTTCGATATGCTCTTCTGCTTCAGCGTCCCATGTGCTGCCACGGAACTCCACCCGGCCATTTACTTCCGGTGTGATGGATTTGGTTACAATAGCCCGCTTTCCCACAAACTCATCTTCAGCCGGTGTTTCCGGCGCATTCTGCGTGAGGCGCTCGCGGAACAGCCGGGTAAACCATCGCCGCAGCGAGGCCAGCAGAACAATAGAAATAAGCAAAAAAATGACTAGCTGGGCATTCAACGAAATGTCAAAAAAAAGCGTCAGCAAAGCCACAATCCAGGCGCCAATCCCAAAGAAAATTACAATAACACCGGGATTAGCAAATTCGATCAGCAGCAGAACAAGTCCAACAATGAACCAGACCAGCACCGGCTGCAGCCAGGGAGAAGCGGATTCCATGTCTGTTTTTCCTCTATTTTATTTAATATCCTTCAAACCGGACATTCTCTTTACCCGGAAGAAGAATATTTATTCAGCATGATTTTGTTCAGAACAGTGCGCACGAAAACGGGTTATTCCGGATTAATTAAAACACACAGCAATTTAGCATTAATTATCCTAATATCAATAAAAATGTGAATTTCATCTCCTTGCCTATTCGAGCGCCTTGCGACGAAATCCTTCTTCATTTCAGGCAGGCGGATAAAAAAATTCCTTCGATGTGATCTGTTGCACAAAAATACCGGCTTTTGGCGTTACTATCGGTAGAAACACGACTATGGATGGAAGCATCATGGAGAACATAAGGGAAATCGCAGGGATGCTGTCCGAGACAAACGATCCGGCACTTATTGAAGACTTCTTTCTTGGAATTTTAACAAAGACCGAACTGGAAAACATCGATTCGCGATGGGAGATATTGAAGCTGCTGGACAGGGGCGTAAGCCAGCGCCAGATTGCCAGCGATCTTCACCTGAGTTTGTGCAAGATAACCCGCGGCGCCAGGGTATTGCACAAAGAGAATCCGGCATTAAAGAAACTTGTTCATAAGATAAACAACTAACTTTCCCATTTTAATTAAGGAGAATTTTATGGAAATTAAAGCGTTTCTGAATGAAGATGAAATCCCGCGCCAGTGGTATAACCTTGCTGCAGACTTGCCGTCACCTATGCAGCCGCCGCTGGGACCCGATGGAAATCCCATTTCGCCGGAGATGCTTGCGCCGGTATTCCCCATGAACCTGATTGAACAGGAAGTCAGCACCCAGCGATGGATTGATATTCCGGAGGGAATACTCGAGATATTATATCGCTGGCGCCCCTCTCCCCTGCACCGCGCCGTATTTCTGGAAAAAGCGCTGGGAACGCCGGCAAAAATTTATTACAAGAATGAGAGTGTCTCGCCTCCCGGCAGCCACAAACCCAATACCGCGGTGGCACAGGCCTGGTACAATAAACAGTTCGGCATCAAAAAACTAACCACTGAAACCGGCGCCGGCCAATGGGGCAGCGCGCTGGCATTTGCCTGTTCCATCATCGGGCTGGAATGCAAGGTTTACATGGTGCGAATCAGCTTCGACCAGAAGCCGTTCCGGAAAATGATGATGCAGACCTGGGGCGCTTCGTGCATCGCCAGTCCCAGCAACACCACCCAGGCAGGACGCGATATTCTGGCAAAATATCCCGATACACCGGGCAGCCTGGGAATCGCGATCAGCGAGGCGGTGGAGGCTGCGGTAACCGACCCGACCGGGCAAACCCGCTATTCGCTGGGAAGCGTGCTGAATCATGTGCTGCTGCACCAGACCATCATAGGGCTGGAGACCAAAAAGCAGCTTGAGAAGATTGGCGAGAAGAAGGTGGATGTGGTGATCGGCTGCGCCGGCGGCGGCAGCAACTTTGCCGGTATCGCCTTCCCCTTTGTCAACGACAAGATCCACGGCGCCGATATCGATATTATACCGGTGGAGCCGACCTCCTGCCCCACCATGACCCGCGCGCCTTTTGTTTACGACCACGGCGACACCGCTAAGATGACCCCGCTGATGCCGATGCACTCCCTGGGTCACGATTTTGTGCCGCCTCCAATTCACGCCGGCGGGTTGCGTTACCACGGCATTGCGCCGCTCATCAGCAATGCCATTGTTGAAGGATTACTCACGCCGCGCGCCATTCACCAGTTGGAATGCTATGAATCGGCGGTTCTTTTTGCCCGGACCGAAGGCATCATCCCGGCGCCCGAGAGCAGCCATGCTATCGCTGCCGCGATTCAGGAAGCGCAAAAGGCAAAAGAGGAAGGCAAGGAAAAGGTCATCCTGTTTAACCTCAGCGGCCACGGGCTGATGGACCTGACCGGTTACGAGCGCTATTTTGCCGGCGCGTTGCAGGATTATGCCCTGCCCGAAGCGGATATGAAGAATTCACTGAGCGCGCTCGACGGACTTCCCCTCCCTCAGGTGCTGAGAACCGGAAAATGGTGATAACAGGAAAGGACGATAACATCCGGTAACAGGCAGAATTATATGGGAGCGCAAAATAATGCCGGAAAATGGATTGTAAAATAAATAAAAGCACCTCCTCCCCCCACAGTCTCCTTCCCTGCTGCTTTCTCCGGGCAGGGAGGGAGATTGGATTTATGAAAGGATGAATGCATTAATCGGGTTGAAACCAAACCAAATCCCGGATTAGTGCTGCCAACGTTCGGGGGAGATTAAAAAAACGGATAATATATGAAAGAAGAATTTGACAACGAGCAGGGATATTGCCGGAAATTGGGACACCACCTGTCATTCGGCTACTGCCACAGCGAGCGCCATGGGCTGCCCTGCCCCAAGATACGGGACTGCTGGTTCACTGTAATTCCCATCGATAAATTTCTTGCCGAGAATTTTGCACCGGACGAGATTCAACACCTGTATGAACCGCCGCCGCCGAAGGTAAGCACCCTGCTGGAGCTGATCGAACGCTCCCGAAAGGCGGCGGGGCAAATCTGAACTCTCGGGGGTGCGCAGTTTACACCGCTTAGGCAGGATGGCACAACGAAATGCCCATCTCTTTTTTCTATTTGGCAGCTATGCATCCCCGTCTCGCTCACCGTTTCACATTTGACCTTTGACGTTTCACCTTAAAGCTGCCTGCCCCTTCGGGGATCGCTTTCCTCTATGGTATCCAAATCTTTTTCGCAGCCACCAGCTCCGTTTTCCCGGGAAGCTCTATCGGCTGCGGATTTTTGGTGTAAAATGCCAGGCCTTTGTAGCTGGTCAGATACACAAAATCTTTGTAGAGAAACCCGCCTTTGGCGGTAACCACCAGCGGGCTTTCCATCTTGTATAAAACCGCCGTAAAATTCTCCGCATCCACCTTCACAATAACACCGGACGCTTTTATCGCTCTGGCTATGGCAGCGGCTGCCGCCGCGCCGGCCGCTGCCGCTCCGCCGGCTGGTGCTCCGTTCGACATATTTACCTCCGAAGTTTGATGATCGCCATATAAATCGAGTAACGCATTTTTCATGATAAGGTCAGATAGACAGACCAATAACGAATTACTTAATACGCTGCGTAAAATTACTCAATGGCCGGAGTAAAATCAAACAGGAAGGATTGCCGGCATTGGGGGTCCGATGCCGAGCTTGGCTGCCATTCAACTCCCACTCCTCGGAGGCTCAGAGCTTTCGGGAAGGTTAAGCGTCCTATGCCATTTTTCTCCGTATCCACTCCCTGAAAAAGATGTCTGTGAGAAAATAGGTATTTTGCTCTTTGTCTAAAATTTGCCGTTTCATCAGAAGACGGACAGATGTCTGCACGCTGGATGAGCTGCCAAGATTGTTATTTCTGATAAAGTCCTGCGAGAACAATGCACCTCCTCCAAAAGCGGCAATCGCAAATAACAGGCGGCGCTGATGCAGGGAAAGTCCATCCCAAATGGAAATATACATCGGGGTATTTTCAGCGAGGAGGTTTAATAGAGTGGGTTCCAGGTCTGCTTCAGTTATTTTCTTTGTATCCGAAAAATCGTCCCACAGTTTATGACATAAATATTGTGCATTGTAGGGATAATCATCGACCATTTCTAAAATACCGGCAACTGTGTCCTTGTCTATCGAGAATCCGGTTTTATCAAAGGCGTTCTGAATAAAATCAATGAATTCGTCCCTGGGGAGCTTGCCCAGGTTCATGATCCGCCCCATTTTGTAAAAAGCCCTGTCCGGCTGAGCCACCATGTCATAAATGAGGTGTCTCTTGGAGCCGGCGAATAGATAGCCGACTTTTTCGTGATGTTGAAAGCTGGCACGCATGGTTTTCTCGATGGAATCGCCATTTAAATTAACGATCTCCTGAAATTCATCAAACACGATGACAAAGGGAGCTTTCTTTTTTTCGGCAAGCTTTTGCGGAAGGTCGTAAACTTCATCTAAGAAATGTAATATTTCTTCCTTTTGGGGCAGGTATTCAATACCGAGAGCAGCGCTGCCATCCGGCTGCACACTGATTTTGGGCCGCAGTCCGGGCAGTGTCTTTTTCAGGAAATTGAACATCTTCTCGATCTTCGTTTCTACGGCCCGGGCAATTTCGCGGGTGTATATTTCCAGGAAATTATGCAGCGAAGTAACCTTATAGAGATCAATATAGGCTGTGTAAAATCCATTGGATCTCAGTTTCTCCAGGGTTTTTAATATCAGGGAAGTTTTACCGTATCGCCGGGGGGAAATGAGGAATATACGCTCAGTGCTGCCCAGGTCGCGGACCAGTTCTGCGAGTTCAGCAGTCCGGTTGGTGAAATTTTCTCCCGTCACAGCCTCGCCGTAAACAAAGGGATTTTTCATGGTTCACTCCGATTATGCCGATTAGCATTATGCACATCTACATAATGCTAATATACATAATTTCTGGCGAGATCAAAGTATAATTTCGGGCTCGGGATGATTAACGATTGCAATTAGGAGCCCGACTTCAAGCCGGACTCCCGATTAATCAACTCAAAAACACCTTCTTGTATTCCCCCTTTGCCGCCATTTCGGTCGCATCGCCCTGCAAGGCGACCTTTCCCAGCCGAAGAACATAGGCGCGGTTAGCCAGTTTCAGCGCTTCCTTAACCTTCTGTTCCACAATCAGGATTGCCATGCCATAATCCTGGTTTAATTGTTTGATCATATCAAATACATCCTTCACCAGCGAGGGCGCCAGACCAAGAGACGGCTCATCCATGAGCAGCAGCTTGGGGCGCTGGATGAGTGCCATGCCCAGCGCCAGCATCTGTTGCTCGCCGCCGCTCAGTTTGCCGGCGGACTGCTTGCGGCGCTCTTTCAAAATGGGAAATTGATGGTAGGCTTCCTCGAAACGCTGTTTTATCAACTTCTTGTCTTTAAAGATAAAGGAGGCGACTTCCAGGTTTTCCTGCACGGTCATTTCATCGAACACCTGGCTGCCCTGGGGAATCATGGAGATGCCGCGGCGCACGTTCTCATGCGGTTTGGAATCCAGCAGAACATTCTCAAAAAAGATGTCTCCACTCCACCTGGGCAGCACTCCAATAATGGACTTTAATATGGTGGATTTCCCGGCGCCGTTATGACCGATCAGTGCAACCATCTCGCCCTCTTTTACCGAAAGCGAGACGTCATCGATGATCAGTTTCTTTCCGTAGCCGGTTTTGAGGTTGGTTATTTGGAGCATATTTGCTTCCTTACTCCCCGGCAGTTCGAAACTTACAGAGAGGCATTACTCTATTTTCCCAAATTTAGATTTTTGATTTGCCCCGATTTTCAGATCGGGGATTGTTGATTACCCATCAAGATATCTGGCTTTAGCCAGATAGATTAGGCTAAAACCTCGCTATGAATTCGGTGCTTCCTATACCCCGATTTAAAAATCGGGGCAAGCCAGCTTCACTCCAAATACGCCTCCACAATCTCCTCCCGTCCCAACACCTCCTGCGGAACACCCTCCGCGATCTTCCGGCCATGATCCATGACGATAAGCCAGTCGCATAGCGAGCGCACCGCTTCGATGTTGTGCTCGATGAGCAAAATGCGCTTGCCCTGCCCGGCCAGTTCCCGCAGCAACTCCATGATCTTTTCTATCATTACCGGGTTCACACCGGAAACCGGCTCATCCAAAAGCAGGTAATCCGCCTCGGTAGCCAGGCAGCAGCCCAGCGAGAGCAGCTTTTGCTGGCCGAAGGAGAGCGCTTCCGCCAGATCGTGTCGCTTTTCATACAGACCAATAAAATTGAGGATGCCCTTTACCTTCTCCAGGTTTTCCTGCCGGTTCTGGCGGTATCTGGCACCACGCAGCCAGGAGGAAATAGGCCCTTCCCCTACCTGGTCAAGACAACAGAGAAGCAAGTTTTCCATAACAGTAACCTGCCGCAGCAGGCGCAAATCCTGGAAAGTGCGGGCAATGCCGACATGAACCACCCGGTGGGGTGCCATTTTCAGAATATTCTCATTGCGGCAAATGAAGCTGCCGCTGTCTGCTGGGAGAAAGCCGGTGATGATATTGAACAAAGTCGTCTTCCCGGCGCCATTGGGACCGATCAGGCCAACGATGGGTTTTTCCACCTCTCCGGAAGCTCCGAGCTTCCGGGGAGGTATCGGTGCATCATTCCAATCAAACGAAAACCCATCCACTGCCCGGATGCCGTCGAATGATTTGGAAATGTTTTGTATGCTGAATTCAGTCATATCTTGAGAACCTTCCCGGGATCTTGCAACTCCCGGGAAGGTGAGAACTTACTGAAGAATTAAAAATCATCGAGGATTAAACCGGTATCCCTCATAATTTGGCGAAGCAGACCCTTGCCGATTGTTTTCCCTTTGTGCAGGGGAACAGTCGTACGTCTTCCATCTGCGTGCCTTAATATTACGTGGCTTCCACTCTGCCTGACTCTCCGGAATCCTTTCTTTTCCAGGATTGAAATTAACTCATTTGAACGGATTGATGGCAATTTCGAACTCACATCGCCACGCGTATCTTTTTGGTGCCCACTTCCTGGTAAATCGGTTCGCCTGTTGAAATGCGATCCTCTATGTGGAGCCGGATAGCATCCTCAATATTCTTTAAAGCCTCCTCTTCATCATCCCCCTCACTATAGCATCCCTGCAAGCCAGGACAGATGGCCAGGTAGCGCCCATCCTCATCTTTTTCAATGACGATTGTAAACTGGTAAGTCATTTATGCATCCAATCGATTATTTTGTTGACTTCTTCTTAAAATATTTTTCATAACATAAAGCTACCCTTTAATGAAACCCCATGCAAAAATATGTAACTTTTTCTTTCAAAACAAGGTGGGATTTGCCTCTATCTCCCCGGGAGCCACCTCCCCCGGGGGTCATCCCCCCGGAAGCTCCCAGCTTCCGGGGGGATCGGATTCATTCTCTTTTACTCAGCCCATACTCCCCAATAAAGCCCCGCGGCCGGAACATCATAAGTAAAACCAACAGGGCACCGTAAAAGATTTGCCGAAGGTCGGACTAATTTAATAGAAGATCAATAAAGAAAATGCTTTACACGATAAGAAAAACAGAAAATGATAGAAGACTATACACGCGCTAACAGAGCGAAGATTATTATTAGTCTGGGAATAATGGTCCAAAATTTAGTGCTAAAAATTTGCGACTCAGCCAATTCCATTTCCATTTAAAAAAAGAATTCCAGTGTTTGTCCTCTAAACCCCTGCTCAACGGCCGGTCTAACTTTTTTAAGCTAATTGTATAAATTTCTTTTTCAGGATCTTTCTCTTTTTTATAGCTAATCCCTTTTTCATTATTACGTGCATATTCTATCCATTTGCAGAGGTAGACCGCATCATCGATGGAATTAGCATATTCTTCAATGATATCCATTTCTGTTAACCTACCTGGGAATTTTAAATAAACGATGGAAGGCATGTGTTCAAGCCTTAGGCTA
>CAZUZS010000067.1:0-27162 GCA_964624795.1 uncultured Calditrichaceae bacterium
ACATACATGCACCCCTCATGATTAAACACCCATTGCTTAATTTTCATTTCTTCTCTATATTAAAATGAACGTAACAATGAGAAAAATATAACCGTATCTACTATGGAAATTGATAAGAAACAGGAAGATCGAAGGTTAATAAAACTGGCATTGCAGGGAAATGAAAAGGCTTACGAATCCCTGCTGAATAAATACAGAAACCTGGTTTTCACAATCATGATCAAAATGGTGCGAAATCCGCAGGAAGCAGAAGATTTAACGCAGGAAGCTTTTATGAAGGCGTTCAACTCGCTGGATTCCTTTAATGATGAATTTGCATTTTCCACCTGGTTGATGAAGATTGCCACAAACAACTGTATCGATTTCTTGCGAAAGCGCAAGCTGCGAACCTATTCCATTCACGAGCCGCTTCATTATAAAGATGAAGAGATCGAGGTGGAGATTCCGGATGATGAACCATCTCCGGAAAGGAATTTGTTGCAGGCGGAAAGGAAAAGGATTATCGAAGACGCCATAGAAGCGTTGCCTGAGCGATACCGTTACGTAATTCTCTTGCGGCACAGAGAGGAGAAGTCTTACGAGGAAATCTCTGAAATTCTCAACCTCCCGTTGGGAACGGTAAAAGCCCAAATATTTCGGGCGCGCGAAATTCTGAATAAAAAATTGAAAGAGATAATAAATTAGATGGTTAAATGAGATGAAGAAATTTGAACCAATTATTCTCGGCCTTCTTCTCACCCTGGTTACCGGACCTCTGTTCGCTTCCGACGAAAACCAGCAAGTTTTCAAAAAGCAGGAACCTCTCACCAGGGAGAAAAGCCTGGTGGTTTATGTGACATACGGGAACGGCTACATTGACATTGGTAAGGCAAATGCGAAAAACGTCTTTGTTGGAGAATTTGATTATAAAAATCAGAAGCCGGATGTGCGATACGAAGTTGTGGGCGATGAGGGTAGGCTCAATGTGCAATTTTCCGGAAAACTGAGAAAAGACAGCCGGGATGATGAATCTCATAACATAACTTCATTCAAGAGATTGTACGACAACGATCTTACACTAAACCTCTCGCCGGATTTGCCCATCGATCTGGACCTGGAGCTGGGTGTCATAAAGGGAAAAATCGATATAGGTGGCTTGCGCATTAAAAATCTTAAATTAGAAGTAGGGGTCAGTCAAAGCTCCATACTCTGCAGCGAGCCAAACCCGGAATCTCTCGAAGATTTCAAGATCGAGGGTGGAGTCGGCAAACTTATGGTAGAAAAGCTGGGCAATGCTAATATCCGGAATTTTTCATTCCAAGGTGGAGTCGGCTCGTACGTGCTTGATTTCGGCGGAAAATACCAGCAGGATATGCATGCAAATATTGAGATAGGGATGGGGAAGGTTAAACTTTACCTGCCGAAATATGTGGGCACCCGGATTGAAGTCGATAAATCCTTTCTTTCTTCGTTTTCCATTGATGAAGCCTACAAAAAGGGCGATTTCTATTACAACGATCAATGGGAAAAAACTCCCTATATGCTGGACATGAAGGTTGAAGCCGGTGTGGGCAAGGTGGATATTATTTGGGTGGAGGATTAAACAGAAGCATTTGAGGAGACAAAGGTTCGATTACCCGTTAATGAAAAAAGCCCGGATTCTCTCCGGGCTTTTTCTTATCCGCGATCTCGGTACAATTTATGAACAACCGCTAGTTGTGCCACAATCTATGCATTTGTAGCAGTTACCGTTTCGCACCATAATGCTTCCGCATTCCGGGCAATTTGGTGCGTCTGCCTGGGTTTGAAAGATAAATCTTTCCTGCTGTTCGCGTGTGGAACCGGCGACCGGTTCCGGTGGCTGCTTCTGCTTTTCAAGTCCGTTTGGCGGGACAATCGCGGAATTCGAAGTGTTTTTTCTTTCCGGCGGAGCGCTGGTTCCGAATTCATTATCCTCAACAAATTCTTCGCTCATATATCGAAGTTGTTCTTCACGACTGAGAAATTTAAGCGCCAACCAGCGGAAAATGTAGTCCGTCACCGATTTCGCAATTGGGATGTGCGGGTTATTTGTAAAGCCGGAAGGCTCGAATCGCGTATGCGTGAATTTATCGCAGAGAACTTTTAAAGGAACGCCGTATTGCAGGGCCATTGAAATCGCGGTAGCGAAAGCATCCATCAAACCGGAAACAACTGAGCCCTCTTTGGCCATCACGATGAAAATTTCGCCCGGTGAACCATCTTCATACATCCCCGCGGTGATATAGCCTTCGTGTCCTCCCAGCGAGAATTTATGAGTGAACGATTTTCGCTCATCAGGCAGCCGGCGGCGATAAGGCCGTCCATGTTCCTTAATCGTCCGGTCGATTACTGTTGATAATGGCTGGGTACGTTTGCTGTTATCCCGGTAAATGGAAATCGCCTTCAGTCCCAGTTTCCACGCCTCGCTGTAAACTTCGCGAATTTCTTCAACCGACACATTTTCCGGCACATTGACGGTTTTTGAAATGGCGCCGGAAATAAACGGCTGGGTAGCGGCCAACATCTTGACATGACCCATATATTGGATGGAGCGCTCACCGTTTTTCGGTTTGAAAGCGCAGTCGAAAACAGGCAGGTGCTTGTCTTTCAGCCCCGGCGCCCCCTCTATGGTGTCGTTGGAATTCACGTAATCAATGATGTCTTTAATTTCTGTTTCAGTGTATTGCAGTTTTTTCAACGCCTTTTCAACAGTCTGATTCACGATTTTCATCAAACCGCCGCCGACCAGTTTTTTGTATTTTACCAGCGCAATGTCCGGTTCCACGCCGGTGGTATCGCAGTCCATCATAAATGCGATGGTTCCGGTGGGCGCCAGGACCGTGACTTGCGCATTCCGAAAACCACTCTTTTTCCCCTTTTTGTAGGCTTCATCCCACACCTGACGTGAAGCATCGAACAACGGTTTAGGGATTTGTGCTTCGTCCAGATCGTAAGCGGCAGTACGGTGCTTTTGAATGACCCGCAGCATGGGCTCCCTGTTTTTTTCATACTCTTCGAATGTACCAACGACGCCCGCCAGTTCGCTGGAAGTTACATACGCTTCGCCGGTCATAAGCGAAGTAATCGCCGCTGCGTACGAGCGGCCAATATCGCCATCGTATGGAAGTCCGCGGGACATGAGCAACGCTCCGAGGTTGGCATATCCCAATCCCAGGGTGCGAAATAGATGGGAATTGTGGCTAATTTCCTGCCGCGGGTAACTGGAATTATCGACGATTATTTCCATGGCGGTGATCATGATCCGCACCGCTTTGCGGAATGCTTCGACATCGAATTCTTCGTTTTCGTCCAGGAATTTCATCAGGTTCAGCGATGCCAGGTTGCAGGCCGTGTCGTCGACAAACATATATTCCGAACATGGATTTGATGCATTAATCCTGGCAGAATTCGGGCAGGTGTGCCAGTCATTGATCGTCGTATCAAATTGCATCCCGGGATCGCCGCAAATATGTGTGCCTTCGGCAATTTTATTCAAAATTTCCCGGGCGCGAAAACGATCGGCGGGTTTCCCGGTCGTAACTTCGCGGGTGACCCATTCCAGATCCTCCTCTACCGCCTGCATAAAATCATCGGTCACGCGCACACTGTGATTCGCGTTCTGGAAGAATACCGAACCGTACGCTTCACCGTTTATGCTGCCATCGTAACCGGCATCGATCAGGGCCCAAGCTTTTCTTTCTTCATTTGCCTTGGAATTGATGAACTCCATGATGTCCGGGTGGTCTACATTGAGAATCACCATTTTTGCCGCCCGCCGCGTCTTTCCGCCAGATTTTATCACGCCGGCAAATGCATCGAAGCCTTTCATAAATGAGACCGGGCCGGAAGCCTGCCCACCTCCGGAAATAATTTCATCGGAGGAACGCAGCGTGGACAGATTAGTGCCGGTACCGGACCCAAATTTAAACAGCATCCCTTCAATCTTTGCCAGGTTCAGGATACTTTCCATATTGTCAGTAACGGAATTTATAAAACAGGCCGAACATTGCGGCTTGGGCTCAATTCCCACATTGAACCAGACCGGACTGTTAAATGCAACATACTGGTTTACCAGCAGGGAAGTCAGCTCATTATAAAAGATTTCCACATCCTCATCGCTGGCAAAATAGCCGTCGGCTTTCCCCCAATCGGCCATAGTGCGAGACACGCGATTGACGAGCTGCTTCACGCTGGTTTCACGTTCGTCGGTTCCTAACTGGCCGTGAAAATATTTGCTCACCACGACATTTGTTGCCAACTGGCTCCAGAACGAAGGAACTTCCACCTCGCTCTGACTAAATATCACTTCGCCTCTCTCGTTGGTGATTAAAGCTTCCCTCAACTCCCAATCTATCTCATCGAACGGATGAACGCCCTGATGCGAGAAGTAATGATCGAACTTCATTTTCATCATCTCACTCTGTTCTGTTTCTTCTTCCTTACTCTCGCTTTCGGGCATAGTTTCATCCAGTTCCGGTTGCATCACCTCAATATCCAGAGGCAGCAATAAATCATCTTTGGCGTCTGCTCTCCGGCTGGTTTTTTGAACTGGCATAACGGCCTCCTCCGTGAAATAATTATATACTGGATTAAAATGGTCCTATTTTGAAGATTGTGTGTATCCCCAATAAAAACAATCAATTGATGTAGTTGTAAATCCCAAAAAGTTGTTCGAAAAATACGCTATTGGGAAGCAAAAATCAACCCCTTTTATGATTCGTTTGTAGGCCGATGTTTCAGCATGTTGATTTTTCACGGTTTATATCTCTAAACAATTTACCGTCCTCTCGTCCCCGAATTCATCTGTCAACGACAGAAGCCGGTTTCGTTCGTCTAACGCAGGAAGAGAGTACCGAAGACCTGAAAATGTCCGTTGTTTGAAGAGCAGTGAATCCCAAATTCAGTGTTGTTTTTCAACGGCGGAGATTGGATTTTGCCGATTCCATCCTGTCCTCTAACAGCCGGGTGACCCGCTCTTTCTCATGGTCCGAAAGCCCGCTTATTGGAACAAGGATCTTACTCAGCAGAATATAAATATCTTTAAACTCCGGAAAGTTTGCTTCCAGCAGATCGAGATGCGAGAGAATCGTTTCGGTATCAGCGCGTTTCACCGGGCCGGTTAACCCCCCGGAGACACCATGCAATTGCACATTTTCGATGGAAGAGAGCAAAAGCGGATTCAACATGCGGGGCATGTCGCTGGCTGCAGGTAAAACATCCTGCAAAATCTCTTTGCTGACCTCGGCCAGGGACACATAAAAATTGGCATAAAAGACACAGGCAAGATGAATCGCCCGTTTCTGCTCCGCGGTCACTCGCAGCGTTTTGTTTTTCAAGGAATGGAGTATATTCTCCAGATGCTCCAGGGCCGAAATATCACCTTCAAGGTTAAACCACACATCTCCGATACCATGATTTTCCCTCGGATCGGACGAGAATGAATACACCGGGTGCACGCCGGCAATTGCCGCGCCGCGGTCCTTGAGCGGCTGCAAAGCCGATGAGGGCAAAACGCCGGATGAATGCGCTACAATCTTGTCGCGAAAAGAGATATCCAATTGAGCAAGGCGGGCAGCCAGATCGGCAACCTGGTTGTCGTGTACCGTTAGGAGAAGAATTCGGGATTGGGATAATTTTGACGAATCGATTTCAGAATGCAGGAATCGCCACTGAAGTTTACCTTCCAGGAAGGCGACTCGCTCCGGATTATTTTCCACCAGCAAATCTATTTTAAAACCGTTTCGCAGGAGATAATAAGCCAACGAAGCGCCCGCTCTGCCGCCGCCTATGATGGAGAAAGTGGAGCTGGAGTTGACAGACATTCAAATGACCGATTGTTAGATTCTTGTTCGCTGGTCGGAATTACCGCTGCTTCGCGATGTACGGAGTGCCATAAGCAAATTCTATTGGAACTCCTCCTTGCTAACCAGGCGGTCCTTCGGAAAATATCGATTATAGACCAGATCAGACAACTCCAGCGCATCTCTGGCATATGGGTTTACGCCGGTCTGATAAAGCAAATCGTCTATCGCCGCCGATGCCTGTTTCCAGGTGGCAACACCGTTCAGGTAATCGATAAATTTCTGGTAGTGCCTCTCATCCTTTTTGAAAACCTTCTTGATAAATTTTTTCTGCTGCTTGCGGGAAATCATAGTATTCAGATCGGCCAAATATTTTCCTTTAATCTTCTCAGACACCACATCCGCGAGTTGGTCCGCAGCACTTACCGTTGAAGCGGGAACCTCTTCTTCCTCTTCTTCGAACTCCTCCTCCATCTCCTCTTCTATTTCTGGCTCTTCGATTGCGGGAGCTTGCACGGCTTCTTCCACCGTGATTTCATCTACCTGCACCTCCGGCCGGGAAACTTCGATGTCCTCGATGGCCTCCACTGAAAGTTCCTTTTGCTCTTCACTCAAACGCTCCTTGCTTGTTTTACCGGTACGCAGCAAAACTTCCAGGTCGGTGAACGTAATTTCGCTGTTTCCGTCCTGTTCCTCTTTTTGAATGAGCGTGGTGTAGTCATCCAGATTGCGATCTCCAAATGCCTTCAGCAAAATATCCACCGGAAGGCTGTCGGAAGCGTCGCGTCCTTCGTTCAGAAAATTGATTATTGTTTTAACTGTTTGCAGGGTGGTGCCCAAAGTATCTTTGGCATAAACCTGCCCATCAATTCCCTTAATCAGGTCTTCAAACTGGTTCTGTGAAATTTCCCGCAGGTATTTCAAATTAAAATAGTCTGTAAGCGCATCCTTATAATACTGGAAACTGTCGAAATACTTCAGCATGTCATACACATCCATAGTGGTGATGACAAAACTGTCCTTGAAAAGAAACTGGGTGAGGGTTTGATGAGGGCGAATCAGGTAATTGGCTTCCAGCTTTATTGCGCGTTCCAATAATTGATTAAATTTATTCAGGTGGAATGTCGCCGTCTGTTTCAAAATATCGAATATTTTATCAATCAACACCCGCACTTCGGGCATGTCATAGTCAAAACGCTCGCTGGTGCTGAATTTGTCCGTCTCCTCCCGAAGCCAAAGCTCCACTTCCTGGTCAAAAAAATGTTTGACGGACTGCGGTATTTTGCGACTCATAATATAATTCAGCGGAATGGTATCCATCTGGGGTGTAACCACTTCCTGGTGGATTTTGTTGATGATGTTATCCATAACTTTTTCAAGCATTATTCTGACCTCGTTTTCATTTTGCGTTAATATTAATACGGCGGGTAAAATATTGCAAGCCTAAATTCCGTAAATGTCTTCACGCATAACGATTTCGGCCCGCCAATAGATCAAGCCATGATGGCAAAATGCAAAAATCATCATTTTTCACTTGCAAATGAATTTATTATCAATTAGTTTGTGCTACGATTATTATTATCATAACACAGAGATGCTAAATGAGAACACCTTTTCTGCTCACCATCATTATCACCTTAATTCATCTGACAATTACACTTTCTTCCGGCACTGAGGTCGATTCAGTAAAAACCTATCACTTGCAGGATTCCATCGTTGTAATTGCAGACCGATATGAAATACCGCTGAAATCAATAGCGCACACAATTGATCTTGTCCCGGTTAAGAGATACGCCGATGCAGCCAACCACTCGGTACTGCAGGTAGTTGATCTCCTCACAGCAACCGCTTTTGTAATGGATAAAAAGGTGCTTGGTTACGGTGTGGGAACCGCAGGAGCCGGCAGTATCAACATTCGGGGAATGGGGGGCAAACCCAATTCCGGTATTCTTGTACTGATTAACGGCCGTCCGGACTTCATGGCCATTTTTGGACATCCCCTGCCTGATGTATACGGGCTGGAAGATATCGATCAAATTGAGATCATTAAGGGACCATCATCTGCGGTTTTTGGTACCAACGCTATGGGAGGTGTTATCAATTTGGTTTCGGAAACTCCGTCCCAAAACGCGCTAAATTTTAAAATGATGGGAGGCAATTTCAATACCTTCAAACAAAGATTCGGCATGGACTTTCATTCCCCGAATAGCCAGTTAAGGCTGAATTTCACCCATCAGCAAAGCGATGGTCATGTAGATTTAACCGGCTTTAATGGATGGAACATGTCAACCCAATTTACGCGGAAACTGGCTCAAAACTGGAAATTTACATTATCCGGAAGGTATGTTCCCTACCAGTTTGATGATCCTTCGATGGGGCGAGACGCTGCCGGATTAGGTGTTTATGGTAAAATTCGCCGTGGAATGGCCGATGCGCAAATCACGGGCAAAATGGGAAATTTAAACGGTTCCTATCATCTCTTCACAAATCTCGGGCACCATCGGTTTTTCGATGGGTTTGAGTCTCACGATTTCTCTTACGGTTTGTCCACGTACCAGCATCTCAACTTTTCCGGAAAGCTGCAAATCGGCTTCGGAGCAGAGGCATTGCATTATGGTGGAAGGGCACGGAGTATCGTCGCCCCTGCCGGTCCCCCGGCTCCAATTCTGCATACCATCAATTCCATGGCGAGTTATGTGGTCGGCTTTTATACGCCGACCCCCAGGTTTACAATTGAGGGAGGATTTCGCTATCAACATGCATCCATCGATGTCGGGCAGACCAGCCCCACCGCCGGGCTGTCTTACCTCCCTTCCAGTCACCTGAAGCTGTTTGCCAACTACAATCACGGATTTCGATTTCCAACACTGCAGGAATTGTACCTGTTTCCGTCCTCCGACGATAATCTGCAGCCAGAAAACATTCAAAGCGCGGAGACCGGCATCGAATTCTATTTTGACAATAGAAATTATCTGAAATTTTCCTACTTTCGGAACAACGTTACGCAGCTCATTCAACTGGCAGCAAACCCGGGAAAGCAGCCACCCTACCGATATCAGAATAGCGGAGAGGCACAGCAGTGGGGTTTCGAGACCGGTCTCTATTTGCAGCCATTTCCGTTTATGAAGACGCAGCTTATGTACAGCTATCTCGAACCCGACAATTTAACGGCATATAATCCAGCGCATATGTTTAAATACTACCTGGCGACCGAATGGAGAAAATTCGAATTCGCGGTCTTCGGAAAATATATCGCCGGAATATATGCGCAGAATTCACGGCTCGACAAGTTGGACAATTATGCTTTGCTGAATTTCTCGTTAACATACCCGGTTCGATACGCTACTTTGCATTTGCAGGTCCAAAATGTGCTAAATACCTATTACGAGTTCCTGCCCGGGTATGGCGCTCCGCCTCTCAATTTTTTGGCCGGCTTCTCCCTGGACTTGCCCCGATAATTCTATTATTTAACCCGGAGAAGAATGAGCGATTCTGATATAAACCGATATATTCCCCTGGCGGCATTATTTTCCGCCATGGGAATCATTTTCCCGATGTTTTTTCACTACCTGGGATTGGGCAGCGCCTTTTTGCCAATGTTTCTGCCGGTAATGATGGGCAGCCTGCTGGTGCCTACCAGCATTGCCGTTTCCATTGGAATTCTTACCCCTCTGGTTTCTTTCCTGCTTACCGGCATGCCGCCAATGTTTCCGCCGATACTTCCCCTGATGCTTGTTGAGCTGACCCTTGTCAGCGCCACTGTTTCATTGTTGTTCTTTAGATGGAAAAGATCGGTTTGGTTCGCTCTCATTATCGCGATGGCAGCCGACCGCCTTCTGCTCTTTATATTGGTCTATTTGCTCGCGCCTGCGTTCGGACTCCCCAAGACAATATTCTCACTGGCAATGGTATGGCATGGCGTCCCGGGCATTTTGCTGATCTTTTTGGTAATTCCGTTCGCCATAAGACAACTCCGGCAAAAGTATCCACACTATTTCAACCCGCACTCTATTTAAGGAGGGACAGATGAACAGGACCCACATCATGCGCCGGGAGTTTTTTGATAAACACTCGCAGGGATGGGATGAGGAGGAAACCCCGGAAAAAATCGAGACATTATACCAAATTTTTGGTGATCTCGGGATGGAGCTTAATGGCTATATACTTGACGCCGGTTGTGGAACCGGCATCCTGGTCCCAATTATTCATAAACTTGCCCAAGAGAATTTAAAACTCGTAGAGTTGGATTTTTCTGCCGCCATGCTGCGAAGAAATCAGGCTCGCCACCCGAAATTTTTAAGCAGCACATTTATGCTTGGCGCGGATGCACAGGCGCTGCCATTTGGACAACCCGTATTTGATGCAATTGTTTGTTTCTCTGTTCTGCCACACTTCCTGGACAAGCAGAAAGCAATTGGAGAATTTTTCCGGGTTCTGAGGCCCGGTGGACAGTTGCTCATTTTACACCTCACGGGGAGCGAGCAGCTAAACCATTTTCACCGGAGTGCCGGGGAAGCTGTTGCTGAAGACCGTCTGAGCCCCGTTCCGCTGGTGGCAAATAATATCCGGGAGGAAGGATTTACAATTGTGGAAACGGAAGAGAGAGACGACCTCTATCTGATTCTGGCTCAAAAGTAAACACATAGTCAGACGTCGCGAAACCAGTTTGCGTTCATAAATTAATACATCAGCATCGAACAATTTGCAGGCGACGCGCCATGAATCTCGTCTGCGATAATTTTGATATATGAAGCGCGGGGATGGTGCTTGAATCGTGGCATTATTTTTCTTAATATTGGCGCGGTATGAAAAAGAACAACTAACGCCAAATTAAAATCGAATTCATTGTTATGAATAATAGAATATCCAATATTCATCCCGGCCATTTTGTGGCGATTTTTGGTGGTGGGGTGGCCGGTTCTGAAGCTGCCTTTCAACTCTCCAAACGGGGCATATATTCCGTTCTCTTTGAGCAGAATGAGCTGCCTTACGGTAAAATTGAGGAAGGATTGCCCAAATGGCACTTTAAATTGCGGGATCAGGAAGAACAGAAGATCGATGCCAAATTAACCCAGCCGGGGATTTTTTTCATTCCCAATGCCAAGCTGGGCCTCGACCTTCACCTGGAGGACGTTCTGAACAGCGGTTTCAGCGCCGTCTTGCTGGCAGTGGGCGCCTGGCACGACCGGCCGCTTCCCATCCCCGGAATCGACCGTTATATCGGGAAAGGGCTGTATTATCAGAATCCCTTCGTTTCGTGGTTCAACCACAACCACGATCCAAATTATAAAGGATCCACCTGTGAGGTGGCGGACGATGCCATTGTCATCGGCGGGGGGCTTGCCTCCCTGGACGTGGTGAAAATACTGATGCTCACAAGCACTCTGGACGCCCTGAAAAAACGCGGGCACAAAGCCGACCTCTTCATGCTGGAAAAAGCAGGCATACCACAGGTGCTGGATGAGCTGGGATTGACCTGGCAGGAACTGGGCTTGAAGGGGTGCACTTTATACTACAGGCGGAAAGCAGCGGAAATGCCGGTAGCGCCAATGCCGCCGGATGCAACGCCGGAGAGAAACGCCAAAGTCCAGTTGCTTCGGGAACGAATCCTGCGAATTCACCAGGAAAAATATCTTTTTAAAATAGAGGAATCCCATGCGCCGGTAAACACGATTGTCGAAAATGGCCGGCTGGCCGGTCTGGTTTTTCAGAGAACTAAGGCAATGGATGGAAATCTCCAACTTCTTTCCGGCACCGAGCACGAAGTAAAATCCCCACTCATCGTCTCGTCCATCGGGAGCATACCGGAACCGCTGCCCAATCTGTCCAGCCACGGCGAACTGCTTCCGATTGAGGATTCGGAGATAGGACAGATTAGAGGTTTCAAAAATGTGTTTGCGCTGGGCAATGCGGTTACCGGCCGGGGAAATATCAAAGAATCACTGTTGCACAGCCGGCAAGTATCAAAACGGGTGATGGACGATTACCTGGGGTGGAGTCCGGAATCGTATGAGCAGATCATTCACCAAAGCGAAGCAGAATCGGAACAGAGAATAGAGAAAATAATGGCACAACTGGACAGCCAGCCGGTGCTTACAACCGGGGAAATCGGTCAGTTGATTGAAACGGTGCGGCAGTGGCAGGAACGAAAAGGCTATGATGGAGACTACTCAAAATGGGTCAAAAACAAGCTGCCCCTCCGGCTGGAAAATTTGCTGCAAAAAACAGGTACGGCCTCCTGACATTTGTGCCGGGCCAAACTCCGGAACCACAACCGGCCTGTTAATCTCCAATCATGGAGATTCCTCGATATTTACCCTTAAACCAAATCGTTCGTAGTTTTTTGCTATAAAGTGTTTCCATTTATCGGGAACTTCATCATCCGGGTAAATGGCATCCACCGGGCATTCCGGCTGGCAGGCGCCGCAATCGATGCACTCCTCCGGGTGAATGTAAAGCTGCTCATTTCTATCTATTAATTCCTGTTTACCTTTTGCGTTTAATCTGAATCCCTCCGGCGGATATATGCAATCGACGGGACAGACTTCCACACACGCCGTGTTACAAACTCCCTCGCAAGGTTCGGTAATTATATATGTCATAAACACTCCTACATGCGCATTTAAATTTCAACACCGGCAAATATAAAAAATAAATTTGAGCATTTCATAAAATGATTTCAAACTTCATCATTTTGGGGGGAGTAAATCCCTGGCAGATTGCCCCATCCGCGTTGGGGAAATACCATTCGTAACATTTTTAATTGTCTATAAAATTCCCCCGGGGTGTTTTAGATTGAGATCCGGTCCCTTCACTCTTCGAATCCCAACTCATCCTGCAGGTAGTCGGAAAAACTCTGTTTTGAAAAATTTTCCAGTGCATCCCGCGCCGCTTTCCGAACTTTTTCGTCGGCGTGCAAGCTAAAGGATTGCAGAATCTCTCCCAGGCCTTCAGTCAGGTTAATATTTGCCAGGGTAAGCAGAGCGTAAGAGAGGATGTCGGGATCGTCAGTGTTTAGTAGCTGTTCGATGCATTTTGCCAGTTTCGCCGATTGGGAGGAATAGCTCGAGCTGATTGCTTCCATCAGCAGCGGTTTGGGGGTTCCGGGCAAAAGTGAAGTTGCCAGTTCCTCTTCCCAACTCTGAGGATATTTCCCCATTGCATGAATGGCTACCAGTTTGGAAGACTGGTACTCCGATTCCATAAAATCCTCGATCCATTCTTCCACATCGGGAAGAAACCCCAGATCGCTTACCGCATTCAACGCTGCTTCCCGGACACTCCGGTCATCAAATTCATTCTGCAATATTGAGAACAGCAGATTTTTTGAGCGTAAATATTCTTCCTTCAGAGTTCCTGCCTGGAGTTCGTCCCATTCCTCATAAAATTCCAGATCGGTTGTAGCGCCTTCATCATCCTCAAAATCCTGCAAGACGCCTTCATAAATCACCTGTCCCAGGGATTGTATAGCCGCTTTCCGGATGGCCTCGTTCTCATCATTTTCTGCAATATCCAGCACAAGATCAAGAATATATGGCTCGAACAAGCACCCCTCGGCAGCCAAAGCCGCTCCGCCGCGCACCCTTTCGTCGTGAGATTGCAGATGGCTGCGGATGAACTCGACATTCGCCGACGAGAAATCCTCCTGCTCGCGAATTGCCGAAAGCCTGTCCAGTATTAATTTCCATTCTGAGTTTTCATAATAATCGTGCATCGTTCTTTCCTAAAAATAGTTACTGAAACCGATTCTTACAAAAAATACACTTAAATATATGCGGAAGTTCCTTCGACACCGAAATAGAATCTGGCGGCTGCATCTCTGTTCGGCCGGGATGTCGTCGCGCTCTCACTCCCCCGACCACTTCGATTTACATGCAGCAGCGGGAAATCATTAAATAAATCTATTTTTGACCGATATTATTCCATAGGTGGGAAATGAAAAGACGGGTGGAACCTGGTATCCGAAAAAAGGGTTTTACGACGCAAAATGTCAAAAAATACGTAAATTGGCCACTTTTTTTAGAAAACCGCTAACTTTTTCCGGAAGGAACCATCCAACCAGGAATGATTATAAAAGTGGCTATTTAAACAGAATGTTTTTATTTTAGGCAGCGGAGGCAGAGAGAAAAGACTTTATTTTAATGATGGAAAAGATGGAACTATTAACTGACAGAGAGAGATTGGTTTTGGATGCTATTGTCAGAAATTTTATTCTGACGACCAATCCGGTGGCATCCAGCTTTATTGCCAGAAACAGTCACCTGGCCTTTAGCGCCGCTACCATTCGCAACATCATGGTGCAATTGGAGGAGAAGGGCTACATCTACCAGCCGCACACATCCGCGGGAAGGGTGCCGACCACCGCCGGATACCGCCTGTATGTGGATTACATCATGAAGCGCTCCCGGCTTTCCACAATTGAAAAAGAAAAAATCCGGCAGGCATTGAACACCAATCCGGGAGATTTCGAGAACTTGTTGCGAGAATCAAGCAGGATCCTGGCGCATCTTACGCATCAACTGGGAATCATTGTCTCCCCGCACCTGGATGAGGGGGTTTTTCACAGAATGGACATCACGCGTTTGAGCAGTGAACGGCTGTTGCTGGTTATTTCCATCAAAAGCGGGATGGTGAAGACCATTATGCTAGAGGTCGATTCGAAAATTCCAACCGCACAAGTGGAATCGTTGCGGCGAGTCATAAATGAGCGCCTTTCCGGATTAAAGATAAAAGATATCCGCAATAAATTCAAAGAGATCGTCAAGGATATTCGAAATGAGAAAAGCGGTCTCATCCATATTTTTATACAGTCTGCCGGGCAGATATTCAACTTTGCGGACGAGACGCAGATATTTCTTAATGGAACATATAACATCATGCGCCAACCGGAATTCTCAAACAACGAGAAAATCTCCGGCGTGGTGGAACTGCTTGAAAACAAGCAAATCATACTCCACCTGCTCAAGGAGAGCGAAACCGCTCAGGCGCTTGACATTAAGATCGGAAGTGAAATTGGTGAAGAAATTATGGAAGATTGCAGCATCATTTCTGCAACATACAAAATTGACCAGGCCAGCGGTCGGATCGGAATAATCGGGCCGACCCGCATGAATTACAGCTATCTGGTTCCGCTGGTCGAATTCACGGCAGGGCTGCTGTCCAAGTCATTTGATGCGAATTGAGCCGCAAGGCAAATACGAGATCAGCTTCCAAATAAAAACAAGTTATAAAGTGGTAGTGTTGCATGAACAATGAAAAATATTATGATAGAGATCAATTAAGCGGGGTGGATTCACGAGGATCAGTGGGCAAGCCGAAACTGGCAAAGGAGCGGCTCAAAGACCTGAACCGCCAGCTTCATGAGGCGGAACAGGCAAGAATCGAGATCGAGAATAAATTTATCAGGCTGAGTACCGAGCATTACAATCTGAGGAAACGCACCGACCAGGAAATCGAGAAAATGGCGGTTTACACCAACCAGAAGCTGTTGGAAAAGCTGATCCCACTGGTTGACGATCTGGAGCGTTCTCTCAAAAGCGGCCGGCAAGCTTCTGAAGCACCCGGTCTTCGTGAGGGGATTGAGATAATCTATCAAAATTTCATGAAACTCCTCGAACAGGAAGGCATCCGGCCTATTGAGGCAATTGGAGAACCGTTCGACTACAATTTTCATGAGGCCGTAATGCAGGTGGAGAATCATGATGTTAAACCGGGCACCGTCGTGGAAGAGACACAAAAGGGCTATTGGTATAAAGATCGAATTCTAAGACACAGCAAAGTTATTGTAAGTAAATGACAGACAGGACTTGAGGATGGCAACAAAAAGAGACTATTATGATATATTAGGGGTTGGCCGTTCGGCAACCGCCGATGAAATAAAATCGTCTTACCGCAAGCTCGCCATGAAATATCATCCGGATCAGAACCAGGGAGATAAGGGCGCCGAGGAAAAATTCAAAGAAGTAGCCGAGGCCTACGAAGTACTTAAAGATCCGGATAAAAGGGCGCGTTACGACCGGTTCGGACATGAAGGCGTAAAAGGCGGCGGTTACGCGGGCGGCGGTTTCCACGATCCGTTCGATGTCTTTCGGGATGTGTTCGGTGGCGGCGGTTTCGGCAGCATTTTCGATGAATTCTTCGGCGGAGGAAGCGGCCGGAGCCGGCGCCAGGACCGGCAGCGCGGAAACGACCTTCAGGTGAAGCTGAAGCTCACCCTGGAAGAAATTGCGACCGGAACTACCAAAAACATTAAGGTGAAAAAACAGGTGGTTTGTCATACCTGCGATGGCAGCGGAATGAAATCGGGTTCGCAGCCGGTCACCTGCCCGGTTTGCCGCGGCAGCGGCGAGGTTCGCCAGATTTCCCAGTCCATCCTGGGCAGAATCGTCAATGTAACGACCTGTTCGCGATGCGGCGGCAGAGGGACAATCATTACCGATCCCTGCCCGGATTGCCGTGGTGAAGGCCGGGAGCATGGAGAAGCAACCGTCAAGGTGAAAGTTCCGGCTGGTGCTGCGGACGGCAATTATATGACGGTTCGCGGCGAAGGAAATGTCGGACCCAACAACGGGCCTTCCGGCGATTTGATTGTGGTAATGGAGGAGAAATCGCACAAATTCTTTTCCCGCAATGGAAACGACGTGATTTACGAGCTGTATTTGAGTTTCCCGCAGGTTGCGCTGGGCGCCGAGGTTGAAGTGCCCACTTTGGAAATGGAAAATGTGGATGGCCAGAAAGAAAACAAGCTGGTGATGATAAGCATCCCGCCCGGAACACAGAGCGGAAAAGTTTTCAGGCTGCGCGGAAAAGGGCTGCCGGAAGTGAACAGCTACCGGAAAGGCGATATTCTGGTGCAGGTAAAAGTGTGGACGCCCGAGAAACTCAACCAGAGAGAAAAGGAGATCCTGGAAGAGCTGGCCCAGTTGGAAAATGTGAATCCCCCGAAGAAGAAGGGATTCTTCGAGAAATTTAAAGAAGCTTTCAATATATAGCAGATGCAGCGGGCCGGGGGAAATTTCCGGCCCGGTTTTTATTCCCCACGGAACCAGGGCACGATAACAAGACTCCTCGGAATCGGGCACGCATCCGCTCAAACGATCTCATATTCGTTCTCACACAGGTTACCCCCGGAAACGCCCACCATTCGATTTTAGCTGCCGGCGGATCTCAGCCCTCTTCCTTAGCAGGCGCACGGGAGGAACGGTCCCATGCAGTTTTTAAATAATTCGCAGGCGGCAAAAAATAAGTAATTTCAGATATGGGAAATACGCAACCTAAAAACAATAGCGCGCAGCTTGACATTGTAGGAATGGACTGCGCGGATTGTGCCCTTCGGATCGAGAAATCGGTGGGAAAGCTGGCGGGCGTTAAGCTGGCTCGCGTGGATTTTATGAATGCCCGGATGAAGGTAGAATTCGATCCTTCGCTGGTAGAAATTCCGGACATTGAGAAATCGGTGAAGGCTGCCGGATATACGGTAAAAAAAGAGATGGAAGCGCGCACCAGTACACTGGTTGTGAATGGAATGGATTGCGCGGACGAATCCCGGCCCATTGAAAAGCGCCTTCGAAAAATGAGCGGTGTGTCGAACATCCGGTTCAACCTTCTCGAAGGAAAAGTGAGCATCGATCACAGTATTCCACTGGGAGATATCCAAATAGAGCTAAAGGAATTGGGATTCGACGCGGTCCCGGCATCGGAAATTGAAAAAGAAGTCTCACCTTCCTTCCTGCGAACACACAAGCTGACTATCCTGACCGGCATCTCCGGAACCTTCGCAATAGCAGGCATAATTCTGCACCATTTGAATTTTCCCGATGCCGTGACTACCCCTTTGCTGCTGACAGCGGTAATAAGCGGCGGCTATCACATCGCCATAAAGGGATGGAAGGAAGCCAGGAATTTTTCGCTGGGGATGGATTTTCTCATGAGTATGGCTGTCATCGGCGCCATGCTCATTGGCGAATGGAGCGAAGCCGCCATGGTAATTTTCCTGTTCGCCCTGGCGCAATTGCTGGAATCTTTTTCGGTGGACCGCGCCAGAAGATCAATTCGTTCCCTGATGGATCTGGCTCCGCCGGTTGCGCTCGTGAAGCTGCCGAGCGGAGAAAGCCGGGTGCCGGTGGAAGAAGTAGAAGTCGGCAGCACCATAATCATCAAACCGGGCGAGCGCCTGCCGCTGGACGGCGTTGTCGCGAAAGGCTACTCGCTGGTGAACCAGGCACCTATCACCGGCGAGAGTATTCCGCAGGAGAAAAAGAAAGGCAGCCAGGTTTTTGCCGGTACAATAAATCGGCAGGGAATCCTTGAAGTGGTTGTTAGTCACAAGTTCAAGGAAACCATGCTGTCCCGCATTATTCGCATTGTGGAAGAAGCGCAGGCCCGCAAAGCCCCTGCCCAGCAATTTGTGGAAAAATTTGCCCGTTTTTATACGCCGGGTGTGGTGGTATTTTCCGTCCTGGTAGCAGCTATTCCGCCGCTCCTGTTTGGCGGAATCGTCATCGAATGGCTCTACCGGGGACTGGTTCTGCTTGTAATCGCCTGTCCCTGCGCACTGGTTATCTCCACCCCCGTGACCATTGTCAGTGCACTGACCAATGCGGCAAGAAACGGTATCCTGATCAAGGGCGGTGCTTCCCTGGAGATCTTCAACCGGGTATGTGCACTGGCGCTGGATAAAACCGGCACCCTGACCACTGGCCAACCGGCGGTCGGGAAAATTACGGCTGTGGGCGCCACCTCTCCGGAAGAAGTGCTGCAAATTGCGGCATCCCTCGAATCCCGCTCCGAGCATCCTCTGGGGAAAGCCATCGTGGATTATGCCCGCAAAAGGGAAATCAAAATTCTGCCGGTGGATGAATTCGAATCTCAGACCGGCCTGGGCATCAAAGCCCGCATCGAAAGCAAAACTTACCTGGTGGGAAACCACCGGATGTTCGATAGCCGAGGTCTCCTCACTGCGGAAATTAATCGCATTTTGGACGAGTATGAACACCGGAAGCAATCCCTGATTCTGGTGGGAGATCAGCAGAAAATACTCGGCATCATTGCCGTCTCGGATGCTGTGCGGCAGAATGCCCGGCAAGCAATGGACAAATTAAAGCGCTCCGGAATCCGGCACCTGATTATGCTTACCGGCGATAACCAGGCTGCCGCCACTGCGATTGCACAGGAGACCGGAATGGAAGATTTCCGGGCCGAATTAATGCCGGAAGACAAATTGAATATTGTGCAGGAACTGCTGAAAACCTACCGGTGGGTAGCGATGGTGGGAGACGGGATCAACGATTCACCCGCGCTGGCTGCCGCGACCGTGGGTATCTCCATGGGCGCCTCGGGAACCGACACCGCGCTGGAAACCGCCGACATTGCCCTGATGAACGATGATTTAAACAAGCTGTCCTTTCTAAAATACCTGAGCGAAAGATCGGTCACGATAATAAAACAGAACATCTTCTTTGCCCTTTTCCTGAAAAGCGTCTTTTTCGTTCTGGCGCTGCCCGGGCTGGTAACGCTGTGGATGGCGGTATTTGCCGATATGGGCGCCAGCCTGCTGGTCATCTTCAATGGCCTGCGGGCATTGCACATCAGAGAAAAAGATAAATCCCAATAGAACGATTCAGAAATTTCTATTTGCGATTTAGCCGGTAGAAGCACTCCCTCAGCATTGCTCAATCGAAAAAACTTAAGCGTCCCATTGTGGCAGATCTAAAGCCGCGAGGCATTTTTCCGCTATTCTCGCATTGTAACATTTCATTTATAACTGCATTAAATAAAGGCTGCCGGCGCAATGTGCTTTCGTCGGCGGAGTTGGGTTAAGTGCGCGAATACAAAAAAGAGAGGAGTTCATTATGTCTGCTGGAAATTACAGTTTTTCGAAAACCATCGATCTGTCATTTGACCAGGCCCTTGAGAAGGTGACGGAGGAATTAAAAAAGGAAGGTTTTGGGATTCTCGCCGAGATTGACGTCAAGGCAACGCTCAAAAAGAAGCTGGACGTCGATTTCAAACCGTACAAGATTCTGGGTGCCTGCAACCCGCCATTTGCTTACAAAGCGCTGCAAGCGGAAGAAAACATCGGCTTGATGCTGCCCTGCAATGTAATTGTCTATGTGAACGACAACGGCAAAACCACCGTCGCTGCCGTCGATCCCATCGCTTCCATGCAGGCAGTCAACAATCCCGGCCTGGGTGAGATTGCCGGTGAAGTGCGTGGCAAGCTGAAATCGGTAATCGAGCGCCTGTAGGCCGCGATTCAACTTTATGAAGAATTACGGGGTTCAGACATCAACTGTCCATTTCAGAAATCCGTTTAGGGCAAAATCTACATCCCCCCTTTCCCCCCTTCGAAGGGGGGGGCGAGGGGGGATGTCACCAATTACATAAACTATCGGCTTCGTGCATTAGGGCTTCTGTGGCAAGAGGTCAAGAAAAGTACAGGTTCAACATATTCTTCCCGTACCTTATTTTCGCTAAAAATTCCCCGGCTATTTGATTTTTCATTCCTTTCTTTTATATTATTTGAAATCGGCATTTGTTTAACGAGCGAAAGCGCGCATGTATTTTACCAAAGCCCAAATCCGCGCCCTGTGGTTTGTCGTTATCGTTTTCGGTGCTTCCGTACTGCTGCATTATGCACAGGTCTGGTTTGCCTCCGGCGAGACGCAGGATTTCAGTGCGTTCGAAAAAGCATTTGTCCAAAAGCGGGACAGCCTGCTTCATGCTGAAGAAATGCTGACCAACGCGCCTTCCACAAAAAGTAATGGAGCAGATGAAGAAGACCGGGAAGAGCCATCCGCATCGGTCGCGGGTTTCCCAATCAACATCAATTCCGCCGGTCCGGAGGCACTGCAAGCCCTGCCGCGCGTCGGTCCGAAGATGGCTGAGCGCATTGTTCGCTACCGCACCGAAAATGGCCCTTTCCGAACCAGGGAAGACTTGATGAAAGTGAAAGGGATCGGGAAGAAAACCTTCGAGAAGCTGAAGGATTTGGTGACGGTTAAATGAAGCAGCCTCTCTCTTGACAATGCCCTCCCGTGAAAAATGATAGATTCTCTTAAGCTAATCGTGAAACGTGAAAAGTCAAATGTCAAACGTTCCTGAAAAAAAACACAAACATTTCTGTTTGTCGCATAGCGATCACCATGTGATAAATCGGGATTAAATCCTCCACAGATTTAAGAGATGATGCTGGAGTGGTGGTCAACTATCAATAACCAATGACCGATAACTAATAACCAGTGACTGATGACGAGGTGGCAATTACCAAAAGCAGTGCAAATTGCCCGCAACCCGCGCTAAATTTCCTGCAATTTTTGTTGAATAAATCCTGTTAGTCGGGGTAATTTACCAACAAGAGGATGCAAACGGGGCAATATGGAACCTGAATCGGAGCGAGAACTATTAGCAGCATGTAAGAAAGGTTCTCACGATGCATTTAAAATCCTGGTGGAAAAAAATTACCGGCTGACCTATTCCATGGCTCTCTACTGGACACACAACCGCGAGGCGGCGCTGGATATTTCGCAGGAGGCTTTCATCCGTGTTCACCGCAACCTCAAGAATTTCGACATCACAAAGTCGTTCCGGGCCTGGCTGCACACCATCGTAAAAAACCTGAGTTTCAATTATCTGAGACGCTCGCGAAAACGGTGGGTTGTGTTCTCTGATTTCTTCACCGGCAATCGCAAAGATTTAAGACAAACAGATGAAACACAGAGAAAAATAGAAGCTGAGGAAACCAGCCGCGAAGTGTGGCGGGCGCTGCGGCAGCTTAAGCCGGAGGAAAGGGAGATCGTTCTCTTGCGGGATTTCGAGAATTTTTCCTACCAGGAAATCAGCGAAGCGCTGGAAATTCCGCCGGGAACAGTAATGTCCCGGTTGTTTTATGCGCGGAAAAAGCTGTCCAAAATTTTAAAGGAAAATGAAATTGTTAAATAAAAGAAATTGTGAAGATTTTAAGGCCCTGCTTGTCCGGTATGTGGACAACCAGGTTTCGCCGGAGGAGAAGGCCGAAATGGAGCGTCACCTGGCGGAGTGCGAGGACTGCCGGGCCGATCTCAACCATTTACAAAACTGGAAAGGAGTGAGCCGGGACATGAAGAACAAACTTTTGCCGGACATGGCGTGGGATGAGTACTGGCATCATCTCTACAATCGCATGGAACGCGGTATAAGCTGGATACTCATCTCAATTGGCGCCATCATTTTTTTGGCGATTGCAGTGTACCATTTTATCGGCGGCGTTCTCACCTCCGCTCAAATCTCGCCGCTGGAGAAAGTGGGCGTCTTCGCATTGGCGCTGGGATTCATTGTTTTACTGGTATCCGTTCTTCGTGAAAAGCTAATGACCAGAAAGCAGGATAAATACAAGGAGATACAGCGATGATTGTGACGACGACCGAAACGATCCCGGACAAGAAAGTTGTAAAAATGCTGGGAGTGGCGAAGGGCAATACCATCCGCGCCAGGAACATCGGGAAAGATATTTTGGCACTGCTGAAAAATATAATCGGCGGTGAGATCGAGGAATACACCAAGCTCATCGCGGAAGCGCGGGAGCAGGCCATTGACCGCATGACTGCCGATGCGGAAGCAATGGGCGCCAACGCCATTGTAAATGTGCGCTTCGCGACCTCCTACATCATGCAAAGCGCCTCGGAAATCCTGGCATACGGCACGGCGGTGATAGTCGAGTAAAGCGCTTGGCGCATAGCGCGGAGAGACACGAATCGGCGAAAGGGAGAATGGAGGAAACGGCGATTGCCGTTTTCTAACTCGTATTCATAATCTTAATCGTAATCGCCTCTGTCAACTTCCTGCAAGCTGGGATCATCCGGGAAAGCAAATAGATCAAATATGAATCCCATCCTCAGATGTCATTTCGAATGAGCGGAGCGATTGAGAAATCTTGGATTTCTCCTTCTGGTCGGCACATAGTGCTCCCTGCGGGAAAATGACATTACAGATCAACAGAGCACAAAATCTACACTTCAATTGCTCTGCAGAATATACTTCTCACCATACTTAACAATCGTCACTTTGTAATTCTTCTCTTCCAGCAGCTTCTTCAAATTCGCCTGTGCGTCCGGTTCGCCGTGCACCAGGAAGATCTCCTTCAGCCGCTGGTAATCCAGGCGGGAAACATAATCCAGAATATCGTTGTAATCGGCGTGCGCGCTGAAAGTGTTGAGATGAACGACTTCCGCCTTCAATTTGTAGGGATCGCCGAAGATCTTCACCTCCGGCTGACGCTCCAGGATTTTCCGGCCTAACGTGTTTTCCGCCATGAAACCTACGATCAGGATGGTATTTCGAGCGTCCCCGATATTGTGCAGCAGGTGATGCAGAATGCGCCCCGCTTCGCACATGCCCGACGCGGAAATGATGACCGCCGGCTCATTCAGGCTGTTCAGCTCCTTACTCTCCTCCAGCCCCGATATGTAATGCATTTCGTTGAACCCGAACGGATTTTTATGGTGATCCAGGAAGGCCTGGCGGGTCTCCTTATCGTAGCACTCCTGGTGCACCCGGAAGATGGACGTGGCGTTGGTGGCCATCGGGCTGTCCACGTAAATCGGGATACGCGGAATGCGGTTCTGGTCGCTCAGGATATGGAAAAAATAGACCAGCTCCTGGGTGCGCTCCAGCGCGAAAGCCGGAATGATGATCTTTCCGCCGCGATTGACGGTGCGGTTGATCACGTCCGCCAGCTTGTCCTTGGCGGTTTCGATGGGATCGTGCAGGCGGTTGCCGTAGGTGCTCTCCATCACCAGGTAATCCACCGGCGGCAGGATTTCGGGATCGCGCAGGATGGGAAGGTTTTTGCGGCCCAGGTCGCCGGTGAAGCCTACCCGCATCTCCTGCCCGTTGATGTCGATATCCAGCAGGGTAAGCGCCGAGCCCAGGATGTGCCCGGCATCGAAGAAAGTTGTTTTCACGCCGTCCATCACCGGGAAAGGCCGGTGGTAGGAAACGGTTATGAAATAGTCCAGCGTTTTCAGCACGTCGGATTCATCGAAGAGCGGCTCTTTGTCGAAGGTCTCGCCCCTCTTTTTGGCACGCTTGCGCAGGAACTCCAGGTCTTTGGCCTGGATGTGCGCGGAGTCCATCATGATCAGGCTGGCCAGGTCGCGGCTGGCGGGGGTGGCGTAGATGTTTCCCGGGAAACCTTTCTTGGGCATCAGCGGCAATAATCCGCAATGGTCATAATGGGAGTGGGTAAGGACTATGGTTTCCACTTCTTTGGCATTGAACTGCCAGTTGCGGTTCTTCTCGTCCGCTTCGGCGCGCCTGCCCTGGAAGGCGCCGCAATCCACCATCAGCAGTTTGTCCTTTACCCGCAGAAAATGCTTGGAGCCGGTCACTTCCTGCGCCGCTCCCCACGAAAACAGTTCAGCTTGCATCGGATTTTCTCCTGTTTGATTTTTCTTTATCCTGACCGTTTTATTCTAACACTCCGGCATAATGAAATCCAAGTGGTTTTGTAATTGGTGAATTTTGTTTTTTGACGGGATTGACGGGATGAACAGGATTCTTGATATTGCCTATATGTGGTGGTGCTTTGTTGAATCATTCCTTAATTTCTTTATAACTCTCATGAGCGAGATGGATGTGATAGCTTTTTTAGGATTATTATAAGATTTCCATTTCATTTTAATCGAAACAGTTGTATATATTTATTGCGGGATCTTGGAATATTATGAAAGAAGTGTGGCACAAACTGATTCTATAAAATATGTGTTGGCAGGACAATAACAATACTTAGGTGCAAATATGTCATTTGAAATTCCAGAACCAATTGAACTAAATTACGAAAATGGATCAAGTGCTTTTGTTGTCGATATACGCGGTTCTTCTCAGATCGTCCGAGAACTGAGCTACAGTGTATCAATAGCTGATTATAATGCTGCATTATTGGAACACACGAATTTCATGATGCGCCTATTTAAGTGCATATTTGAACGTATTGAGCCCTTGCCCTTGGATAATTGCTTTTCCTTTAACGACACGGGTGATGGATGCTTGTGTGTATTTTGGGATAATGATCATCCATTGACCTGCTTGAGAGTTGCAGCTGCGATCCATGAATATTTATTGAAGGATTCATACGCTAAGGAGAACAAGATTAGATTTGGAATAGGATTACACACGGGAGGAAGTCTTGTATATAGGACCTCGTCTCCCAAAAGAGATTATGTTTTTGGAATTGTTGCTAACACAGCTGCTAGGGTCGAAAAATTCACAAAGAATCTAAAAGATGCAGAAAAAGGCAGACAAAATGATCCTCGGCTAATTTTTACAGGTAATTTTAAGCACCACTTACAGAAGCTACTAACAGATGAAGAGAAGAAAAAAGTGGTTCCTATCTCCGAATTTCGGCTTTCCATTAATGATGGTAAGAATGATGGGCACTTTCTATATACATTGCCTCCCGATGAGATAGCCGGATATGCAAAGTAAAAGTCAGTCAAAATGCGAGAAAATGGGCGCATGGTAGAAATTGATCACAAATACAGGAACGCTATGGCAGGTGTTTTTACCCATGATTGCCTCCACAATTCACCGAACAAAAAAAGCATGTCGGTGATTTCGATGTTCTTCCAGGGAGAAAGAAAAATATGACAATGGATGACGATGTTCTTCAGGCCAGCGCTGCTCGTTTCTTGATTGACGGCGGCGAAGAGGATGCCGCGTCAGTGCTTTTGTCTTGCACACTGCGCGTATACCCCTCGGGTGATACGTGGTTTGACGGAGACGAAACACTTTATGCGGTACATGTGGATGTGTCGGGTCCCCGCGCAGCGCACGATGCACTGCATGATGAGAACAATCCTACGGGCAACGCAATAAGAAACGCTATTAAGTCCGTACTACCCGCGAATGAATATATCAAACATTACACCGTACGCGCTGAAGTGGTTGACATTGATCCAGACTGGCGGAGTGAACTCCTTGAGATTGCCAGGGGCAAAGGCGTCCACAATCAGGCTGTGCAGGCAACGCGTGCGCGAGTCTGGATGAATCTACTGTTCCGTTCGCAAAGCGAGATCCGGATAGCCCAAGCCCTTGATAGAGCTGGCGTGTTCTTCGTTCCCAATTGTATGGGCCGGGTGGGGCAGCCCGCCCAACGGATGAACCGAGAGGCTGATTTCCTGATTTGTCAGAACGCGAAATGGGGTATTCTGGAAGTTGATGGCGAACCATTTCACCCACCCTCACGGACTGTGCAGGATCACGAGCGAGACCGGCTATTTAGAACTCATGGTGTCCGAGTTGTTGAACATTTCGATGCGAATAGATGCTACCAGAATCCCGATGAGGTCGTGCAAGAATTCCTGAATATCCTGGCGAATTCATGAGAAAGGAATGATAATGCTGAACTACGTGTTCATGATATCGGTCCCGGCACACTCACGCCTCACGCTAGAGTTTTTTTTTCGATATGCAAACAGACCGAGGAATAGTCCCGTGCCCACCCTCCTATTCTGGCTATACCTTTTAAATGCCATACTCCTGATCAATCACGAGATCGATTCAGCTTTCTGGAAGGAGTGGGAGCTGTTCAGGCTTCCGGGCGGAATCGGCGGCTTCCTGCTGCTACATTTTCCGCTGCTTTTCATTGTCCTGTATGGATTGGTGCTCGTTACCAGGCAGTCCCCGGCGGGGCTCATATTTTCGCTGGTTTTGTCGCTGGCCGGTATTTTTGCTTTTTCCATCCATACCTGGTTTCTCAAAAAAGGCCGCCCGCAGTTCGACGCGCCAATGTCAAAATTCATATTGACGGCAACGCTTGTGGTGTCCGTGGTTCAGCTAATTGTAACGGTCTGTTCAGTGCGGATGTGAAGATCCCGCCGGCCCTCCCCCTTATCATCTCCTGATATTTTCTGAAAGACTTGCGGACGTTTTGTTGAAAACAACGGGATGTTTTCGCCGGTTAGTGCGGATGTTATTGTGCTAATTCAGCGAGATGCTTTAAAAGTCCGGCGAGAAAATTAAAAATCTCGCCGAGTTTTTCAGATAATCCACCGAGTTTTTAATAAAACTCGGCGAGATTTTATAAGAAGTCTACCTGATTATTTACCAGGCACAGCATGTTTCATCCAAAATACCGGGATATTTCCATCGAATCGTAAGGTTGTTTTCCGCCTTTCAGGCGCAGTCACTTCAGAACGCAGCGGAGGGCCAGCGAAATGACTGTAAATCCGACTTTTTTGCACACCCGCTAAATCCTTGCAGCAGAACTGCCAACAGCCTGAGACGCACCAACACTCCATTACTCCATCACATTGCCGCTCCAAAAGTAGCACTCAAAACTCCTCCTTCGCCGGTGCGCGCCCGATGATGATCAGAATCCAGTAGT
>CAZUZS010000068.1:0-26903 GCA_964624795.1 uncultured Calditrichaceae bacterium
CCTGATCACCACTCATCCATGGAAAAACGCACTACTCCGCCGGCGGGGGAGGGGGGGCGATATTTTAAGAATCGAGTAGCGGTGGCTTCGATACACCGCCTCCGGTCATTGAGCAGCCCGCAGGGCGTATCGAAATGCGGCGGCACTCAGCCACCTCATGGGTGAAAGGTGAAACGTGAAAAACGTTTAGCGAAAAATGATGGGGCAGGGCGAGAACATCCCCTGACCACAAATGGTGTTGTTGATTTATTCATCCTCTACGAGGATGATTTGACTTTTATTTGTGTGATAATTTCTACAACAATTGAACATCTACGATGTTCAACCTTTGTCATTTTCAATTGGGAGGACATGAAAAATTTTTATCCCCGCGTTTGAACGTTTCATAGATTCTGTCCAAAACCTCGTAGAGGTTGGAATTATTGTAGCCAATTGGTTCCCACCACAAAATAATCCTTGTAGAGGATTAATAATATGACTCCGTGCGCAGGAATATAAGATAGCAATGGTGGCTTCGATACACCGCCGCCGGTTATTGAGCAGCCAGCAGGGCGCATCGAAATGCGGCGGCATTCCGCCACCTCATGGGTGAAAGGTGAATGGGGCAGGATGGATCTTTTCAAAAGCTGCCGCCCGCTATTTGACCAATCGAGTTTTAACCCAAAATTAACAAAGACTCAACACAATCTTAATATTCGTTCGGTATTATGGAAAAAAACGAAGGTAATAAGCATGAACGGCTTCGATTTCGATCTGAATATTCATCATAAAAGGCTTGACCCGGTTTTTATTATCGGCGCAAATGGTTCAGGTAAAAACATACTGGCGGGATTGATGCAAAAATATCTGAGCATCAATTTCGACACCGATTTTCTTTCCTTTGTGCCGGTATACGAAAAGGTGGCATTTTTTGAGGATCTGAATCCCGACACGACATTAAAAATTATTCTCGAACACGTCAAATCTCTCCACTCGGTTCAGTCGTGGACGAAGCAGTATCATTTAAGCCTCGAGTTACAGGATGTTATCAAAAATATAGATGCTCCCAACTTTCAAAAGATAATAGACTGTTATTTGCTGCAATTGTCCGTTGCCCGCAAAATGCTCCGGTGGGGATACAGCGACAGCAATTTTATCTCCGATTTTTCCTTTGTCAATCACCTGTTTCCCAACGCCAGGTTTATTCATGTTGTGCGGGATGGACGAGACCTGGTTCGGGGAGGCCGGAAAAACGTGGTGCTTCCGGAAAATGTGGCGGAAGTCGCTACCTATTGGAGAAACTATCTTCGAAATTCAAAGCAGCTCGCGGTAACACTCACGGCGCAACGATATATCCAGGTGAAGTATGAATTCCTGATAAGTAACCCGGAGCGGGTATTTTTCTTTCTCCTTAATTTTCTGGATATCGATGATCCCGGACAGCAACTGATGCGGTTTATCTCCAATAATGCCTGGAAGGATTTGCGAAAGGAGAATATATATGCGTGGGAAAAATACCTTTCCGAATATGATCAGGAGATATTTGAAAGATTTGCCGGGGACAGTCTAAAGGAATACGGGTATCAAACCGGGAAAAGGCACGTACGAATTATCCATGAACCTTTCTAAAATTGATATTCAATTGCTAAAATTCCCCCTATATGCTGATTTATGCGGTAATGCCCGAGAAAAGCACGGCTTTCTTTTTTAATATCGCAGTACATCCGCTTGCCTGTAATCAATTCGTGTTCTATTTTTATGTTCGAATTTATCCGGGAAGCGAGGGAAAAATAATGCAGAAAAATCAAAATAGATGGAGCGGTCTGCGGGAGCACTACGAAAAAGATGGTTTCGTGATTGCCTGCAATGTTGTCGATACCGACCTCACCGGCGAGGCAAAGGAACATGTGGATTGGCTGCTGAAGCGGCATCCGGGTTTGCGGCCGGAGCAGTTGCACCACACATTGGTGGCGGATGATCCGTTCTGGGTCAGGCTACTAAGTGACGACCGCTTGCTGGATGTGGCGGAACAGTTTGTCGGACCGGATATTGCGTTGTTCGCTTCCCATTACATCTGCAAGCCGCCGCGCGACGGGCAGGCTGTCCTCTGGCACCAGGACGGCAGTTACTGGCCGCTGGAACCGATGGAGGTGGTGACGCTCTGGCTCTCCATAGATGGCTCCGATCCGGAAAACGGCTGCATGAGAGTGCTGCCCGGCACGCAGTCGATGAAGCTGCAAAAGCTGCGCGAGCGCCATGATGTGGCCAATGTGCTCGAATCGGAAATCGATCTGGATGATATTGACGAGACAAAAGCAGTCGATGTAATATTGAAAGCCGGTGACGTTTCCATTCATCATCCCAATATTATTCACGGCTCTTGTGCCAATACTTCGGACCGCTGGCGGCGCGGACTGACGATTCGCTACATACCCACAACTACCCGCGTTACCGAGGAAAACTGGCCGTGCGTGATGCTGCTGCGCGGCAAACCGGTGCCGGGGATCAATGCGTATATTAAATTTCCTGAATATCGAAAAGGCGAGCACATGCCATTCCGCGGCTGTGAAACCTGGCCACTGAGTTGGCAAATTTGAGAGTAGGACCGTATGTGCGACTCGATCCCGACTCATTCGTATCTGGAAATTCTAATGGAGGCAAAACCTCACTAATGGGGGCAACCAAGAAGTAAATTACCAAATGTGATCAGGTACTTAGCTCAGCTAAATGAATATTTATGGTTTGATAAATTTTTCGAACCTCACCCCCTTGCTCCCCCTCTCCAATGTGGAGAGGGGGCCGGAGGGTGAGGTTATCCAATTAGGTAATCACATAAAACAGAATATTGAATAATTCTGTTTTTAGCTGAGTTAAAGGCATAATCGTTTTACCAAATAACCAACCCCTTCGTCACCCCTCCCTTGCGCATATAGGGAGAGGGATTTAGGGGGAGGCAGAAAAAATGATCCTTTTTTAAACTTCTGTCTTTGCTGGAGGCGTTAGGAATCAAATTTAATTTTGCCTAAGTTTCGTCTGTATATTGAGCTGTTTACTTCCCCCTTTTCCTGAACGGGTGCGGATTGCCGTGCCGTCCCAAAACCCTGACATCGCCGCCCAGCACATCCTCCACATAAAGCATCTGAATCACGACAATCACTGCAACCGCCAGGGGAGTTGCCAGCACGACGCCCAATGCACCGGCTATAACGCCCATCAGGATCTGGACCGTGAGCAAAAGGGCAGGGGGCAGGAAAACCGCCCGCTTCTGGATGAGCGGCGTAATCATATATCCCTCGAAAAGATGGACAATGAGGTAAACAATGATTACATATAACAATTTTCTGGGGCTTTCCGCCAGTGCCACCATTCCGGCAGGAACGGCCGATAATATGGGGCCGACGTACGGCACAAAAGAAAATGCCGCGGCGATGAATCCCAGCGTTAGCGCCAGTGGAATTCCAGCGATATAAAGCCCCAGGATGGTGAAAATCCCAACCAGCGTCATGGAGCTGAAACGCCCGACCAGCCACCAGCGAAGCGCCTGACCCAACGACAGGAGGACTTCGCTGATACGTTCCTGTTTTTCTGCTGAAAAAAGATGCACCACGTTCCGCATATACAAGCCGGGATTTGTTGACAGGTATATTCCGATAAAAAAGATGATAAGGATGCCGGTAAGGAATCCCAGCAGGGTGGAAAAAAATCCGGTGATTCCACCTAACAGGCCGGGGCTGAGGGGAAGGATACTTCCGGGAGTGCTAAGCGTGGAAAGGATCTTACGACCCCATTCAAATTTATTTAAGCCCGCCTCCAGACTGTTTAATGCTTTGGGGGCTTTTCCCCATAAAAGCGCAAACTGCTCCATAATCCTCGGCCCGGCAAACCAACCGACTCCGCCCAGCAAGAGAAAAAGCCCAATAATTACCAGGGTAAGTGCCAGGCCCCGCGATACATGAATATGCTTCTGCAGCAAACCAGCCAGGCCATCCAGAAATACTGCCAGAAGAATTCCGGCGAAAATGAGCAGAAAGACATGCAGCAGATGAAATAAAAGGTAGAGAACGACTGCGGTAATGATGATAAAAAACGCAATCGTTAAAGGATGTTTGAAATTCCAGGACGACTCTGAAGATTCCATTTATACTTTCCCTCCGATCCGCTTGTCTCCATAACCAAGCCGCATAATTTAAGTAAATTCAATCGAAACAGCAAATGTGGAGAGTGCGCTTCGGATTTTTATATTTCAGATTTCAGAATGCAGTAGCGCTTGTCTGCTGCACAGCGCCCATGAAACAGGTTAATTTTTTCAAATTGTCGGAAATGGAGTCACAATTAGCTTTTCCAGCTATGCAATTTTGCCTGATCAGAAATTACATAGAGGCCCGCCGTGGATTTCTGTCCCGTTTGTTCAGAACAGCCTGGCCGCCGAGATTCCGATGAAATATGCCGGTTCATCCAGGCGGCGGGTAAAATCGAGACGAAACAGGCCAAACAAACCGTTCAAAGAAATTCCCAACTCTGAATGAACATCTTGCGGATACCTGGGAATGAAATCCAGTCTCCGGGGCGTTTTTGCTGAAATCCAGGATTGCCCGGCGGCGCCGTGCAGAATGATTCCCCAATTGCGCCTGGCAAACGCACGCAGTCCCAGCAGCTCAAACGGGACGGTGCGGAAGTTGTGCTCCGCAAAAACCGCCAGGTATTTTTCACCTTCGTAAGGCCGCCCGCTTAGCGAGTGAAATGTCCCAAACGGACTGAAGCCCAGCAAGGTGCCATCCAGGATGCCAAAACGCTGGGGTGGGAGATTCCCGCTGGCAGTGCCTGCAACCAGCCGCAAATCGAGCGCATTGGGCAGCAGCCTTCGCTGCAAGAAAGTATTCATCCGAAAATCGGCCGCAACCTGGTAACGGGTGAAATCGAAATCGCTGGAAAAAAGGTTGGGAGAGCTGTGTTCCACACCGATCTCCAGGCGATTTTGCCCGACAAATCCGAATGGAATATAATCTTCCCCAATCACCAGTTTGAATTCGATGGAGCGCAGCTTTCCGTCCCAAATGGGTGGATTCTCCCTCTGCAGAATATCCCTGCCCGCCAGGTTGTAGTCGGTTGTCTTCACCAGCGAGGAATGCCGTTCGTCGTTTAACCCAACAGTCAAGACGCTATTAAGTCGCGGAATGCGATATTGAAGGCCCAAATTGGTTTTGCGATTCCAGTAATAATCGAAGTAATCGGCGTAGCCGAGCAAGGTGGGAATAGCAGCAAAAACCTCCGGGTAGTTTGGCGAGCCATATCGGCTGTCAGTATTTTCTGAGTGCACTAATTTCGCAGAGAATGGGCTTTTTGCCCCGAAGCGAAAATCTGCACCGGTGCCCCAGAACCACTTTCTCAGCCCGGTTTTATAGCCGCCTGAGAAATAAAATTGGAGGTTCTTCAGGAAGTTAAAATTCTTTTTGAGCCCAAAGCTGGCTTCATCCACCCGGTTATATCCCAGCACGGGGGTAATTCCGTTCGATAGCTTGCCGAGCCCGGATTGCTTTTTTTGCTGTTGATTTTTCCTGTTCTCGCCCTCATCAGTTTCAACCTTGACGAAGCGAGCCAAAGCACCGGTTGGTCTGTAGGCCTCGGCTAATGTGCGGGTGCTGTCCAATTTCCCGTAGGCGGCCTGTTCTTCGCCGGAAAAAGGGACGACCTCCGGGTTGCCGGCGAAGACGCTGTCGGCATCCTGTTTGATGGTCGCAGAATCGACAACCGACAACTCCTTCTGTTGAAATATGGAATCCGGCAGGACAATATTTATCCGGTAATCGGTGAGCCGCGAGACCCGGTTTATTTTGATGGTAGGAAACTGCAATCCGGGAATGCCGATCCTGATACTCCCCTGGCTGCGCACATCAACGGGGAGCCAGAACTGGCTTCCGAAATTGCTGAACTGCTGTTGGTAATGAATATCCCACTTTTGAATCGGCGGGGGATACATTACGGCTTCGCCCGGTTTCAGATCCACGTCGATCATAGCGAAAACGCTGTCCAGCACTGAAATTCTGCCCACAAAGGCCGGTTGCAGTTTGCCTTTCGGTTCCACCGAAATATCATAAACAATCCGTTTGTCGATTTGCCGCTGGCCGGTTAATTCGAAATTGTAGTATTCCAGCGCATCCGGATGCGTCACACCGATCATTTTGAATCCGGCAATCTCAACGTCATCATCGTACATATTATTCAGAAGACTGGTATTGGCAAAATTTTCTTCAGCACTGATATTGGAGGTTTGCCGTTTGGAGCGGATCATTTCCCGCGTTCCCTCTTTCTTATCCCAGAAGGCGGTTGAAATGCTCTCCATGATGCTGGTAATGCTGGTGTCATTTTCCAGCACCACCCGTGTGTATGCTTCCGCCTGGTAAGTATTGAGGGCGGCACGCCATTGCTGCTTGCGGCGAATGACCTCCCGCATGATGCGCACTGCCGGGTCTTCCCCGGTCACAACAATTGGTTCCAGCTCGTAGGCGACCGGTTGGAGCCGAATGTCGATTTGCCTGCCGGATTGGCTGGTGACTTCCATTCCCTGGCTGGCGTAGCCAATGTAGCTTACCAGTATTTTCGCCGGAAGCGAATCCAGTTTCAGCATGTACTGACCGTTGTCGTTACTGATGGTGCCCCGGAAAGTCCCCTCGATTTGAATATTGGCGGCAGGAAGCGGGCTGCCGGTTTCCGCATCTGAAATCGTCCCTTCAACGATTGTCTGGGCAGAGGCAGCATAGTGCAGCGCAGAGACTATGAAAAAAGCAAGAAGCAGGCTGATGTTTTTCATTTATGATCCCGTTTGTTCACACGATAAAGCACTTTCGGACGGTTCCTTATTGACAATTGTTGCAGAAATTTGAAATTCTCTGAATTTCATTTATTTGCCATGCGCCGATGATGCTTCGAGTTAATCGGTTGACAAATCTTCCGGCAGCAGAGAGTAGAGAACGGCATCCAGCATCTGGTTTTCGTAGGCAATCCTGTGCCGCAGAGTTCCTTCCCTGGTGGCACCGGCTTTTTCGGCGACCCGCATGCTGGCATGGTTTCCCACTGCCACCAGGATTTCAATACGCTTGATTTTCAGTTCCGCAAAAGCGAACCGCGCCAGAAGCCGGGTCGCGGATGTGGCAACCCCGTGCCGTGTATGGCCGGTTCGCACCCAGTATCCCAGATTGGCGAAATTGTGCATTCGGTTTATCTGGTTTAGACCCGCGCCGCCTATCAGATTGCCGCTTTCCGCCTCGGTAATGGCGAAATTATATTCATAACCGCGAGTCCATGTTTTTTTGCACCATTTTACCCAGTTCGCACTTTCCCCGCGGGTGTAACCCGGGTGGCACCACGGCAGCCAGGGGTAGACTTCATCAATCGATTCGGTGGCTGCTTCGAACAGCGCATCAATATCAGAGCTATGGAATGGTCTTAGTAGAATGTGTCCGTCAGTTAGCTCGGTTTTCTGGTTCAATTGATTTTTCCGGATTTTGTTTTTTGACTGTTGTTCCACAGATTCGCACAGCGCGCAACCGAATTTTTCATTCTTTGGCTTTTGTGCCTGGGATTAATTCCGAATGCTTCCGATTTTTTTTGAGAAGATTTCGTTCCATGCAACCACGCGCAAAAATCTGTCTTTCTGTTTGAATTATGGAGCTGGAATCAAATCCAGTTCGCATGAAGTCTTGCCGGCATGTTGGGATAATCCAGCCTTACCGGACAGCCAAACAGCTCAGATTCAGAGAATTCGAAAAGAATTTGCGCAGGATGCAACCAGGGACATATTTCAGCATGCCGCCAGATTCTATACCATTCTCTGTTGCTTGCTTCAGCCTTAGCCTAAAATTCAGTCTCGGCCTGCGGGCAGATCACTCCGATTTTTCCTCCTCCGGCTTCAGCACCACCCTGACGTAATTTTTCTCGTTAAAATATTGCCGGGCGGCGTCTCTGATCATCCCGGTTGTCAGCGAATCCAGAAATTTGTCCGGCTGCTCCAGAATAGTCTGGGGATTCTCATTATTCATATCGTAGTATTGAAGAGCGCTGAGCCAGTAGCGGTTCTCTTTCAGACTTTTCTCGTGCTGCCGGATTCCCTGTTCTTTTACCTTGACAATGTATTTCTCATCCGCGCCAAAAGCCTTCAGGCTGTCGATCTGGTTGAAAACCGATTGCGTCAATTCTTCCACTCTTTCGGGATTGCACCCGAAACCGATATCAATGCGGTACGATTCCACCGGGTAATGCTGCGGCGAGGCGCTTACCGAAACACCGTAGGTTCCGCCTTTATCCTCTCGCAAAACCTCACGCAGCCTGATTTTCATAACATTCTGGAGTGCTTGTAGCCGCTGGCGGTTTTGCAGCGTCCAGTCGAATGGCCCGCTGAAGATGATCTCAACCTGACTTTTCTGCTCGATGCCGCGGCGCACCTCTTTTTGGATCACGCCTTTTGGCTTACGTATTCCCTCATCTTTCCAATTCTCCTGCCGGTGAATGGTGGGCAGAACAGCCAGGTATTTCTCCGCCATCTGTTTCATCTCCGGAATCTCAAAATTCCCGACAAAGAAGAATGTGAAATCGCCGGCCTCTGCGAATCGATTCCGGTAAATATTGAAGGATTTGACCATATCCATTTTGTCCAGCGTTTTTGTCGTGATCGGTTGTTCGCGGTAGTGATGCTGGGACATCGTCACGTTAATGGTGTCCCGGAAAGCGGCCTCGGGATCGGCTTTTGCGTTGAGCAAATAATCACCCATCCGCTTCTTGAAAGAAAGATAGGCAACGCTGTCGGCACGCGGTTCCGTAAAATAAAGATAAATCAGTTGAAACATGGTTTCAGCGTCGGCGGGCACAGCCGAACCGTTCAATCCTTCGTACAGGTCGGTGAGAAAAGGGCTGACCCGAACCAGTTTGCCGGATAATTTTTTGTCCAGCTCAATGGGGCCGAAATCGGCAATTCCGCTCTGGTTGATGATGGAAGATGCAAAGTAGCCCGGTATATAGAGTGAATCCGGCACCAGCGAAATGCCGCCGGGGCTGAAGGCAGTAAAGAGAATTTCATCGTTTTTGAAATTCGTTGGTTTCAGCACCACCTTCACACCGTTGGAAAGGGTGAGGCGGGTGATCCCCAAACTGCTGTCCGATGTTTCCCCTGTAATTGTGCCCGGCTGTGGCAGCTTGCTGACCAGGGGCTCATCTGACACTTCTTCCCGGTATGGAGCGATCTGTCCGCGGCTAACCGAATCAAACACAGCCATTAACTGCTGACGGGTGGGCATGGGAGCTGTTTCCTTCTCGGGCCCGCTCGCCAGGACTACACGATTCTTGTCAGTGATCCATTGCGCAGCCAACCGATTTATTTCATCCAGCCGAATGGTGGGCAGCAATCCTTTTGTGAGCCGGTATTCCATCTCGATTCCGGGAATCGATTCGTTTTCCAGGTAATTTCGGGTATATTCCGACACATAAACATTTGACTGGGTTTTATCCCGTTCGTTGTAATACTTCTCCATACGCCGCAGAATTTCTTTTTTCTGGCGCTCCATCTCCGGTTGGGTGAATCCATATTCTCTGACCCTTTTGGCTTCAGTAAGCAATGATTCTAATCCCCTTGAAAAGCCACTTTCGGAAACTGTGGCCTGCAGGGTGTAAAAATCTTTGCTGCGGACGAACGATCCTTTCCCCGAAGATGCAAAAATAAATGGGGGATCGGGATTCTGGGTAAGTTCCCGCAACCGCTCATTGAACATGCCGTTGTAAAGAGATTCCACCAGCCCCCGCCGGTAGGCATCGGCAGTTCCTTCCGGTTCTTTAGCCATTTTGTACACCACTGCAATGGAACTGGAAGATGCTTCCGGATCGCCGGCAATTGCGAACAAGGTGCTGTCGTTATCAGGAACAGCGTATATTTTTCTTTGCCGGGGATCCGGTGGTGACTGCAAATCGGAAAACTGCTTTTTGATGAATCCTTCGATTTGCACTGGATCGAAATCGCCCACCGCGACCACTGCCATCAAGCCCGGACGGTACCAGTCCCGGTAAAATCGCTTAACCGCGTCGTGGGGAAAGTTCTCCACAATATCCATTTTGCCAATTGGAAGCCGTTCGGCGTAACGGGATCCTTTGAACAAAACCGGAAACTGTTTGTCTCGTATGCGTGCCCCGGCACCGCGACCCAGGCGCCATTCTTCAACGATTACCCCGCGCTCCTTGTCGACCTCCTGATCGTCAAACGAAAGCCGTCCCGCCCATTCCCGCAAAATTTCGAAGGCGGTCTGCAAAGTCGGGATGCTGTCGGTGGGCACCTGCAATTTGTAAACAGTCTCGTCGAAGCTGGTGTAGGCGTTGAGGTCCGGCCCGAACTTCATGCCGATCGATTCCAGGTAATCCACCAGTGCCTGTTTTTGGAAATTTTCGGTTCCGTTGAAGGCCATGTGCTCGGTGAAGTGCGCCAGCCCCTGCTGGTCGTCATCTTCTAAAATAGAGCCGGCATTTACCACCAGCCGCAGTTCGGCGCGGTCCTCCGGTTTTTTGTTCTGCCGAATGTAGTAGGTAAGTCCATTATCAAGTTTACCAATCTTCACCTGCGGTTCTTTGGGTAATCTTTCTTCCGGCGACAAGCCCCATTTGGCTAATGTGTCCGCGGCTGCCTGGTTCATCCGCGAATTTTCTGTGCTGAGGATTTGCTGGCTATTTTTACTTGCCACTTCCCGGCTTGACGAACAGGCCGAGAAGAACAGGATTAATCCTACTAAAAACAGCGTTGCTGAAAGGAGGGGCGCAGTCCTTTTCTTTGGAATGATGTGATTCGAGCATCTTTTCCAGTTCGCGGAATTGGTGGCTTTCGTGAAATTCATTTCTTAGACTCCGGTTTATATTTCCTTAGATCAATCCAAAATAAATGCTTTTAAGGAATTTAAAAAGAATAGTTTCAGTTTGTTATTTTTTATTTCATTTTTCGATTTCGACTCGATTTACGACACTCGCGTAACGAGCGCCCAAGGCGCAAGAAATCAAACGAAAGCATATTGCAGCTTTGCCGGAATTGATATGATTAAAAGGGCGACTGATTATGCAGCTAAAGGAGAATTAAGGCGTATTGCAACCATATGACGAAATTATATCCTTATGCTTGTAAGCATTTGGGCGATTGGCAAACTGGATCTCTTGTCGATCTTATCGTATTTCATGGCTAAAAATGATGCTCAATAAAGTATCGCTCTTACTCAATATCGCGAAAATGGAAATTTATTTGCCTTTTTACTCCACCAGCCCATCATACAATACGGTTTCGCTGGCGTAGAAGAATCCTTTTGTCCAGATGCGGATGATAAGGTAGATCTGGCCGATAACAAAAGCCCATAAAATTGCTCCCCAGGTGGAGGTTGCGGCACCGGGAACTACAGCCCAGTAAAGCGCCAGCCACCCGATCCAGACTACACCCACTGCCAGGTAAAGAATAATCACTTTTCCCCAATGCGCCATAATGAATCTCACCGCTCTTAGCGGCGCGCGGAGAGCATTTGTAAGATCGTGCCTTACAATTGCAACCTTGCTGTAGTCGAAAATAATATTGATCACAACGACCGGGAGCCAGACTATCAGGTATTTGATGACTGTGTAGATGAAAACAGTTCGTTCATCAACTGTCTGGCGCGTGATCTGCGCCTCGATGGCAGAAATCCATTGAAAAAAGTAATGAAGTACAATATAGTAGCAAATTGCCGCCAGGATGCCTAACAGCAGAAACCGCCAGAAGAAACGGGCTGATTCATGAAAAAAAGAAGGCTTTTCCGGCATTTGAAGAAAACTCGCAATAAAACCGGCGGAGAAAAAAGTCCACAAAAGCAGGAAGGCAAATCCCATGGCAAGAATAGCCGGCTGGCTGCTGAAAACTCTCGTGTTCAGAAAGTCGTCCAGCCCGTTAAAAACGGCGCCGATGCCAGTAACGGTGGGCGTAAATGTTTTTGCTATTCCACCGGCCTGCGATGAAAAGCTGTCGTACCACAAATAGTCAAAACCTTTGCGGAGATTTTGTGCATCCAGGCTGTTTCCCAGGTCTTTTTCAATTGCGCCGGCTAATATGCTGCCGAATGCCATCACGATAAGCAGGTTCACAAGGTAGATAAGGAAAATAATTTTCAGTGTCCGGTTAACCCGTTGTATACCGGAAAAAAAAGCTTTGCTGGTGGTCATTCCATTTCCTCACATTTGATTGAAATTGGCTGCATCAAATTTCGCAGATATATCATGATTGCCAATCTGCTTAACTGAAAAAAGTGAAAAATTGCAGCATGCTCTGCAACCAGATCATCCATTTGCCGGTCCATTTGTATGCTGCAATTCTGGCTTGTGGTTTGGCACTCCACGTGTTGTTTGTGCGATTGATGTCCAGCACCAGAACACCGCGGGGATCAACTTCCACTTTTACCAGCTTTTCCGGTCGCACATAATCGAAGCGAGCCCAGCGGTCACTGCCGTCCCAGCGTTCCAGCAGAGTATCGCCATTCGCGAATGTCATCTTAATTTCCACCGGGAAAATGGCTTCACCCCAACGCCGCACAATTATCGTCGATTTGAATTGAGGGGGCACCACTTCGGCCTGGTTGGTGTCGCCTGCCGCCTCTTCTGATGGTTCCTCAAACTGAAGCAGCCCGTCCTCTTCCACATATCCCAGCGTCGCGCGTACCGGCTGTGAGCGGACGGACCCCACTGCATAATCGAAAACATTGGAGCTGTTGTAAGTCTGTTCGAAAAACCAGCTCATGTCCAAACTGCTGATCTCATTCACCACCCGGAAGAAATCTTCCGGACGCGGATGCTTAAATTTCCAGCGCTCGAAATAAGTGGACATGATTTTTTGCATTAAATCCCAGCCTAAGTAATTCTCCAGCGTTTGCAGCATGAGAGCCGGCTTATTGTATGCGTTTATGCGGTAAGCGCCGGGCGCCTGTTGCCAGGAATCGCGCGACATGCGATCCAGCTTCAACCCCGATTCAAAACCGTCAAACCTTTCGGCGCCCTGCGAACGGTAAACCTCATGAATTCCGGGGAAAAGCACGGGGAGAAATCCATCCAGGTAGCGGCGATCCAGCGTGCGGGGGGGATAAGCCACTTCCATCGCCCTGCTCTGGGAATAGGTGTTGAAACCCTCGTCCAGCCAGGCATTCTCAAACTCGTTATTTCCCACAATTCCGTACCAGAACTGGTGTCCGCATTCGTGTACTGTAACGCCTTCCGGCGAAAGGGTAGCCTTCGGGGAAAGCCAACGAGTTCCACCGGTAAAAAGCGTTGGGTATTCCATTCCACCGGTTCGCGACTGGTAAGCCGGATCGATAATGGTGAGATGCCCATAGGGATACGGACCGAACCACGTTCCGTAATATTTAAGGGTTGTTTTGGTGGCCTGGAAGTAGCGTTCTTTTTTATCCAGATGATCCGGCATGAGGAGCAGTCGTAACCGGGTTGCCGGCAATCCTGTTTCCTCAAACCGATCGGTAAAAACCCGGAAATGCGGACTGGTGGTCCAGGCGAAATCGTGCACATCTGCCTGGTAGTAGTGATGCATCACAGTGCCGGAGTCGTTTTGGGTTCTGTCAACTTCTTCGCCGGTAGCGCCGACAATCCAGTCCTTCGGCACTGTCATTTTTACATCGTAAACGCCATAATCGGAGAAAAACTCGGTGCCGATAAACTGATGGCAATTCCACAATCCGTCATCCTGGAGAACGCCGATTTTGGGAAACCACTGTCCCAGGAAGTAATATTCATCGATGGTGCCGGTGCGGGCGAACGTTCGTGGAACTTTGGATTGCCACTCGATTTCAATTTCGATGGATTCTCCGGGACGGATCAATCGCGGCAACTGCACCTCCATCACGGTCTTGTCGTCCGAATTCATATCATCCGGCTGAATATATTTCATGGATTGAGTGAGATCGGCATCTCGCCAGCCTCTGGTTCCCTTGATCTTAATGGATTTTACCTTACAGTAGGCCCAATCATTCTTACCATACCCTGCCAGCCGATAATAGCTGTTAAGCCGGCTCAGGAAGGAGCTCTTGTCGTTTAACCAGGCATTATAGTACAAATGAAAACGCAGGTCAGGGATATCGTAGCGGCTGGTATTTCTCCAGGTCAGGACTTCCGAACCGCTTAGCAGGTGTTTTTCCGTATCCAGCTTCACATCGATGGCATAATTGGCAATCCGTGGGCTGAGCACCGGACCTGCTGCAAATTTCTTATTGGTGTTCGATTGGGAAAAAATGGAAAGCGGCAAACAGATTTGCAGTAGGAGGAAGAAAATCTGACCAAACAGAATGCCGTTTTTTTTCATGGCCTCTCCTTAATATGTGCGGAATGAGAATCCCCCAAAACAGGTTTTAACGCCTCTAATTTGCTGCCGGAACTGTCGGACGGCTGAAGAATTAAGGCAGTAAAAGATACATCGGAGGGTTAAAGAAATCAAGGGGAAGGGGATCTGAAATCATTCCGGACCGATAATATCCACCGTGGGGAAATAGGTTCGATAGCGTCTGCGATCTCTTGTTAATAATTTCAGTTTAGAAACAGCGGCATGGGCGCCGATATAAAAATCAGGCAAGGGAGCGGTTTTCCTGCCCTTCCCCCTCCGATATCTTAAAAATGCCTTCCCTGCCAGGAAGAGGCTCTCCTTTGGAATTTGCAGCATCCGAAAGCCACAGCCATTTACGGCAGCCTCTAACTCTTCAATTTTCTCAAATCCAATTGAAATTTCAGTGTAGATCACGGGATTGATATAAAGAGGCGCAACATCCCCCCATTCTTCCAATTGCGATTCCGACCAATCTGCCCATTCAGGATCGTTTTCAAAGACATCCAAAATGACGTTCGAATCTACCAGTACGCCGTTCACTCTTCTCCCCTGGTTAAAGCCATAATTTCATCCGTGGACATTTTAACGGTCGCCACTCCCCGGAACTTGCGGACTCTCCCCATTTCTTTGCCTTTTTGAACCTTCCTTATGTAAACACGTCCATTTTCTTCCTTGAATTCCACCTCACTTTCCGGCATGATTCCGAGCAGCTCACGAATATGGCCGGGAATGGTGACCTGACCTTTTTGGGTTACCCGCATAATTGACTTCTCCTTTGGTAGTATTACCTTTCAAAAGTAATACTTCGTTGAGCAAATATCAAATAAATTTTGGTGAAGAGTATGATCAGGAAGTTGTGGGGAGAACCTTGATTCAAATGGATCGCCTCCATCTGGTGAGTTTGATGATCAAAGGGAGAACATTATTCGGATGCTTGGAGCGCGGGAATAAATCATGACCGTCTGGAAGTATCAATCGCGCTTTTGGGAGATCAAAAAAAGTTTCATTATGTCGATTCGTGCAACGAGATGCAATTTTATTAACTGCCAAGGGAGGTGTTAAGCAAACATAATTTCATTTTTTGTCACTATTTTTTAAAAATTATCTCATAATGGTATTGCATTAGATTATCAATTGAAAAATTTTACCATTTTGGTGTGAATCTTGTACAAATTAACATTCAAAGTTAAATTGTATAGATCTTTATGACAGATCGAGTCGTGCATATTTTGCGATTCTAGATTTTGCTAAGGCACAAGCCCAGCCACCACAAAATACTCCGGCTTAAGAATATTTCAGGTTCATTCGCCGAGCGGCACGAAATGAAACCAATTCCTAAAATCAGGGTTATTCTCTTACGATGAATGAGAAAATTCAAAAAATCATAGCTTTGCTTGACGGCGACCGGGCAGGAAAGAGTGATGGGGGCAACGGGTCGGTGGCAACTTCCGATCTTCCCGACCGGGAATTGCTGGATGCTTACTCCAAAGCGGTCACCTCGGTGGTAGATACAGTTGGACAGACTGTGGTCAGCATCGCAGTTGGTAAACGCTCGGAGCGCCGTGGAGTTGAGCAGGAGGGTGCCGGTTCAGGCGTTGTTATCGCGCCGGATGGCTACATTTTGACGAACAGCCATGTAGTGCATGAGGCCAGCCGTCTTACCGCGACCTTCATCGATGGGATGCAGGCCGAAGCCACCCTGGTGGGGGATGATCCGGCGACCGACCTGGCAGTGATCCGGGTTGGCGCATCGGGCCTGCCCTATGCCGGCCTGGGGGAATCGGCCAAACTAAGGGTCGGGCAACTGGTAATCGCCATGGGCAATCCATTCGGTTTCCAGTCCACTGTCTCCACCGGCGTTGTAAGCGCGTTAGGCCGGGCGTTGCGAAGTATGAACGGCCGCCTTATCGAAAATATTATCCAGCACACCGCTCCGCTAAATCCCGGAAATTCCGGCGGTCCGCTGCTGGATTCACGCGGCAAGATAGTTGGCATTAACACCGCTATTATTATGATGGCACAGGGAATCGGTTTCGCGGTGCCGTCCGATACCGTGCGGTGGGTGGTTTCCCACCTGCTCAGTTACGGGCGGGTCAGACGCAGTTACCTGGGAATCGCCGGTCGCAGCCGTCCCCTGGGCCGCCAACTGGTGCGTTCTCTTAGTCTGGTCAACGAAAGTGCGGTAGAAGTGGTGGCGGTTGAACCCAATGCGCCGGCGCAGAAAGCGGGACTGCGGGAAGGCGACCTGATTGTGGAAATCAATGAACAATCAATCGTGAATATTGACGATCTCCATCGTTTCCTGGCGGACTGGCCGGTCGAGCGCGATTTGATACTGACCATCCTGAGGGGAGAGGAGCGCAGGCGGGTTCAAATTACCCCGGTTGAAGCAAAGTAGCTAAAATTCATCGCATACAATAAACACAGCTAATTTAATCAACAACCAAAGATGCCGGATTACCTCCATAAAGGACGAATTTTAGATAACGGACAGATCGATTTTTCCCGGCCGGTGGCCGGCGATGAACTCGATTTGCGGCCGGCCGATGATGCCCTGCACATCAATCCCTCAGTCACCGGAAATTTTGAGTGGTGGTATTTTGATATCATCGATGCGGATAAAGATGCCGTGATCAAGATTGTTGTTCACCTGGGAACGGATCCCCTGCGCAGGAAAATTTTCCCACAATTGGCGATCTCCGCTCGTATTTCGGGAAAGACCGAGATCATCAACAAAACTTATGTGCTATCTGATTTTCATGCCACCCGTGATTTTTGCGATGTAAAATTAAAAGATGAATTTGCGTGTTCTATGGTGCGTCCGGAAAATAGCGGGCGCTATTCCATCCGGGTGAACATCCCCGGTTTTCGGGCGGATTTATATCTTGAGAAAGTAATCGATGGCTGGAAACCGCTGAACAATGAAATTCAGATGGAAAGGAATAACCGGTGTGCCGCTTTTGGATGGATTATCCCGGTGCCGATGGGAAAGGCAACCGGTGAGATCAATTTGAAAGACAGGAGACTTATTTTAGAGAAGGCTTTTGCTTACCACGACCACAATTTCTGGAAGGTGGATGAAACCCGCAAGCTCTTTGTAGACGATATCATCACCAAGTGGTACTGGGGCCGGTTTCTCTCGGATTCCCATTCGGTTATTTTTATGGACACCCATTTCAAAGATCGTGCAATCCGCTCTTTGATGTTCGCCAGGGGGCGGAAAATTATCCACAGTTCGAATAACCTGATCCGGGTGAAGCCGGACTCCTTTGCAGCGGATGAGATTTTAAAAAGCCGGTATCCGGGCCGTATGGAAGTTATTTCCAAAGACGAGGCATTCCCTTTCCGCATGGGAATGAAAAAGAAAACCATGTTGGAAGGAAGGGATCTGCTGCACGACGTAAATCCGGTATTGGCATGGTTGATAAAGCAGCTTGTATCACGGCCTGTCTATTATGGCATCCTGGCCGATGCGGAAATAGAAATAGACGATGAACAAATAACCGGGCCGGCTGTTTACGAAATGATGCTTTTCAGGAATAAATGATGCAAATTCCTGGGCCAGGCACAAGTGACATTATCTTGATTTTAAAGCTTTGCCATAAATTGGCGATAATTGTTATCAAATAAAATTCAGCGTTCCCCAATGCCAAGTTCACATATAAATACAGATATTCTGGTTTACAGTGGCCTCGCCGGGCTGCTCCTCGGTATTGCATTCTTCCTTTTCTTTCTCTACCGCCGGATTCGCTGGACAGCCGCAATTTTTTCCAAACAGGCTTATGATGTCCCCGGGTTGCTGGCAAGTCTCCGCAATCTTCTGTTGGTTGTCCTTTGGAGCGCGCTGTTCGGAATGATCCTTTTCATTGGTTTTTTCCTTCGCAGCTACTATTCCTTCACGCACGAAGAGCCGGTGGCACAAATCCGGATTGAGCCGGCGGAAGAAAATCTCACCAATCTCGTAACACTGCAACAATATGTATCTCCGGACTCTGTGATAACCGGCAAATTCCTGATTACCGGCGACCAGTGGGTGCTGGAAGGGGACATTCTGAAATGGGACAACTGGCTGAATTTCCTGGGTCTGCATACTCGCTACCGGTTGACACGACTGCGCGGCCGGTATGTGCAAACCAGGGATGAAATCAGCAAACAGCAAACCATTTATTCACTGGTAAATGCGGAAAATCACCCTCTGTGGCGTTATCTATATGAATATGGCCAGAAGATGCCGTTTGTGAATACCGTTTACGGTAGCGCGGCCTTTCAGTTTGCCAGCGAGCATAAAACTTTCCTTATATTTGTGAGCAATTCGGGTTTCGTGGCGAAAGAGAAAGAATAGTTTTGCCATCGTTAAAGTTGCCCCGGTCAAGGCAAGCTTGTCGCTCCTTCAAGTGCAGGGGTGCAACTCCAACATTCGCGAAATTCTGCAAATTCAACGTGAGAAATGAGAAATGACAGATCCAAGAATTATTCAATACCGGCAAGCTGCACAAAATATGGCGCTGGGCAAATTCCAGGTTACGGTGCCGGCCCACGGAGATGATGAGGTTGCTCGGCTGGGAAAAGCATTGATCGACCTGGGCGCCATGTTAGAGAAAAAGTTCGAGGAAATAAAAACGCTGACAAAGGTAACCGAGCGGGTCAATGCCGGCCTGGTTTTAGACGATGTGCTGGCGGAAGTTTTTAATTCTTTCCGCCCGATTATACCGTATGATCGAATCGGCTTCTCACTGCTGGAGGATCACGGGAAAATTGTGAAAGCCAGGTGGGTGAAATCCGATTCTCCCCAAATTAAAATCAAAAACGGCTATGCTGCTCCTCTGAAAGGCAGTAGCCTGCAGCGGATAATCGAGACCGGCCAAGCACGAATTATTAACGATTTGCCAGCATATCTTGAAAAACATCCCGGTTCCGATTCCACAAAAAAAATAATAGCAGAGGGCATGAAATCGAGTCTAACCTGCCCGCTCATCGCGCTTGGCAAACCGATTGGTTTTCTTTTTTTCTCCAGCATGAAGGCCGGAACGTACAAAAATGTTCATCCGGAGATATTTCTTCAAATAGCAGGGCAGTTGTCAGTCATTGTTGAGAAGGGGCGTCTTTACCAGGAACTTCTGGAGCTGAACAATATGAAAAACAAGTTCCTGGGAATTGTGGCACATGATCTCAGGAATCCCATGGATGTGCTTCGCAGCTACCTCTCGCTGTTTCTGGATGGCCTTTTGGGGAATATTTCAGATGCGCAAAAGGAAGTAATGGAGGAAATGATGTCCACCAGCGAATCTGTGCTGGCACTACTCAATGATTTGCTTGATTTCCGTGCCATCGAATCGGGCAGATTGGCCATCAGGCCAGATCGAGTAAATCTGGAAGCCTTCCTTCTGGATTTTCTGTCGTACAGCAAACTACTGGCAAGTGCAAAATCCATAGACCTAAATCTGCAAATAGACTCCCCGATTCCGCATTTTGTGACAGATGTGAGAAGAGTAAAACAGGTGATTACCAACCTGGTGAGCAACGCGATTAAATTTTCCTACTCCGGTTCGGAAATCACGATTAAATCGCAGGTTGTGGACCACGAGGTGCATATTTCCGTGATCGATGAGGGACAGGGGATTCCGGCAACAGAGCTGCCTAGCCTGTTCATCGAGTTTGGCAAGGCGAGCCCGCGACCGACTGCCGGGGAGAGGAGCACCGGCCTGGGCCTGGCAATCGCCAAGCGGGTGGTAGAAGCTTTAGGAGGCCGTATCTGGGTGGTGAGTGAAGTTGGACGTGGATCTACTTTTACATTTTCTTTACCACTGCAAAACTGATTTCTCGATCGAAGTTTTTTGAATTCGAAACCGATATTCAACTGTTCCTCCGATGCCGCAGCCGGTCCAGGGCAACGGCCAGAACGATAATCGCGCCGGTAACGATTTCCTGCACCCAGTTAGGAAGCCCCATTTGCGAGCACCCGGAACGAATTACGGTCATGATGAATGCACCGATTATGCTTCCCAAAATAGAACCCTCGCCCCCATTCAGGCTGCCTCCTCCGATGACGACTGCCGCGATAACGTCCAGTTCCAGACCCACCGCCACGGTTGGATCGCCCACGGTGAGACGGGAAAATTGCATTACGCCGGCAATGCCGGTAAAGGTGGCGCTGAGGGTGTAAACCGCAATTTTCACCCGGTTAGTGTTAACGCCGGAAAGCCGGGCGGTCTTCTCGTTGGAACCGACTGCAAATATGTGTCGTCCCAGGCGAAAATAATGCAGCAGAACCGCCACCAGGATCGCGAGAATAATCATTATCCACACGCCTGGCGAGAAGATCAGCCAGCTTCGCTGAAGCGGGAGGGCGGCTAACAGATCGTTGAGCCAGCTCAGCGGCGCATCGATCTTTTGCTCACCGGCAATTCCCTTGGCTACACCGCGCAGGAAGAGCAGTGTCCCCAATGTAACGATAAACGGCACTACCCGCAGACGGGTAATCAGCAGGCCATTCATCAAGCCGCTCAGCGCGCCGACCAGGACACCGCCGGCAGCGGCAATCAACGGGCTGAAACCGGCGCGCAGCAGCCAGGCGATTACCACCGTGCTCAGAGCGATTATAGAACCGACCGACAGGTCGATGCCGCCGGAAATGATGACCATCGTCATGCCCAGCGCCGCGATACCGACAATGGTCGTCTGGCGGGCAATTGTTTCCAGGTTGCGCAGCGAAGAAAAGCTCTCCGGGCCAATAACAGCAAATAGAATATAAACCAGGAACAACCCGATGAGCGGACCGAACCGGTTCAACCATTCGTTCCATTGAGTGCGCCCTGGTTTTATTGTTTTAAGCTTGTTCACTTTTCTCTGCTGCACCTTATTCGTTGGTTATTCCCGAAAGTTGGGTTTGGGATTTTGATTACCGGCATCTCTTCCTCTTTAATGAGGCAACCAATATATTTGCTGTCAATTTAACCATTTGGACAGATCCGGCAGAACAAGCTGTTGAATCTCCGGATCATTCAGATTGTCGCGGGTTACCAGCGTTACGCCGGTGTCGATACGTTTTTCCACATCTTTTCCCTGCAAATGCGCGACAATGGTTATCACTCCCAGGTAGCCCATTCTGAAAGGATTCTGGACAACCAGTCCGTCGATTTCGCCGTTTGTCAGCGATTCCACCAGTTTGCGCGAACTGTCAAACCCGATAAAATGCACTTTTCCGGCTACCCCGGCATCCTGCAAGGCGCGCAACATACCAAACGTTGTGGATTCGTTGGGACAGAAAATACCATCCACCGTAAGTTGTTCATTTTGCGACTTGAACGGCGCCAGCACATTTTCACTGGCCCGGTAGGCGGTTTCGGTGGTGGCGCCGCCATATTGATTCGAGCTTACGATCTCGATTCCAGGAAATTGTGAGATGGCCTCCAGGAAACCTGCTTCCCGGTTTGCGGTGCTCGCCGAACCTTCCTGGTAGCGCAGCATAATCACCTTTCCTTTGCCGCTAAGGAGTTCGCCCATTCTCTGTCCTGCCATTTCTCCGCCCAACTTATTGTCAGTGGCAACAAAACTGACGTAATCGTCACTCTCCAACCCGGAATCGATAATGACCACCGGAATCCCGGAACGGCTTGCGTTTCGTACCGGTAAACGCAAAGCGATATCGTCCAGCGGTGCCAGGACGATGCCGGAAACCCCACGGGTTATAAAATCCTCCACGACGGAGATTTGTGCTTCCCGGTCGTCTTCCTTAAGCGGTCCTTTCCAGATAATATTTACATCCAGTTCCCGCGACGCTTTCACGGCTCCGGCATGGATGGATTTCCAGAACTCATGCGTGGTTCCCTTGGGAATCACGGCGATAGTCGTTTGTTGAGAATCTGCCGGTTTTTTCTTGTTGCTGCAGTTGGCGACAAAGAGACAGGCCAAAATCAGCATACTTAAAATGATTTGATTTCTGGGCATGAACGGTCCTTTCTTGTAAGCATTACCGGATTCTGATCCGGAAATTTTTATGCCGGTTCGCCAAAGCGATACGCGGTTTCATGGTTTGTTCCTGGGTCAGGCGGGGATCCGGGCGATGTAGTTCTCTGTTCTTTCCGCCAAACAATTTGCCTCACTTTTTCTGATCGTTGGTGGTTATTCCCTTCTCAGCCAGCCGGGGCGGAGACTGCTTTTTTTCATGCAGCTTCCGGAAAATTTAGTTTTCAACGACATCATGGACAAATGATTTTTGAAATGGTGAAATCCGGGAAAGAATGGAATTGTTTCACGAATGATACGGATCCCAAAAATATTTGTGCCGCTGCAAGACAATCGCCCCCCAGGTCGAGTGTTCTATTATGAAAACTTTTCATCACAGTGTCAAATCGCAGCTTTAATGCGGATATTTAGCTTTCACACCGGACAAAATTTCACAAATTAAACTTTTATCTTGATCTTATGCCGTTTTTTTTTTAAATATCGTGAGTATTGGAGGATTGTTCTTAATACAACGATGCTGACAAGAGAAATCAATATGACCTATAGAATAGGCAAGTTCATCTCTTCTCACTCCGAATTTTATCTTCCCAACTGCGTTTTTGGCTCTTATCCCTACTTAAGCTATTTTTCGTTTTATTAAATTTGATTTCTAACCAGGATAAAGGACTTGAGTGATTTATCCCTAAGTAGATTTGGATTTCAGCAACGAAACTTTGATATGAAATAGCACTTATCAGATTTAGGAGTTCGCCGAGCCGGGACCGGCTGTAATCCGCAAGGAAGACTGGTTTCGCATCTTGGCATTCAGTCTTGCGTAATCGCTTTAATTTCCGTGAGTTAATCAGTGGCTACTATTCCCGTGCCAAAAGGGGGTGATAACGGCAAATAGAAAATACCCTGGTTTAAATGACAGACCAAAACCTATTCAACAAACTAATTGATGGAGGTATCATGAAGAAGTTGATAGTATCGGTATTGGCTGTTGTCCTGCTATGTAGTCTGGCATACGGACAGAGCTGGGAAGATCAGATGGATATGCTTCCGGTGCAAAAGCCGACGGTTGCAGCGGATCGCTCGCCATTTGTGTCGGTTCCTAATTTTAATTCGACGGTGGATGCAACGTGGGATATCCAGATCAGTTTCGATCTTGCTGCCGCCACCGGCGCCAATGGCAACGCCGGCGCGGAGTGCGACGGAACGTATTTTTACACAGCGCGCTGGGCGTCGAATCTGCTTCACAAGTATGATTTGACGGGCACCCTGGTGGAGGAGTTTTCGGTACCGGGAGTAACCGGTTTGCGCGATCTGGCTTTCGATGGCACCTACTTTTATGGTGGTGCGGCCTCGACGACGATCTATGTAATGGATTTTGTGACCAAGACGCTGGTAGGAACGATCTCCTCACCGGTGAATGTTCGCAACATTGCCTACGATCCGGTTAATGATGCCTTCTGGGTAGGAGACTGGGCGACCGACCTGACATTGGTTAGCCGGAGCGGTAGCACGCTGGCGACGATACCGTCGGCCACACACGGAATGATAGCGATGTATGGCAGCGCGTACGATGCATACACGCCGGGCGGTCCTTACCTTTGGGTATTCAACCAGGATGCCACAGCGGGTGGTATGCCGCAGAACATTCATCAGATCGATCTGAATACGCTGACGCCGACCGGTGTTGTGCATGATGTATACTCGGATTTTCCGCAGACAGGCGCCACGGCTATAGCGGGCGGTTTGTGGATAGAGCCGAACGTAGTAGCCGGGACCGTATCGATTGGGGGTGTTCTGCAGGGAGTTCCCGATTATTTCTTCGTATATGAGCTAACACCCTACGGTGATCTGTTGGATCCCAATCCGCCGTCGAATTTTACGGCGAGCAGCAACCAGTTAACGCCGACCAGCATTGCGCTAAGCTGGACGGATCCGACGACCTATGTTAACGGAAATGCATTGACTAATTTCACCATAGAGATATCGCGAGATGGCTCCTTCCTGGCCTCAGTTCCGATGGGTAGCGAGAGTTATACCGACAACGGACTGACGCAGTGGCAGGAATATGATTATGAAATCTGGGCCAAGGATAATGTGGACAGCACCAGCGCCCACGTTTCAGCGCGCATGGCGGCGGGCGGCTATCCGCCGGTAATGGCAGTAGATCCGACTGCTTTTTCCGATACAGTGCTGATAGGGGCTGCCTATTCGCACGAGTTTACGATTTATAATAATCAGAGCCAGCCGGGAAACCTGGACTACACCATAACCGAGACACCATCGGCAAGCTGGCTGACGGTATCCTCCTACAGCGGATCGGTCACCCCGTCGGGGAGTGCAGTTCTGACGGTTGATGTAAATACTGCCGGATTGACACCCGGTACCTACAGCACCGATCTTATTGTGGCGGGAAATGACCCGTTCAATGCAGAAGATACGGTGCATGTATCGGTATTAGCGGCAGAAGCGCCGGTGATTGGTTTCACACCGGGTTCGATGTCATTTACTCTGGATCCGACCGGCGTGCAGTATCCGGCAGTGGATTCGATGGCAATGACGATTACGAACACCGGGCAGGGACCGCTGATTTTTGAGGTTGGCGGTGGTGCACCGGAATTAATGTATTATAAATTCAATGAGGTTGGTGCAACCCAGACCCAGAATTATGCAAACCCGGCGACCGCGGTAAATGCATATGCGGATGTCCTGGGTGGCTTAAGCATGGGTGGCACCGGGCAAACCGGTGCGGCGCTTATCGGCACTGGCGGGAGCTCCGGTACCGATTATGTAAATACCAACTGGGTGGTAAACCTGGGCACCGGGAGCTGGACCATTTCCCTGTGGCTAAACAATTTGCCATCAAATACGACACTGTATTATTTGTTCGGAGATGCAACCGCGAACAGTTTCCGCTGCTTCCTTGGCGGAGCGGCAGGTGCCGGAAACCTGTTGCTGCGGGGCGGCGGGCTCACCGATGTTAACATTCCGGCTGTGGCACCTGGACCGAGCGTTGTGGATATGATCTATGATGCTAATGCCGGTGAAGTTCGCGCTTATGTGAATGGCACCCTGGCAGTCACAGTGCCGCAGGCCGGGCCGAACATTGTAGGAACCACCGGTCCGTTCAAGATTGGCGGATACAGCACTTCCGTCGGTTTGTCTCCGGGCAGCCTGATGGATGAATTCAAGATGTACACCCATGCTATCGATGTTTCCGACAACAATAAAGCAGGTGGTTGGCTGTCCACTAACCCGACCTCCGGCACAGTACCGGCAGGTGGGAGCATGGATATCCAGGTCATCGCCGATGCCGCCGGCCTGGTTGGCGGGAACTATAGCGGAGAAGTCAACCTGCACAGCAACGATCCGGTACATCCGGATACGGTGATGGCGGTAAACCTGACGGTATTCGGAACCCCGCAGATAGGTGTTGATCCGTTGACATTGGATTTTGGCGATCTGTTTGTGGGAGCGGTCAGCTCGCTGCCGGTGACGATCAGCAACACCGGGAACTTCCCGTTGACGGTGAGCAATATTGTTTCGTCGAACGCGGTGTTCACGGTGGACACTACTTCCTTTGAGGTGGGGATCGGTGAATCGCAGGTGGTGAATGTCAGCTTCAACCCGTTATTGCCGACGGCCTACTCGGAGATACTGACCATAACAAGCGACGATCCGGTAACGCCGACGGTAGATGTGGTGTTGAGCGGAACAGGCATCGAGGCGCCGGTGGTTGCGGTATCGCCGGATACGTTCGATGTCTCGCTGGTCAGCGGTGCTACGCAGACCGAGACGCTGACCATCTCCAATCTTGGGAATTCCCCGCTCTATTTCACGGTAACGTCCGGGCTACCGACAGATAATACCAGCGTTCGGAAAGCTACGGCCAAAGTCGACGAGGCGACGCTTTCTCCCGAAGTACTCGCAGCAATGTCCCGCCGCAGCTCGGTGGTAACGTCGGTAAACGTTGGCGATGAAACTGCACCGGTACCTGCTGCCGGTTTTCGGCTTCCCGATAATATTGATGGAGAAGAGATATTCGGATCAATTGGCACAACCTGGTCCGGCACATTACGCGACCGAGGAAATGTGTTTCATGTGACGGATGCTACGACCTTAATAGAAAACAAAATGTATCTGGAATTTACCACCGCGACTGAAATGTATTTCTTTGTGTATCGCGGAACGGCGGTTACTGGCACATTTGACAAAATTAATGAAGTGTTTATTCCTAATTCCGGAACCGGCCAGGGTTTCTATACCTCTGGACCCATATCGGTACCATTGGAAGCAGGATACTATTATTATATAGGTGCAAGTTGGAATGGAAGTGGAACTTATTATCGCGGTACCGCGGCGGTGCCTATTCCCTGCTCTTTCGGAAGCCTGGAGACAGGAATTCCCGGAAATATCGCCGGAGGCTATCCTCCCGGACCCACTGCAACCAGTACCTACACAAATTTCCAGCCCTATTATTGTGCAATCGTGACCGGCACCGGATTGAATTGGCTTTCAGCCAGCCCCGATTCGGGAAGTGTAATGCCTGGTGGCAGTATGGATGTCGACCTGACTTTTGACTCTGCGAACTTGCTGGGCGGCGACT
>CAZUZS010000069.1:0-19151 GCA_964624795.1 uncultured Calditrichaceae bacterium
ATGTCAAATATCTTTTTAACAGGTGCAACCGGATTCGTGGGAAGTTTTGTTGCCGAAAAACTGGCGGAACAGGGACATCGCGTCACCTGTCTGGTTCGCAAGAGCAGTAACCTGCGATGGATAAAAGACTTACCTGTCCGTTTTCTGAATGCTGATATTTTTGATCCTGCTACCTTTAAAGATACATTGAAAAATGCCGAATATGTGCTCCATGTTGCGGGGGTTACCAAAGCTGCTAATCCGGATGACTTTTACCACGGTAATGTTGAGGCGACAAAAGTTCTGGCAGAGGCTGCAATTACGCATTGTCCGAATTTGGAGCGGTTTCTGGTCGTCAGCAGCCAGGCAGCTGTTGGCCCGTCACCCGGCACTGATTCCGTGGATGAAGCACACCCGTTTCATCCGTTAACTGATTATGGGAAAAGCAAGATGGAGTGCGAGCTGTTTCTTCAGTCTTTGAGCGGCAAATTTCCCGTTACCATAATCAGGCCGCCTTCGGTTTATGGTCCCCGCGATACGGATATTTATCATTTTTTTAAGAATATGAAATATAGAGTGAATCTCCAGGTCGGGAATATTGACCAGCTCATCAGTCTTGTATATGTGGAGGATCTTGCAGCAGGTATCATTCAGGCGGCGTTTTCGCCCGCCAGTGCAGGCAAAACCTACTTCCTTTGTGAGGACAAACCGTACCGCTGGTCGCAGATGGCCGAGCTTACATCGCAAATCATGGGACACGGATATATGACGCTCAGGATACCATTCTCGCTGGTAAAGCTCATCGCCGGCGGGCTGGAATCTGTTTCAAAAATAAGAAATAAGCCGACCATTCTAAATCGCCAGAAAATGGAAGAGATCAGGCAAAGCAACTGGTCAATTTCCTCCCGCAGGGCGCAACAGGATTTTGATTACCGGACCCAATATCCATTGCCAACCGGCTTGAAGAAGACAATCGGCTGGTACCGCGAGAATGGATGGCTGTAAACGATTTGAATATTTAGAATGACAGATGCAAAAAATTTCGTGCAATACAATTCCAAATGAAATGCCGTACCCACTTTTGTGCTTACAAGTATAAATCAGCAAGCGTATCGGAGGCAGACCGGAATTCCGAAGCTGCCAAGTGGTGAAATCAAAATGAAAAAAAATAGAGGAAGAAATGGCATTAACCCCCGAAGAAGAACAGCGGTTGCGTGATGAGATCCGGAAAAAACTGGAAGAACGGGAAAGAAAAGAAACGCAACATAAAATTCAAAGTGAAGAAGAAAAACGGGAGCAACTGGAAGAACGCTTGCGTGCCAAAATAAAAGAGGAAGAGGAAGAAAAGTTCTACAGCGAAAAAGGTTATGTGAAATATAAAAACCGCCACGGGGAAATTGAGTGGCTGCTTCCGGAAGATGCGGAAAGAAGGAAAAACTCCCGCAGAAAGCACAAGCCCACTACGCACCATTATCACAAACGACGAGCATTGCGAAACACGCTCATAAATACCGCGTTGGTTGTGGGAGCCTTGTTGGTTTTGGCGTTTCTCTATAAATACAACCCTGGGAAAGCCCCCAAGACCGGCTCATTGTTGGTGCAAACCGACATCCCCGGTGCTGCAGTTTATATTGATGGCGATCGATTGGGATACTTTACCCCGGATACAATTGCGAAATTGACCCTCGGCAAACATTTTGTTTCCGTGTTTAAAGAAGGGTACGCGGCAATTCCGCCAATGGCCGCTGTGCAACTTGTTAAAAATCGGCTTGCAGCGGTTTCTTTTGAGTTGAAGAATTCATATACAATGTCTGCCATCAGGCTAAAGGTAAATGTAAACGGGTGCCAATTGTATGTCGACGGCTTGCCTTTTCAGATTGGAAAGGACAATATTGCCAAAGTGCCGTATGGCTATCATACCTTCATGGTCGTAAAGAGTGGATACATTGGCAATCCTTCCTACCGGCGCCTGCTGATTGAAAAAGCCGACACTACTGATGTTGAGTTTGAGTTGCTGCCGGACACTGATATTGGCTACCTGCAGGTCTCCGACAATCTGTTTACCGGATATGTTTATCTGGACCGGGATTTCAGCGGAATGCAGGCACGCGGCGATCTGTTGCCGGTGCGATCCGGGACTTATGAGGTGCGGGTTCGGAAGAATGGCTTTGCATGTCTGCCGGACAGCCAGCTTGTCAATATTCTTCCCGGCGAAAAACGCATGGTGGTGTTCCGGCTTTTGCCGCAAAGTAGAAATTTGGCGATGAATATTCGCACAGAATCGCCTGGAGCGGCAATTTTTGTCGATGGCGAATGGCTGCCGTTTACAACCCCGGTTGACGGAATTGATCTCTCTCCGGGAAGCCATTTTGTCAATCTGGTGAGAGATTCGCTGCAATATGCCCAGCGGGATGTCCCCATGTACGCCGGCGAACGTTCCAATTTGAATTTTGAATTCAAATTTTAGCTTTACAGAAAAATTAGTCCCCGGCTTTAGTTTGCCAACGAAACGTTTGGCGGGCTGCGCGGATAATGTGATGGGAATTGAACAATCTGACCGGTGCTGCATAAAATAACTGTTTTTTTATGAACTGGATTCATCCTGTTGAAATAGTCTATTCAGTTTTCCGTGGCAGCTTAACCAACATCATCTTCGAAAAGGCCTGAAATGGAAAACCGGTTTGAAATGCGCCCGATAAGGATCGAGGAAAACTCCTCGCTGTTTGAAGATTTCCTCTATGATTATTCGCGTGTGGCGAAGTTCTTTTCCTGGGAATATCCCGGGGAAGTCGAACAGTGTGTACAGGCCCGACTCGCCCGGTATTCCATCCGGCAAAAAGTGCGTGACATATTGCTGGACCAGAATCGCGGCTGGGATGCCCCGGCATCGACCATCGGTAATATCGAAAAAATTGGCAGGGAAAATACCCTGGCGGTGGTCACCGGCCAGCAGGCCGGATTATACGGCGGCCCGCTGTACACGGTTTACAAGGTGATCACAGCGATAAAACTGGCGACTCACCTCGAGCAAAAACACAGCGAGTTTAGTTTTGTGCCCTGTTTTTGGATGGAAGTCGGCGATAACGACTACCGGGAAATCAACCATTTTCATCTGTTGAATGTTGAAAATGAAGTGGTGCGTCTGGAGCTGCCGGACGAGCCGGGAAATTTCCATTCTGTATCTGCGCGGGAAATTCCGGCGGAGATCGAGGAAATTCATAAAAAACTGCGGGAAATCTGCCCGCCCAGCGAATTTCAGGCAGATGTACTTTCGCGCGCCAATGATATTTACAAAGCCGGCAGGTCATTTTCTGATTCGTTTGCCCGTTGGCTGCTGAGTGTTTTCGGCGATTATGGCCTGGTGGTAATGAATCCGACTGGCAGCGAATTTGGCGAACTGGCACGGCCGCTGTTCCGTACGGCGCTGGAGAAGCACCAGCAAATCCGGTACGAATTCGAGACAGTGAGCCGGGAACTGAAAAACATCGGATATCACACCCAGGTTGCACTCAGCGAAAACCAGACCTTGTTGTTCTATGAAACAGAGGATGGTGCCCGTTCACGGGTTGACGCCGGCAAAGACGGATTTGAAATCCGGCATCACCAGCAGCCGATTCAAATGGGATTCAAAGACCTCGAAAATGAGATTGGGCGCCGTCCGCAGCGTTTTTCACCTAATGTTGCACTGCGTCCCGTACTGCAGGATTTTCTTCTGCCCACGGTAGCATACGTCGGAGGTCCTGGTGAAATTAGCTACGCAGCGCAGCTAAAACCGGTTTATCGTGCGCTGGGAGTCGAACAGCCCATCTTTATTTCCAGGGCGAGAGTCACGCTGGTAGAAAAGAAGATTCAAAAAGTAGTAGAAAAATTTAGGCTGGACTATTCGGAAATATTTGAATATAGGGATAAAATTGCAGATGAGTTCGTCCGGAGAAATACAGGCGAAAATTTGCAAAAAGAATTCAGCGAGGCAGAGCACCAGTTCGCTGAAATTTTGTCAAAACTGGAGGGGTATCTAACCGGGATCGATCCATCGCTTCACGCCGGTGTTGAAAAAACGCAGGAGCACATTCAGCAAGGTCTCCAAATCCTTCGCGGCAAGGCGAGTGAAATGCTGAAAAAGAAAATGGAAACCGAAGTCCGCCAGTTGGACAAACTGGCGAGCAACCTCTTTCCCGATGGGAATTACCAGGAGCGGATCGTGAATGTCTTGCATTATTTGGTGAGGTACGGTCCCGGATTTCTGGCATCACTGCACGATGCGATCTCCGTGGAAACCGCGCAGCACCAACTGGTGCTGCTTTAGCTGGCGCTTTCTAAGGAAAAGTTAAATGAAATCATATTCTGATTTTTGCCTGATCAAAAAGAAGTTGGTATGAAAAGAAAGAGATTAGCGCTGTTCACCAGGCGGTATATTTTCATTTCCCTACTGTTGCTTGCCGGGACTGCTGCAACCCAGGAAATACAGGGTTTCAATTACGAAAAGATGTTTCAGACATTAGGTGAGAAGAAAGAATGGACCGCGACCTCCGGGCCCCAAATGCTGGTGGGTCGCGACCTGCTGCAGGCTAATCCCGATATTGCGGAATACATGGCTGAATATGGCGTAGAGAAAATCTACCGTTGTCGCTACCAAATCGGGAACGATAGCGCCGCGGTCAATCTGGCTCTGCTTAAAATTCCGAATCAAATCCTGGCGTTTGGGCTGTACTCTGTTGAAAAGTCACCTTCTCTGAAATTCATGAATCTTGGATTCGAAGCATTTGTTACCGGTCGCCGGCTCGTCTGCTGGTACGGAGAATACCTTATCGTCTCCGAGGCTTCCGATACACTGGATGAGCACATCAAGGATGCCGGGCAAATTGCAGAGGAATTGACTCGTCTCCTTCCTAAACAGAAAAGGAATACCCCCGTTCTCGACGCCCTGCCGGAAAAAAACAGGGTGGAACACTCCGAAAAATTCTATGTTCGCCATTGGCTGGATCAGGGCTATTTCCGAAATATCTATTATGCCGACTACTACACATCCGGTGGATATTCCCGGATTTTTGTAATCGATAACGGCTCCACTGCCGCTGCGGACAGCAATTTCTGGCGCTACTACAGTTTCATCAAAGACCAGGCGCACACGCTGGACGAAAAGTTGAACCTTGCCACGGATTATTTTGTAGTTGATGAACCGCTGTGGGGCAAAACTGTTCTCACCAAGAAAAACCGGATCATTTACGGCGTACTCGATTTCCATGAAAAGAGTTGGACCGAGGATCGTTTGGCAGAAATCCTGAATAAGCTGAAAAAAAGAAAAGTAGTCAAATCCGGCTAAAGTGATTGGCTGCAAACGGCGCCTGCTGGTTTTTCTTTCCTGAAAAAAATAATATCACGTATTGACGGCAGAAATAATCAAATCTTTTTCTGCAGGATTTCGGCAATCTTTGCGGCTGCTCCGCCGCTCCCGAAAGGAAATGCCGGACGAGACATTCTTTCAAAAAGCGTCCGGTCTGATAATAGATCGCCTGCCGCTTTCACGATGCTGCCTTTTTCCACACCCACCAGAATTCCGTTTCCGGATTCAACCAGCTCGTTGCGCTCAGTAGTTTTTCGCAAAATGAGCACCGGTTTTCCCAGGGCCGGCGCTTCTTCCTGGATTCCGCCGGAATCGGTAAGCACCAGGTGCGATAATTCCATTACCCGAATAAAATTGATGTAATCCAGCGGCGAAATCAGGTGAATTCGTTTATCAAACGGAAGATATTTCTTAACCGCTTTTTGAACTTCAGGATTGGGGTGCACAGGGAAAATAAATTCGACATCGGCGAACAGTCCAAGCAATGCTGCAACCGCCGCGAAAATATTTTTCTGCGGTTCTCCGAAATTTTCCCGGCGGTGCGTAGTCAGCAGAATTTGTCTTTTCTTCCAGTCGATGTGTCTCAGTTCAGCCGGCAGCGATTTCGTTTTGTGCTCAGACTTCAGGATTTGTTGCAGTGCATCGATTACCGGGTTGCCAGTAATGTAGATTGACTCAGGCGCCACATTTTCCTTCAGCAGGTTGGACTGGTTGGCATCGGTTGCGGCAAAATGAAGGGTGGCAAGCCGTGTGATCAGCCGCCGGTTCATCTCTTCAGGGAATGGGTTGTAACGGTCTCCGGTGCGCAGGCCCGCTTCCACATGCGCTACCGGGATTTGCCGGTAAAATGCCCCCAGTGCCGCCGCCATCGCGGAAGTAGTGTCGCCCTGCACCAGCACACATGCCGGCTTTTCACGGGCATAAATCATTTTGATATTTCGCAGCACGCGAATCGTTACATCATTCGGCTGCTGACGGCGTTTCATAATGTCCAGGTCGTAGTCCGGCGCGATTTGAAAAAACTCGAGAATAGGCGTCACCATCTCACGATGCTGTGCGGTGAGGATGATTTTTGTCTCAATAGCCGGTGCAGCATCCTGCAGAGATTTTATCACCGGCGCCAGTTTAATTGCTTCCGGCCTTGTCCCGAAAACGACTACTATTTTCCTTGTTTGCATTGTCTTACGTGTTTCTATTACCGGTTGATTTACCGATTTAATTTTGCCAAATCGACTCAGTGCACACCAACGCTGGTCAGCTATTCAACAACTCCTGGTAAGCTGCAGCGGTTTTGGCGGCTACCTGCGGCCACAGGAAGTTCTGCCGGATATGCTGCTGTAATTCAGTAGAATTCGTGCGGTTGAGAGAATGTTCAATCCCCGCTTTTATCGAGGAAACCGACTTTGGCTTCACGTAGACGGCCATGTCCTTGAAATACTCCCGTGTTCCGCCTGCACCTGTGATGGCAATTTTGGCGCCGGCGAGCCCGGCCTCCAGCGCTGCGATTCCCGGCGTCTCGAAAAATGAAGGAAGCACAAATGTGTCGCACGCTGCGTAGGCCGATTCCAGCAAGTGCGAGTCGTTGGGTAATCCTTCAATGATGGTTATGTTTTTATTCTGCGCCGCCTCCTCCAGGCATTGCCGACCATACGCATTTCTGAAAACCTTGCCGATAAACACTGCGGGACAATCGATCTTTTTTAGGGCACGAATCAGGGAAAGGGTGTTTTTACGATACGATCCGATAGTTCCCACATAAAGAATAAAATCTTTAAAGCCATATTTCTTTATGAATAACCCGGAATCAGTATCCAGGAATCGCTCCTCTACCCCGTTGGGGATGGTCCTGATCTTAGCTGCATCAATGCCCAGCCCACGCTCAACCAGCCGGGCTTCTTCTCCCGTGTTGGGCAGTACGCCACCGGAAAGCGCACAGATGTTGTGCAAAATCCCGTAGTCGGTGAAGATCCCCTTGAACATCATTTTACTGAGCTTTTCCACCTCTCTTGTGAAGCGCAAAAACCAGGGATTGTGCATGGTGAAAAAAATTGTTGAAACCACATAATTTATTCCCAAATCGTGAAGGCGCATGGCAAGGTCAAAAGTAGTCAGGTTGGCGCCAAATATGTGGAAAAAATCGATTGCTCCCTGGGAGTAATTCTTCCAGGGATCGAAAAATTCCACCTCGACGCCGTTCGCCGGCAGGAATTGAGCGGTTTTGCGCAACTGGGTGCTGGCCCCCCCGTGAACCATGAAATTGGCATGTGGTGCGGCGACACAAACTTTCATTTTTCTCTCCGCCAGTATGAATCCAGGAGTGAATAGTAAGCCAGCCTGGGATTGAATTTGCGCAGCTTTTTCAGATCGCCCGGGGCCGGTTGAGTTTCGTGGACATCCGGCAGGCGTTGCATTTTTGACAATTGGTAAACGCCTGGAGAATCGATTAATTTGTGCCGGTTGTCCCTGGTCCAGACTGCAAGCGCTACATCCGATTGGCTGTCACGGAAGTCCAGGCCGAGCTCGTCCCCGTCAGCTAATGCCTCAAAGCTTGCGCTCTGGCGGTGTTTCCACCACCGGGCGTATTCACCCATGGTTAGATTGGGCAGCTCCAAATCCCCGACGAAATCAAAAAACTTTGCAACGACGTCGTGGAATTCATGCACCGGGTGATCGTAGAAAATGAGCGGCTCATTGAACTGAAGTTTCCGTCTGGCGGCGGCCCGAAAGTAGTCCAGCATTTGTCCCGGCGCGGCGTGAAGACGGATAAAATTTCCAATGCACACCGGGTGAATCGGCACCTGCAAAACAGGCGACAATCCATCTTCATTCGCGGGGTAAAATGGCAAGTTATCGTAATCCAGCGTAAATTCGGATGAATAGGCAAATCCCAGCTCTTGTAGCACTTTTCCCAAGGCGGGATTCCATTCCCCGAAGGGGGCTGCAAATCCTTCGGAATTAATGCCAACTTCTTCCAGCAAAGCCTTGCCCTTGAGCATATTTTCCCGGTTTTCGTCGACCGTTTCGTAAGTAAAATGCTTATAACCATGAACGGCGATTTCCTGGGCCCCAAAGTTCCGGAAATATGAAATCCAGTTACGATGTGCTCCGCCGTGAAGGAACCAGGTCATTTTTATGTCATGATCTGCAGCGATGTCGTACCAGGTTTGCACCTGCTTCTGATTTGCACCGTCACTGTCGATTCGGAACCCGAAAATATTGCGGGCTTTTCCGGGAAAATGCCATCGGTGCACGAAGGGAAGGTTGCGTTGAAAGTGAAGCCATTTGAGAATGCCTGTGACCAATTTTCGCGCTTCATTTTTTGAAGTCAGCGAAACCCACTCGTGAGGGTATTTATTAAATGGGGTATAAAACTGCTTGCGCGCTTTCCTTGTATCGAGAAAAAGCCGATCGATATCGAATGCCAGGTACGCCAGGGGGCCGCCGTCAATTTCACCTAAAAATACCGTCTTTTCGAAAAACTGTGCCTCGTTGTAGATTTTGCCCCGCTGGTAGATATCGAGTAACCGGACATCATTAAAAACATCGTTGTTAGATTCGCCGGTAACTGATTTTATTTTACACGGATTAAATCGGTTTCTTTTAAACATTGGCAGAAAATGGCCGCAATCCAGGACAGCGCCGCCATCCCGGAGATAGGCGAGAAGCGGTTCGAATTGCCTCTCCTTGGGAGATGCATTCACAATGATGGCGCTGTAATCAGCCGGCCGGAAATTGTCCGGAAAAACGATCTGTTCGTAATTTACGCCTATCTGGTCCAGGAGAATTCGCCAGCCGGCACCTTCCCCCAATATACCGATTGTAATCCGCTGTTTCATTTCCGCAGCATCCAAACCAAGTCTTCCTTGCCAATACCTTTGAACAGGAAAATCAGGATAACGAAGGAAATCCAATAAACCGGGATTTGCCATAGCTGTGCCGGACCGACCAACGGCAGCGAGGCGATCAACAGCAGGGAAGCAGCAATCGATAAAAGAATAGGCTTAACGAAACGAGCAGTGATATATTTTTTGAATTCCTGGTACATGAATGTCACGATGATCACTTCGCTGATGATGATGGCAAGCGATGTTCCCAGCGAGCCGAGCCAGTATGTCAGCACAAATATAATAATTATTGACAATACCCCGCTTTTAAAGTTGGACATAAAATAAGATTTTTCTTTTCCTATCGCAATAAGGCTAAGAGAAAAGGTGCTGTTTATCAGGGTTACTACCAGGAACCAACTCAGAATACTGAGGTCGACGGCGCCGGTGTCGTATGGTTTTCCGAAAATGAGATGAAGAATTTGCCCGGAGAAGATTGAAACCACCAGGCTGATGGAAAAGCCACTGACGATCACAATGCGGAGGACTTGCGAAATCCTGCCGCCCAACTCCTCTTTTCTGGTTGTCCAGAGATTGGTGATAGCCGGGAAGAACAGGGCAATGAAAACCCGATCTACCATCAGGGCCAGCATCAGGATTTTTAGCCCGGCGGCAAAAATTCCGGCGGCGGTTGTTGAATATAGAAAACCCAGGGCTATGGGCGGGAAAAAGAACACGACCTGCGCAAAAACGCTCCCCAATCCCATAGCTGCCGATTTTTTCACATTATTGATATATTTCTTCAGACTTGGCCGTGATGGGAAAAGCCGCTCACCTTTCTGTTTAAACAGAAGCAGCAGTACGGTTCCGGACAAATTTCCAATAAACAGAAAAACAGGAACCCGTTCCACCTGTTCCATTTTTTGAACAAACAAGTACAACAGAATCAGGTAAATTCCGCCGGACAAAATTCGGGAAAAGGTATATGGCTTGTAATTTCGCGTTCCGCGAAAATACCACTCGGTGAGCAGGGCATCCGAAAAGATACACAAAAGGTAAAGCTTGACGATTCGCAAAAGAATTGCATCCGAGTAGAAAAAAGAGATAATGCTTTGGAAAACAATAAAAACGATAAATGCCAGGCCGAATTTTAAGAAGATGATATCCCCGAATTGGATATCGCGTTGTGCAGGCGGTTTTGCCATCTCCCGAGTGCCCAGCGTAATGAGCCCCATGTCGGCAAACCAGGTGGCGTAGGCTAAAATGGACATGCCGATGGTTATAATACCAAAATAATCCGCTTCCAGCACCCGGGCAAGGTAAATGGTAGCAAAAAATCCCAATATTCGGGCAGATACATCACCGCTGAAAACGAGCAGCGCATTTGTGGAAAGTTTACGCATTCGAATCGACTACCATTTTAGATCGGTAATATTGCCATCTTTTCTTTGGATTGGTTTCCGGATAAAAACTCATCTCATGCAAAAAAGCGTTATCATCCCTCATTCTGATTTGCACTGGGTTAATATATCTGCAAGCTCATCCTGGCTGTTAAATTTAAAAATATTTTCTCCCGACACCTCCCTGATGCATCCCCGGTTGGCACAAATGATTTTCTTCCGGTATGCAAGCGCCAGCATAATTCCGCCCGAACTCAGGACATCCCTGTGATTAAAGACAACATAGTCTGCGGCATTAAAAAAGAGCGGGACATCTTCTTCCGGGATCGATCTGTTTACCAAAATAATATTAGGCGAGCCTTTTGCCGTTTGCCGAATCTCTTCATAATATTTTTCCTCGCCTTTTTTTACGGCCCCGGCGATAACCAGAATGTTCTTTCCTTCAAGGCTCTTGAAAATACTTGCTGTTTCAGCGATTCCTTTATAGGCCGAAATGTGACCGAACATCAGGAACACTTTGCTGTCGGAGCCAATTTCTACGGCTGAATATGCGGCGTTTAAATCTTCGATTGCAGGTTGGCGCCCGGTTATTTGCGCGGGGTACTCGGGATGCGGGATGACAAAGAACTTCTCTCCCGGCACCGCCAGCAGCGGTGACATGATTCCAATGGCTTCATGGCAATGTACATGAATCGAATTTGCCAGCTTCGCCCACCGTTTGCGCAGAAAATGGTTGAATTTCCGGTATTTCTCCTGGTGGGGATAGCGATTGTGGACAGACCAGATTAGCTTCCCGCCCAGCGCGCGATAGATGATGATCCAGAAGGTTTTCCAAGCCAGGTTTAAGAAGGTTCGCAGGTCCCCAAATTCATACCAGTGATGATGGACGATGCTTTTTTCTCCCAGGATTTTCCTCAAAATGACCGCCGGATTGAAAAAGGAAAAAGATTGAAGTTCCGGGAAGGCCGGCGAACTGCCCTCAATGAATTCCTTATAGAACAGATGGAGATATTGATTATGACGCGAGAATTTTATGATATCCGGCATTACATAAATTTTCTGAACATGCGGGCAGGTGCTCTTGTATGCTTCTAATAGTTTGTTTTCATTCATATTGAATACGCAAAATTTACCGCAACATTTTAACCACAATTTGAATGTTGTCCAAATGCTTTCAAAATTACAAATATTATTCCGAAGAGAATTGTTTTGCAAAACCATCGGGCGGTTCATTCACAATTCACGGCAAACCAATCGGAATTTTCGAAAAGAATCTGCTTCCGTTTTTATTCCTGCAAACTTCTTGCTACCTTCTGCTGGCAGCGCAGCAAAAGTCCTTATTTGCATTTGATCGGAACGAGGCAGAATTTAAGCGTAGGAATTTGGGATAATGAAAGTCAGCATTGGCACCAGCGGTTACAGCTACGAAGACTGGCGCGGTGTATTTTACCCGGTGGATCTGCCCAAAGGTAAAATGCTTGACTTCTATTCCCGGCATTTCAGGGCGGTTGAAGTGAATTCGACCTACTACCGAATTCCGCACCCCGCCGTGTTTGCGCAAATGGAGAAAAAAACACCGGATGGTTTCGAATTTGTCGTGAAAACAAACCAGGAAACCACGCATCGGAGACAAAATAACAAAGAAGCAATGAAGGCGCTATCGGAAGCTGTTTCGCCGTTGATGGAGGCAAACAAGTTCTCAGGTTTCCTGGCGCAATTTCCCTATTCCTTCAAAAACACCCCGCAGAACCGGGATTATTTGCTGCGCACGCGGGAATATGCCGGCGATCTGCCGCTCTTTGTGGAGTTCCGCAACCTCACATGGGATCAACCTGAAACCTACAGCCTTCTGCAGCAAAATGATATCAACTATGTGAATGTCGATGAGCCGAAATTGCGAGGTCTTTTGAGTCCTCAGAAGATTGCGACCGGCAAATTTGGGTACATCCGTTTTCACGGGCGGAATTCCAGGGACTGGTGGAACGGCACTAATCTGACACGCTACAATTACCTGTACAGCAAGACCGAATTGGACGAATGGATAATCCTGATCTCGCAAATTCTTGCTGGGACTCAGAAATCCTACATCTTTTTTAACAACCATCCAAAGGGAAAAGCGGTTCAGAATGCCAGGGATTTAATGGCATTGATAGAGGACAAGGTGGAGCGAGCTGAAGTGCGAGACACCCGGACCGACTGAAATCCGAAAAATTTTCATAATGTGCGCCAATAAGTAAGAATACTCTGAAAAAATTTCCGGCAGAATTTATCTTTCACTAAATACCACAAAACATCATATTTTGTGTAAATACAAACAGTTATGCCTGAATTTATGGTTTTGGCACAACACTTGATGTAATATTGGATGAAAATGATGAATTAAAAAATAAAAGGAGGGTTAAATCATGGCTATTGTAAGGTGGCAACCGGTGCGGGATTTGGTGAATATGCAAAATCAAATGAACCGCGTTTTCGATCGTTTTTTCCATGACGACTTGTGGGGCGCCAGTGAGGATATGAGCAGCACCATCTGGCAGCCCAATGTGGATGTGAGCGAGAACAGGGATGAATTCATTGTTGCAGTCGAGCTGCCCGGAATGAAGAAGAACGACATTCACATCACTTTTACCAACGGCGCGCTCACTGTGGAGGGTGAAAGGAAACAGGAAAAAGAGGACAAAGATGTGAATTATCACCGGGTTGAGCGGAGCTATGGAAAATTCCTGCGGACTTTTCAGCTTCCCGCCCAGGTGGATTCGGGCAAAATCGCAGCGGACTTCAAAGACGGTGTTCTCACTGTTCGTCTGCCAAAGGTGGAGGAAGTGAAGCCCAAGGAAATTGAGGTTAAGGTTTCGTAATCATTTGAGGGAGTGATAAAACCCCGGCTCGACCGGGGTTTTTTATTTTAGGGCAGCCAACATCGAAAACAGGTTCAATCCTATCCTTGTCTTGTACTGCGTCAGCCAACCCGGATGCAGGTCGGTTCTGAATATGTCATATTGCTCTCCCGCTCCGGGTATTTCCATCGACATTTGAATTATTCTGCTAAAATTCCTTAAATTCACCTTCGTGCAACAATCGAATGTTGCACCCGTAATAATTTGCTGGATTCTGAGCTTTTGCACGGAGGAAAACAATATGCATACACTTCTAAAACTGTCTCTTTTTGTGACCTTTTTCATCGGTTTTTTGCAAAGCCAGTCTTTTGCTTTTGGCACGGAGAAGAATGGGGATGAGCAGGACATAATCGCGAACGCCGAAAGAAAATATTTGTCGGCGGGCTCCCCGGAAAAGCTTTATCGATACTACCATGATGAAACAGTGGAGGAAGGCCGGGAGATAGACGGACATCTGATGGTGATCAAGGGAAATCTGGCGGTGCACGGCAAAATTGACGGTGATGTTTTGGTGGTGTGGGGGAATGTAAAAGTGTACAATACCGGCTATGTGGATGGAAATATTACATCGGTGGGCGGAAAGGTCGACGTTTATGATAACGGCGTCGTCCGCGGCGGCATGTTGGAAACGAATATTAAAAATCTGGTTGGGAAAGATCGGACTGCGAGCAGGATTTTCCGAAAATCACTCATAAAAGATCGTTATGGAACCATTCCGGTGCACCGGGATGCAGAAAATGTGGTTTTCAAGTACAACCGGGTAGAAGGCACCTTTCTCGGTCTGCAGCTTCCAAAACAATACATTCCGGACATCGGTCATTTTTCGCTGTACGGATTTCTGGGGTACGGATTTGGCTCCGAGAAAACGCGGTTTCAATTGGGGCTGGACCGTTGGTTCCTCAGTCCATTTAGATACCGGATGGAGTTGGGTGCCGAAGTCCACAGCTTGACCGACACGAAAGATCTGTGGAGAATTCCATATACCGAAAATACCCTGGCCGCGCTTTTCTTCCGCGAGGATTTCCTGAATTATTTCCAAAGAGAGGGATTTAGTTTTCATATTTCCCAAAATCTTTCGCAGTACCTGCTGGGTAGGGTTGAATACCGGAATGATGATTATGCCAGTTTGACAAACAGCGTTAGTTGGTCTCTGTTTGGCGGAGATAAAATTTTCCGACCCAATCCCTCGCTTGGAAACTTCACCGGAAATATGCGCAGCGTTTACGGCGAGCTGTATCTGGACAGCCGCGATAATCTTAATTTTACGACTACCGGCTGGTATGCGCGGCTCAGCTCCGAAGTGTCATCCAGCGCGTTAGGAGGCGATTTTAGTTTTAATCGCTACCTGGTTGATATCCGTCATTATCAGCCGATCGCGACCGGGGAAAATGTGAACTTCCGGTTGATGTTGGGAACCTCGCAGGGCACTTTGCCGGTTCAGCGGAGTTTTGATGTTGGCGGCATCAGCACTTTGCGGGGATTCCGCTGGGATGAATTTTCCGGTAATGCCATGTTCCTGTTAAATGCCGAATACAGGATTCATTCCAGAATCCTGGGATCAGAATTGCCTTTGCTGGGTGAATATTTCAGTTTAATTTTGTTTACTGACCTGGGGAATGCCTGGAGAGGGGCGGCCGACGAAAATGCAGTGGAGCGTCTCAACGGCCTTACGCTGCGCACACTCAAAAACGATGTGGGATTTGCTATTGCAGATCCGCGGGGCGATTATCGCCTGAATGTTGCCAAAAGAACCGACTCCTCAGGCGGTGGTTTTGTTCTAACGTTTAGGGTCTCCCAACCTTTTTAAATGGAGTTTTTATGAAATATGCAGGATTTTTGATTTGCTTTTTGATGTTCATTCAATTTACAAATGCTCAAGATAGAAATATCGTAGAAATAAATTCCCTACATTTGAATGATCTAAAATATGCCGGCTTTTCTTTGCGATCTGCGAAATCTGTGCATATCGAAGCAGAAGGCGCCGGTGAGAAATTCATAACGGACAAATACCCGGGGATGATGGTTGACCCGACAAATATGTTCGCCTACGCCTGGATCATCAACGCTAAAACCCGTGAGTTGGCGTGGCGAATGACGCTGGATAATACTCGCTCCGATCATGATACCCGTTTCAATCGCACATTTAAAGGCGATGTAGATTTGCCGGCAGGTGACTACGAAGTATATTTCAACGCCAGGAAGCCGGAATATGGTTTCTCGGACGAAGGATTCTTCAGCCTGGGAAACCTGTTGAACAAGCTGCTGCGTGACAAAGATTGGTTTGAGGAAGACCGGGATGCATGGTTCATTCGCATAGAGGGGGTAAACAACCCGGTGGACGAAGAAGCGGTAAACAAATTCCACAATGCACTTCGCAACCAGGCAGTTGTCTCCATAACTAATCTTCACGACTCCGATTATCGCAAAGAAGGATTTCGCTTGAAGGAACCCGGCACTTTTCAAATTTATGCTATTGGTGAGGTTTTCAAGGGAGCAGCTTTTGATTATGGCTGGATTGTAAACGCAGCCAATTCGGATAAAGTTTGGGAGACGTTGCCGGACAAAGGTGAGTACGCTGGTGGAGCATCCAAAAACCAGGTGTGGAGGGAAACCATTACCCTTCAGCCCGGAGATTACTGGATCTATTTTGTGATGGACGATTCGCATTCGCCAGCGGAATGGAATTCCAATCCACCGTACGATCCCGATTTTTATGGCATCACCATAACAGGTGTTAAAGGGGAGTACGATCCCGGGAGCATCGAAAAAATGCCGGAGCTCAAGGTAAAGCCAATCGTTGAAATGACCAGGCTGGGAGACAATCAGGCGGTTAACCAGGGATTTAAATTATCCCGGCCAATGCAGGTGCGGATTTATGCCCTGGGTGAGGGGAGAGACGGCAGCATGTTCGATTATGGTTGGATTGTGAACATGGACACCGGCGAAAAAGTGTGGCAGATGGATTATGATCGAACCAGAAACGCCGGCGGTGCGGATAAAAATCGCCTGATTGATGAGGTCATCAATTTGCCGGCTGGGTCTTACATGGTCTATTACGTGACCGACAATTCTCACAGCTATGCGGAATGGAACAGTCCGCGACCTTACAATCCATCCAGTTGGGGAATTACGGTGTACCCCGCCGATCCCTCGTATGCCGGTGAGCGCATTCAAACCATAGATAAGAAGAGCTTCGACGAGAATGTTCTTGCCCAAATTGTGGAAGTGCGGGATAGCCGAGAGATTCAGAAAAGATTCGACCTGCCGGCCAAGACGAGAATCCGGATTTACGCTGTCGGGGAGGGCGACTGGGATGAAATGTATGATTACGGCTGGATTGAAGATGCCGAAAGCGGTGAAACGGTATGGAAAATGCGCTATGATGAAACACGCTGGGCGGGCGGTGCGCGAAAAAACCGGAAAATCGATGCGACGATCTCGCTCCCGGCGGGAGACTACCTCCTGTTTTTCCGCACAGACGATTCGCACGGTTTTGGCGATTGGAACGATGATCCGCCCGATGATCCGTTTCATTATGGCATCACACTGTATCAAAAAGAAGAGTAGCAGCCTGGAAATGATGGCGCTGTTTGGTTAATCGGTGCTCAATGGTGAGTTTATTAACCTGGACAATCATAGAGGAGATTAAAATGAAGAATCAATCGCTTGGAATTGCCATTTTGTTGATAATTGCCACGTTTGCGTCGCAATCTCTTTTTGCTTCGTCATTTGAGGAAACTTTCAGTAAGAAGATTGACTTCTTACCTGGCGGATCGGTTCATCTTCAGAATACGAACGGGAGCATTGAGGTTGAAGGGTGGGACAAGGATATGGTAATGATTGAGGCTACGAAAAAGGTCAAGGCTTCCAGCCAAAAAAGAGCCGATCAATTGATGGAGGAAGTAAATATTGATATTTCCCAGACAGAAAAGGAAATTGTGATTGAAACCCGCTTGCCGCACCAGACGAACGGCGGGCTGTTCGACTGGCTTTTTGGGGACGGTGTTTCAGTCTCGGTAAGCTACAAAATGTATGTTCCCTATAAGTCGGATCTGGTTTTAAAATCTACAAACGGCTCAGTGAATGCAACCTCTGTTTCCGGGCAAATTGTGCTCAAAACCACCAATGGTAAAATCGGCGCGGAGAATATAATGGGGGATATAGATGCGCATACGACCAATGGTGGTATCAGCGCAGAGCTCGATAGTATGAGTCCTGATCATGAAATGCAATTTTTTACCACAAACGGGAGTATCTCGGTATATCTGCCGTCAGATGCGAAATGTAATGTACAGGCACAAACAACGAATGGATCGATCAGCACGGATTTCCCGCTGCAGGTTAAGGGAAAATTTAATTCCAAGAGCATTTCGGGAAGTGTCAACGGCGGTGGCCCGCTGGTGGAATTTCATACAACCAACGGCAGCATTCGGATTCATGAAAAAAATCAGGCGGCTTCCATGAGGTAATACAATGCCGTGCACCGGAGTACTTCGATTACAGGTTCCCGGGCACGAATTGGATTCGCTGTGCAAACGTACGGCGTATGCACAGCGGCGGGTTCTCCATCAGCCAATGGCAGGCGCTTTAAGCAAGTAGGCATGAATGAAGTCGTCCAGATCTCCGTCCATTACACGCTGAATATTTCCGGTTTCATGATCGGTGCGGTGATCCTTCACCATATTGTAAGGATGGAAAACGTAAGATCTGATCTGGTTTCCCCAACTGATTCCGGTTTTTGTATCTTCCATTTCCCGCTTTTTTGCTTCCTCTTCCTCAAGCTTTTTCTTGTAAAGGCGCGCCTTCAGAATTTTCATGGCGTTTGCCTTATTTTTATATTGTGAACGCTCGTTCTGGCAGGTTACCACAATGTTGGTCGGAAGATGTGTGATCCGCACCGCGGAATCGGTGCGATTGACATGTTGACCGCCGGCCCCGCTGGCGCGATAGGTGTCGATGCGAAGATCATTCGGGTTGATCTCAATCTCAATGTCCTCGTCAACTTCCGGTACCGCAAATACCGAAGCGAACGAAGTATGCCTTCTGCCGCTGGCGTCGAAGGGTGAAATTCGCACCAGGCGATGAACACCGCTCTCCGCCTTCAGATAGCCGAAAGCGTATCTCCCTGTAATTTCAATCGTGACGCTTTTGATTCCGGCTTCCTCGCCGGGCAGCAGATCGAGCACCTCGGTCTTGAAATCATGGGTGTCCGCCCAGCGCAAATACATGCGCATCAACATTTGGGCCCAATCCTGCGACTCGGTGCCGCCTGCGCCGGGATGAATGGTGAGGATGGCGTTTTTGCTGTCCTCTTTGGCTGAGAGAAGTCCGCGAAGCTCCAGCGCGTGAATTTGCTCCAGCAGCTTCCGGCTCTCCGTGTCCAACTCCTTCAGGGTCTCCTGGGAATTCTCCTCCTCGCTGAGCTCAAGCAGGAGCGACAGGTCTTCTTTTTCCCTGGAGTATTTGCTCCATTCATCGACCACCTCTTTCTTATCGCTCAGAATTTTAAGAACAGATTGCGCTTCCTCCGGGTTGTCCCAAAAATCGGGAGCGTTCGCCTCCTTTTCCAGGGCAGCAATCTCCTCCTGTTTCTTATCTATGTCAAAGATACCCCCGCAGACTTTCCAAGGTGTCCTTCATCTCATTTATGCGTTCTTCTATTACGTCGATCATGTCAAATTTCCTTCTGGCATTAATTTTTTTGTCT
>CAZUZS010000069.1:19251-26892 GCA_964624795.1 uncultured Calditrichaceae bacterium
CAATAAAAAAGGGAATGCGGACATTCCCTCTTTGAATAATATACAGAGAAAAATTTTCAGTCCATTTTCAAGCTGTAAATGGATCGAATTTCACAATTTTCAAAATAGTGATTCAAAATTTCCTGGGATTTGTAGCCTTCCAGCGCCATAACCGCCGCACCTGTTTTACACATCCCTACGCCATGACCCTGCCCGGCCCCAACCAGGGTGAACGAAATCGGCGTACCGATATTATCCAACTCCTTTTCCACCACAAAACAGGAGCTTTCCAGGTAATCGTAGGCTAGCGACTCACGAATATTCAACTCGCCCGTTATTCGATAATTTTTCAGACTTCCGATCAGCTCAATTTCCTTAAGGCGTCCGGAACGTCCCCGCCGAAGCGGTACGATATCGAACAGGTCACCAATGTCTTCCCCTGTTTTTCGGCGAATAATATTTTCAAGGTCTTTCCGTGTATAATCGACTTCCCACCGGAAATATTTTTTATACTGCTCCAATGAGCCGGGAACAGACCTTCCACGGAGATTGCACCACGCATCCGGACGGGACACGATCCATCTCCTAACCATACCCTCATCCTGCAGGGTGGTGAAATCTTTTGGAATTTCCTTCCAGTCGTATTTGCCGTGGAACTGGGGTGCTTCATCCATCTCCCACACGCCGGTGGCATCCTCGGTGTGCCCTCCGCAAATGAGGTTAAAATATGTATCACAAATATTATTGTGGTCGGACAAAATTACCTGACCGCGGGTTTCTTCCACGGCCTGCTCAATATTGGGATCATCGAAATCCTTTCCATAATATCGCAGGCAATGGCCCCAGTCGCACAGATCGAAGGGATCTCCCAGGTGTTTGTGTTCCACACGCGCCAATACCTCGCTTCGCGATACAATGGCGAGGCTTTTGCTGAACTCCACCGGAAGGTCTGTTCCGATCTCAGAGAAGATAACCCTTTTTATATAGGATTCGAGTGGCAATTCGCTTATTGCCATTACTTTGCCGCGATTATCAATTCTGAATTCGATTGCCCCATTATAGACGCGTTCTTCCAGCCGCTCCTTCTGCAGTATCTCATCATAGCTTCGGATATTGTAGAGACGTATTTTGCTGTTCATATCAGCCGGCACAACCTTTAACGAGTTTTTTGCCTCCGCAGATTTATCGTATTCGGCATCGAAAAATTCCAGGACTCCACGCGGCTGCCGCACAGTCTCTTTCATAACGCTCGGATTGAATTCAGGCTGGAATCGCTTGAAATTCTTCCTGGCCTCCAATTCCGTTTTATAGTCTCCGGAGACCAAAACGTACTTGGTGTTGTTGTTGATTTTTCTTTCATTTAGATAAATATCCCCGCCCAGTACTTCCACTTGCGTTTCCGGATCGTATTCTTTTGCGATCTTTAGTTTCTGCTCGATGCGGCTGGAATTAAAGGTTTCGTATAAAATAAGATGATATCTCTCGCTTCCGGCCCTGCTTTCCTTAATTTTGACGCGCCATTTTAAACTGGAATTTAAACCTGTAAATATAACGTTATCGGAGGAATCAAGGATGGAAAATTCCCCAAGAACCCTAAAATCTATGTGTTCTTGTGCTTCAACCACCCCAATGCGAAACACGGGCTCATCACCTAAGTTCTTAAGATGAATTTCTGTTGTTTTGTCTGGCATTCTGCTGGCTTCCATTTTTATCTATGTTAAAAATTAAGCCGGTAAATATATGATATTTTACCAGTAAAAGCAAGAGGGGCAAGGCCCTCCTTTCCCACTTCATTCTATCCAACGCCTCATGCACTAATAAGTTTTCCAGGCGGTCTCCGAAGTTGATTGGAGGTTAATTAATAACCGAAGCTTCAATTGTTTGGTTTCGAAACCTGATTCGGCAGAGGATTGTAGCCGACCGGGCGTGCCGAATTGACCGGAAGATGACTGCCTGTTTCGATTTCTTGCCGTAATTAGGATTGGCAGTTCTCGGACAACGAGATGATGAAATAGGATTGCGTTCCGGTTCGATCCAAATTCGATTTCGTGCGTTGAAGTTTTAGTCGGATTTTAAAAATTGAAAGAAGATATTACAGATAATAGAATCCGATATATTTTGTGCCGGAAGCTGCGATGCCTGTTTTCGGCGATGATAGATATCTGGCGATCGCCTTTCAGAAGGGGCGCAGCGAAAGGCGGAAGAACACGGCGTAGATTCGGACGCGGACAAACTATGAGATAGCAGTAAGCCAGCGAGGGCGGCAAAAAGGGCATGAATCAAATTTGCGAAACATAGGTCTGGTACCAAGAAGCAGAATCTAAACCGTTGATCGGGTTGCCGAATCGACTTATTTCGAAGATGGGGATTTAAAGAGTAGTTTATAAAAGTGAAAAAAATTAGTATTGAGTTTTCTTAAAAAGCAGCAAGTCCTTTTGGTGCGGTTCTTAAAATTTTGTCTGCAGTTCACCTCTTGGATAGCGGAGAAGAATATCCTCTGATTTTCCATCTCCGGAAATTATTCAGGACTTGAATTCCAGGGTATTGGGGAGAGCATCAATATGAGGGATGTCGCTTGCTTTTTAAGAAATTGATTTTAAATTTTTTATTTATTAAACTTTAGTGTCTTTAATTGAGGATCCGGATTTGACATTGCGGAACATATTTGGCTTTATCCTAATCCTGTTTTTTACTTTCAAATTACTAATCGCACAGAACAATTCTCCGCCTTCAGAAGCCTTTGGCGATCATCTGATTATTGGATATGTGGGCTCACCGCCATCCAGCATCGACCCATTCCGAATAAATAATGCAGCGGAGGAGCAGATTGCGCGTTTGATTTTTGGAAGCGGACTTATCCAGCAGCCCAATCGGTTTAGCCAGTCGCCTGCGCTGGTGGACGTCATCAGGTATCCGGAATCGGGAAAATCGCAGGGGTTGATCTGGAGTTACGTGATCAAACGGAATATCAATTACCAGAACGGAATACCACTCCGCAACAGTGATGTTCGTTTCACATTTGAATTGCTGAAGCGGTGGGGCGGGCACATTTTGAACCACCAGATCGATTTTTCAAATATCAAGGCGATTGAGGTAGGCGGTGATCTGGAGGTTCGCTTCATTTTAAAGCAGAAGGACAAAAGTTTTGATGAAAAATTTTCTGATATTCCTATATTATCGGAGAATTATTACAAGGCAATAATGCAAACCGGCTACGACGAATTTGAATCTGTCCAGCCACTGGGTTACGGCCCCTTTCGGTATTCCCGCAGCAAACATGATGAAATCGACCTGGTTTCTCATCCGCACTATGTATTTGGCCGTCCATTTCTAAATCAAATTTCCTACAAATTCTTTGATGATGAGCAGCAGATGGTGGATGATTTCATCCAGGGAAATATCGATCTGATTGAAATCAAGGACCGCATCACCGCCCAGCGGGTTCACCAGATTTTAAAGAACGACATAAAAATCTTTACGACTCCCCGCCCGGAGAAAAAGGTCTATTATCTTCTTTTTAATATTAACCGATTCCCTTTTCAGAATCTTAAGCTAAGAGTTGCAATCCGCGGTGCTGTCAATCCTAACGAAATTATTGCCCGGTTAGTTGACCAAAACGGACACATTGCTTACTCATTCGTGGATTATACCAATCCTCAATTTTTCAAACAGTTGATGGGCGAAAGTTATCAGCCGGAGATTAGCATGCAAATCCTGAAAAACAATGGATGGCAAATCGAGCGATCACGGGGGATTTTGCAGAAGGATTCCAAGGAACTTGGCTTTGAATTGTTATTTGAACAGAATTCGCACCTTGAAGAAAGTATCGCCAGGGCCATTAAGATACATCTGTCAGAGCTGGGCATTAATGTGCGCCCCAAACCGGTTAATTTTTACGAAAAACAACAACTGATCGACCGGAATCAATTCAGTGCGGCCATCAGTAGCTTTAGTTATTATGAAGATGACCTGTTCACTGCGGCAAAATCATTCTATCAAGATATCCTGCGAAAGAATTCGGCTAATGTCAACTACAGCAATCCAACTCTGGACAGGCTTTTCGAGGGCAGCGAGATAAATCGGACGCTGCGGGACAAAACGGTCCAACGGATGGAAATTGCACTGTACCAGGATGCCCCGGTAGCCTTCATCTATTTTGATGACAAGATCATTTACGCGATAAAAAACCGCTTTCAAAACATCCGGGTTACCTACAGCAGCGGAAGGACATTTTATCACCGGCTGAACCCTTTCGAAAATTGGTTTGTGCCGAAGGCATTACAAAAATATCCGGTCTGGTAGGATGAGCAAGATTTTACGTTTCGGCATTCGTTGGAAAATTCTGAAGCGCCTGATCCGGCGCTATATGACGCGAAGAATCTACCGGCGGATGGTATTAAATTATGTAGGGCTGGGAGTTTTACCAATCATTATTGTCAGCCTGATTCTCATCAGCCTTACCCAGGGTACTGTTCAGGAATATCTTTATCAGCGCAATATGGAAACCGCGCGCCGCGCCAGCAATGAAATTTCGCTGTTTATCAAGGAGCCTTTGACTATTTTAAATACGCTGGTACAGACGCGCGATATCCTCGAGATGGAACGTTTCACGCAAAGCCGTGTCATCAATAAGATTAAGGCAGGGAATGCAATTTTTCGCAGGATTTTTGTCCTTGATCAAAGCGGTGTGGCGGTTGTGACGACGAGTTTCGGAGAGGAGCTGAAGGACTACAATAAAGAAACATTTTTTAAAATCGCAATTGGCGGGGAAGTATTTTTCTCCCCGGTATATTTTACCCCTTCCCGTTTTCCGGTTATGCTCATTGCATTGCCCATCCGGAAGTACAACCTGGTGGAGGGAGTGCTGGTAGGCGAGATTGATCTGAAAACAATCTGGGAACTGGTTGACAATATTACTATTGGGCGGACAGGGAATGCCTTCCTCATCAGCTCCGATGGATCGGTGATTGCCCACCCCGAGAAACAACGGGTGTTAAAAAAGGAGTCTTACGCCGGGTACTCATTCTTCCACGATTTGATAAACGGCCGGGAAGGTATCACCCGATTTGAGAATGAAGGGACCCGTATGGTCGCCGCATTTGCGCCGATACCCGAATTAAATTGGGGAATTATTATTCAGCAATCAGAAGCGGAAGCTTTTGAGCTGGCTCGCCAAATGCGGGAGCGCGTGATGGTATTAGTGCTGTTAACCACTTTACTTGCGCTGGGCTTAGCGGTCGCCGGGGTGAAACGAATTACCAATCCATTGGGGGATTTGGTGAAAGGTGTGCGTGAATACGCCAACGGGAACCTGTCTCACAAAATACCGCTCAAACGCCAGGATGAGCTTGCCGAGTTGGCGCACGAATTTAACAATATGGCGGAATCGCTGGATAAAAATCAAAAGAAACTTCGCCGGATGGAAAGACTGGCTGCCCTGAGCCGTTTTGCTTCGCTAGTCAGCCATGAAATCCGGAATCCGCTAAATGCAATGAATATTAATATGCAGATTCTGAGGCGACTGATTGCTCAGACTGATTCTCCGCCGGACAAGAAAATAAAATATCTCAACATCATATCGTCAGAAATAAGCCGTATGAACAGCCTGGTTTCCAATTTTCTGGCGATTACCCGCCCTCCGGAATTGAACCTGATCCGCACCGACATTCACCAAATTCTGGAAGAAGTTCTTATTATTCAGGAAGCACGAGCGAAGAGCGGCAATATTCGTCTTGTGCGGCAGTACACCGATGAAAATGCCCCGGGTATGTTCGATCACAACCAGCTAAAACAAGTATTCCACAATATCCTCTCCAATGCATTTGAAGCTATGCCGAACGGCGGCGATCTGGTTGTCACCAGTTTGGTGGCAAGCATCGAAAAAGACGAAGGCCGGCCTTGCCGAATTATCCGTTTGGAATTCAAGGACACCGGGGAGGGCATCCCGCTTCAAAAAATAAACGAAATATTCGAATTTTATTACACGACAAAAAAGACGGGAACTGGTCTTGGTCTGGCGATTGCCAAACAAATTGTCGAGGGTCACAAGGGAGAAATCCGCATAGAAAGTAGCGAAGGAAAGGGAGCAACGGTGATTATCGATTTGCCGTTGGAAAACAACCAGGCGTAATTTCATGGATTGATATAGCGGCCGCGGGTGTCTAACCAGATAGAAATATTTGATTTTGCAGATAAACTTACTTGATAAGTTGTCAATAAATGGATAATTTATAAAGCATGTGAATGCTGAATGCGGAGTCCGGACTTATGAATGATAAAATCTTGCTTGTTGAAGATGATCTGAATACCCTGGAAGGATTGGGTGAGATCCTGGAACAGGAAAAATTTCAGGTAATGAAGACAAAGAACGGCAGGGAAGCGCTGCAGGAAATCAGGGGCGGCAGTTTCAACCTGGTGCTGATCGATTACCTTCTCCCGGACAAAGACGGATTAGAGGTTTCCAAAGAGATCATTCAGCAAACACCCGAAATAAAGATCATTATGATGACAGCATTCGGTTCCGTAAAACATGCGGTCGATGCAATGAAGTTGGGAATTTACGATTATCTGACAAAACCGATCGACCTGGACGAGCTGCTTATTGTAATTCGCCGGGCATTAAAAGAACAGCAGTTGATTTCGGAGAATATCGACCTCAAAGATAAACTGAAACAGACCTATAGTTTTGAGAACATTATTGGCGTGAGTGGCAGGATGCAGGAGGTGTTCAACAAAATCCAGAAAGTAGCTGCAACTGACGCGACTGTCCTTATCCGCGGCGAGAGCGGTACAGGAAAAGAACTGATTGCCCGTGCTATTCATTTTCAAAGTGCGCGACGCGAAAAACCGTTGGTGGAAATCAACTGTGCCTCCATTCCGGAAACCTTGCTGGAAAGCGAGTTGTTTGGGCATGAGCGGGGCGCATTTACCGGTGCCTACAAGAGCAAAAAAGGAAAATTCGAAGTTGCCCATCAGGGTTCCCTTTTCCTGGACGAAATTGGCGAACTTCCCCAGAGTGTGCAGGCCAAACTGCTGCGAGTCCTTCAGGATAGGTCTTTTTCCAGGGTTGGGGGCATTGAGAATATTACTTCGGATGTGCGATTAATCGCTGCAACCAACTCCAACCTGGAAAAGGTTATGGCGGATGGCAGATTTCGTGAGGATCTTTATTACCGCTTAAATGTGATCTCCATATTTATTCCGCCGCTTCGGGAGCGCCCTGAAGACATTGGTCCGCTGTTGGATCATTTTCTTGAGAAATATGCGATGAAGAACAATCGTAAGATTGAGGGGATTACCCAAGAGGCAAAGGATCTGCTCTGGGCATACAACTGGCCCGGGAATGTGCGCGAGCTCGAAAATGCCGTCGAAAATGCAATTGTCATGACGGATTCCACCATCATTGAAAAAACGGACCTACCGGGCTATTTACAGAACAATCGCGGTGGTGGAAATGTGCCGGAAGTGCTAAAGGACAATCGGGATCTGGGCTTTCGGGAACGCCTGGAAGCCTGCGAGAGAGAAATCCTGCGCCAGGTGCTGGAAGAGCATGATGGGAATAAGACGCGCGCTGCCCGACAGCTTGGCTTTTCGCTACGAACTTTGAGAAACAAAGCAAAAAAATACAATCTTTAGGGGGATTATCATGATCCGGAATATTAC